>QEVG01000046.1 GCA_003576905.1 Planctomycetota bacterium | reverse complement strand
AGTCGGCGCGAGAGACGATCCGGGGCGCGCGGCTCCCGTGCCGCCGGCGCGCCAGCCAGATCGGCCAGTCGGGCAGATAGATGGATAAGGCCCTCGTCACGACTCTGCTCCAGGAGCCACGCTCGGTGGTCTTGCGCGGGCCGCACTCCCTTGCAGCGCAGGAGTTCAACGCTCCATCCCGGGGCGACGCCGCCCGCCTTCTTTCCGATGCGCGGCGGGGCCGCACGGACGTGCCACCGCGTCTGGGCGGCCGACAGCCGGGTCCGCTCCCACGGCGGCCGGGCGGCGAACACGACTTTCGAACGGTTTTTCGCCAGAAGCTGCACCCGCTGGGTCGCGGCGCGATCCAGCGCGCCGCCGTCGGCGACGACGGCGGCGACGGCGGCGGAACGAAGTGCCAGATCGATGGCCCAAAGCCGCTCGGCCGCGTCGCGCGGCGCGACGAAGAGGGAACGCTCCAGCAGCCGGCGATCCGGCGGGCGCCCGCGGACGAGGGCGCGCGGATACGGATGACAGCGCGCGCCGATCCACACCACCCAGGGACAGGCCGCATCGCGGTCGAGGGCCTGCCAGGCGAGGTGAATCAGGAAACAGAGCGGCGGCGTCCAGAGCGGAAGCGATCCGCGGGCCGGCGGCGCGGCCGCTTCGCGGGGCCCGGCCTCCTCGACGCCGAAGAACTCGTGCAGCCCCCCCGCCGGCAGACCGCCGCCCAGCGCGGCGTCAATCTCCGCCCAGCCGGTCGAGATCATCTCCCGCGCGGGCGGATCGATGCACCGGTCCTCGGCGGGCGCGCCGTGGCGCTTTTCGATGGATCGGATGCGCTCGGCCAGATCGCGCAGATCGACATGCCTGCCGGCGTTCATTGCTTCGGCTCCCTCGCTTGTTTGGTTTATGTTAGGGTATGGCCGCGGCCGTGGCAAGGGCAAAAACGGCGGACCTTCCGCGCCGCCGGCAGACGCCTGCGCCCAAAAGAGTTAGGAAAGCGCCGCGATGCACGCCGGGCCGTCGTTGCGCGGGCTGTTGACCTGGCGGCTCACCGGACGGACCGCCAGCTGCTCGGCCGGACAGGGAACAAGCAGAGACGTGAGCCGGTCAGGCTTCGTGGCAGGATCGAGCCACGCGGCGTAGTCCTCGTGGCGCAGGATTACCGGCATGCGATTGTGCAGCGGCCGTATCAACGCATTCGCCTCGGTGGTGATGATGGTGAAGGACTCGATGGCCTCGCCGTCGGGCCCCACCCAGCGATCCCAGAGCCCGGCAATTCCCATCGGCCGGCCGTCGCGGCGATGGATGTAATGCGGCTGTTTCACTTCCTTGCCGCCCTGCTCGAGCTTCTGCCATTCGAAGAACCCATTGGCCGGCACGATGCAGCGGCGCTTGCGAAACGCGTCGCGAAAAGCAGGCTGCGTGGCGACCGTCTCGGCGCGGGCGTTGATCGTGCGGTAGCCGAATTTCGCGTCCTTTGCCCAGTGCGGGATCAGCCCCCAGCGGAGAATGTCCAGCCGCCGCGCGGGCGCGCCAGACGACGCGCCGCCCGGCTCCGCAAGGCGGACGACGGCCATGCTCGACGGCGCGGCAACGCCGACCAGCCGGACAATCGGCACGTCCTGCGTCGGGGCGATGTTGTAACGCGGCGCGAATCCGGCCGGATCGATCACCTCGAACTCGGCGGCCAGTTCCTGCGGCTCGGCCAGAAGCGTGTATCGCCCGCACATGGATGGAAAACCCTCGATGCCGCCCCGCCGGTGAATGATACCACCGGGCGGCGCGCACCGTGCAACGGTTGTACCGTTCCGTCCGCAGGCAGGCGCGCGACACCGCACGGCCGTGGCGGGCGTACTATCGTCGCGACCGGTTGGACCAGGGGAAATGGGCGTTGCAGGACTCGAACCTGCGACCTCACGGGTGTGATCCGTGCGCTCTAACCAACTGAGCTAAACGCCCGGTGCGGGGAAACATTCTAATGTCCCGCCGTCGGGCGGCAACCCCTCGCTTGTCGAGGCCGCTGTACCGTGCGAGAATCCGCCGGCGCAACGAACCCGACGAGACCGGCGGCCAGGTCCGCCCAAGCCCGACGAATATCTCAATGGATCCAATTATTACCGACCGCGTCAACCGCTGGCTCAACGACCCGGCCATTCTGCCGGCCGACAAGGAAGAGATCCGCGCGTTGATAAACCAAAACGACGAGCGCGAATTGACCGACCGCTTCTATCGCGATCTTGAGTTCGGGACAGGCGGAATTCGCGGCATCATCGGCGCCGGGCCGAACCGGATGAACGCCTACACCGTCGGCGCGGCCGCGCAGGGGCTGGCAAACTACATCGCCCGGCAGGGCGAAACCGCGAAGAAAGCGGGCATCGCCATCGCCTTCGACAGCCGGCGCATGAGCGTCGATTTCGCGCGGCGCGTCGCCTGCGTGATGGCCCGAAACGGCATCACAGCGCATCTCTTCGAAGCCCTTCGCCCCACGCCCCTGCTGTCGTTCGCCGTCCGGCACCTGCGCTGCACGGCGGGCGTGATGATCACCGCAAGCCACAACCCGCCCGAGTACAACGGACTCAAGGCGTACTGGTCCGACGGCGCGCAGGTCGTCCCGCCCCATGACGAGGAGATCATCGGCGAGGTCCGCGCCGTGTCCGACTACGCCGCCATCCGGCAGATGCCGGAGGCCGACGCACGTGCCGCCGGACTGATCCGCACGATTCCGCGCGAAGTCGATGACGCATTCCTGGCACTCGTGGACGCCTCGGTGCTGGCCCCGCAGGTCTGCCGCGAACAGGGCCGCCGGATGAAGATCGTGTTCACACCCCTGCACGGCACCGGCGGCACGCTGATTCCCCAGGCCCTGCGCCGGCGCGGCTTCGAGCACGTCCTGGAGGAGCCGGCGCAGTCGATCCCCGACGGCGATTTTCCGACCGTCAAATCGCCAAATCCCGAGGAAGGCGCGGCCCTGAAGCTCGGAATCGACCTGGCCCGAAGCGAATCCGCCGAGCTTGTGATCGCCAGCGACCCGGACGCCGACCGCGTCGGAATCGCCGTCCGCGACGCGTCGGGTGAGTTTCGCCTCCTGACCGGCAACCAGACCGCCGCGATTCTCACCTGTTACATCTGCGAGCAGCTCAAACGAACCGGGCGGATGCCCCGCCACGCCGTGATGCTGACGACCATTGTCAGCAGCGACCTGATGAAGGACATCGCCCGGTCGTACGGAGCCGAGGTGATCGAGGTGCTGACGGGGTTCAAGTGGATCGCGGACCGGGTTCGGCAGTACGAGCTTTCGGGAACGTCGGAGCACCCGTCGCGGCAATACATCTTCGGCGCGGAGGAAAGCTACGGATACATGCCGTGTACGTTTGTGCGCGACAAGGACGCGGTGACCTCCGCGGCGATGATCGCCGAGGCCGCCGCCTTCGCCGCGGCCCAGGGCGGCACGCTTCTCACCTTTCTTGACGACCTGTTCCAGAAGTACGGCTACCACGAAGAGGGCGCAAAGAGCATCACCATGCCGGGGGCGGACGGCGCAGCGCGGATACAGGCGATGATGGCGGCGCTGCGAAAGAGCCCGCCGCGCGAGATGGGCGGCGTGCCGGTGCGGAGCTGCGGAGACCTGATGACCGGAGAGATCCGCGCGACAGGCACGGGCTGCGTGACCGGCCGTTACGATCTCCCGAAGAGCGACGTGATCGTGCTCACGCTCTCGGACGGGACAAAGGTCATCGCGCGGCCGAGCGGGACCGAACCAAAGATCAAGTTCTACTTACTCGTGAAAGAGTCCGGAACAGACCTGACCGCGGCGCGGAGGAGGGCCGGCGCGAAGATTGCCGCGATCGTCGCGGAGCTTTCGCGATTGAGCTGAATCCGGCGGCACCCTTCGCGGGGCAGATCGCCGCGCGACCCGATGTCGCCGTCCATAGACTTTGCCTTCCAGTCCATTCCGCCCCACGGACGCCGCGATTTGCCGTGAACCCTCAGACCGCTCCCGAACGTCTCCCTAAAATTTTCCAAATTCGCCTCCCGTTCGGCTTGACGTTCGGACGATGTTAGGTTATTCTTCTGGAGGCCGTGGCGTGAGTGAACAGGCTCGGGAGTTGCCGCTGTGTTGCTTTGGCCCGGGCGGTGAGTACCAGACCGCCTGGAGCCCGTCATCGGAGTCGTCGCCACAGGGTCTCCTCGGCGCGATGCGCGCCGCCGTGGCATCGCTGCTGACCGGGTATCGCTCGGCGGCGGGGAACACCGCCCCCGCCGTCGGGCACGATCCCGACAAGCGCGAGGCTTTGGCTCGGGATCGCCTTGATGCGATGGAGTTGCCGCCCGTGGTTCTGGGTCCCGAGGGGCTTTCCGGGCGCGGCTGGCCGACGGCGACAGCGTTTTCACAGGCCGGCGCGAAGGCAACCGCCGCCTGTGGTGAGGAGTTTGCGCATGCCCGTCAATCGCCGAAAGAGTCGTACCGTCCGCGCCGGGAGATCGAGCCCGTCGCGAGCGAAGTCCCGGACGACGCGTCCCGCGACGCCTCGCCAGGCCGAGATCCTGACCTTCATCCGGGACTATTGCCACAAAAATGGCTATTCCCCGACCTACGACGAGATCGCCGCCGAGTTCGACATCTCAAAGGTCACGGTCTTCGAGCACCTCACCATCCTCGAAGAGCGGGGGTTGCTCACGAAGGACCGGCACAAGGCTCGCTCTTTGCAGCTGGCTGAGCACCTTGAGCTTCCGGACGACCGGCCCAGTTGCCTGAAGCTGGTCGGTCGGATCGCCGCCGGTTCGCCCATCGAGGCGATCGAGGAGCCCGAAACCATCGACCTCGAACAGGTATTCACCTCGCGGCACGGGACCTACGTCCTCGAAGTGAAGGGCGACAGCATGATCGACGACCACATCGCCGACGGCGATCTCGTGGTCATCGAGCAGCGGACGACGCCGATAAACGGCGAGACCGTAGTGGCCCTGCTGGAAAACGGCGAGGCGACGCTCAAACGGTTCTATCGCGAGAAGAGCCGCATCCGCCTCCAGCCGGCGAATCCGAAGTACGAACCGATCTACGCGACCGACGTGCATGTACAGGGCGTGCTCATCGGGGTGATTCGCAAGACGAGGTGACCGGGCCGCCGGGGGGCGTGCTTTCGCGGCTCCCTGTGAGTTGTCGGCAGCGAGGCGTTGCAGGATTTGTCGGATTTTCCTTGCGTGCGCGACGAACGGAGGCGACGATTCTGCGCGCGGGCTTGTCTGCCCTGGCGATGCTATGCCGACCCGCCGGCGCCGGAAAATGCGGGGTCGTGTTGCGGCGCTGTCTCCCTCGGCGGCGTATCGATTCGTGCGCCTTTCGGCGACCCTTCGTGCATGCGGCATGGAGTCTTACCGGTGGCCGGCCTTGCCGGCGTGCGATCACGCGAACGCTCGTGTTCCTTCAGAGGGCCTTCGATGCTTCCGACACGCGAGTCGCCGCAGTTAACCGATGCCATTGCACACGCCGCGGGCACGCTCCGGTTCTGCGCCGACTGCGGCTTGGCGATCTGTGCCGAGCGCCTGGCCGCCGTGCCCCTCGCCCAGCGCTGCCTCGACTGTCAGACACGCATCGAGGAGGCGGATTCCCTTTCGGGCTCCTTTGAGATTCCCATCGGCGGCGCGCCCTCTCGTCCGGATTAACCCGGACCTCGTCACTGTCTCATTCATCGCTACGCCCCTTGTCCACCGCGCGCAGCAGGCCGAAGGCGTCATGCGACACCCTCATGAGGCAACGCCACAGCAAAGGGAAAACCGCTTTAAAGGGCAAAGCGAATCATCGCCAGAAGCATAAGCGCCACCGCGACGAGGAAGACCGTGTGCTTCCAGCGCCAGTGGCGGGCATAGGTCGGCCGGATCCAGTCGCCGCAATGGGGACATTTTTCCGTCCCCGGCCAGACCGCCCTTCCGCAGGCCGGACAGACCATATCGGCTTCGTCGCCCGAGTCGTCATTGGCCAGGTCGATCTCCTGCGGCAGGTCGATTTCGTCGTCGTCCTCGTCGTGCCGCCGGGTTGGTGCCATTGTGGTGACTCTCTCCGCCGCAGGGCGTCGCCCCCCAGGGTACATCGTGCCTACTTGATGATGCGCAGGACTTCCCTGAACTTCGGGTGGTCGCAGCGCTCGACAAGCTCGAAGATCAGCGCTTCGGTCGTCGAGACCTGTACGCCCGCGCGGCGCAGCCGCTCCAGCGCGGCCTCCATGTCCATCGACGTTCGAGAGCCGACGGCGTCGACCGGCACGAAGGGCAGATAGTCCACGCGGAGCAGATCGAGCGCCGTCTGGGCCACGCACACGTGGCATTCGAGGCCGCAGAGGATCACGTGCTCGCGCTCGGTGCGCTTGAGGGCGTTGCGAAATCCCTCATCGCGCCAGCAACTGCACGTCGATTTCACGAGCGGGCCCTCGGCGCCGTCCAGCGCGGGCCTCAGCCGGGCGTCGGTCGGCCCCAGGCCGCGGGGGTTCTGCTCCGTGTAAATAACCGGAATGTCGAGAATTCGGGCCGCCCCGATCAGGCGCTCGATGGACCCGAGAATCTGATCCGGAGGCCGCGTGGTGATGGCGGGAACCATTTTTTCCTGGACATCGATGACGACCAGTGCCGTCGTCGAGCACTCCGCAAGCCGGGCCTCCGCCATGATCCCCGCCTTTCTCCCCCGCCGGCGCAAGTATAAGCGATGACAGAAATCCGTCACGGCGATTTACGCCGCTTGGTTCGTGCCCGGCCGGTCGATATCATAAGGACCTGCCGCCTTGCTCACCGACGTACCTGAGTGAGGATCTCTCGCGTGCACATGAAAGACAAAGTTGTTCTGCTCACCGGGGCCACCAGCCCGATCGGCCGCCGCCTCGTGGAGACTTTCGCCGACGCCGGCGCGCGCCTGGCCCTGTGTGTGCGGCGCGTCAGCGAGGTCGATGCGATGGAGCGTCCCCTTCTGGACCGGGGCGCTTCGGTAATGGCCCTTCCCTGCGATCTGCGCTACGAAGAGGACGTCGTCCGAACGGTTCACCGCGTCGTCCGCCGGTTCGGGTCCATCGATGTTGTCATAAACGCCGCCACCGTCGTGGGGCCGAAGATGGCCCTGGTGGACTACCCGGTCGACCCGTGGCGAAATGTGCTTTCCACCAATGTGACCGGGACCTACCTGATCTGCCGCGAAGTGCTTCCGTGGATGACGCGCCAGGGCGAGGGGACAATCATCAACGTGACGAGTTCGGTCGGCCCCGGCAAGCCGGAATGGGGCGCGTACTTCGTTGCCTCGCAGGCGCTGGACGGCCTGACCCGGCTGCTCGCGACGGAATACAGGAACTCCGGCATCCGGGTGAACACAATTGACATCGGCCCGCCGCAACAGCTCGCGCACCTGGGCCGCTCGCCGGAAGAATGGACGCAGGCGTTTCTTTGGCTGGCCAGCGACCAGGCTGCCTCGACCACCGGCCAGCGCATCCGGGCGATGGATTTCGTCAAACCCGGCGAAGCCGTTCAGCCCAACTAGGGCATTCTTTAGCCGGGCGTCTCCTGCGGGCAAACGCGAAGAGCGATGTGCCGCACGGACCAGAGGCCCGTGCTGCCCCAGCGGATGCGATGATCGCGGGAAAAAAACGCGCCAAACCGCCCGGCGATCGCGCGCGGATTACTCGTCCGCGGCCTCGCGGTATTCGTCGAGCCAGGCCATCTGGATCGCTTCGAGCTTGGCCTCGTTCGAGGCGTGCGGGTCGTCGCCGAAGTCGGGCAGACCGATGACCCATTCGCGCAGATCCGTAAACCGCACCGTGAGCGGATCCTTGTCGGGCATTTTCTCGTGGAGCAGGATGCCGATGTCCTCGGAGTCCAGCCACGTGAGTTTTCTCGGCATGATGTCCCTCCGCCGCCTCCCCCGCTACGCGTCCTTTTTCGTGGTCATGGAGTCCGCGCCGTGCGGTTCGCGGGCCAGGTTGCGGTTCCAGCTCGGGATGCGAATTCTGACGTTCTTGGTGCCATCGGGCACGCACTGGCATCCGAGCCGACTGTTGGGCTTGAGGTCGTAGGCCTCCTCCAGCTCGTCGTCTTCCTCCTCGGTCGTTTCGTTGCAGGCGTCGAGACCCTCGAGCACGTGAACGTGACAGGTGCTGCACGCACAGACGCCGCCGCAGGCGTGGTCGAGTTCGATGCCGTGACCCATGCAGATGTCGAGGATGCTGCCCGGCAGACCGTGGTCCTCGTAGGGCACCTTCGCCGGGTCGATCTCGAGCACGTGTTCTGCGCCCTTCTCGTCGATGATGGTCAGGGTGTACTTTTGTTTCACCCTGGCTTCCTGATCCTTGATATAGGGGTTCTGACCGCCCATTTCACAGCTCCGATCTAGGTCCTGACTTTTTCCTTGCCCGTTCGTCCGCCACCCTCGCCGCGAAGCGCCTCGGTGATGGCGAGATTCGCGAGGTCCAGCGTCGCCTTCCCGAATTCATCCAGGGCGCGGTGCAGCTTGTCCGCGTCGTCCGTCTTCTTCACAAGATCGCGCAGGACGCGAATGCCCTCTTCAAGGGCCGTCCGCTGTTCCGGGCTCAGCCTGTGGCCGTGCAGCGCCAGCGCCTGCTCGGTCTTGTGTGTGTCAAACTCGACCTGGTTGCGCAGGTCGATCAGCCGGTGCGCGGTCATATCCTGCCGGGCGAAGCGGATCGACTCTTCCTCGATGCGCTTCACCTCGTCGCGGGTGAGCCCGTGCGAAGGAATGACCTGGATCGACGTTTCGACGCCGGAACGAAGTTCGCGGGCCGAGACGTTCAGAATGCCGTTGGCGTCGATCAGGAACTGCACCTCGATCTTCGGAATGCCGGCGGGCATTGGCGGAATGCCGCGGAGATCAAAGGTGGCGAGGCTTCGGCAATCGGCGGCCAGCTCGCGCTCGCCCTGGAGAACGTTGATTTTCACGCTGGTCTGGCCGTCGACAAAGGTCGTGAACATCTCGGACGCCTGGCACGGGATGCGCGTGTTGCGCAGGATGAGCTTTCCCATCGCCCCGCCCAGGGTCTCGATACCCAGGGACAGCGGAGTGACATCAAGCAGGAGCGCGTCAGTGCGCCGGCCGGAGAGGATCTGGCCCTGCACGGCCGCGCCCAGGGCCACGACTTCGTCGGGGTTAAGCGCCATGTAGGGTTTTCGCCCGAAGAACGCCTCGACCCGGCGCCGCACGAGCGGAACGCGGCTCGATCCGCCGACAAGGACCACCTGCGCCACTGCCTCGGGGGGGAGCTTCGCGTCGGCCAGGGCCTGGCGGCAACTGGCGATCGTGCGATCGACCAGGCCGCCGATCATCGCCTCGAACTCGCCGCGCGAAATCGTCCGGGCATAACGGCGGCCCTCTCCCAGGTCGAGCTCAATGGTCGCCCGGTCCTGCTCGCCGAGGCGAATCTTCACCTCTTCCGAGAAGGTGCGGAGCGCCTGCCGCGTGGCGGGCGAATCGATGTTGAATCCGAACTGCTGCGACACCTCACGCCGGACCATCGAGATGATGCACCGGTCAAAATCGTCACCACCCAAGTGCGTGTCGCCGTGCGTCGAGAGGACCTCGAACAAGTCGCCGGTGAGGCGCAGCAGGCTGACATCAAACGTGCCGCCGCCCAGGTCGTACACGGCGATGACTTCGCCGTCGGCCGCTCCGGGCGATGCCGCCGGCGCGCCGCCGGTGCATTTGGACTTGTCCCCCACCGGCAGGCTCATCGGCGCGCCCTTGCCCGCGGCAGGCCGGCGGATGCCGATGCCGTAGGCCAGCGCGGCGGCGGTCGGTTCGTTGACGATGCGCACCACCTCGAGCCCCGCCAGGACGCCGGCGTCGCGCGTCGCCTGGCGCTGCGAATCATCGAAATAAGCAGGCACCGTAATGACTGCCTTGTTCATCTGCCGGCCGAAATGCCGCTCCGCCCGATTCCTGAGCTCGCGCAGGATCAGCGCCGAAATCTCCTGCGGCGTGAGCAGCTCGCCGTTGATGTCAATCTTGACCGTGTCGCGCTGGCCGGGCACCACGCGAAAGGCGAGGAACGGCATTTCTTTTTGAAGGTCGGCGATTCCCAGGCCCATGAGGCGCTTCACCGAGTACACCGTGTGCTCAGGATTCTCGACGGCATGTCGGCGGGCCTCCCAGCCGATAGTCACGCGGCCGTCCGGCGCGAACGAAAGCACCGAGGGCACGCGGCCGTCGCCGCTGTCGTCGCGGATGACGCGCGGACCGGCCTCATCGGCGTAGGCCACGAGACTGAACGTGGTGCCGAGGTCGATCCCGAGAATGACGTCGTTTTCGCTCATGTTCTTTGCCAGCGGCGCCGGGCCGCAGGCCGGTTTCACAATTGCGCGAGCAGGTTGTCCAGGTATTTCACCGCGTTCAGCTGCATTCGCAGCTCGTCCTTCACAGACGCTTCGCCGCCGTCGATCCGCGCACACAGCTCTGCGATCACTTCGTGCAATCGGCGCTTCTGCGCGGACACGTCGCCGCGCATGGCGTCGAGCGCCGCGCGGTCGCCGGAGGCCTTCGCCTCCTCGATCTCTTCGCGGAACATCATCACCCGTGCAAGCAGGTCCTGCGGCACGCGTTTGTCCTCGGCCGCGGACTTCCCTCCGGACCGCTCCAGCAGGTACTCGGCCCGCTGATGCGCGTCGGCAAGGACGCTGAAGGCCTTGTTGATCGCCGCGGATGCCCGCAGCGCGAACGACTGCATCTCGTTGCCGGCCGACGCGAACTTGTCCGGATGGATGTTTCGGCTGATGGCGAGGTACTTCCGGCTAAGTTCGGAGGCGTCTATGTCAAACCGGCGCGGCAGGCCGAAGAGCTCGAAATAGTCGGCGCCCTGGACATGGGCGAGAAGCTGGTGGCAATCGACGCAGACCAGCGGCGCCTGCGCGAGCATCTCGCATGTGTTGCACTTGGCGGGCATGGCGGTGAGGGCGACGTCGGTCATGTGCACGAAGGTCCTCTGCCATCAAGAATCCGGCCCGCCGAGGGCTCGCCGCACAATCGGCGCCTCCCGGCGGGCCGCTCTCGCCGCTCGAGCCATAAAACCGCGCGGCGAACATCCTCTCTCCGCGTCGCTGGCCTAGGCGCTGAAGCTGCTGCCGCAGCCGCAGGTGTGCGTCGCATTCGGATTGTTGAACACGAAGCCGCGTCCCATGACTTCGTCCTTGAAATCGACCGAGACGCCCTGCAGATAAATATGGCTCTTGGGATCGCACACGACCTTGACGCCGTTGACGTCCCACTGCTCATCGCTCTCACTGGTGTGTTCCGTCAGATCCAGCGTATAGGAGAAGCCGCTGCATCCGCCGCCCTTGACGCCGACGCGCAAAAACGTCTTCTCCGGGTCGAGGCTCTGCTGCTGGATGATCGTCTTGACTTCCGCCGCCGCTCGTTCGGTAAGGGTTACCATGGCTGACCGTCTCTCCACAAAATAGGGCCGAACACCGTTCGGCGCGAACCTGCCTTGCGTCACGAAATTCCATTCTACCGCGAGCCGGCCGCCGCCGTCTCTGCGCCGGCAAGGCGGCTCTGCTTGCTCCTGTAATCCTCAATGGCCGCGCGGATCGCGTCTTCGGCGAGCACGCTGCAATGGATCTTGACCGGGGGCAGCGACAGCTCCTTCACGATCTCGGTGTTCTTGATCTGGAGGGCTTCGTCGACGGTCTTGCCCTTGACCCATTCCGTCGCCAGCGAGCTGGAGGCGATGGCCGAGCCGCAACCGAAGGTTTTGAACTTGGCGTCGACGATGCGGCCGGCGGCGTCGCACTTGATCTGCAGCTTCATCACGTCGCCGCACTCCGGCGCCCCGACGATGCCGGTGCCGACGTTGACGTCGTTCTTGTCCAGCGACCCGACGTTTCGCGGGTGCTCGTAATGATCTACGACCTTTGAACTGTAAGCCATTGGGCGGCACTCCTATTCAAGGCTTTGCACAAAAACCAGATCTGACAATATGTGTATTGATGCCTTGGGCGTCGAGCAATTCCTCTTCCACCGCGGAAAGCACTTCGGCAGACTTAGCGGCGCCAGGATCGCCATTCTTCGGCACGACGCGAATCATCCATACACCATCATCGAATCGAACCTCTTCAACCAGAAACGCACCATCGGCCTGGCGGAGATCGAGCTCGGACTGAACCAAGTTCTTAAGCCTCTCGGGCTCCACGAGCATGTCTCTTTCCTGGTTCATAAGTAGTTTCCAAGCGTCGATTCCACGTCATCGAAGAGCTTGATCGCCGCAATGCTCTCGATGAAGAGGCCGGGATGATAATCAGCATACTCCCTGAACTGCCGCGCTCGCAATAACAATGCACGATACTCTCTCGCCTTTGAGGCTCTCATGTAACTCCTCAGATGAGGATCCACGAATCCCGGGAGCTTCGTGTGACTCCATGTTCCTCGGTGTTCGCGCGGCGACTTACCCGCCTCAATCAATAACGCGTGTGCATGCGAAAACATCGCGTAGTAAAGCCGGTTGCACATTCCTCTCACGTTCTCGGAGGTCAGTGTTCTTGCGGCGCTTAAAGCCTGCGCCGCCGCTGCACGCCAAACCTGTGCAATCCGGCGATCCATCAATGCGCCGCCCACTGCACCTTGCTCAGATCGATGCCCTCCTGGGCCATCTCATACAGCGGGCTCATCTCGCGAAGCTTCTCCACCGCGGCGCACACCCGCTCGACGGCGTAGTCGATCTCCTCCTGCGTCGTAAACCGACCGATCGAAAACCGGATCGAGCTGTGGGCCAGGTCGTCCCCCAGTCCCAGGGCCTTCAGCACGTAGCTCGGCTCCAGCGACGCGCTCGTGCACGCCGAGCCGCTCGACACCGCGATATCGCTGAATCCCATCATCAGCGACTCGCCCTCGACGTACAGGAAGCTCACATTCAGATTGTTCGGTATCCGCTCGGTCGGGTGCCCGTTCAGGTAAATCTCCGGCAGGCGGTTGAACAGCCCGTCCTTCAGACGATCACGAAGCCGAGTGACCCGGGCGATCTCCTCGGCCTGGCTCTGAACACACAGTTCGGCCGCCTTGCCCATGCCGACGATGCCGGGCACGTTCAGCGTGCCGCTGCGCATGCCGCGCTCGTGCCCGCCGCCGTGAATGACCGGCTCGCACCGCACACGCGGGCGCTTGCGCCGCACGTACAGCGCGCCGACGCCCTTGGGACCATAAATCTTGTGGCCGGAGCACGAGAGCAGGTCGATGCCCATGGTCTCAACGTCGATCGGCTGCTTGGCGAAGGTCTGGCACGCGTCGACGTGGAAGATCACGTCTTTTTCCTTGCACAGCTTGCCGATCTCGCCGATCGGGTTGATCGTGCCGACCTCGTTGTTTCCGTGCATGATGGAAACGAGAATCGTCTCATCGGTCATGGCCTCGCGCACCTGCTCGGGGTGGACCATGCCGTGCTTGTCGACCGGCAGGAACGTCACGCGGAAGCCGTTCTGCTCGAGGTACTTGGCCGGGTCGATGACCGCCTTGTGCTCGATCACATCCGTAATGATGTGATTGCCCTTTTCGCGGTACATGTTGGCCACGCCCTTGATGGCGATGTTGTTCGACTCGGTCGCGCCGCTCGTCCAGATGATCTCCTTGGACGACGCGCCGATGGCCGCGCCGACCTGTTCGCGCGCCTTCTCGACCGCGTCCTCGGCCGTCCAGCCGAATTCGTGGTTGCGGCTCGCGGCGTTTCCGAAATCCTGCGTGAAGTACGGCATCATCGCCTCCAGCACGCGCGGATCGACCGGCGTCGTCGCGTTGTAATCCATGTAGATAGGCAGCTTCATCTCGTTGGCTCCAACCGGACCGTGTTGCCTTCGACCGATACTTCCACGTTCTGCTCGCAATACTCGCGGTCGTACGCAATGTCGGCCAGGGTCACTTGGCTCAGGAAATCCTTCAGTCTGTCATGCACCTTGCGGATCGGACGCGACACCGGGCAACTCGTCACCAGGTCGCACGTTCCCTCCGCGTGTTCATGATCCGTCGCGCACTGCACGAAACGGATCGGCCCCTCGATCGTCTGGATGATCGAACGCAGCGTGATCCGGTCGGCCGGAAGTGCCAGCGTATAGCCACCCTTCACTCCGCGCATCGAGCGGATCAGCTCGCCCTGCACCAGTACCTTCAGCACCTTGATAAGCAGCGCCTGAGGCACGTGAAACCGCCGGGCGATCTCACGGGCATTGACCACCTGTCCCGGCCGCCGGGCCATGTCCGCCAGGGCGATGATCGCGTAGTCGGTCTTTTTCGTGAGGGCGAACATGCGTGCTCCCGGCTTCAACCGCAGCAGGCGCGATTCATAAGCCAAGGTAATATAGTACCGAAACGGTACTCATTCAATGAGTTATTTGCCAATTCCCCCTCGGCGTCTGATCATCCATAAACATCGCGTATGCAATACTTTAAGGCACTTACCGATCACACCTTGGAATAACCTGCGCTGGCGCAGGCCTGTTCAGGCAACGAAACCGCACCGGACGGGCCCGCACGTCAAACCCGACGATAGCGGAAGCGCGGTCTGCTTGAACCCGCGGGAGTCTTCCCCTACAAACAGGGATGCGGAGTTCACCTGCATCCGTCAGCGGCGTAGCTCAGTTGGCAGAGCAAGGGATTCATAAGCCCTGGGTCGTCGGTTCAAGTCCGACCGCCGCTATTTGTTTCCGAGGCACACCGTGACGCGACTCGAACTCCTCATCGACCGCCTCCAAATCGCCCGCAACTGGACCCGGAACCTCCTTGCCGACATCGAGGAGTCGAGGTGGTTCGAGATGCCCGCCCCCGGTGTCGGACATGTGGCATGGCAGGTCGGGCACCTGGCCGCGTCGCAGATTGTCCTCGTGCACGTGCGCTGCTTCGAAATGGCCTATACCGACGTCGCGCCGGATGCCATCCGCACGACATTCGCGCGAGGCTCCACGCCCGTCGCCGACAGGTCGAAATACCCGCCCATCCGGGAGATTCGTTCACTCTTTGACGATGTGCACAACGATGTGATCCGGCGCGTTTCGAACATGCCCGACACCGAGCTGGACAGGCAGGCCGGCGCCGATCCGCACCCGATGTTCAAGGACAAGGCCGGCGCGATTGCCATGACCGCGCTGCACGAGACCTTCCACGCCGGACAGATCGCCATGATCCGCCGCATCTTTGGCAAAGCCCCGCTCCGGTAACTCGTAGAGTGGGCATTGCCCACCACGCACGGGCGGCAGTGCGCGATCAGGCCCCAGACGTACTGGCGGTTACAGCCTGCGCGCCGCGCTGCTCTTTCTTGACCATCTCGCGGACGCGCTTCAGCGCCTCGACGTACGGTTCGCCCACGGCCCGCTCTTCGGCCGTCGTGTTCTCGATGATCCACTTTTGCAGCTCATCCTGGCTCTTCGGGGCGTTGCCCTTGAAGCCGGAGGCCACGCGCTTGGTGAACTCCGCCTGCGAGGCGTACTGATCCAGCTTGTCGCGGATGAACTTGTTTTTCTCCTCCGGCGTCGTCTGCTGGGCATAGCGTTTCGCGTCGTCGACGAACGCCCGCTTCGCCTGCCGGAAGATTGCCTCGGCGAAGGTCTTGCGTTCCGCGTCGGGCAGAGTCTCAAGACATTGGCGAAGCTCCTCGTCGTGCCCCGGCTGGAGCAGGTAGTCCTTCCACTGGTTCAGGAACTGCTCCTGCTCGATCTGGCTCAGCTTGGCCAGCCCGCGCGCGTCGGCGATGTAGGCCACGACCTCCGCGGGATTCCCCCGGGCGATCTCCGGCCGGGCCGGTGTCATGGCTATGTCATATCCGAACCAGGCGACGATCAGGATCAGCCCGACCACGCCGCCGACCACCGCCGCCGGGCGATGGCTCTTTACTGTCTGCTTGACTTCACCAGCCGTCATTCGCACTTTCTCCATTCGTGCCGCGATATCCCGATTGCCTTGTCTTAGGCCGCGCCCCGGCTTGGCCCCCTACCGGCGAACATTGTCCTTCGCCGTGCGCGGTTTGAGATCGGCGTTCAGCGTGTTGAACGAGCCTCCGCCGTCGCCCTCGTGAAAGGCCCCGAACTCCGCCACGAGCGGCATGTCGGCACGGCCCATGCCGAAGCCCTTGGCCTTGACCAGCGTTTCCTCGCCGACCTTCCGCCCCCCGTAGCCCTCGCCCATCATCCATTCGTAGCTGGTGCCTTCGGTCTGCCACCACGTCGTCCGCTTCCCATGCTCCTTCCGAAGCGGGCTGTCGTCGGCCAGCTCGCGCCGATCGGCCGGACAGGCGAAGACATCCTTCCGGCCCGCGACGTACTTTTCGAGCACCTCGGGAAGCGTCGGCCACGGCGGCTGGTGCAGTTGCACCGAGCGCAGCTTCGAGACATACGGCCAGACCTGTCCGCTGTCGTTCAGGTAGGCGGCAAGCGCCTTGCCGATCTCCCCCAGGTTCACCAGGCACGCCGCCCGCCGCTCGGCGACGCGGCCCGAGCCCAGCGTCGGGAGCACGAGCACGCCGGCGACCGCGAGGACGATTCCTCCGACCAGAACCTCGATTCTAGAAATCCCTGGCCGGACATATCCCGATCGGGCCCTGTCGGACATAGCTCTCCAGGCGGGCGGAAAATCGCACATCAGAAACCAAACGGGCTCCTGCCACCCTCCTTACGGGTGGCGGAGCCCTCACGGTTTCAAGGCTAGTCCCGGCCCCGCGGGCCGTCAAGCAGCGGATCGCACTAACCCGCCGCCCGGCAAGGCTGCCGTCCGCCGACGGCACGCCATGCGATACAACATAAGTCTTTTGTCAAAATAGTCTTAGCTCTTCGACTCGGCGCCTTCGGTCTTGGCGGCATTCCAGAGTCGTACCTCCGTAATCTCTGGCACGACCTGGGTCACGGACTTCTCGGGGAAGCCTCGGATGACGAACCGGCGGGTCTCTCGAGGAAGCAATGGGCCGCGCCATTCATCCTCGATCTGAAGCGGCGTGGCCGCCCAGACGTTGTACTCGGCCGACGGATCGCCATCGCCGTCGAGCCCGACGAGCCGCATCGAAAGCAGCGAAACGGTCTGGTCGCCCGTGTTTTCGACTTCCACGGTCGCCTTGTGGTAGCCCCAGCGATCCGTGCCTTCGCTCAGCTTGGTGGATACTAGGAGTGAATCGCGGTATTCGGGCACCCGTACATCGTCCAGGGCGTCCGCCAGGGCCGGCGGCAGGGCGGCGCGAATCTCCGGCAGCGTCTTCGCCGTTTCCTGGACGAGTTCCATCAGGTTTCCCGTCTTCTTGTCGACGACGCGGATTCCGTAAACCGCCAGGCCGGTCACCGAGACAAGGGCCGTCACCAGGACGGCGGAGAACCCAAGGGCCGAGACGGCCAGGAATCCCATGGGCTTTTTGACGACGTGTGCACCTGAATCGTGAAACATGGCGGAATCTCCTTTGCCCGATGGGCCGGGGCGCGTGCGTTCGGGCATGCACGCCGCGGCCTCATTACGCACTTGTCCCGCCGCGCAAGATTATTTCAAGGACCCCGCCGCCTGGTTCATGATTCCCGTGATCCGACGCTTGCCGCTCCGCGGGCGGGAGCCTCTCGCGCCCCTGCCGCCCGCGCGCCGTCCGGCGGTTCTTGCCCGATCATCGCGACACGAGCGGAGCTTAAGCCCCCTTGCGGCCCTGTCCGATAAGAAGCCGGACCCGTTGCGCGGATCGCGCAGGAATTGCCCGGCCCCAGCGGCCGATGTGAGGATATGGCGGAAATCCTGGATCAAACGGAAGTCGATGCCCTGCTCGCCGCGGTGTCCTCGGGCGAGGGGCCGGGAGCCGACGAGGGGATGCTCGGCGCGATGGAACCGCCCGCGCCGCGCGACGTCGTCGTTTATGACTTCAAGCGCCCGGAGCGCGTCAGCAAGGACCAGATGCGGTCCCTGCAATCGATACACGAGGGCTTTGCGCGGAACTTCGGCGCGTCGCTCTCGGCGTTCCTGCGCACGATCGTCGAGACGCGCGTGGCCACCATCGAGCAGCTGACCTACAGCGAGTTCATTCATTCATTGCCAAGCCCGACCTGCTTTAATCTTCTCGCCGCCCCGCAGCTCACCGGACAACTCTGCCTCGAGATCAGCCCGCTCATCGTGTTCCCGATCGTCGATCGCCTGCTCGGCGGGACCAACTCCGACATCTTCATCCCGCAGCGCCCGCTCACCCTCATCGAGCAGCGGCTGGTGAACCGCATCATCGACCGGGCATTGATCAACCTCTCCGAAGCGTGGTCCGAGTATTTCGAGGTGAAGTTTGATATCGCCGGGACGGAAAGCAACCCGCACCTCGTTCAGATCGTCGCGCCGAACGAAGTGGTCGTCGTCATCGGCTTCGAAATCAAGGTCGGCGCGCGGGCGGGGACGATGAGCGTCTGCGTGCCGTTCAACGTCATCGAGCCGGTCATCAGCAAGCTGGCGACGCAGAGCTGGCTGAGCTACGGCAAGGGGGCCGCCGCCACCGAACAGGTGCGCCGCGTCACGCAGAGCCTGCGCCGCGCGGAGGTCGAGCTTCGTGCCTATTTGGGGCAGACAAAGATCACCGTCGAGGAACTCGTCAGCCTCGCCCCCGGCGACATCATCCGCCTCGACAAGCTCGTAAACAGGGATTTCGTGCTGCGCGTCCGCGGACAGAACAAGTTCGCCGGCCGCCTCGGCAAGCTACGCGGCCACCGCGCGCTTCAAATCACACGGGCGGCCCTGTCGGAAGAGTCCCTCTGACTCTACCGCTGAGGTTTTGGCGGCTTCAGCGCTTCGAGTTCCGAATCGTTCGCGAGCGGGTGATTCTCGGGCGGCGCATCGCGGAGCGCTTTTCCTTCCGCACGCAGCCCGTCGGCATTCGCGTTGTCCTTCTCCCCGGGCGGGAAGGGATTCTCTCGGGTGGGGCGGAAGACCTCTTCTCCGGTCTTCATGTTCACGCCGTAGATGTCGGCGACGGACTCGTGAAGCGTCTCGAGGAATTCGATGTGGTTGTACGGCGTGCCGTCTTCCTTTCGTCCCCAGGGGGCCGACGGTGTGCGTCGCTTGCGCTCCTCGATCGCGGCGCGCTCGGCCTCTGCGGCGATTTTCCGGCCCCGGGCGACGGTTTCGAGGGACGTGCGGTAGCAATTGACGAGCCGCTGCAGAGCCATGGGTGTGACCTCGTCATCGAAGGCCAATTGCTCGACGATCTTCTGGGCGATGAAGGCGGGGAGGCGCTCGGAAAAATCGCCGAGGCCGGAAGCGTCCTCCTTCATGAGTTCGCTGAGTCGGCGTTCGGCGGCGGCGCGGCGAAGCCTGCGGGCATATGAGTAAAAGGCGGCGAAGCTGACACCATGGCCCGCGACCTGATATTTCTTGTAGATATCTTTGTACTTAGGGGGTTGAATTCGACGACGGCGCGGTCGATTTTGGCCCGCGCGTCGGCGGGAATTTTTTCCAGGACGGAGGAGCGAGAATCCGGGGGTTCGACGGTTTGGGGGGTGAGAACGGTGGACATATTTTTTTCTGCCTGAATTGCCCAGAAATGCCCAGAAAAAGGGCGCACGTTCGGGGCGGACGGCCAACCGGGAACACCGCTTGATGAACTCCGGTCGGTCAGCAATAAGACTTGATCAGTGTGCGCGCGAGGCGAAGCGCAAGAGGGAACCGGGAAGACCAGACGCCGAAACCAGACACCTGTTTGCTGTGGTTGGGGAGGTAAAGCGATTAACAAAAGCGCGATCAAAGGCCAGGGACACAAGGGACCACAGGGACGGACGATGTGCGTCCCCTTGCGGGGCCGTGGGGTACGACCGCCCATTCGGATAGATTTTACGGTCCCGGTCGTTCGCGCGGGTGCAAACATCGACAACGATGGCTTCTCTTCAGAGCGACAACCACAGCTCCGCGTCTGCGGCCAAAAAGGGAGCATTGCGATCTGCGATTACGATCAAGGCCCCGACTTTCGGGCGGTTGAACTCTCAAACTGCGAGCGTATCCTGTCTATCGAACTTGGCGGGCTTTCCTTGTCGTCGTGCTTGTACGCGGCTTCTGATGGATTCGATAATCTGACATTTGATACCGAACTCTGCGGGGACATAGACGGCGACGGATTCCTAGGTAGCGCGGATATCATGGAGTTTGTTCAAGCCTTGCTTTTTCCTGCAGATGACTTGTGTCGAACGAATCGGGCCGACGTGAACCTCGATGGCAGCACCGATGGCCGCGATGTTCAGCCGTTTGTTGATTGCGTTCTCCTGTAGCAAGAGCCAACAGGCCGCCACATCGTCACGGAAACCGAATGGAATCCCCATTGGCTCGGAAAGATGGCAGGCTGCGTTGGGCGCTTGATCTGGCCGTCCTCATCATCGGGCTGGTCTTCTTCTCGCGCTTCGAGTATGACTGGGTTCGGCATCGGATCATCGACACGCAAACCGTGCAATGGGCAGGGCTGAGCCTCGCTTTCGTCGTCTGCGCAATATTTGCACTCATCGGAATGATTGGCCGGCCTCGCGAGCGCGAGGAGCGTATTCATCGCGAAGAGGTCTGGTTCTCCCTAATCGCGTTTCTCATCGTCGCCACGCAGTACCTGCTACGCACAGAATCACCCTGGCTCCTCTATGCTTGGATCATGGCCGTATCAGTTCGGTGCGCCGGCTTCATCTGCAATTGGCAGCCACGGCTATCGAGTATGCCGATCGCCCTGGGCATGATCGCAGCCATGGCGATTGTTGTCACCGGCATCCATGTCCGGATCCAGATGTTCCTTTGGGAGAGCATGTCGCTTGGTTACCACGATATCGGCCTGTTTGCCCGAGCGCTGCACAGCGCGGCAGAGGGCAACGGACTCTGGGTGGATTCCCTCGGGCGTTCAATCCTCGGCGAACACGCGTTCGTCGCCGCGTGGGCATTGGTGCCATTTTGCCGGCTCGGATTCGACCCCCTCACGCTGCTCATTCTCGCGGGTCCGCTGGCCCTCAACGGAACGAGTGTCATTATTGCGTGGTATGTGTGCCGCCGGTTCGAGTCGGCGGTGGCCGGCTTGATCGCCGGCGCTGCCTGGCTGCTGCTTCCAATGCACGGATGCCTCATCATCGCGCACGGCTATGGATTCCACGAGTCGTATGTGGCTGTTCCGCTGATCGCCTGGGGCCTCGCCAGCGCGCTGCTCGGGCGATATCGGCTGGCAGCCGCGATACTCCTTGCTTCCATGCTGGTCCGAGAGGATATCGCCCTGACCGTTGGAGCATGGGGCGCTTACGTCTGGCTCGTCGAGAAGCGCAAGGCAGTCGGCGCCGCTACCCTCTTGATCGCTCTGGCCTACTTCGCGCTTGCGGTCTTCGTCATCGTGCCGGCCTATCGCGGCGGGCCATATCCGCACCTTGGTTTCCATTTTCAAGATTCAATGACATCCGCCGCGACCGCGGTAGGTATCAACCTGTCGTTCCTGGCCACACTTCTCATGCCGATGGCACTCCTGCCGCTACGGAGCATGAAACTCGCGGCGGTCAGTCTGCCGGCGATCGCCGAGACGATGCTCACCAGAAACCCGGAATTGCACAACATTGGCTTTCAGTATTACGTACCTGCCATGGTTGTGCTGTTCTTCGCGGCCCTGGAGGGATGGCGGACGATGGTTCGCGGAGTCAACGCTCCGGTCCGCCACGGTCCGGGCCATGCGCTGCTCGGTGCGGCTCTCCTCGGAGGCATCTACCTCGGCGTCGGACCTTGGACAAACAACCCCGTCCGCCCATTCGCGAATCCCACCCTGGTCGCGAGCTTCGACGCAGTACAAGCACTGCGTGAGCGGATACCACCGTCCGCGACCGTGACCGCGAGCTATCGCATCGCCGCGCATTTCCTGGACGCCCGACAGCTCTGGACGACCGCCAACGACGATCTTGGAGATGTGATCGTCGTCCACGATGCGGACGTGATCGACGAGCGACACCCGCGCGAGGCCCTTACGCGTGCCCTGCGAACGGGATCATATGCGCCAATCTACGCGGATTATCAACTCGTAGCCCTCTCAAAACTCCCGGGCGATCATTCCATTGCCGACAGGTTGCAATCGAGGAATCTCCCGGCGGATGTGCCCGCAGTCAGACTGGAAATCGGCGAAGGCATCGAAGTCGCCGCGATGTTGGCGAGGCCCATACCTAGCGAGCAGCGCATTCGGGTTTCAGTCCTCTGGCGCGCAGCAGGCCCGATTGCGCGGGATCTGCGATTCGGATTGACCCTTGGCGACGCAAGATGGGGGCCGTTCTACTTTGCAAAGGGCGCATATCCATCAAACGCCTGGCAGGCCGGCTGGTATTACCGTGACGACTTACTCATTGAAGCATCCGCGCCACAACTCTTGCGAGTGAGGGAACTGCGACCGGTCCTGCTGGAATAGATCAAACCACAGCAAGCCCATCCGCCATGCCACCGTTGCACTTGCCGATGTTGCAAGAAGGCCTCAGCCCCCCACCGGGCCGCCGGAGGCGCCCGGCTCGGTCATCGCCCGCGGATCGAGCAGGCTCTTGAGCTTCTCCTCCGGGACGACCTTCTGCTCCAGGGCGATCTGCCGCACGGTCTTGCCGGTTTCGAAGGCCTTCTTCGCGATCGCGGCGGCCTGGTCATAGCCGATGACCGGGGCGAGCGAGGTGCACATGGCCAGGCTCTGCTCGACCAGTTCCTCGGCGCGCTTCGTGTTTGCCTCGATGCCGGCCACGCAGCGATTCTGAAAGACCGTGACCGCGTGCGAGAGAATCCGCACCGACTCCAGGAAATGATGAATCATGACCGGCATGCCGACATGCAGGTCGAAATTGCCCAAGGTCACCGCCGCATTGGTGATGATCGCATCGGCCCCGACAACATGCGCTGAGGCCTGCATGAGCATCTCGCACATGACCGGATTGACCTTGCCCGGCATGATCGAGCTGCCCGGCTGCGTCGAGGGGAGATTGATCTCGCCGATGCCGCACCGCGGCCCCGATGAGAGAAAGCGAATGTCATTGGCGATCTTGATCATGCTCACGGCGATCGTGCGGAGCAGGCCGGACGCCTCGACAAAGCCATCCTTGGCGTGCTGCGCCTCGAAGTGATTCGCCGCCTCGACGAACTCGATGCCCGTCTTCTTCGCCAGCCGCTCCGCGACCAGCTTTCCGAAGCCCTTCGGCGTGTTGATGCCGGTGCCGACCGCCGTCCCCCCGATCGGCAGCTCGCGCAGGGCCTTAATCGCCTTGTGCGCCCGCATGGCGCTCAGCCGCGCCTGGGCCGCATATCCCGAGAACTCCTGACCGAGCCGGATTGGCGTCGCGTCCTGCAAATGCGTCCGGCCGATCTTCACGATGCCGTCGAATGCCTTCGCCTTGGCCTCCAGCCCCGCCGCCAGCATTTCCAGGGCCGGCACCAGCTCCTCCTTCAGCGCGGCCGCAGCCGAGACGTGCATCGCTGTGGGAATGACGTCGTTCGAGCTTTGCGACTGGTTCACGTGATCGTTCGGGTGGATGAGGCCCTTGTCGCCGATCGTCCCGCCGGCAAGCTGAATCGCCCGGTTGGCGATGACCTCGTTGGCGTTCATGTTCGTGGAGGTGCCGGAGCCGGTCTGGAAGACATCGACGACGAAATGGTCGTCCAGCTTGCCATCCATGACTTCCTGCGCGGCCTTCACAATCAGGTCGGTCTTGTCCTTCGGCACAATCCCGAGCTGCGTGTTCACCTCGGCGCAGCACTGCTTGATCAGCCCCATCGCCCAGATAAACCGCCGCCCCAGCCGGTAGCCCGAAATCGGAAAGTTCTCGACCGCCCGCTGCGTCGATGCCCCCCAAAGGGCGTGCGCCGGCACGGTCATCGGTCCCATTGAGTCCTTTTCAATGCGCGTTTCCTGAGCCACGGTTGCACCTCACGTTGCGGTTCAATTGAGATTCTACTCCCGGTCTTGATCCGGCCGGACACAATACGAGCCGCCGCCCCCCGCCGCCAGTCATCCCACGACCTGCAAACGGCGCGCCAAATCGACGCAAACCCCCTCTCCGACGATTGGATTCTAATGCCGCGGCACGGGCTCCCGCCGCGGCGCGCCAGAGGGACGACGCCAGATGCCTGAAAGGACCCCGCAGTCGGTTGGCCGGCGACGCGACCGGATTGCGCCCCTGCCCGCCCTGTCCCTTCCTTTGACGCTTCCGCGCCTGTACATTTAACATGGATTATTCGCCGCAAATCATTCGATTGTCGGGCGGGCCGCTCCGGCCCAGATAGAGAGGAAGTATTCACATGGCACGCCTTTACCAGAACATCGTCGATACCATCGGAAAGACGCCCCTGGTCCGCATCAACCGGGTCATCCAGTCCAAGGCCGAGGTCTACGCCAAACTCGAGTTTTTCAACCCCATGTCCAGCGTCAAGGACCGCATCGGTCGGTCCATGATCGAGGCCGCCGAGGCCGCCGGGAAAATCAACCCGGACACCCACATCATCGAGCCGACCAGTGGAAACACCGGCATCGGCCTGGCCTTCGTCTGCGCCGCCAAGGGCTACAAGCTCACCCTCACCATGCCGGAGTCGATGAGCATGGAGCGGCGCATGCTGCTCCGCGGCCTCGGGGCAAACCTCGTCCTCACCCCGGCCGCCGAGGGCATGCGTGGTGCCATCGCAAAGGCACAGGAGCTGGTCAAGTCCACGCCCAACAGCTTCATGCCCCAGCAGTTCGACAACCCCGCCAACCCCGAAGTCCACCGCAGGACCACCGCCGCCGAAATCTGGGAAGACACCGACGGCCGGGCGGACATCCTCATTTCCGGCATCGGCACCGGCGGGACCATCACCGGCGTCGGCGAGGTCATCAAGAAAAAGAAGCCCTCGTTCAAGTGCATCGCCGTCGAGCCGGAAGAATCCCCCATTCTCACCCAGACCCGCGAGGGCAAGCCCCTTCAGCCCGGGCCGCACAAGATCCAGGGCATCGGCGCGGGCTTCGTGCCCGGCGTCCTCAACACCGAAATCTACGACGAAGTCCTCCGCGTGAACTCGTCAGACGCCATGGCCTGGGCCCGCCGCTGCTGCCGCGAAGAGGGAATCTTCTGCGGCATATCCTCCGGCGCGGCCTTGTGCGTGGCCGATCGCGTCGCCGCCCGGCCCGAAACCGCCGGAAAACTGATCGTCGTCATCTTCCCCTCCAGCGGCGAACGGTACCTGAGCACCGCCCTGTTCCAGGAGGCCTGAGACGACGCCCCCCCCAAAAGGCGCTGAACCAGACCTTAACACGTCGCCCCCGGCGCACCGAACCGCCCGGGGGCGCTGCACGCCGCCCCCCGCCCCGCTACAATAGCCCTTTTCCCGCCAACGGACGGGGGACGAAGCAATCGCCCAGTGACAACGAAAGGACACCCATGACGCAGATCAAGGCGACGAACGTAGTCTGGCATCACGGCCACGTGGACCGCGGCGCCCGCGAGAAGCTCCTTGGCCAGAAGGGATGCACCATCTGGCTGACCGGCCTTCCGTCCAGCGGCAAGAGCACGGTCGGCTTCTCCCTCGAACACCTGCTCGTCCAGCAGGGCCGCATGGCCTACGTCCTCGACGGCGACAACATCCGCCACGGGCTGAACAAAAACCTGGGCTTTTCCGCCGAGGATCGCGCCGAGAACATCCGCCGCATCGGCGAGGTCGCCAGGCTGTTTGCCGACGCCGGCATCATCACGATCACGTCATTCGTCAGTCCCTACCGCGCCGACCGCGACCTGGTCCGCAAGCTGCACGAGGAAGCCAAGCCCGCCATGCCGTTCGTCGAGGTCTTCATCGATACGCCGGTCGCCGAGTGCGAGAAGCGCGACCCGAAGGGCCTCTACAAGAAGGCCCGCGCCGGCGAGATCAAGGGCTTCACCGGCGTCGACGACCCCTACGAAGCGCCCCTGAAGCCGGAAGTCGTCCTGAAGACCGCCGAGCACAAGCTCGAAGACTGCGTGGCGCAGCTCGCGGGCTACCTCCAGAGCAAGGGCATCCTGCCCGCGTAGCCCTGCCCGGTCGTCCCGGAATGTTCCGCAAACACACCCGCCGCCCTCCGCGACCGCGTCATGTACCGCTGACGACCGCCGTCGTGACGATACTCCATCGCCGAGATCACCTCCAGGTGCGTGATCGCCGGCACGGGGTCGCCC
>QEVG01000045.1 GCA_003576905.1 Planctomycetota bacterium | reverse complement strand
AAGCACCAGGCAGGTCATGAGCTGCCGCTGCGTGAACTTGTGCGGGCTCTTCGGGTGGCCGTAGGGCAGCAGACATCGTCCGGCGGTCTTCATGCTCAGTGACGCGACATTCAGCAGGAGATTCGTATTCTTCGCCATCAACAGCGTTTACAAAATCAACGACCCAAAGTCAAAATGTTTTCAACGAAGCAAATCAGTCTCTTAAGTCCCGTTTAGCGCATGAACCGATAGTGGATCATGTTTCCACATGATTGAGTCATAATCCCTTGATACGTGCCTGTTCGCCCCCTTCAAACATCGCACGTCGTCGGGCGAATCTTGAAGTTCACCTCGTAGGACTTGCAGCGGATATTCGGCAATTCCGCCAATGCGTAGCGGAGCTTCAGGTCTGCGTCGCGGCAGATGATCAGGCCCTCGACTTTTTCACCGGGCTTGGCCCGCTTCTCCCGAACCCATGCCATGTAGCGTAGAATCTGGCCCACCGTGGCGTCGCTGGTCTGGTTCCGTTTGAGCTCGATGACCAGCCAACGCGAGTCCTTCTTGTGCCGGGCCAGCAGATCGATCACGCCGACTTCTTCGGTGCGGTAGTGCGAGCCGACGATTTCACCATCCTCTTCGAGCAGGTCCCATTCCCGGCCCAGTTCCGTCGATTCCCAGTTCGCCTCCAGGAACTCGTGCAGGTGGCCTTCAAGAGCAAAAACGCTGGACCCGATTCGCATTGTTTCCGTTTCGCCGACGGGCTCTACGGCGAGCGCGTCGCCTGCCGGATTTTCGCCAAGGGTTCCGACGACGCGCCACCAGAGGCAATCCAGCGTCCACAAATCCACCTCCAGGGCGGCGGCGGTGGCTATGGCGATGGCATTGATTCTTTCATACTGCCGTCCCCGTGACGCATTGGCGGTATCGGGCCAGAGCCCCAGCGCCCGCATGCCGTCTTCCGACTTTCGATTCCAGACCACGTAGCGGTCCGGGTACACGACCAGCAAAATTGCGGTCACGATAGCTCGGCCCATGAACGGCACTTTGTCCGCCCCGTCCAGAACTCGATCTAGCCGCGCTGCAACGGGCTGCGACTCATCCAGGAGCGCTGCGAGCGATTTGCGCAAGCCTTTCATGTCGGCGACGATGTCCTGCCCCCGTCGATGCAGCCCTTCCCAGTGGCAGTTGTTCTTGTATTTGAGGAAAGCGAGGAATTCGTCTGCGGATAACTTGCTGATATTCGAGAGGGCAAAGACCTTTCCGTAATGATCGAGGACGCGCTGCTTCGCGGCCAGGACCTTGCGGCCCTCGGTGTCTCCGGCCTCGCCCTGCTCGCTCAGGATGCGGTTTCGAATCCCGCGGAGCCTGTTGACGACATAAGGAGAGATTTCAATCTTCGACATCACGCGACCTCTTACTCGGTTCGGTCCATCTCGTTGAGGCACAATCGTCCCAAGAGCAAGTCGGGCAATTCGCTGATCGGAATCTGGCGATTGTAGATCGTGCCAAGCGCCTTAAGTACAGTCTTGACGACTCCGGGCGACAGATGCTCCCGGTTGCGCGGGAGAATAATCGTCGGACAACCCTTACGCTCCAGCTTTTCGTGTTTCGCGCCGCCGACAGACTTGTACCCATGATATCTCAATAGTCCGATTAGGTCCCGCGTGCTGCACGTGCGGATCGGCTGGACGACCGGCAGTACAGACCGCGCACCCTTGCCGACCACGGTCCAGATGTCAGACTTCACCGAGAAGAAACTCTGCATCAGGCGTGGGGCGATATCCCATTCCGTTGTCGCCTGTTTCGGCGCGAGCGCCGCCTCTTTCACCTGCCCGTGGAGCAAGTTCTCAGCCCTCGAAAAAGCGGTCCTCCGAAAGTAGTTGGCTGCGCACCGATAGCCCGGTGGGTCGAATGGAAAAGACCAATTCAGATGCCGGCGCAGCGCATTAAGCACTGGGCGGCTGATCCATCTCGCGTAAGGCTGCTCCCCCAGCCGCCGATACATGTCGGCATTGGCCAGAGCCTCTTCTAGAAGGTCGTCGGACCCGATGGCTTTCTGATAGACGGAGGAGTGATAGGGCAGGTAGCACGACGCGCGGGTGACGACGTGAAGACGCAGACCCAGACATTCGACCTTGTGGTGATAATGCTCGTGCAGAAAATAGACGTAAACTGCGGCGCGATGCAGCGCTTTCGCCAGACGGTGAAGCCCGTAGCTCAAACTGGATTCCTTGGAAATAAACCGGGCAATCTGGACTGCCAGACGCCTGACGCAATCTTCGCGAATAAAGATGCCCCAGTCGTAACCAAAGTAGTGAATCGGCTGATACCACGCGCACATGTCCCAGTTTCTGCCCGCGTGGTCCGTGGGGGCAGTTCTAGGCCCCTCATTCTCGCGAGGCGGCCCTTTGCCGAGATTTGACTCGATCGCGCCGGTCAGGTCAGCGTCGAATTCAATTTCCCAATCGTCGCCGTACAGATCCCATGCCTCACCGTCACGGACCGGAGTGTTCGGGGGAAACAGGATGTCCCAGTCAATCTGGTACACATCATCGTCATCACCGTATGAGGGCCAGGGTGAATCACCCTGACCGAGGGATTTCTCACGAATGAGAAACTCGACGATCTTCTCGATCATGACACCGCCTCCTTGGTTTGTCCCAGGTTCCTTGGAATCTCATCATGATAGACTTCCGCCGCGTTTTCCACCCCTCCGACGCGCCCCCGTTTTGATGAGGGCGGTCGGGGGGTGGAAAATGCTGGGTGGTTTGGATGTCGGACGGAGGAAGGAAGATCACGATGGGAGGGCAATCCGGTTTGACGCTTGAACAACGGGTCGAGGCCGTGTTGTCGCTGCTGCGGCGCGAGGAGCCGGCGGCGAAGCTCGCCCGGCGGTTCGGCATTTCGGCGCCGACGTTGTTTCGCTACCGCGACCTGTTCCTCGACGCCGGCAAGGCCGGCCTGGCCGGCGGCAACGGGCAGACGAATCCGGCCCGGCGCGAGGTAGCAGAGTTGAAGAAGCAGATCGACCAGCGGGACCAGGTGATAGGTGAGATCACCATCGCCAACCGCATTCTAGAAAAACTCTCGGGCCAGTGCCCCTGAACGATCACACCCGCGCAATGGTAGGCGACGCGTTGAAGGGAAGCCCCCCTTTGACGCGGACCCGCAAACCGTCGAGCCCCCGGCTGACAGGCATCCTGCAATAGCTGAACATCCAGGCATCCAGTTGGTATCACACCGGAAAGCGGCCGGAACAGCGCCGGTGTCCCCGTCCGCCGCCACGACCGATTCCGGCGCCGATCGAAAGCGCGGTCGTGGCCATGGCCACGACGAATCCCTGGTAAGGCTGCAAGCGGATCGTGGTGATGTGCCGCCGGGCAGGCCACGCCGTCACCAATCGTCAATGCTATCAGGTGATGAAGCGGCACGGGCTGCTGCAGAAGCACCGGCCTCGTGCGGCGGAGTTGTACCAGGCGGCGAAGCTGTTCGAGCTGCTGCCGACAGATCATGTCAACCACTCGCCCACGGTCTGCCTGCTGGCAGACCGTGCCACCCGGCATCGCGCGCGAGCGAAGCAGCGCCCCTACCACTGGTACCTGCAATCGTTGCGCTGGAATGCCTGCGAAACTGCGACTCAGGTCGCTGATTTCGCGCGCACGGCGAGCAAGCCTTATCGTCACGGGCGCGACACGGACATAGCCCGCGGATCATGAGAGAGTGATCTTCCCCACGTTTCAGCCTTTTTCAGGCCGAGAACCCCGCCTTTCCGGGATTTTCAGCCAACAATTTTTTTGCCCCGAATTTCAGCATGCCGTCACAGACCGAGCACGGCAGCAGGTATTCAGGAGTACCGCGGCCACAACGGACCGGGCAGCCATGGCTCCCGGCTTTGCCGATCACTCTTCGCAGGATGGGCATTGCGCCCTGCTCGTGGACGCTGGGCGCTGGCCGGCTTCCGCCGTTCATGCGCGCATGCGGCCGCCCGTTGCGCCCTTCAGGCGGCATCGACTCAGCGCGACGTGCCCGCCGATGTGCAATGTCGCACAGGCTGACACCGATCGCCCAGGGTACTTAGCCCGCCGGAATCTTGGCGCGGGCGAATCAAACTTGATATGATGCACAAATCATGGCGGGCTAAGAAGGGAGGCGAAGGAGTCTTGTGCATGCGCCCTCTTTGCGTCCCCGCGTTCTCGATCGGTGTTGCCGTCGCCTTCGCCCTCATACTCGCCGCCCCGGCGAAGGGGCAGCCGATCTTTGAGTCCATCCTCGGCCCCATCTTCGATCGGCCCGTGTATGTCGTCTCGCCGCCCGGCAATCTGCACGACATTTTCATTCTTGAACAGCATCTGGGCGTCGTACTGATCGTCCGTGACGGCCAGCTCCTTCCGCATCCGTTCCTGATCGTCCCGAACATATCCATGGACGTGCAGCAGGGCCTGCTCGGCATGGCGTTTCACCCGGACTTTGCCACCAACGGCTACGTGTACGTGGCGTACACCGACGCCACCAATGCGCTGGTGCTTCAGCGGTATGTCAGTCTTGCGCCCGATCAGGCGGTGCCCGACATCCTCATGCTCAATCTGCCCCAGCCGGACCTCGACGCCAACGGGGGCTGGATCGGCTTCGGTCCCGATGGGTTTCTGTATGTCGCCGTGGGCGACGGGCAGGGCGGGCCCAATGGCGATCCGCTCGGCTTCGGCCAGGGCATCAACAACGGCGAGCTCTACGCCTGTATCCTTCGGCTCGACGTGGACAACGGCGTCCCGTACGGCATTCCGCCCGGCAACCCATTCCTGCCTTACGCCATGTTTGACGACGCAATCTGGGATTTCGGTCTTCGGAATCCGTGGCGATGCAGCTTCGACCGCACAACGGGCGATCTGTGGATCGGCGATACCGGCTGGAACAACGCCGAAGAGGTGAATCTTCACCAGGTGGGAGTGCCGGGCGGGCTGAATTTCGGCTGGGCCTGTTATGACGGCAATTTTCAGATCGGCGCGTGTCAGCCGTTCCCGGCCTTTAACGCGGTGACGCTCCCGGTGCATGTGTACGACCACCAGGGCGGACGCTGTGCGATCGTCGGGGGATACGTTTATCGCGGCTGCTCGTTTCCGGCGGGCGTTGTCGGCTCCTATTTCTTCGGCGATTACTGCACGGGCGAGGTCTGGCGGCGGTCGCCGATGGGGGGCATCCTCCCGGTCGCCAATGTCGGCTTTGGACTGGCTTCGTTCGGAGAGGACGGCGCGGGCGAGCTTTACGTCTGCGTTCAGACGCCGGGGGCGGGCGACGTGCGGCGGCTTCGCTTCGCGACTATGCCGGAAAAGGTGGACTGCAACGAGAACGGCTGGCTGGATACGTGCGACATCAGCGCCGAGCGGAGCGAGGACGCGAACGGCAACGACATTCCCGACGAGTGCGAGGATTGCCCCGGGCCGCCCGACGGAGACATGAACGCGGACGGCATGACGGACGGGCGCGATATTCAGTTCTTCGTCGATGCGGTCATGGCGATGTCCACGGACCCAGCCGATCTGTGTCACGGCGACTTCGACGGAAGCGACGTAATGGATCTGCCGGATGTGCCGGGTTTCGTCGCGGCGCTGCTGGGAATCTGAGGCGGATTCGGGGGGATGACCGGCCGGAGGGTATCAGCCTGCTGCGGCCGCGGCGGACGTGGTGATGAACTGGTCCGAGTATTCGCTGAGATACTCGCGGACCCAGGGGATCAGCACGAGGCCGAGCGTGTCGAAGAAGCCGTGGGCGATGATTGCGGGCCAGATCGTTCGCATGCGGACGGTGAGCAGGGCGAGGACGAGCCCGACGGTCGTGGTCTGGATGACGCCGACCATTCCCTGGTAGGCGTGCAGGCCGCCGAAGATGAAGCTGCTGGCGACGATGGCGCCGGCGTTTGAGCGCAGGAGCGATTGCAGCCGCCCCAGCACGAAGCCGCGGAAGAGCGTTTCCTCGTGCAGGCCGACGAACATTGCGAAGACCGCCGCCGTCCATGGCGGAATCTCCGGCACTTCCTCAAAAAACTCCGAGCGCTCCGCGATCAGTTCGTCGGCCGACGTGCCAATAAGTGTCAGAGCCAGCGGCACGACAATGAGCACGGCGGCATAGCACAGCGGAACCGCCGCGAGGACGCCCAGCGCGACGCGCCCGGGCCGGACGGCGGCCAGGCCGACGTCGCTCCAGCCCTGTCCGCGCAGGCGGATCATGACGATGAGAGCGGCGAGGATCGCCGCGCCCATGACCGCGTTGCCCCAGAAGATGTCGATCGACGGGAAGCGCTCCATCAGGTACCGGGTCATGCCGCCGGCCATGACGACGAATTCGATCGCGATGACGAACGCCGAAATGATCAGGACATCGAGGCCCGCGGCAGCGCGGGTCATGCCGATCTCTGGAAAACCGCGGCGCTCGGCCGGTCGGGCAAACGGGGCGGGCATCGCGCCGACCGGCCGAGCGTCGGGCAATGCCGCCGCGTTGACATTCGGCGAATCGGAGCGGGGTGATTGCGAGTCGTGATCCGGGATCATGACGCTATTGAAGCCGCGCGGCGGACGGATGTCGACGCTCGGGCGGCACATGGGAGGCGCGCGGCGGGGCGGGGGATGGGCTCGGCGTTCAGCGCTGCGCGAGCGTCTGAAGCGTCTCGCCGGTGACGCGGAAGATGCGCCAGTCGTCCATGGGCGTGGCGCCGAGGGACTCGTAGAACTTGATCGCGGGTTCGTTCCAGTCGAGCACGGCCCATTCGATCCGGCCGCAGTTTCGCTCGACGGCAACCTTCGCCAGATGTTGCAGCATCTTCCGGCCCAGACCCTTGCCGCGATACTCGGGACGCACGTAGAGGTCCTCGAGGTAGATGCCGGGCTGGCCGAGGAACGTTGAGAAGTTATGGAAGAAGAGCATGAAAGCGGCGGGACGGCCTTCGTAGTCGCCGATCATCGCTTCGGCGACGCGGCGTCCCTCGAAGAGCGAGGCGCGGAGCGACTCGACGGTGGCGACGACGCAGACGTCGAGCTTCTCGTAGACGGCCAGCTCGCGGATCATGGTGAGCAGAAGCGGCACGTCGTCCGGCGTCGCCGGGCGAATTTTGAATGCGGAGTCCTTGTCGGCCATGCGCCCATCCTGCCTTGCCGTTCGCGCGCGTGGAGGAAGTCCTGGCCGCCGCGCGGGTGCCGTGTCGGTCAGTGCTTCGCCTTGACCTTTCCGGCGACCTTGAAGCTCCAGAGCTTGCGGACGTCCTTCATCTTGTCGAGCGACCACATCTGGTCGAGCAATTTGTTCTGGAGTTTGGTGGGAATGACGCCCTCGGCAAGCGTTCGGAACTTGTGCTCGACTTCGTCGTCGCTCATTGGGTTTCCGGCGTGCCCGCGGGGATACTTGACGGTCTTTTCATAGACTTTTCCGTCCGCCATGCGCACCTTGAGGCGATTGGGGATTCCGTCGGGGTAACCGGCGTTGAGGTCGTCGGCCTCGACGATGGTCGTGTTGTCGAGCAGGTCGAGATACTTTCTGCTGGTGAACTTCGCCGGGGAGAAGGTCTCCCGGGTGACATCGCCGTCGATCAGGGCCGCGACGGTCATGTAGCCCATGCTGTGATCGGCGGTTTCGCGGCTGGTCGGCCGCCACTTTTCTGGCTCGCTGCCGATGATCGAAACGGCGGCTTCGAAGGACTCCATCTCCAGCTTGCGAATGTCCTTCCAGGTGTATCGGTCCTTCATGAACTCCCGGCGAATCTGGAGGGCGGCGTCGATCGAGCTCTGGGCGTGGTACTCGGCGGGCCAGAACTTGATGTAGGTCTTGTTGATCATGTAGCCGTCGCGCTTGTTGCCGAGGGCGACGTCGAAGCCGCACTTGGTCAGCATCTTGAAGACGCCCCTGGGGCCCTCGAAGATTTCGTGCGGGCCGGTGAATCCCTGGCGGGCGAGGTTGGCGGCGAAGACGGCGTTGCGGGCCGCGTTGGAGAAGGCGCAGGCCTTCCACATGGAAATCTGTCCGGTGCGGGTCTGGCGCGTGGCGATGTTGCAGACGCCGGCGAGGCCCTGTGCGTGGACCAACTGTTCGGGCTTGAGGCCCCAGAGCTTGCCCGCGCCGAGGGTGGCGCTGAAGGCGCCGTAGGTCACATGATCGAAGCCGTGGGCCCGGAGGGAGGCGGCGTCACAGAGCCGGCACTGAATTTCGTAGGCGATGACGGTGGCGAGGATCAGATCTCGGCCGGGGCGGTTGGCGGCCTGGGCGACGGCGAGCGTGGCGGCGATGTTGTCCGAGGGGTGCGCCGGCTCCTTCGAAAGGTACGTATCGTTGTAGTCGAGGTAGCGAATGTGGGCGCCGTTGCAGAAGGCGGCCATGTCCGGCGTCGTTCGCGCTTCGGTTCCCGCGATGGCGGCGCTGTTTTTCGAGAAGGGCAGGGCGAGGGCGGTCGCCCGGGCGATCGTGGCGGGCTTCGAGCCGTAGGCGCCGAGTGCGGTGCCGAGCGAGTCAATGAAGCGGCGCTTGGATTCGTGAACGGCTTCCCTTGTCAGGTCGCTGTACTTGAGCTTGTGCGTCCAGTTGGCGAGTTTTTCAGCGAGGAGCATGGTGCGAACCGCCTGTGGGTTTGGAAAGCGTGTTTACCGCGACGGACACGGCGCGCGCCGCGTGCCTCGCAGGTCTTCGACAGGCGGGGGATTATACAAGTGCGCCCGGCACTTGAAAGCGCGCGGGATTGCACGGTTGCGTGGGCGGATTTATAAACGCCGGGCATGACTCGAACCGCTCGACTCGGCCCTGTTTCGTCGCCGCCGGAGCTTCAGATAGGTGATCTGCCGGTGCGCATTCTCGACGGGGGCTCGCTGTGGCTCGACGGCGGGGCGATGTTCGGGATTATTCCGAAGCCCGTCTGGTCCCGGACGGTCGAGGTGGATGAGTCCAACCGCATTCCCCTCGCGACGACATGCTTTCTCGTGGAGACCGGCGGCCGGCGCGTGCTGATCGAGAGCGGCTGCGGCCACTTGTCCAAGTATTCCGAAAAGGAGCAGGGCTTTTTTTCTTTCGGCGGCCACTGGCTCCTTGCGTCGCTTCAGGCGATCGGGCTGGACCGCGGCGACATCGACATCGTGATCCTGACGCACCTTCATTTCGACCATGCCGGCGGCGGGACGATGCCCGACGGCGGTGGAGGCTGGGAGCCGACTTTTCCCCGCGCGCGGTACGTGGTGCAGCGAGGCGAGTGGGAGGACGCCGTGAGCGGGCACGCGGTGATGACGGGGACGTATCGCCGGGAGAATCTGGAGCCGCTTGATCGTGCCGGAGTACTGGCACTCGCGGACGGACCGGCGGAGATCGCGCCGGGGGTTTCTGTTCGCGTCCTGCCGGGCCACACGCGGCATCAGCAGGGGGTCTGGCTTGAGAGCGGCGGCCGACGGGCCGCGCTGCCGGCCGACCTGATGCCGACGTCGGCTCACGTGGGGTTTCGCTATAACATGGCCTATGACCTCCTGCCCTTCGAAAACATGGTAAACAAGGAGTCGCTGCTGCGGCGGGCGGTGGAAGAGGACTTGACACTCCTGCTCGGGCAGGACCCGACGGGCGCGGTGTGGCGCGTGGAAAAGCACGCCGTCCGGGGGTACGTGCTCGGGCCTGCCTAGCGGGTCGCGCCGCGGCAGACGGCGTTCAGATCGCGGAGCGGGCGCATAGGGCAGTTTCAATTCAGAAAAAACCTTTGAACGCGGGGCAATCGACTGTAACTGGCGGGCCGAATTGATCTTCCGGCCGCTCCGGGCCTTTGACCGTCACCTTCGGCCCTCTATAATGCGTGCTTGCCCGACGGTTCCCGTTTCGGCATCAAGCGATGCGCGGCGATCGACATCGCGGCGCGCGGCTCCCGTGTCCTCACAAGCGAGCGCACCATGGAATTTCGACTCTCCGAGGAACTGGTCTCGTTTCGCGATGTTACGCGCAACTTTGCGAAAGAGAAGATCGCCCCATTTGCACGCAAATGGGACGCGGAAAAGTGGCTGCCCGACGACGTCGTTCGGGAAATGGGCCGGATCGGCATATTGGGCGTGGCCTTTCCCGAGGAGTACGGCGGGTCGGGCCAAGGGCTGCTCGGCATGACGGTCGTGGTGGAGGAGATTGCCCGGTGGTGCGGGGGCACCGCGTTGTTCATCGCGGCGCACAGCGGCCTTTGCTCGACGCACATTCGGATCGCGGGCAGCGAAGCCCAGAAGAAGAAGTGGTTGCCGAAGCTCGCGGCGGGCGAGGTGATCGGATCGTGGTGCCTGAGCGAGCCGGATTGCGGCACCGACGCCGAGGCCCTGACGACGCGGGCGGAAAAGACCTCGGCCGGCTGGGTTCTCAACGGCCGAAAGTTCTGGATCACAAACGGCAAGCGGGCGGACGTGTTCGTGGTGACCGCCCGGACGAAACCGGAGCGCGGCGCTCGAACCATCTCGGCGTTTCTCGTGGAGAAGGGGACACCGGGTCTGATCGTCGGCGAGCCCGAGGACAAGATGGGCATGCGGGCGAGCGACACGGTGCCGGTGAACTTTGAGAACTGCGAGATCCCGGCGGAAAACCTGTGCGGGCAGCTCCACGAGGGCTATGTGGACGCACTTCGCGTGCTGGATCGCGGCCGGGTGACGATCGGCTCGTTGTCGGTGGGCCTGGCCCGCGGGTGCCTGGAGGAGGCGGTGCGTTATGCAGGGGAGCGGAAGTCGTTCGGCGTTCCGCTTCATGCCCACCAGGCGATTCAGTTCAAGCTTGCGGACATGGAAACACAGGTCGAGGCGGCACGGATTCTCGTGCGCCAGGCGGCCCTGACGCACGACGCGGGCAAGCCGGATAAGAAGCTCTGCTCGATCGCGAAGCTTTTTGCGTCGGAGATGGCGAGCCGCGTCGGGTGGGAGGCGATTCAGATCTTCGGCGGCGCGGGGTATACGAAGGACGTCTGCGTGGAGCGTCTCGTGCGCGACAACAAGCTTTGTGAAATCGGCGAAGGCTCAAGCGAAGTCCAGAGAATGCTCATCGCGCGAGCGGAGTTTCAGCGCGTCAGCGCGTAAGAGGGAGTGGGCCCGACCAACCTTTATCGAGATGGCATCATGATGAAAGACGACGCTGCCGTGATGGACGACGTAATCGGCTTTGGGTATGAGCTGGACGAGGACCACCGGATGCTGCGTGACAGCATCCGGGAGTTCGCCCGCAACGTGGTCGCCCCCGGGGCGATGGAGCGGGACATCAAGGGGGAGTTTCCTCGCGACATCATTCGCCAGTTGGGCGAGATGGGCTACCAGGGCATCTGCGTCCCTGAGGAGTACGGCGGACCGGGCCTCGATCCGCTGGCATCGGCGATCGTGGTCGAGGAGCTTTCGTACGCGGATGCGTCGGTCGGCGTGATCAACAGCGTGCAGAATTCACTGGTGATCGATCCGATACTGAAGTTCGGCACCGAGGCACAGAAGAAGAAGTGGCTGCCGCGCATGGCGTCGGGCGAGCTGCTCAACTGTTTTTCGCTCTCCGAGGCGGGCAGCGGCTCCGACGCCGGGGCGATGAAATGCAAGGCCGAGCTGGTCGGCAATGAATGGGTGATCAACGGGACCAAGCTCTGGGTCACCAACGGATCCGAGGCGGATGTGATTCTGCTCTTCCTGCGGACGGAGCCGGGAGAGCGCCGCAACGCGAGCTGTCTGATCGTGCCGAAGGACACGCCGGGCGTGACGGTCGGCAAGCACGAAGACAAGCTGGGCATTCGCGGCAGCAGCACGACGGAGCTGATTTTCGAAAACGCAAGAGTGCCGGCGGAGAACCTCCTCGGCGAGCGCGGCAGCGGATTGAAAATCGCCCTGACGGCGATTGACGGCGGTCGACTGGGCATCGCGGCGCAGGCCGTCGGCATCGCCCAGGCCGCGCTGGACCGCGCCGCGAAGTACGCCATCGAGCGGCGGCAGTTCGGCAAGAGCCTTTCGGAGTTTCAGGCGATCCAGTGGAAGATCGCCGATATGTCCACGCGTATCGCCGTGAGTCGGGCGTTGCTCTACAAAGGCTGCTGGGTCAAGCAGCAGGAGGGCCATTCGCTGCACATTCCGGCGATGGCCAAGGTGTATGCCTCCGAGACGGCGACCTTCTGCGCCAACCAGGCAATTCAGATCTTCGGCGGCATGGGTTACTGCCGCGAGAGCGAGGTCGAGCGGTACCTTCGGGACGCGAAGATCACGGAAATCTACGAAGGCACCAGCGAGATGCAGCGCATGACCATCGGCGAGACGCTGGTGGCCCACCCCGAGCGCCTCACCGACGTGTAAGGTCCGTCTTCGCCACTGCGAGGCCCGGTCGGCGAGGTTTTTTTGGTTAAAACGGGTTTGACAAACTACCTACCAGATGGTAGAATACGGACATGGTACGGGGAGATACGCGAGAGGAACTTCTGGACGCCGCCCAGGCCCTGATTCAGCGGGTCGGGGCGAATGCCATGAGCTACCAGGACCTCAGCGAGACTGTGGGAATCCGCAAGGCCAGCATTCACCATCACTTCCCGACCAAGGCCGACCTGCTGGACGCGCTGATCGACCGGTACAGCGACTGGTTTCTCGGGCTGCTGGATCGGATCGACGGATCGCGGGCGGACGGGGCGGGAAAGCTGCGGCGCCTGGTGGACCTTTTCGAGGGGACGCTGCGCGCGGATGCGTGCGAGAAGGCGTGTCCCTGCGGGATGCTCGGCGCCGAAATCGGTACACTCGCACCGGACGCGGCCCGCCGGCTGCGCGGTTTTTACCGGGCAGTGGTTCAGCGGATCGCGGGGTACCTGCGGCAGGGCGCGGCAGACGGTTCGCTGAAGGTGTCGGGCGATGCCACCGTTGTGGCATGGATGCTCTTTTCGCTGCTTGAGGGGGGCATGCTCGTGGCCCGAGTGGAGGGGGGGCACGAACGGTTTCGGGCGATGGTTCGGCAGTTCATGAAAATGGCGGGCGCGTAGCCCCGGCGGTGGGGCAGCCTGATACCGGATGGCGTTTTCTTGTATTGTGAGCCTACCAAGTGATAGGTAGATTGCGAAGGGAGGTATTTGGTCATGCAGCAGGCAATCGGTATCCTGGGGACGGGAAGAATGGGCGTGCGACTGGCGCGCATGTTCGCGGCGGCAGGACGTGACGTGATCCTGGGGTCTCGCGATGCGGCCCGTGCCGAGCGGATCGTCAGGGCCTTGAACATGGCGAATCTGCGGCCGGGTTCGTACGACGCGGCGCTGGCTGCGCCGGTCGTCCTCCCGGCGATCTTTATCCGCGACGGTCTCTTCGAGCAACTCGAGATGTACCGAGAGCGGCTGGCGGGCAAGCTCTACATCGACATCACCAATCCGTTCAATAGCGATTACACCGATTTCATTCTCCCGTGGAGCACCAGCGGGGCCGAGGAGATCGCGGCCCTGCTCCCGCGGACCCGGATCGTGGGGGCCTTCAAGAACGTCTGGTGGGAGGTCTTCGACGAGCCCCTTTTCGGAGGCGAGCCGAGCGACGTTTATGTCGTTTCGGATGATCCCGCGGCCCGCCGGGAGTTCTTGTGTCTTGCGGAGGGCACTCCGTTTCGATACATCGATGCCGGGCCGCTGAAGAATGCCCGGACGGTCGAGCGGATGACGCTTCTTTCGGGCGAGCTGGGCCAGCGCTGCGGATTTTTCCCGCGGATGAACTGGCGTCTCCTGGGTTCGCTCCGGCGGCCGGGCGCGAAGGACGCGCTCGCCGATTTGATCGCGCGGTGACGTGAGAGCCGGATCGGCGCTTGAGAATCAGAATCGCGAATGGGAGCCAACCATGTGTGAAGTCGAAGACCGACTGGCCGCGCTGGGGATTACGCTGCCCGATCCGCCCCTGCCGGGCGGTGCGTACCATGCGACGCAGCGATGCGGCAGCCTGCTGTTTCTCTCGGGGCAGTTTCCCATCGAAAACGGCGCGCTTCGATTTACCGGCCGGCTCGGTGCGGACCTGAGCGTCGAGCAGGGGTACGAGGCGGCGCGCCTGGCGGCGATCAACGTCCTGTCGCACATCCGACGGGCGCTTGGGTCGTTCGCCCCGCTTCGGAGCCTTGTCAGGGTCGAAGGGCATCTGCACGCCGTGCCGGGCTTCGAGCAGCATGCCCGGGTACTGGACGGCGCGTCGGACCTCTTCAATGCCGTGCTCGGCAACCGCTCCGGGCATGCGCGAGCGGTGTTCGGCCATGCGGCGATGCCGCTGAACCTCGCGGTGGAGCTGGTCGTCGTGGCGGAGGTCGGCGAGTTAACGGACCATTGTGCAAACGCACCGCGCGGTGATTGAATGCGGCGGCGGTTCATGGGGCGTCCAGTGGCGTCGGTCCCCGTGGCGTGGCAAAAATTCCCATGCGGAGGGCGTGGGGGACCTGCCGGGTCCTCTGGGGGAGGGCCTCGGACCTGGGGCGGCCGGAGGGGGTCGGGTTATTGTGCAGTCGCACTAAATCATTCTATAATCAAGGGACGCGATTCCGGCGGAGGCACGGTTCGCACTGGCAATTGGAGAAATCATCCATGACGCGATCCGTGATTGTCGGCGCAAAGCGCAGCCCGATGGGAAAGTTCCTGGGAACGCTCAGCCCGCTGACGGCGCCGGAAATCGGCGCCCAGGTGGCACGCAAGCTGATCGATGAAGTCGGGTGTCCGTACGATGCCGTCGATTGGGCACTCATCGGCCAGGTTCTTCAGGCCGGCGTCGGCCAGAACCCGGCGCGGCAGGTGGCCCTGAAGGCGGGCCTTCCGCCGACGATCACGGCGGTGACGGTGAACCAGGTCTGCGGCTCGGGCCTTCGCGCCGCGATGAACGCGGACAACAACATCCGCCTTGACCAGGCAAAGATCATCCTGACGGGCGGCATGGAGAGCATGTCCAACGCGCCGTATTACGTGCGCGGGACGCGGACCGGCGCGACGAAGTTCGGCCATGCCACGATGGAAGACGGCATGCTGTTCGACGGCCTGACCTGCCCTTTCGAAGGCTGGGGCATGGGCCACGCGGCGGAATACACGGCGCGGAAGTACAACATCTCGCGCGAGGACCAGGACGCCTTCGCCTTGGAGAGTCATCATCGCGCCGCGGCGGCGCAGAGGGCCGGGGCTTTCAAGAAGTCCATCGCGCCGATCGAAGTGCCGGGCAAGAAGGGCCCGACGCTCTTTGGCGAGGACGAGTCGATCCGCCCGGAGGTGACGTTGGCGGATCTTCAGAAGCTCAAGCCGGCCTTCGAGAAGGACGGAACGGTAACGGCGGGTAATTCCTCCCAGCTTACGGACGGCGCCGCGATGGCGCTGCTCGCGAGCGAGGAGGAGGCGAAGCGGCGCGGCTGGCCGATTCGGGCGCGGATCATCGCGCACACGACGTTCGGCGTACCACCGAAGGAGTTGTTCATCGCGCCGGTGGGCGCGGTCCGGCAGCTGTGTGACAAGGTGGGCGTGAAGGTCAAAGACATCGACCTTTTTGAGATTAACGAGGCGTTTGCATGCCAGATGCTGGCCTGCATGCGGCAGCTTGAGATTTCGCACGAGCGGGTGAACGTACTGGGCGGGGCGATCGCCCTGGGGCATCCGATCGGGTGCAGCGGCACGCGCGTTCTGACGACACTGCTCGACGCAATGGAGGCGCGGGGTGTTCGTCGCGGGATCGCGACGCTCTGCCTTGGCGGGGGCAACGCGGTGGCGATGATGATCGAGCGGCCGTGAGTCGTGCATGGAATGCGCCGCGAGGCGACAGACACCACATGGGCGCGCTATTCGCGGGGCTTGTTGCGTCCATGTAACTCATGAACACGCGATGACATATCTGCCCGGCCCAACGATCACGGTATGTGGCCGGACAGCCATTGCCGGTATCTGATTCATCACGCGTGACAGCCGATCGGCCCGGCGATGGTATCGATCATCGATAACGGCGGCGCAATTCCGGCGTCCGAGTGCGATTAGTTGCACGGTGCAATTATCGCGTCGTCCTGGAGCAGGCGGGGGACGATATCCGCAGACGCCGTTAGAATACTCTGGACTACTCCGTCCTGCGCGGCGCCTACCTTGTAAGATTCGCTGGGGCAGGGCGCAGCTCACGGTCTCGTTCAATAGGCGAGTCTCGCTTGTCGAATGTTAGTCCCTGCACAGGTTGCGCGCAGATGCATTTAGTTGTATACATCTCCGGTCGAGGTCTGATCCTTTGACAAAACGTCTGCGTCGATCGAGGGCAATTTCAATAAGAGTGGCGATTGTGTGGCACCAACGGACGCTGTGGGAGCGTTCGATTGAATGTGTGAATTACGCGTGCGATTGCACATGTAAAGGAGGAGCGAGCCGATGCACGTAGATGAGATTCGCGATGAATTGGGCAGGCGGCAGTACCAGTGTCGGATCTGTGATTATCAATGGTGGACCCATGACAGGCGACGCCCAAGGACCTGTTCGGTCTGCGGGTCGGTTTCGCTCGCGCGGGTGACGGGTGAGAGTCTTCGCGGGGACGGCTATCGCGCGCAACTTGAAGAGGTGCTCAAGACCCTCACTTATCGTGAGCGCGAGATTCTCAAATTGCGCTTTGGCATCGAAGGCGGGTGTTCTTACACGCTCCGCGAGGTCGGCCGCATTTTCAAATGCCGGCACTCTTCGATCTGGAGGGAACAGGCGAAGGCTGTGCAAAAACTGCGTCATCCGAAGCGCGCGGCCGCGTTGATGAACGGGGGGCTGTCGAGCAGATACGCCCGGTTGACGATGCCCGAGGGAATGAATCGCCTGATTACCGCCATCCTGGGCTGAGTGAAGTCCGCGCTGCGATTCCATGAGCGGCGTGTACTGGCGTGGCCGCAGTTCGTACGCGCGGGCGCAGGACGAAGCGCCTTTTGTCGGCGGAGCATCTCGCCCATACAATTACTTCATTGAGCATTTGCAACCAACGAGGTGCACCATGTCCATTGAATCAGCGCTTATCATCGGTTCCGGAACCATGGGTCGGGGGATTGCCCAGGTCGCGGCGACGGCCGGGCTCGTTACGCACGTGTATGACGCGAATGCCGAGCAGGTGCGGAAGGCCCTGGGCGAGATTGAGAAGAGCCTCGGCAAGCTCGTGGAAAAGGGCAAGCTTCCGGCCGACGCGGCGGCGAACGCAAAGGCCAATCTGAAGCCGTGCGCGTCGCTGGACGACGTGAACTGGTCGAAGGTCGGCATCGTCATCGAGGCGATCTTCGAGAACTTCGACGCGAAGGTGGGCCTCTATCGGCAGGTGCAGGATCGGCTGCCCGCCGGTGCGATCCTCGCCAGCAATACCAGCAGCATCAGCATCACGAAACTTGCCGCGGCGACCAATCGCCCGACGAATTTCATCGGCATGCACTTTTTCAACCCGGTTCCGCTCATGAGCCTGGTCGAAGTGATCCGCGGGCTCCAGACCGACGAGGCCACGCTCAGCGCCGTGGAGGCGCTGGCGAAGAAGATGGGCAAGAATCCGCTTCGCTGCAACGACATGCCGGGGTTCGTGTCGAACCGCGTGCTCATGCCGATGATCAACGAGGCCGCGTTCGCCCTGATGGAGGGCGTGGCCGACGCCGGGAACATCGACGAGATCATGAAGCAGGGCTGTAATTTTCCGATGGGCCCGCTCACGCTGGCGGACTTCATCGGGATTGACGTTTGCCTCAGTATTCTCGAGGTCCTGCAAAAGGACCTGGGTGACCCGAAATTCCGGCCGTGCCCCCTGCTCAGGAAGATGGTTGATGCCGGATGGCTCGGGCGAAAAAGCGGGCGCGGGTTTCACGAGTACAAGTCCTAGAGACAAGAGCATAACGGGAACTTCGCGTGCCCGGCCCGTGATGGGGCGGGGCGCCTCCCTCGTCGCGCACCCATCCGCACGCGCCCATCGGCAATCGAAAAGGCGTCTGGGCCGGCACTTCCAATCGGCCGGGCCGATCCGCTAAGATCGGGCCATTCTTTTGAGGGGCCGAACGATGAGCACAGAGGTTCTGTACGAGCGTCAGGGGCAGATCGGGCGTATTACGTTTGCCAGCCCGAACGGCATCAATCTCATCTCGGTGCCGGTCATGGCGGCGCTGGAGGCCCGGCTGGACGAGATCGCCCAGCAGCCGGACGTGCGCGTTCTGATCTTCACCGGGGAGGGCCGCACGTTTCTCGCGGGTGCGGACATCGATGAGATGGCGCGTGCCCCCGGCGACGTCGGCCGGGCGTTTTCGCAGCGCGGGCAGCGATTCATGAACCGGCTGGCGCACTTCGACCACGCGGTGACGATTGCCGCGATCAACGGTCCGGCCCTGGGGGGTGGCTGCGAGCTGGCACTGGCCTGCGACCTGCGTGTCATGGCGGATCATGCGACGATCGGCTTTCCCGAGGTGAGTCTCGGGCTGATACCGGGCTGGGGCGGGACGCAGCGGGCGTTCGCGCTGATCGGTCCGTCGCGCGTTCGGCGCATGCTCCTGACGGGGGACCGCATTTCGGCGTCGATGGCCTACGAGATCGGCCTGGCGAATGAGAGCGTGCCGGGCGCGAAGCTGATGTCGGCGGTGGATGCGCTGGCGAAGAACATCCTGATGAATGGTCCGTCGGCCGTGCGGCTGGCGAAACAAGTGCTGTGTGCACACGAGGCCGCATGGCTGGAGCGCGGCTTCGCGGGGGAAGCGGAGTGTTTCGGCAAGGCGTTCATCAACGACGAGTCACGCGAAGGGCTCAGGGCGTTTCTTGAAAAGCGGCCGCCGAACTGGGCGGCTCCCTGGGCATAGGTCGCGCCAATGCCCGGCGCGGGGTGCATGGGTGGCGGGATTCCGGTCGGGCTCACCGCAGGGGCGAGGCCGCGAGCGTCCAGTCCCGCCAGGCGCGAAGCCAGTAGCTTCCGGCAACGAAGGGCGCGGTCAGGCAAAGGCGCATCAGGTCGCCGTTGGAGACGTGCGTCGCGAAATCTCGGGAGTCGATCGGCGTCCAGAGGCGGTTCGGCCAGTCTTTCAGGAAGGCATGCAAACCTGATGCCGTCAGGATGGCATCCAGCGACGCGCCTTCGCAGACATCGGCGATGACGCCGCCGAGGGTCAGGAGCATCTTTCGGAATAGCAACAGGTCGCCCGAGAAGGCCGTGCCGCTTTCGGCGGCGCGGTCCAGCAGCCGGACCAGCCAGGCGGGCCCCATCAAGCGGCCGCGCCGAAGCTCGGCCAGGGCCGACTCGGCGGCGGCTGTCAGCAGGGATTCATCTACGCGGGATCGGGCCAGATCGCCGATGGCGCGGGCCATTCCCCTGGCATCGAGCTGAACGGCGGAGAGCAGGATGCTGGTGACCGACACGCGGTCGGCCTTGCTCAGCCTGCCGGTCAGGCTCCAGTCGAGAATGGCCAGCTTGCCCTCATCGGTGGCGAAGAGGTTGCCGGCATGAGGGTCGGCGTGAAACACGGTGGTCTCCGCGCGCGAGAAGACAGTGTCGGCTACCATGGCATCGACGATGATCCGGGCCAGGCCCTCGAGCCGCCAGCGCGGCAGATCGGTGACGGCGGTCACCTGGCGGCCGTAGATGCGCTCCATCGCAGTGATGCGCGGCGTGCAGAAGGGAAGCAGCCGGGGAATCCACACGTCCCTCCGCGGCGCGTAGCGGGCGACGGCGTCGGTGATGTTACGCTGTTCGATATCGAGCTTCACTTCGCGCAAGAGCAGCTCGCGCACGGTGTCGAACGTCTCGCGATAGTCCAGCGGCGGGGCGCCCTCGATGCCGAGGTCATCGAGGTGATCCGCGAGGTCGGCGAGGATGGCAAGCTCCTCTTCGAGCTTCTGCTCGATGCCCGGCTTGAGGACCTTCAGGACGCCTTCCTGCCGGGGGCCGGAGGGGGTTCGATGCCATGTTACAGGCACGATGACGGAAACGCTGGCCTCGGCAAGTGCACGGCCGGCGATGCGCAGGTCCTCGGCGACGCCGAGGCGCGTGAAGTCGGCGTCGATGACCGGCCGTACCTCGTCGACCGAATGCGCGGGGTCGCAGGATTCAAGCTGCTGGAGGTGCGTTCGGACCTCCGCGTCCAGGCCGCGGTGGCGCGCGACAACCTGTCCGAGCTTGTGCAGGGTCGGGCAGCAGCGCATCAGGGCCACGAGGCGGGCTGCCGGGTCTGCGCCCGCGCCAAGGGCGCGCTGGGCCGCGGCGATCTCGCGAAGGCGGTCGGGGGCGAGCCTGCCGAGGAAGTACACGAGGGCCTCGCGGAGGACGGGCCGGTATGCGGCATGGCGTTCCGGCAGGAGGATTCCGGGATCAAACGGGGGAGGAGTCTTGTCCGTTTTCATGGGATTGCTCGAAGTGTGCGGGTCGAGGTCGGTCTCGCCCCACATGATATATCGGCGAGCCGCGCGCGTCCCGCGATCGCCCGGCGCCATTCGGTGCGATACGGGTGGGGCGCCGGGTCAGGCGGTCTTGGCGACGCGGTCGAAGCTGACTTCGAGGCGGTCCTTGACGATCTGCATGTTTTCCGGCCGCTCCGACCGATCGTTGCGGCAGCAGTCTTCGATGAGCTTCAGCAGGGTGGGATCAAACTGCTTGGACTCGCCGGTGTTCGGGTTTCTCCAGAAGTCGAGGTTGACGCCGCCCTTTCCGACCGCCGTGCTGTTGAGCTCGGTCTCGACCGATCGCCCCAGAAAGACCTTGTGCATGGTCGCGCCGAGTCCGAAGACATCGGTCCGGGCATCGAGGGCCTGGCGTTCGACCTGCTCCTTGGCGATGAAGTCCTTCGTGCCCTGGATGCGCTCCTTTCGGGTGAACATGGGGCAGGCCTGTCCGAAATCAATGATCGTCGGGCGGCCGTTTTTCGCACAGAGTATGTTGTGCGGCTTCAGATCGGCGTGGACGAATCCGCGGCGGTGAAGGTCGTGAAGTCCATCGGCGACGTGCCAGAAGACCTTGATGACCAGGGAAAGCTCCGAGACTTCGGCGAACCGATCGAGGGGGATTCCATCGACGAACTGGAGGATGTTGTAGGCCTCGATGGCGCGCAGCTTGCGCTTCACAATGCCGTACTCGTAGGATTTGCGCAGGACCGGGTGATTGTTCCCCACGCCGATGTCGAATTCATTCTTGAGTTGCCGCACCTGCGACTGCCAGTTGGGCGCCGTCGCCGAGACGTATTTCTTGCAATAGTGCATGCCGTCCCGGGCGTCGCGCATGAGCGCTACCTTCGTGCCGGCGCCGGTCCCCAGCTCACGGACAAACATCAGGCTTTCGAGACGCTTGCTCATGCAAATCGATCGGGAAACCCGGGGTCGCGACGACCGTTTCATGGTGCGGCCGCGCCGCAATGTTTCAAACCGCGGATCGCAGGGGAGCAGTGCTTCTGCCCGGACAAAACGGAATCGGCAAAATCGAGACCATTCCCGCCATGTCCAAGGGCGGAGGCGGTCTCATCCGGGCTGTCGGTCGCAATCTTGAAGCTCTGTCACCACCTCGTAAAGACCCATGATCCATGCAGTTAGGTCGCTTACGGCATATATCGAAGTGAGCGATGTGGACAGCGCCGGAATGGCAGGGGAGATAATTGAAAAATGCCGAAAAACATCATTCCCGGCGGCTTCGCCCGCACCTAAGTCTCACACCGTCACCAATATAACGGCTCGCCACGTGTCTTTCCACCACCGGTTCGGCGACCGCCTGGGAGCAGCGTTCGGTTTCGAGCTTGGGCGATAGTTCCCATTTTCTCGCCGCCGTTCCGCAGGATTTCCCACACCAAGGTCGCTCATGGGCTGACCAAGCAAAGGCCCGGTAAACACCCCCGCCCGGTGCAGGGGAGTGCACATCATCGCAACCGTCGTTGTGCCCGGCAATTACATTACCTTGGAGTTCTGACTTTTGCGGGGATTCGCAGTGATCGTCGCGTTCGCTCAGAGTGCCGTTGTCCGAGGCGGATCAGGCGGCATGGCCCTTGCATAAAAAAGTGTCGCCTCGCTTGGCTTGACGGCGCGGTCCTGCGCCGAATGTGAGCATAACCCATGCCTTCTCGAATGAACCATCGGCCCGATACGGCCCGCCGTATCCGCAGAGTCATCTCCTACCTTCGCTGGCTGGCTCGCCCCGCGCACGTCACCGGGGCTTCCGACGGCGAGCCGCGTGAGGCGGTTTCACGGTCCAGCCCGCTGCGGCGGCACTTTGAGCTGCCGGCCTGCTACCACGATGAATAATGGTGCGGCGGGTGGTGGAAGAATGAGCGAAGCGCCGGTTGGTCACGCGGTGGTGGGCGGATGGTCGAACTCGTCTCCGCGGAAAGTCGTGCCTAGGTAGGCTTCGCGGACGACCGGATCGTTGATGAGCTGTCGCGGAGTTCCTTCCGCGATGACCGTTCCCTCGTGAATGATGTAGCTGCGGTCGGTCACTTCGAGTGTCTGGCGCACGTTGTGGTCGGTCAGGAGGAAGGAGATGCCCATGTCCGTCTTGAGATGACGGATTTCGCGCTGGAGGTCCTGTACGGCGATGGGGTCAACGCCGCTGAACGGTTCGTCGAGCAGGATGATCGCCGGCTGGGTGATCAGCGCCCGGGCGATCTCGAGCTTTCGCCGCTCGCCGCCCGAAAGGGTGCGTGCCTCCTGTTTGGCATTTCTGAGCAGGCCGAACTGTTCGAGAAGGGCATGGGCCTTTCGCCGACGCTCGCCCGGCGTCATTCCCTTAATCAATTCCAGGATCGCCAGCAGATTCCTCTCGACCGAGAGGCGGACAAAGACGCTGTTTTCCTGCGACAGATAACCGACGCCCTTCTGCGCCCGCTTGTACATGGGGAGGTTCGTAATTTCGTCGCCATTGAAGATGACCATGCCGCCGTCGGGCTTGACGATGCCGATTGTCATGCGAAAGCTGGTCGTCTTGCCCGCGCCGTTTCGGCCCAGAAGCCCCACGATTTCGGCCCGGCCGACGTGAAAGCTGACCTTGTTTACGACCACGCGGCCTCCGTATGCCTTGACGAGGTTTCGGGCCTCAAGAAGGTGGCGTACGGATCCCTGGAAGGGGGCTGCAAACGACTCGGCAGGGTGTGGGGACAACGTGTTCACGATGGTTTCAAAGCCCGAAGTGGCTGAAAGACGTCCGAATCATCGCGATAGTCTAACGGCGTGCGATGAAAGAGGTAGCGCCATTCAGGAGGTTCAGCGAGCAGTGGCCTTATCTTCTTGGAATACATCAAGTTACGCGATGCTTGGTCTATTCGGCGCGCCAAGTTGGGTCAAAACCGAGACAACCGCAGACTTCTTCCTGAAATGAGAGGCCATGGTTGGAGCGACTGACATACAGGAAAACCCGCACTGTGGATAACTAGGGTTCGCGCGGCTGGGCGGATGGGCCCGTGCCATTGGCTTTGAGCCGCGCCATTGGAACCTTCGATATCAGCGAATCATACGCATTCGGCCGATGTTCGGAATGACCGCCGGCGTTTCCTTTGACAAACGGTATCCGCTGGGCCAATAGACGAAGAACGCCCGGCCGATGAGCTGATCTCCGGGTACGGTTCCGATCTGGTAGTTGTTCCGGTCGCGCAAGGTTTGGCACGCCTCCCACCAAAGGCGGGAATCCTTACTCTGGGGGCTGTTGTCTCCAAGGCAGTAGAAATCGGGCGGATCCTCTCGAAGCAGAATCGGATTCAGAGTGGTTCCCCAGCCGGCGAGGTTGGCGTAGGGGTTTGGGCGATTGAACTGGTTGAGTTCCTCGAGGGTGCAGTCGGAGCGGTAATACACGTCGCGGCAGATGGTGAGGTGGCGAATCTCGAGCGGAAGCTGCTGTGCCCCGAGGCGAACGGTCGCGGCGTTGCGGACGTCGTCGCGGCCATAGTTGAGAACCATGTTGACGGGATCGGGGGCGTACTGGGCGTCGCTGGTTGCGACGATCTCTTCGCCGTTAATTCTCAGGGCCACGCGGAAATCCAGATTCTCGAATTCCACCTTGAGCGATCTGCCGGGCTCAAGCGGCTCGATCTTCTTTCGATCAAGCTCGACCGTCACTTCGCGCTCGCCGATCCGGGAGAGCGTGACGGAGCCGTCTACCTGAACGCGGGCCACGAACTCATCGGCGCCCTTGCGGAGCGAGAGGCTCAGGTGGCCCTGGCCGCCCAAAGGGACCGCAACCATGCCGATCAGCACGTCACCGACGAGTTTGCCCCTATGCTGAACCTTGTGAATGCTGACATCGTTGTACCCGTAGTTGTCCTCGATGGGCTTGCCTTCGAGCCGTATCCACTGTTCGACGTTCGACTTTGGAGAGAACTTTACGCGGGGGGTTGAGGCGTCCCAGCCGGATTCGCCTGCCTCCGGCCGCCAGACCGGAGGATTGAAGTCCGGCGGTCCCGGTGTCGACAGATCGGGCTGGAAATCGTGGTCGTAGTGGAGCATCCACAGGGATTCCTGTGCCACGGGCGTCTTGCGACGGATCTGCAGGAGGCTTGCGAGCTTTTCGAACTGCGGCGGTGTGAGCCGGCGAGCGTCGGGCATGCCCCGTGGAGGCGGAACGCTCAGGGCCGCGCGAATGTCCTCGGGGACGTCCTTCGCCGAGGCGGTGTATATGTCGCCGTCAATGATCTGGACGACTTCGCCCGGCAGCCCGATGAGGCGCTTGATGAAATTGGTGTCGCCGTCGGTCGGATCCTTGAAGACGACCACGTCCCATCTCTTGGGCCCCAGGAGATCGCCGCCGATGTCGTAGGGCCATTTCAATACCAGGATTCGGTCGCCGGCACTCGCGACCACGCGCCGGTCCGGCTTGTTCAGTGCGGTGTTGCCCCCGCTGCTGTAGCCGCAATTCGGGCACTGTACGTCGAATTGATTTCGAAGCGTGCCGGCGATGGGGCGGCCGTCGGCCGTCTGCATATCCTCGCGGATTCCGTAGACGAAGGAATATCTGCACAGCGCACACCGATGCTGGGCATGCTGGCCCATAAGGCCGGGAGCCATCGAACCGGTGGGGATGACGAATGCCTCCACCATGAACGCCCGGAACACGAATGCGAGGATAAAGGCGACGACGATGGACTCGATGGTGTCACGGATCCCGTCCGGGCGATGGGGGACGACCGGAGTTCCGGAGTCGCTCATGCGGTCCGGTACAACGGGTGCGGGCGTGGCGGTGTTCTGCGTGGCGGTCATCTGATCGTGATCGGGCTCAGGATTGTTCTGCCGATGCCGAGAGGGCGCGACGATACTGATAATGCAATGATCGGTCAAACGACCGGGCGCTTTCTCTGGCGCGGTCCTGGCTTCGGATTCGGCGGATCGTTGCCCGCCACCCCCAATCATGTACGATTGCCCACGACCTGCGGATCGCGAAGCTCCCATCGCCGCGCGAGAGGGGGGCTGGCGGATCGCGGTTCAGGAATCGAAGTTGAACAGCCGCCGGGAGATACATTTCATCGTTAATCCGGTTTCTGGTCGATCCGGCAGTCGGGCGCTCGTCGGGCGACTGAAGAGTTTACTGAGTGGGGATGGCTGCCGGATAACGATCAAGGAAACACGGCGAGGGGGCGATTGCCTCGAATATGCCCGGTCGGCAGCCGAGTCGGGGGCCGATGCACTGGTCGTCGCAGGTGGCGACGGGACCCTCTGCGAGGCGGCAGGAGGGGTCCATCGTGCCCGAGTACAGGGTCTGGAACGGTGCCCAATACTTATCGTGGCAACCGGAACCGAGAACCTCCTTGCGAAGTACCTCGATGTACGAGGCAGCGCGGAGAACCTGCGGCAGATTCTGCGCGAGGGGCGGGAGGTGAGACTTGATCTGGCCACTCGGGATGGTCACCCGTTTCTCCTCGTGGCCGGGATCGGGTTTGATGCAGAGGTTGTGCGGCGGCTCAGCGCAATTCGGCAGGGCCACATCAGCTATCTCAGCTATGCGGCACCGCTCTGGCGGACATTCTGGAGCTATCGCCATCCGCAGGTGACGGTGGAAGCGGATGGTGTGATCGTTTTTGAGGGCCCGGGCCTGGTCTTTGTCGGCAACATCCCGCGATATGCGATCGGACTCCGGCTGCTGAGGAATGCCTCCCCGTTTGACGGGGTGCTTGATCTCTGTGTTTTTGAATGCCGGGGACACCTTGGGTTGATCCGCCATTCAGTAGGAGTCCTACTTGGAAGGCACATCGGGTCAGAGGGGGTGGTCTATCGCCAGGCGCGGAGCATTCGCGTCTGGTCGGATACACCGGTAGGCGTCGAAATCGACGGCGACATGGGCAATCCGCTTCCGGCAACGTTTGAGATCCTGCCGGCGGCGGCGCCTTTTCTGGTTGCACCGGGCTGGAGTCCTGCGGAGTCGTTCCAACCGAGTACTGCATCGAGTCGCGTTTAGCAATACTGGCGCATGCGCAAGTTTCGCCGAAGTAATCGGCAGTACTAGAAAGTCGCCTCCGACGCGCAGGCATCGAGGGTGGCAAACCCGCGCGTCGATGCGCAGTCCCCGCCGAATGGTCCAAAAATCGCGCGTATCTCCGGCGCACAACTCGCCGATAAACAGTCCAGCGAAGATGGTTTAGAGGGCCGCGGCGCGTCGGTGTCGCGGCCCTTTGAC
>QEVG01000011.1 GCA_003576905.1 Planctomycetota bacterium | reverse complement strand
ACTGTGCACCCAGTGGAAGCACGACCTGGGCTCTGACTCGCTGCATGAACAACAATTTCTTGCGCGTACGAGTTCGGTCAACCGATGAATGCGGCCGCGCGCTTTCTTCGATGGGCGGCAACTTCAGTGTAACGCCAGGAATCGCAAGTATCATAGTTGGGTCACCCATCGGTGGCGAGCTCTTCCTCGCGAATTCAACGGCCCCAATCGCGTGGACCACCTTCGGACCTGCAAGCAGCGCCGTTGCTATCGCCTATTCGGTCAACGCGGGCCAATCGTGGTCGACCATCACACAGAGCACGCCTAATCCCGGTAGTTTCAATTGGGCAGTCCCCAGCACGCTCACCGGACAAGGCATAATCCGTATCACGGCCACGAACTCCTGCAACTCGCAGCAGGTCGTCGCTACGTCCGGCGCGTTCTCGATTGTTGACTCCTGCGACGATGGGCTGACATGCACGGCGGACGCCTTTATTCCCGAGCTTGGTCGCTGCCTGCATCTCGCCCTATTCTGTGACCCGGTCAGCTGCAGCGACGATAACGGCTGCCGCGACATCCCCTGTACCGAGTGCGTCGGCGGCCACTGCGTTCCAGCCCTGCGGCTGTGTGTATCCCCTCCACAAGGCTGCAAGTACAAGTTCTTCGATTGCGTATCGAGAAAGTGCATCTCATTCAACTTCTGTCCCCCTGGTTCCTATTGCTGCAACGGCGTATGCACTGCTGAGCCCTGTGAGGACTCGCACGAATTGGATGGGATGCTGCTCAACACCCTCGTAGGCGGGTGGGAATTCTTTTTCGATCACGTGAATGATCAAATCCAACTTTTCAACAGCAATTCCGGTCAGCCAAGCTTTGCCACCGGCCAACTCGCGTTGCCAATGAACGCGGGGTTCATAACGGCCGAAGTTCGATTCCTGTCCACCACCGGCGGAACGGCGTCACTGAGCTTTGCTGAAAGCATTTTATGGGCCGCATCAGAGTCCACGCCCGCAAATGAGTGGATTCCAATCGCGGTCCCTATAAGCAACCTGGCTGGCACGACTGGCGCGCTCACGTTTGCCATTTACCCAGGATCACTCCGAGGGGCTGGAGATGAGTTGCTCATCCGCAATATGCGTCTCTTCGATAACACGGTACCGGCGAGCGCCGCAGGCGATGTCAACCTCGATGGTTCACTTAACGGTCTCGATGTTCAAGCATTTGTGAACGTACTCTTGGGTGTGGACACGGACCCGGTGAAGGTGTTTGAAGCAGACATGGATGGTAGTGGTACCGTGGATGAGGCGGACGTTTTGCCTTTTGTATCATCCCTCTTGAACGCTTAACGGCATAGCCGTGCGAGAGCGGAACCGCATTGGGATTGTCCCGCTCCCGCACATACCGTGCCGTCACTTCGAATTCGCAAGAGGGCCGACATGGTGGTCGAACGCCTCGGCGATGACCTTGCGGTCCTCGGGCGGGACCTTGTTGAGGAGGGTAGTGTGGAGGGCCCGCTGAAAGTCGTTGCCACGTGCGAGACGAGCGCACAGCGCCAGCAGGCGCCGGGTCGTCACCGTGGTCGTGAGCTGCTCCTCGGCATGGGCCTTGCGCAGATCGCCGGCCGCCTTGACCAGGCAGGTCAGCATCTGTTTACCGAGCGACGCGTGACGGGCCTTGAGCAGGCTGATCTCTTCCTTGGCCGGCAGGTAGTCGATATGCACGACCACGTCCCAGCGGTCCAGCCAACTGAAGTTCAGCACGTGCGTGCCGCTGGAATAGAGCCCGGAATCCGAGCCGAAGCCCAGCGTGTTGGCCGTGGCGACGAGCCGAAAGTCGGCATGTGGCGCGATGTCTTCGCCGGTGTCGGTGAGTAACAGGTGGCCCTGCGGCTCCAATACCTGCTGGAGGATGAAGCCGATCTCCGGCTGCATGGCGTCGACTTCATCGAGCTGAAGGATATGGCCCTCCAGCATGGCTCGAGGCAGGATGCCGCGGACGAAAACCGTCTGGCGCTGGTCATTGACCGTCCAGTGGCCGATGAAATCGGACACCGAGGTTTCGCCATTGAGCGAGACCCGACGGACAGGCCGTCGGACCAATGATGCGATCTGTCGCACGAGCGAGCTCTTGCCCGTGCCGCTGGGGCCATAGAGTGTAGTGCCGCGTCGGTCGACGCTGATGACGGGGAAGTGATCCTTCGCAAACTCAAATTTGACGAAGGGTTAGAAATCGGGGCGACTGGACACCAGTTGAACTCTTTTTGACAGCAATCCGCGTTTTCGACCCCGCCAAGGCGGTTTGGCTGGCTGGGACTGGCTGATCGGCGCGCCGACCTCGTGAAAAAAGCTTCACTCCTGATTTGCAGGCCGCTGGGCAGCGGATTCAGCATGGCCTTGCTTATCATAGGATGCGGCTCCCGGCCGCATTACCTCGCCCTGTTCTTGCGTCCGGCCCCAAAGACCGCCGGAATACCCCGAGCCGGAGTCAGGTCAAGAGAATCATCGTTCAGCATAGTGGGGATCGGGCGCGTTAAGATGGCTGGGCCATAGGAGGATGCCAGATGAACCGAACAACACCTCGAGTTCTGCAGCAACTGGCGTGCGTCGTATTCATGGCCCCAAGCAACCCTTCGGCAATCGCTGCGGCTGTCACCGGAACGGTAGTAAGGGCCGAGAGCCAGATGATTCCGATTGCCAACGCGCGGGTGACTTTGTTCGAGCCGACACTTCAGTTCTTTTTCGAAGCGAGAACGAATGAACAGGGTACATTCTCGTTTTCGAATCTCCCTATCGTGGATGTTTGGCGGCTCGGGGCCAGCAGCCTGGGACGCGAATACACCGAAATCGAGGTCGTCATTGAGGGCGGTTCGTTTCAACACACGTTCTTGCTCGGCACCGAGACTCATCCCGGCCAATGGAACATCATCGGCAACACGCTGCCGGAATTCTTCGATGCCACGGACATCGCCATCCTTCAAACGGACGGGAGAGTCCTCTATTGCCACGACACCGTCGATCCGATCGTGTTCGATCCCGCGACCGGACAGAAGAGCTTCCCCACGGGCTCTTGGTCGGAACAGGGATGTATGAATTCAAGCCTCCTTCCCGACGGACGCATCATGATGATCGGAGGGCAGGACGGCTCCGATCCAGGTTCATTTACCGATGCGATTCCTTGGGTGAAGGCATATGACCCACAAACCGACACATGGCAAGATCCACCCGATCTACAGCATGCGGTTGGTCGTTGGTATCCAGGGCTTGCGCGACTGGCGGACGGTTCGTTCCTGGTGATGGGCGGCGGCACGGCACCGAGCGCACAAAGGACCGACACATGCGAGCGCATGGACTTGGCGACATTGGCTTGGAGCTACACGGGCTCAATGGCAAATCCAACGGAGTTTCCGCCGTCCGCGCTGCTATACAACGGAAAAGTATTGGCCACCTGGTGGCCGCCGCAGCTCTACACGCCCGCAACGGGACTGTGGCAGCCCACGGGCAATTTTGTTCAGCCGAGTCGCTTTTGGCCCGGACATTCGGACCATTCAATTGTCGTACTCGAAGATGGCCGCGTTCTGGCGGTCGGCATAGTCAGTGGACCGGACGGCAACACAATCATGGGCGAGGTTTATGATCCCGATGCAGAATTGTGGACTCTGACTTCAAATCCGGACTTGGTGCGGTTCCAGTCGGAAGTCGTTCAGCTGCCTGATGGACGAATACTGGTCGCTGGTGGAGAAACCGAGAACCCCAATCCGCCAGTGACATCGGTGCTTGGCATCGTGAAGTGGTGCGACATTTACGATCCGCCCTCGAATTCGTGGCGGCGTGTGGCGGATTTGAATTGGCATCGCGAATACCACGCCGTCACGCTGCTTGTGCCGGACGGTCGCGTCCTGACTACCGGCGGCACGCGAATCAAGTTCCAAGTGGGTCCGACGAGCGCCGACATCGAAGCCTATAGCCCGCCGTACTTGTTTCGCGGCGTCCGACCTCAAATCACCGGCATCTCCGGTTCTAGTTTTGGTCGTGGGTGCGAGATTGCGTTATCGATCGCGCCGGAAATCCAGATAACGAACGTCGTTCTGATGGGTACGGGCGTTACGACGCATTGGGTCGACGCCGGTATTCCACGGCGTCTATTGCTACCATTCCAACAAAGAAGTGGCGTAGTGACGGCGGACCTTCCAACCGATCCCAATGTGCTGCCTCTAGGGCACTATATGATCTTCGCAATGGTCGATGACATCCCATCGATCGGTCGTATTGTTCAGGTTTCGGCAAATGCGCCATCTTCAGGTGATGTAAACCTTGACGGAACGGCGGATAGTTCTGATATTCCGATCTTTGTCACCTTTCTGTTGAATCTGAGTGAACCCTCGACATGTCAGTTGATCGCCGCCGACGCTAATAGTGACGGAGAACTGAACGGATTGGACATCGCGCCGTTCGTTTCTGCCGTACTTTCCAGTCCGTAAGAACGTTGGGCGAGTCGTAAGGGAGTCCTTCATGTGTGTTGTTGATGCTTCTTTGTTTGCACCGTTCTCGAACAAGAACAACGCGCGCACCAAAGGCCAATTCCGACACGTCTCGCCGTGCGCCATCTGGACTTGATCACCGTCACTGTTGTTGCAGTAGCGCACTGCTGAGCAGGCCGAAGATAAAGTTCAGCAACTGAGCAAAGAAGATCGTAAACAGGTCGAAGAACTGCATGATTTGTCTCCCTGAAGCCATTCCAGCATTACTGAATCTGCGCGACGAGCATCATGGCGGCCATTGTGGCCATGGCGAGATCCTCTACGAGCGTTACGGTTGTCATGGGGAGGTTGAGCACGGTGCCGAGGCACGCGCATCGGATCCGCTGTTTCTTGGTTAGCGCCCGACCGACGCCGAGTGCACCGATTATCATGAGGACTAGCGTCGTCACGTTGACCGCCGTCGGTGCCACAAGGAGAAGATAAGCGGCGCCCAAAGCCAGTTCCACGAATGGGTAGGCCCAAGCCCACGGTGGTACCGCAATCGCAACGAGGTCGTAGGTGCGGTACGTCTGTACAAAGCCCGGAAGGTCCAACAGCTTAAAGAACCCGAATACGAGGAAGAACCCCGCCATGAAATTGCTCATGAGGAGGCTCATCTCGAAGCATGCGGTCCGTATTCCGATCAAGAGGGTGACGCCCGCAATAAAGCCCACGATTAGCAATAACGGATATAGGCTCTCCTTCGGTGCCTCGTCCGCGGCATCAATGGTGCCATCCGCGCGGTCCTCGGTCTCGGCAAACCGATGGAGGTCGTAGTCACCGGCAGAACGAACAGCGGAACGCAAATCGTCGTCCGAAACACCCGATTCAAGCGTCAATGATGCGCGCGGGGGCGAGAAAGTGACATCGGCCTTTTTCACGCCTGAAAGCGACTCAATTGCGGTTCGAATCTTCGTGGCACAGGCTTGGCAGTGCATTCCCGTTATCGCAAACTGCATGTTTTCCATACTAGGTGAATCTCCAACCTCAATGTTCTCGAACGCTCCGCAGCTCAAGGGCGCAAGATCCACGGGCTAACTAGCTGGCGTGGCTGTCGCTGTTCCATTCGCGTGGTTGCTTTCGCTTCCGCTCTCGGTCGGCCAATAGTCTTTTCCCTCTCTTCTCAGATCGGAGAAGCGTTTGTAGATGAAGTAGATTGCCGGAAAGATCACGAGTTCGCCGAAGAAGCTTGTTGCCAGTCCACCGATCATTGGTGCGGCGAGCCGCCGCATGGTGTCAGCGCCGGTACCCTCAGCCCACATCAACGGAACGAGACCCATGAAAGTAGTTGCCACAGTCATGGTCTTGGGCCTTATGCGCATCACCGCGCCTTCGTAGATCGCGTCCCACAGATCTTGAAAGTGACGCATTCTTCCTTTTGCCTTGGCGGTGTCGTAGACATTATCCAGATAAAGCAACATGACGAGGTTCGTCTCGGCGTCGAGACCGGCCAGCGCGATCAGACCGACCACAACGGCCAAGGACATATCGTAATCGAGGAAATACAGAAACCAGAAGGCTCCAGCCAGCGTGTAGGTGAATGTCACCATAGTTAGAACTGTGCGAAACCATGATCGTGTACCCAAATAGAGCAGGAATATGATAGCTCCGGCGGCGGCCGGAACTGCTATCGCCAATCGGCGATTCGCAGCCTGGATGTACTCATACTGGCCGGACCACACGATGTTGTACCCCGCCGGTAAGGGCACGGTGTCACGAACGAGAGCCTTGGCGCGCTCAATCCAACCAACAATGTCCGTGGTGGTCAGGTCTACGTAAATCCATGCGGTCTTTCGCGCGTTCTCGCTCTTGATCATGGGCGGACCGGGAACGATCTCGACATCGGCGAGTTGAGCGATGGGGACCTGAGCGCCCCCTGGAGTGGCAACGAGCGTCCGCCGCAGTGCCGGAAGGTTGTCGCGAAGCTCTCGCTTGTAGCGCAGATTGATCGGATAACGCTCAAGCCCCTCGACCGTCCAACTGACGTTCATGCCACCCATGGCCGAGAGTATCACGTCCTGAACATCTGCCACCGTGAGGCCGTACCTCGCCACCTCGTCTCGGTCAATGTTGAAATCCACGTACAGGCCGCCGACCGTTTTCTCCGGATAGGCGCTAAGCGTGTTCGGCAACGTGCGGACCTCTGCGGAAATACGCTCGGCAAGATCGGAAAGTACGTCGAGATCATCGCCCATGATCTTGATGCCGACGGGCGTCTTGATCCCCGTGGATAGCATGTCAATCCGAGTCTTGATGGGCATGGTCCACGCGTTCGTGACGCCGGGAAATGCTACTGCTTCATTTAGCCCCGGAACGTGGTTGTCTCCCTCTCCATAGCCGTAACAGAGCTCGTCAATTGTGATTGGACGTTCCTCGGGCCAGAATGTCGAGAGCCCACTCCAGTCTATCACCCAAGAAGGCAGGAATGAGAACCATCGATCGAATCGCCGCTTTCGCCACTTTTCGCGGTCCGGCTCCAGCATGATGGTCGTTTCCACCATGCTCAGCGGAGCAGGGTCGGTCGCTGTCTCGGCCCGGCCAATCTTTCCAAATACGTGGTGGACTTCGGGGAAGCTCGCGATGATCGCGTCCGTCTGTTGCAGGAGCTCGCGAGCCTTGGTTACGCTGATCGCCGGGTCGGTTGTCGGCATATATAGAAGGTCGCCCTCGTCTAGGGGAGGCATGAACTCTCTGCCCAAGCCCGGGAAGGCCGTGTCCAGAGCCGGAAACGACCGCGAAAGTGCGGCCCCGACAAAGGGCACGTTCTTGGTTCCAACCAAAGGAAACAATCCGCTAAAGGCAAAAAGGATCGCGGCCAACACAAGCCTTTTCCGAAACGCCATAGCGAATCGGAAGAAGGGGTTGTATATCCACTGCAAAACCTTGCTGATTGGATTGACGCGCTCGTGGAAGATCTTCTGCGGCACGAGGAGCATTCCTGCGAGAACGACCCATGCGAGCATGATCCAATGACGATGCTGCTCGTACGCCCCAAGCGGAGCCGCCCAAATGATGGCCGCCGGGAGAAACATGACGCCTATCGTAATTGACAAGTTGCGGCGCCATCCCCACTCCTTTGGCAGTACGCGGGACGTGATTAACGACAGCATGAGAACTGGAATGATGGTAATGGCAAGCACGGAGGCCGCCGCCATCGCAAAGGTCTTTGTGTACGCGAGAGGCTTAAACAATCGTCCGCTTTGCTCGCCGAGCACAAAGATGGGCAAGAAGCTCACGGTTATGATGAGCAAAGAGAAGAAAAGCGTCGGCCCGACCTCCTTGGCCGCCTCAATGATGAGTTCGGCGCGCGGTCGGTGAACCGGCGTATGTCCGGCAGCCAACTCCTCCTTAATTCGGTCTTCTTCTCGATCAAGATGCTTGTGCGAGTTCTCGACCATGACAATTGAGCTGTCTACCATCACACCAATCGAAATGGCGATGCCACCCAGGCTCATGATGTTCGCATTGATGCCCATCCAGTGCATGATGATCAGAGCGCACAGGACGCCGGTGGGAAGCACAAAGATCGCAACCAGTTCACTACGAGCATGCAGCAGGAACAGGATGCAGACAAGCCCAACGACGACCATTTCTTTGATCAGAGTGTGAGTCAGGGTCTCCACCGCGCGCTCAATGAGGGCGGACCGGTCGTACTCCGCGACCACGTCCACGCCAGCCGGCAATCCCTGCTTCAACTCGTCGATCTTGTGCCGGACGTTGCGGATTACCTGAAGCGCATTCTCTCCGAAACGCATCACGACAATGCCGCCGACGACTTCCCCCTCGCCTGCCGACTCGGCCAGCCCGCGCCGCATCTCGGGACCAAGCCGTACCTCCGCGATATCCCGAAGGTACACCGGGGTTCCCGTTTCGGTAGCCCGAATGACTACACGCTCCAGATCATGGATGCCTTGCTGGGCTCGGACACGGTCAATGGGGATGCCCGCACTCCGCGCCTCCTTAACCTGATCCGGGGTCAATGATGCGATATAGCCGCGGCCGCGGACCATGTACTCGGTCTCGGACATCTCCAGAACTCGGCCACCCACATCATTGTTCGATCGCTGGATGGCCATCTTCACTTGATTGAGCGGGATGTTGTAGGCCAGGAGCCGGTCAGGATCGACCACGACCTGGTATTGTCGAACGAATCCGCCGACGGCAGCGACCTCAGAGACGCCTTCGAGCGCTGTCAATTCGTATCGCATGTACCAGTCTTGGAGGGTCCGCAATTCTGAAAGATCGTATTCGGCCAAGACAAGCTCTGTTTCATTATCCCAAGGACATTTGCCGCCGTGCTCGAACATCCTGACTCGTTCGAGTTGGTCACGAATCTCCTCGGGCGCATCCTCACGGGTCGCATACCATTGGCCCGGTTGTTCGGGATCTTGGTACATTCCGTCGGGGTGCTTGGGGCAGTAATAGCCGTTGCGAAGCGAGTACTCGTAGACCCAGCCGACGCCGGTCGCGTCGGGGCCGAGTTGAGGCGTTACGCCCTTGGGAATTCGGCCGGTGACGTAGTTGAGGTACTCCAGGACCCGGGAACGCGCCCAGTAAATGTCGGTCCCATCCTCGAAAATGATATAGACGAAGGAATACCCGAACATCGAGTATCCGCGGACCACTTTTGCATAGGGGACCGCCAGCATCGCCGTCGTCAACGGATACGTCACCTGATCTTCAACGACTTGTGGCGCTTGACCGGGGTACTCGGTGAAGACGATGACCTGGACGTCGGACAAATCCGGGATCGCATCGAGACGGATGTTGAAGACGGTCCAGATTCCGCCTGCGACGACGAATGACGTAAGAATCAACGTCAGGAACCGATTGCGGCAGCAGAATTCGATGATTCGTGCGATCATGTTGCTAATAAATCCCTATTTGGTTTCCAGGAGATTGCCGCAATCGAGCATCTTGAAGCCGTAATAGGGGTTGGCTTTCTTCTCGGTGGATTGAATCCAGTCGGCCTTTGCCATCGGGCATCGATAAATGAATAGCTTCGGCCAGCGTTTCGGATCAGGTCGCTGCTGTCCGATGATTGTCTGCATGGCTTCGCTGAGCTGAGCCATTTGTGAGCGATCACTAGATAGGTCGGTGCCTCGCAGCTTGAGTGCCGCGGTATGCACTGTGCGAACCGCGTCGAGCAAACTTACATTGTTTTGCCCAGTTTCGTGTTGAAGCCCCTCGCGCAACTTTTCGCCGGCATCCACAAGCCCAAGCGCGTGAAGTGCAACTTCATCGGTGCTGTCGCGGGCGAATCGCTCCTGTAGGGCAAGGTAGTGCTCCATCAGGTAGTCCACCTGCTGAGCGACAGACACGCTCCCATCGTCCAGGCCGACGATTCGATCTCTTGGCAAGAGCTGCATCGCACAAATGGGACACGTACCTGGCTCGTCGCTGGTCGCTCGATCCGGGTGCATTGGGCAGACGAATCGTCCCTTGGCCGGTGTTGTGTGTGCGAGCTTCGTTGCCCATTCGATCTGCTCAATGGGCTTGAGCTTCATGCCGCAGGTTGGGCAACGGGCTTCCGTGGGAGAAAATTGCCAGCACTCCTGCATCGGGCAAACGAATCGAGCATCGGCCGGGATAGTTCGACCTGCTTCCGGGGCCGCCGTTGACGCCGCCTCATCAGAACCTGATTCAACAGAAGGGCCCATCTTGGCCATCGCGTCTCCAAGCCAGGGACCACGAAAGACGGCCATCGGCTCTCCGCATTTGGGGCATTCGGCCTGCCGGTCACTCGTCTGCTCAGCGTGCTTCGGGTCTCGACATGCAAACATCGCCTTGAACGGCTCCAAGTTGCTGCCGCAGACCGGGCAATCTCCGGGCGACTCGGAGAAGACGTGCGGGTGTTTCGGGCACGTATAAGCCACATCCCCGCCGCCCGCCGCGATCTTTGCACGAGCCCAATCCAGTTCCTCGACCGGTTTAAGCTTCATCCCACACAAGGGACACTCGCCCGGCTCGGTGGAGAAATAGGCTCCGCGATTGGCTGGATCCTGTTCGTCCGGGTGTCTGTCCATTGGGCAAGCGTATTTTGGATCGGCGGAGACACTCGAAGGTCCGGTGGTCCCGACGTGTGCCTACGTCAATGAAGCGGCGTCCGCCGCATCCGCCCTCGGTGTCGCCTTGGTCGGCTCCATCATCTTCGCGACCGCTTCCTTAAGCTTGCTTTCCGAATCCAGCAGGAATTGGCCCGACGTTACGACAACGTCTCCGGGTTCAAGCCCGACTAGCACCTCAACCGCGCCACCCTCGCCCTCGACACCGACCTGAATATCGCGCGGCTGATACTTACCCTTTCCACGGTCGACGAATGCGACTTTCCGCATGCCCGAATCGATAAACCCTTCCCGTGGAACCAGTACGGCATCGTCCTTCAGAAGCCCCTCAAGGACCACGTTGGCATACATGTCTGGCTTGAGTTCGAGCGTGGGATTGGGAAACTCAAGTCGGACCTTGATGACACGGGTCTGCTTCTGCAGGTACGGGTAGATGTATGTGACCTCGCCTCGAAAGACCTTGTCAGGGATATACGGAAGCGTCATGGTCGCCGCCTGCCCAACATGGACCCACGGGAGTTGATACTCGTAGATGTCGACGTAGACCCAGACCCGAGATAGGTCCGCGACGGTGTAAAGTCGCATGCCCGGCATGATGCGCATTCCTTCAAGCGCCATCTTGTCGGCGACAATACCGTCAGCGGGGGAGTGGATTTGAACCGTCTTTTCAGGCGTTAATACATCCTTTAGCCGCTCGATCTGCTGCGATGGGACGTCGAAATACTCCAGCTTGAGGCGCGCCGCATCGACCATGCGCCGTGCATCTTCGACCGCATCAGGAAACGTGCTTCGCTCAAGCGTGGGAAGTTTGCGAATGGCGGAGATGTATTCCACTTGTGCCGAATAGATATCTGGTGAGTAGACGTCAAACAGCGGCTCACCTTTTCGAACCGGCTGCCCCGTTTCATCGACGTACAGTTTCTCGATCCAGCCCTCGAACTTGGTGTCCACAAACACGAGCTTTTGTTCGTCGTAATCGATTCGGCCCACCGTACGGATCGTCTTCACCAAGGGGCCCCGGCGAACGCGCGCCGTGCGGATGCCCATGTTCTGAATCGTCACGGGATCGATGCGTATAACAGATCCGCCGACCGTCTGACCTTCGTCGGAGTAAACCGGCACGAGATCCATGCCCATAGGACTCTTGCCGGGCCGATCGGAGACGTAGCTCGGATCCATCGGCGCTCGCCAATAGAGGACCTTGCGTTCCTGTGGACCAGTTGGCTCGTCTGCATCCTCGGCACCGTCCTGCTTCATGGGCGTTAGTTTCATGTTGCAGATCGGGCAGATGCCGGGCTCACGCTGCAACACCTGTGGATGCATACCGCAGGTGTACCAGACATCGTCCCCGGCAGATGCCGTTGCATCCGCTTGAGGTGACGAGGCGCCCGTCTCATGTCCGCCGAAGTACCATGACCCGCCGGCCACGCCCATGGCCAGCACAACGAGCATCGTTCCAAGAACGCGCACCCAACCTCCGAAGCCGCTTATGATGACTTTTCGCAAGGTCTTATCCTCCCTCCCCGTTTGTTCGGGGCGCGTTGTCACCCTGCGCTTCGATGACGCTAACGCCGACTGCCTGCTCCAAGTCAGCTACGCTCCGCTCCAGGTCCCCCAGGGTTCTGTAGTATTGCAGCCTGAAAAACAACCATTTTTGCCAGTTGTCGATTACGAATTGAAAGTCCGACGTTCCCGTGATGTATCCTTCGCGCGTTACTTGATACGCCTGCTCTGCCTGCGGAATAATGGCAGTCGCAAACAGGTCGGCGATGTCCCGCTGCGAATCAATCCGCGCCAAGGCGTCCTCCACTTGGTAAGTGATCCTGTTCTTCGCGGAGCGCATTTGGCGCCGCGATGCGGAAAGCCGCTCGCGCGCCTCGCGAATGCCGCCCTCAATTCGCTCGAACCAGATCGGAAGGTTGACACCCGCCACGATCGCCCAACTGTCCGTACCCTCCTCGCTCATTCGGGAGTAGGGTGGTCTCATGCCAGTCTGCGGATTTACTGGGGGGATGAACGGTGTGCGCGGGTTCATCGCCATCCACTCAAATCCAACCGTAAAATCCGGCCAGTACTCAAGCTGGGCCAGACGTAAGCTCTGCTCGTCGCGCTCAATTTGCCGTTCGAATCGTTGGAGTTCCGGATTCCGCTCATACGCTTTCGACAGAAGCTCCTCCAAGCGCGGCGCCAATCGTCGGACGTCGTATTCCGAAAGGGGCGGCACTTTGGTTGACGGCGAACGATCCAGAATCGAGTTGATCAGCGCCACCGTTGTCACCCGACGTTGGCCGAGTTCAACAAGTTGACTTTCCAGGTTGGACAGCTCCACCTGCGCACGCAACACGTCCTCCTGTTGGCGGCGCCCGGCGATCAACTGTCCCCGAGCAACTTCAATCAAGTCGCGCATGAGCGTCTGATTCTCTTTGGTAATCAGAACAGCTTGGTCGATTGCGAAGAGCTGAAAATAGGCGCGCTTCACGTCCCCGACCACCCGTAGCCGCGTTTGCCCAAGCGTCTCGATGGCCATGCGAGTTTCGGCCAAGGCCTCTCGGCCGCGATGGTCCAGTTTCTGAGGAATTGGAAGGGCTTGTTGGACACCCAAGACAAACACCATGTCGCCATCGGCGGTCCGGGTGGGCTCAGGCAGCGTCTTTGTCATCAACATTGGATCCACTAGCGAAGTCGCCTGTGGGATACGACTTGCAACACTCCGGGCCGTGTCGATGGCCGCAAGAATGTCGGGGTTTCGCTCTAGGGCGGTTGCAAGGAGATCAGCAAGCGTCCCGTCCTCTATTACCACTTGAGGCGCACGAACCGTAGGACCAGTCGCTGTTGGCGCAGCCACCTTCGGCACACCGGCGTATCGCGAGACCGCAGTTGCATGACGGCGTTCGTAATTGGCGAGTGCCTCACCAATCTCACGATGCCCCTGTTGGTTTAGCGAGCAGCCTGCCGGCGCGAAGCCCAGCAATGCAATGGTCGCAATCCCAATGCCAAGGACATGTCGGTTCTGGCGATCGTGTAGGCGCCATCGATTCGATTGCATGTGCCTTGTTCTCATGGCTGCGTAGATTCTCCTGCATCCCGTCTCTGCGTCCGCGGCCATTCAATCCGCGGGTTGTGTATCGCCGCTCATCGAGTGCCTCTGCGCGTCGACGGCGTTCTGAAACGCAGACGGCTCGGCATTGTATCGATCGATGCAGTGCTTACAGCAAAAATAGACTGGACCATCGGGAGTCTGGATGAGCACGTCTTTCTTGATGGGCATCCCGCCGACCGGACAGAGGGCCTCACCGACCGTGCTCAATCGAACCGCCTCGTCCTGAACCTGGGTGATTGCCGCTTGCCACCAGTAGACGCCGACGATCCCGATCAGCCCGAACGCAAGAAACACCAACGGCAACCATGAATCGACGAGTTTCTTGGGTTTGGCAGATCTGCCACTACGGCGGAGCGTGCGCCTGCGCTTTCGCCGCCTGCTCATCAAGTCATATTCCCATTTGCGAACGAATCATGCCCAGACCGTTGCCGTGCATGTTAGTGCCCGTGGCCATCATGATCGTGGCCGTGCTCATGTCCGCCTTGGCTTTCTTTCTTATCGTGTGTATCTTTCTCTGCAGGCCCCGCAGCAATTTCCACCTTCTTGGGATCGATTCGGATGCCCTGGGCTTCGAGCTTTGGTGCGTATTTTGCCGGGTCTTTCAAAAACTTCTTGTCACATCCAGGGCAGCAGAAAAAGACAGTCTGTCCGGTCTTCAACTTTATGTACGCGGTCGGGTCGATCTCCTCGCCCATGACCGGACACGTGGTTTGATAGCTGAAGCTGTCGGCCAACTGGGCAGCGTACTTGCCCGGCTCCTTTTCGTATTTGCCGATGCACCCTTGGCAACAGAAGTACGTTTTCTTCCCGTCCTTTTCGATGAACACTTTGTCGTCGACGGGCTTGCCTGAGACGGGACACGTCACTTGAACCTTCGGAAGTTTTGCCAAGGCCTGGCGTTGCTCTGCGACTTGCTTCTCGTACTTCTTGGCATTGGCCTCGAACTTCTTGATGCAGTCCTTGCAGCAAAAATATACCGGGCCGTCCGCCGTCATTGTCTTGACAAAGAAGTCCACCGGTTCGTCCATGACAGGACACTTGGGCTGCACGCGCGATTCCTTCCCTTCGTTGGCATCATCGTGACGATGGCCTCCATGATTCTGTGCGAGGGCTGTTGCCCCGGCGACGCCAAGCGATGTGATGACCGCCAGAACAATGCTGAAGCTGATTCGAGCTTTGCTCATGCCTATCCATCCTCCCAAAAAGCACGGGTTGGACTCTTGACGCGATGGCAACGATGCCCGCGCCTCGTTACTTTGCTTGGATGCGCGAGGGAGACCATTCCTTCCCTGGCACCAATGACAACCGCCAGTCGCTCAGGGGCTGCCTTGGCGCGGTACCGGTCGGCACCGCATTCGAGCTTCATCCTTCAAAGGTTCAGCTCGGCCTCGTGGGGGTCGCGCCGGCCTCATGAGCGCGCAAGATCATGTCACGGCGCATGTTAGGATCTCCGGGTCATCCATCGCCGTCCATCCCGACCGTGGCGTCGATCCTTCTCATGGCATGGCATCCTCGTGAGCATTTCTTATGGGCCCCTTAGTTCGTGGACCAGTGGCCGGGCAAATCGAATGGGGACTGCGAAATTGGAGCCCTGAAAACCCCGTACCATCGCAAAGTTCACGCCGATGACTGTTCCATCGGGTCCGAACACCGGACCTCCAGACCCACCAGAGGTCGTCACCGCATCGTAAATCAGCTTGCCATCGGTCACGTCGTTGAGCGCGCCGTGGGTGGCCAACGGAACGACGCTGTTGCGAACGCTCAGCTCGCGAATCAGGCTCGCGGTGTCCACGGCCGCCGCCATCGCTTCCTCCGCGATGTCCGGTTCCGCCCGCGCAAGCAGGGCACTCAGTCCGGTCGGATAGCCGAGGAGCATGACCCCTTGCCCGCGCAGCTTGCGAGCATCGCCCTCAAAGAGCGGCAATACGGGCACCGCTTCAGTAGAGACAATGAACATGGCTAGATCGACGCCGTCACGACTCGCTTGTATCGTGTCCGGATCAACGTCTATGGGAGCATGTCCGGGGAAAGTCGCGCTCAGCCGCGTGAACTCAGGAACAAGGCCCCGAGCAATGAGTGGCGTAACCGTATCGTTATTCCACCACGGCTCCGCGACGTGACGATTCGTCAACACGCACCCGCGATCATCAACCAGGAATCCGGAACCGAGGTATTCAAACTCAAGAGGCTCGCCATCGGCATCCTCAACGGGCAGAAGGCGCCCGTCGAGTTGTTCTTTCAGCGTGAACGCGCCGTGGATCAGGCAGACGCCGCGGCTGTATGTGTCCATCGCGCGTTGCATGCCCTCGCGGCGTCGGCGCTGCTGCTCGGCGAATCTCCGTGCGTCGGCGGCATCGCGCATGAAGCCCGCCAGGCCTTCACGCGAGAGGTCCAACGAGTGCTGACGACGACAGGCTTCAAGGAGGCTGAGCAACTCCGCTTCCCTAGAACCTGTTCCATTCGTCGCTATTTGCGAATCGGGCTGGCTAGTCGCGCATCCACTTAGGCCGAAAGCGACGGAAAAGGCGATAACGACATAGCGTACGAAAGCGTTTACTTGCGTCACAATCCGGTGTGGCATCCGTGTCATCCCTCCAACAAGCACGCATCCCAGACGCGCTCCCGGATTCCGTCGGTTGCGAAGTTAGAACGCATAGTGGTTCACTCCGTAAACCAGTAATCCACCGAATAAACCGCTGATGCCGACGAGACTCGCGCCAATGATCAGCAACGCGCGGTAGCGTCCTCGCGCGCTCTCCCCGCGACGGAAAGTCTGCTCGCCGACAACCAACAACAGCACGGACCACGCGGCCGTCGTCGTGCCGAGCCAGCGATGAGATGTCAGAACCCAGGAATCGTCAACCAGGTGGAAACCTCCGAAAAACCAGCCGAGGACTGCTGCGACGACAGCGCCGACGCATCCAACCCACAGACAGAATCGACCGGCGTTCACAAAGAAAGAGCGCTTCGTGGCGAGCAGCAACGCCTCCGCTAGGGTAGCCCCAAGAATCATCGCAACTGGAAAGTTGACCATCGGCGGATGAAACTTGCCCAGCCAGCCAATGAGCCTGGCAAGAAACCCCTTCCCCTGCGCATGCCCATGCTCATGATCGTGGATGCTTGTGGCGGCATCAGTATGGTTTCCCTCATCGTGCTCATGACCGCCGCCTCCCCCCGGTATCTCATCACTCCCGGTGTTGTCGGCGTGAACATGATTACCGTGGGCTTCATGATCGCGCGAACCGGCGGACTGATTTGCGCCGGTTTTCTCATTAGCAAGATCCGGACCGGCTCGCGGCGGCTTCGATTCAAGTTTCGGCAGTCGCTCGGCGTACCGACTGGGATTTGCTTTGAACTTGGCCAGACATTTCTCACAGCAAAACCCTACGACGCGGCCCTCGAAAAACGTGGTAAACTCCGGCTTGACCTCCTCCTCAGCCATGACGGGGCAGAGCACGTTGATCGGTTGCTGTGACCCGTCGGAACCGGCTACGGCAGGCAACGCGAGACCGCTACTGCCGATCGCAGCGACAACGATTAGCTGAAGCGCGCTGCGGGCGTCAGCGAAAGTGGGACGCCGTATCCCACCGTCGCTACCTTGGAACGCAATAGGACCAATTATTCCTCGACTTGCGATCGGGCTCGCGCGAACCACGCCTCCGGTGTCCGACCAACTTCCATGGACCTCAATCATTTCGTTTCCTTGGCGTACCGACTGGGCTGTTCCTCGAAACGACGCCGGCAATCGTCAATGCAAAAGTAATACCGCTTGCCGCTGTACTCGGCCGTTGCCGCCGCCCAGTTCCGATTGACCGGCATCCCGCAGACCGGGTCGGTCTCCATGTTTTCGTCCTGGTATGCCTTCGCCGTTTCCAGCCGCAGGTAGGTCTCGACGAAGTCGGTGATTCGGTCCTCCACCCATTGCCCAGCACCCGACTCGTCAATTCCGTCAAGCGGCAAAGCGAGCTGATCATGGCCTTTGAATTCGATGAATACTGGGAGAATCTCCAGATGGTAGGAAACGATGATCTCATCGATGCGATCGTTCGGAATCACGGTGAATTCGAGCGCAGTCGAAGCCGGAAATCGCGTGTTCCGCTCAAAAGTGCATACGCACCGGTGGCCTCCGCCCCCTGGCGTATCGGGAATCCTGGCACCCTCGAACTTGCCGACGAGGAGTTCCATTCGTGGACGAATAACCCTCGCAAGGAGTACGGCCGCAGCCTCGTTGAACTGGTCTGAGCGCCGGGCAATCTCGTCCATTCGCTGGCGCATGTGGGCATTGTGCTGTGACCGTTGCTCGTCGGATTTACGCAAGGCCTCTTCCAATCGTTGCCTGAAATTGTTGAGTGAATCCATTTCCTAGCTCCGATTTGCGTTGGGAGGCAAGCACTTTGTGCATCGGACGCCGTCAGGTGCGCATCCGCTGCATCGAATCATCACTTCGCCCTCCGGCCCTTCATAGATGACCGCCTCACTCGCACAATCGGGACAAGCGTGGCGTTCCTCGGTCTTATATCGACGGTGCTTTGGCGGCCCAGTCAGGACGCGGACGGCATGGTCATAACACCGCTGGCACGAAATGATGACGCCCTCCGAGGGCTCGGCCATGTTGTGGACCGGTCTTCGGTACGAAGGAGTACACGCGCCGAGAATGAAGACAAGGACTAGAAGCACCACGCTGAAGCACATTTGTTGCCATCGAAAGGGAGAAAAACACCGCACGTCTAATCCTCCCCAGTGTTTGGTTTGACAGCATAGATCGAGAGAATGATGTCGAGGTATACGCTCTCGATGCGCACGATCTTGAATCCGGCTTTCAGCACGCTTGCGACCGTATCACGGTTCATCGCGGTTCCCAGCAGTCGGGTCCACAGCGTCATGAAGTCAAGCGCCAATCCCAACACCCAACTCCGGCTGCGAACGTGCTCAAACATGAGCAAGCGGCCGCCGGGACGCAACACGCGATAGAGTTCATTTAGCGCCCTTACGGGATTGGGGACGGAGCACATCGTGCACGAGCTGACGACGGTATCGAACGAATTGTCGCTAAATGCAAGATTCTCCGCGTCACCAAGCGCACACACCAAGTGACCGTGGTACGCGCGCCTGCGCGTCTCTGCTCGTCGAAGCATCTCGGCACTGATGTCGATGCCGATAATCTCCTGGCCGTCGGGAAAGCGCATGATGTCGACGCCAGTTCCCACGGCGAGAAAAAGCACCTGTCCTTGCATTTCAGCAAACAGGCGGGCCTTTGCCGCACCCCGACGTAATTGCGAGCCTTCACAAACGTCGTATAGCCTGGCTCGTAGATCCCAAACGCTCATCATCGCTTGGCCTTCCGCGCTGGCCAGGTTCGCGCCAACCGTCGTCGGAATGCTGCCCCATACCATTCAAGGTAACTGAAAAAAAGTAGTCCCGACGCGGCTCCAACGAGCGCAGCTTCGGATCGACCGACCATCCAGCCGCTGAGTTCAGCAACATCAATCATCATCGGAACAACCATCGCAATGACCATGGACGGTGCCATCGTCTCGATCGAACCCAACAACGGTGACAGGCCGAATGCCATCAGCATCTGAATCCCCATCGCCACGGCCATGCCGAGAATCGAAATCAGGAAGAAGCTCCAGCTGGACTGATGAAGCCACTGCATGACGAAACCTGATTCCGCTCCTACTGCCATGAGGAAGACTGCATCGCCCACGTGGAACCAATGCGCCCCTCGGAACCGAAACGAAGGTTCTCGTTCTCCACGGGAGTCTTCCTCGCGTGCGAGTTTCTCGACGGTTCCACGAGGCCGACACGTCGTCATACTCACTTCACGCTGATCACGCGGTTCATCGTGCCATGAGAGTTGCGTACGCGATCGGGTCTGCTGCACCATGCGTCCGGCTCGCCCGGTTCACAGCACCAACAACCATCAATCACAAATTTGTATTCGTATTGTCCGGGAACCAGTTCCAGCCTGGCGATCCATCTTCCCGAGGCGTCCTTTTTCATGGGCGTTGCGTCTGGATTCCAATCATTGAAGTCGCCGACCAGCATCACGATCTCCGCGTCTGGTGCTTCACATTTGATTTCGACCGGCTTCACGCCCAAGGATTCCTGCGTCTGAGGCTTCATCGGAATCTCCTTCAACCGACCGCAGACCACTATTTGGCATGGTTCGTCTTTCGCCTGCCAAGCTCCGGGGAAGTCATCCCCCGAGCGAGATGTCCTCGTATTCCTGCGCCAACTCCTCTGCGCGCCGTTGCGATTCGGCCAGAATCGTGTTCCTGAGTTCGGCTCGAAACTTCTCGTTCTCGACTTCTTGAGCCATTTGGATGACTCGGCTATCCGGACCAATGACCACTACGCTGTCGAAGGGTTTCTCGCCCTTGAGGCCGTACAGGCGCCGTACTGCCCCCGTCGCATCGCAGATACTGAAGAGATTCCGGTCATCGCGCACGAGATGGCAACGGCCGTGATCGCACTGGCCCTCGAACCAGTGCATATCCACTCCTACGACGCGAACGAAAGGCGTTCCGGCGTTTTCTGATACAATTTGCTGTAGTGCGCCCGCCGCCGGCCCATGGGTGTTTTGATCGCATCGGGTAAACGCAAGGACCGTGAAGTCGCCGGCAAGGTTGCGAAGTGACCGTCGTGTGCCGTGATCATCCACGTACACAAAGTCAGGAAAGGGTTTACCCTTCTGGGCGCCGGTGATCCAGCCTCGCGAGGATTGCGCAGCCGTGCAGCCGGCAATCACCATGAAAAAGCCGAAAGCTATCCGTCGTGCAATGATCATCGGAGTCTCCGTTTGCTGAACGGTCGCGACGCCTCGTTACACCCAATATTGGATGCGCGAGAGTTCTGGTTCCTTCCCACGTGGGCGGGCTTGGCTGTATCCCGGTCAAAGGCCGGACTGCGCCTTCCTTGACCACTGTGGTTTTGCCGGTCCAACCGAAACGGGTACCCCGTCCCACGTTCACCCTCGCCAACGGGCTCCCGAGTCAGCCGATGTGCCAAGAATCGACGCGGCTGTGGAAGGAAAACGTGCCCCGGCGCATCCAACTCGAAGGTGAACCATTCTGCGGGGCTGGTCCGTGCGCCATGCACCTGGACCTGTGGAGATTCCATGGCCAGCGCACGTCCTCCAATCGACCAAGCAGACGCGCCGGTGGCGCTTCCGAGTTTTTGGAACACGCTTGCGTTCCGCATCGCCCTGTTGATCAATGCAACCGTCGTTGGGGTGCTCGGGTCGGCCGAGTTCATTGACCTCCAGCGTGAGCGCCGTGCGCTGCTCTCCCAGGAATACGAGAAGCTCAAAGAGGAAGCGAATGTGCTTGCCGTTGCCCAAGCACGCATCGGCACGCCGGATGAATTTCAACCGTTTCTCGACGATTTTTGTCTTCAGATGAGCACGGCCGCCTCACCAGGACACCACATACTCGTTCTCGACCCGAGCGGGACCATTCCGCTCCGCGCTCATGCGCGAGCGAATCCTGAGCTGGAAGCCGAGATGATCGCAGCCATACGCGGGCCCAGTCCGTCCCCGGACTTCAAGCACCATGACGCGGTGTACATTGTGGCCAGCGCTGCGACGCAGGGCGGGCGATCGATCATTGTCGCGCAATCGCTGGAACCGATGCTCCGAAAGATGCAGACTCGGGCTGTTGGCCGGTTCCTCGGCGTTGGCGCCCTTGCGCTCCTGATTTTCGTAGTTACCGGCGTCGGGCTGTGGTTCTGGATTCGGCGGCCGTTGAGAGAATTAGTCGCGGTAGTTGATGAAGTTGGCCGCGGCCGATTTGAAACTCGGGCGGGCGGTGTCGGCACCGCCGAAGTCCAGTTTCTAGCAAATGGCGTCAATGCGATGGCCCGTTCACTCGGGCGGGTCGAAGACATTCGCAAGACCGAGATGGAGCGCGCCCGTAAGATTCAACAGCGACTCCTGCCGCCGCGCGAGACACGACTGGAAGGACTAAGCCTCTTCTCGGTCTTTCTGCCCACCACAAGCGTTGCAGGTGACCTCTTCGATTGCGTCGAACTTGACGATGGATCGGTCGTTGTTGCGGTGATCGACGTTGCGGGCCACGGCGTGCCCGCCGCCCTTTACACAGCTCTCCTTCGAACCGTTCTGCGTTACGAACTGAACAAGACATCCAGCCTTGACGACTTGCTTACGAGAACAAACCAACAGCTTCAGACGGTGTCCGATGCAGGAGATTATGCTACGTGCTTCGTCATCCGGGTCCAGCCGGATCGGAATCGAATTCATTTCGCCAAGGCTGGTCACGACCCTGGGATTCTGCTTCACGTAGACGGTACGACCGACTTGCTCGAATCGGACGGCCTGCCGCTCGGGATTTCGGGGCATGACGGCTACCAAGCCAATTCCATGCCGTTTCATAGCGGAGAGAGGTTAGTTCTTTACACGGACGGCTTACATGAGCTGTTCGACGCCCATGGCGTGCCCTTCGGGCGCGATAGACTACATGATCTTGTGAAGGCTACGCGTCGTTTCCCTCCAAGCGAACAGGCCAGCCGCATTCTCGCGGCGGCGCAGGAGTTTCAAGGGTCAAATGCGTTTGCCGACGACGTAACGCTCGTAATCCTCCAGCAAGATTGACCGGGGTGCCTGTACCCATGCCGCTTGCCATTTCCACGCCAGGAATTGCAGCGTCGCCCCAAACGTCCTCGTGTACACCAGATTTCGGGCTATCATCTTGCGGCGAGAGAACTTATGCTACGCACCATGAGGTCCTGCGGGATCGTCGCCGACACCAGGCCAAGGCAAACGCAGTGGAAGAGCGGCAACTCATCACAGCATGTCGAGCGATGGATCGCGGCGCGCAGCGCCGACTATATGATCTGACGGTTGAGCGGGTTTACCGTCTCATCCTCCGCATGGTACGGAACGACGACGACGCCCTCGATCTAACACACGAGGTTTACATTCGGGTCTTCACCCAGATTGACAGGTTTCGTGCCGAGTGCTCGCTCACGACTTGGGTTCACCGAATCGCCGTGAACGAAGCCCTTGCGTTCCTTCGCCGAAAGAAAACTGAGAAACGCCACCTGAACTCCTCAAGCAACCGAGACCGTCCACAGCCAGCCGACATTCAAGAACGCGACGAGCGGCTTGACATTCGGGCGGCGTTCGACCAACTCTCGGATGAGGACCGCGTTATCCTCCTGCTACGCTATGACCAGGGGCACGATTACCGGTCAATCGGGGAATTGCTTGACTGTGCCGAGGGGACCATCGCCTCTCGCCTCTCCAGGGCACGGAACCGCCTCAAGGAATCTCTGACGGCGGGATATGCCTCGGAGGAAGAAATCTCTTCCCGGGCGCATCAAAATGATGGGTGGCAAAGTCCTCGACTGACCCGCGTCGAGCCTGGTGACCGGGAGACTTCAGAATTCGGCACCAAGAGTCACGCTACGGGCGGTGAACAGCCATGACTTGCGCTGAGATCAAAGGAAATCTCGGTCTTTACGTTGACGATGAGATTCCCCTCATCGAGGCACAGCGCATCCGAGCGCACGTTGCCGAATGCGACGCATGCCGCGCTGAGGTTGCATCACTGCGAGAGCTCGCCGCCGCGATCACGGATGGCCCCACGCCGGAGGTTCCGGCATCACTTTGGACTGGAATTGATCGCCGGCTCTCAGAACACAGACCAGTATCAATATCACCGAGGCCGCTCAAACGTACAATCCCTGTCATGCGTGTCGCCGCAGTGATTGCGCTCGTGGTCGGCTTGGGCGGATTGGCGATGTTCGTTCGACAAGGCGAGAGCACCGCTCAGGCGTCAACCATTGACTTTGGAGTGATCCTTGATGCTTTGCCGATTGACCCACAGAAGGCGCTCTCTCGTTTCCTAACGCTCTACAACGCTGTTGAGATTGCGCCAAGTGAAGCCCGTTCGTTTGCACCTAATCTGGATTTCGAGGTACCGGCGATGCTTCCCGGTGGCTTCCAGCGATCAAACACCTATGGCCTTCGGTTCGGTTCCAACCCAGGGGTCGCCGCTCGCTACGAAAAACCCGGCGAGTTGCTCGTCGCGATCTTTCATCCGACGGTCCACCCGGAGCAGTTTGGAACACATAAGGACTATCCCTGTGTCGTCGGCGATCACCACGGCCACGCGGTGGCGGTTGGGGATTGGCGACTCGTTCATGTGACCGATCCGGTCACTTGCCATTGCGTGCTGAGTCGGCTCGACGAACTCGAACTAGCTCCGGTTCTAAAGGCTGTGGCCCCGCGCTCGAAGCCATCTGACTCAGACCACTAAGCTCTGTGTTTCAACAACTGCCTGCGGCGTGATTCCAAGGCTTGGTACGATAAGCTTGATGACCGCGCCTGGCCCAACCGACTTGCGATCGCTCCGTCGTACTCGCCAAGGCAAACCGGGAGGTACTCGGCGCGCTTGGGCATCTCAATCCTCCTCCGCGACCATAGGTCGTCGGCGCGAATTGTTCCTCCATTGCCGCAGGTCACACTCGCTGATTCTCGTCACGGCAAGCCGACGAACGCCTTCGTGCGTTGGGTCGTGTCCGCGACTGCCGGTGCTATTGTCTGCATGAGCCCCCGCCCTCCTGCGGACTGGACGTGGTCGGCGTTAAGGAATCGAAGGCAACAGCGGGATTGGCGCCATCAGCCGCCAGAAACATGTGGTGCAAGGTGAACGGGCGGGATGGTTTCAGAGCATGATTTGTTTCGCGAATGTGGTCCGCGGCTGGACGGAGGCGATTGCGATCAAGCCTGGCCGGAGTGTTCATGCAGAGTTCAGTCGCGCGCGACGCGATGTTCTGGCCGACATGCTCAATGGCGTCGTCGCGGCACCCATCAAGGACATACCCGATCATCCCGCCATGTCGGACTGAGCCTGCATACTGGCCGGTGACAAACCGCATCATGCCTTCAGTTACGTACTCCGGAGCGAGCGAACGGCGGCCGCCGTTTGCGGCTACGTTGAGGCGCTTGCACTCAAACGCGAAATAGACCTCCTCGCGCGCCGAAACCGCCGGTAGAAACTTCAAGTCGATTCGGCCAAGCTCGTCGCCCGTCTCTGGATCGTCCTCAGCCGGCTCGCGCTCCAGGCGAACCGGTAAGCGGTTGAGGTCCTTGGCTTGTTTCAGGGCGTGCTTGAAACGCCGCGTAGTCGGCACTTCCAAATCGGCGGGGCCTGGCTTGTCGAATGTGGTCCAGGTATCGGTGATCAGGTCAAGCACGCGCGGTACCAGTTCCTCTGGAAACGTATCCGACCATATGTCGGGATCGCCGATGATCATCAAGCGCGCTCCTTACGGGAGCGCATGAGCACCGTCGTGGCGATGTCGTCTGCGTCGTTAAGCGCGGCAGTGCGTGTCCAGAAACGCTGGGCCAGTGGCTTGAAAAGATAGAGCGACTCCTTGTCGAACACTTTCACGCCGCGTAGCAGTTCGATGGAACCGAGTTCCTTTGCGAAGGTGCGTTGGAGCCTGTCCAGGACAGTCATCAGGGCAGCACCATCGGTCTCGGCTTCGGCAGTCGGCGATCCGTTGCGCGATCGATCGAGTACCACTGCCGCTACACCGCTGCTGGATGATGCATATGTGCGGCCGTGGACTCGATGGGGGCCTTCACGAGCCCAATCGTTCAAGGTTTGGCACAGCACCTCCACATAGCGATTGCGATAATCCGCAGTTGCCTCCTTCAACGTTGGGAGCGATGCGGATGCGCGCTTGGGAAGGATGCTTTCAATGACGACGTTCTCGGTGTCTTCAATCAGCACCCGCTCCACGTCGATGATGTCAAAATACTCGTACAGCATCTCATCGCATTCGGCTTGCAAGCGGCGAATGGCACCCTCGCGATCGGTAAGAACCGCCTTACCTGCCTGAGCGAATGCGTCCACCTTCTTGACGACTGCGGCGACGAGCCTTCGGGCATCCTTCGGTGACTTGAGTTGGTCCGGCAGAGGGAACGGGACTTTGAGCAGTTCGGCAACTTCAACTTCGGCTCGCTCGATGCCCCAACGGCTCGATGTGTGGAACAAGAAGTACCGTGCAATGGGCGAGCGGAGATAGGCTGCGAGGAACACCAGCAAATCGCGGTCCTCACGAGGACCGTGAATGCCTCGCACGGCGTGACGGAATGCAAGGGCGAAATCAGCGAAGCCGATGTTGAGGCCCTTTGTGATAAGGACATGGGGGCCCTTGAAAACGTCGGTGTTCGTGTTGGAACCGCTTCGGACCTTGTACGCCGCCGCGGGAAGAGACTCGCATTCAGATTTTGAGAGGATCAACTCTGAGCCGACGGCGCGCGCCGACACGAATAGCTTACTGGGAAGTGTTATCGTCTTGGCGGCGGACGGATCATCGGATTGACCTACGGGCTGAAATCCCTCCGCGATGATCCAGCGGTATTTAGTATGGGAGCGCTGTTGCCCCACGATCGCAGACAAGGTCGGCATCGCGCGGAGCCGGTCAAGAAGCTTCCGATCGCGGGGAGTTCCCCAGAAACGCTCCTTCCATTCCGGCGATGCGTGATGCTTCCTTAGGTCGGCCAGTACATTGGTGAGTTGCACCTCCGTCCGGTCCTCAGGTACGACCGAGACAAGTTTCGCCCGAGAGATGGACCAACTGGTCTTCGGCACAAGGTAACTAACCCGGTGATCGCGAACGCACGGCGAGTCGTTGCGGTATCGCACTATGAGCGCTGGCCCAACTGCCGTCTCAAAGAGGTTGAAGCGCATGTCTGCCAAGTTGAGCACCACGTCAATGGTGTGACGCTCCAGCCACGCCTGTTGGAAGTCGATCGCCTTTCGCTGATGATTGAATAGTACTCCGTGCGGGAGCACAAAGCAGACACGACCACCGGGCTTTTGATGATGTGCCGCCTTCCAAACGAACGCGGTTGCGAGTTGTCGATTAGGCACAGGAAGTTTGCGACTGTTGCACCAATCCTCGGCCGTTGCCGCCGGCCCGGTGAGGCTTGCCCAAGGTGGATTGCCGATGACCACGTCGCTTCCGTTGGGCACTGGGGCATCTTCGGAGAAGAAATCGCCGCAGTAGATGGTCGTGCCGTTCTTCCTCGGATGATCTTCGGGCGAACGAACGAGCCGCGGCAGCATCTTGCCCTTGCGCTGCAACTCCTGGATGTCGGGCGGTGAGAGCTGGTCGAGCAGCGCAAGATACAAGCTGAATGCAGCGATCTTGCAGGCTGTTGGGTTCACGTCCACGCCGGCGAGGTTGTCGCGCAGGATGGCAATCAGAGAACTGGCTCGGCGGTCATAACGGGCGTTCGGATTATTGCGCTTCCATTCTTCCGCTAGTCTATTGAACATGCCGACGAGGAAAATGCCGGAACCGCACGCTGGGTCGAGGTATCGCTTGTCGAGAAGGGTCTCCATCCCATCGAGTGCGATGTCGAGCGCGACCTCGGCCAGGAATCGCGGCGTGTAGAAAGCCCCCGCATTCCTCTTACCCTTCGGGTCTTCGGCCTTGAGGAAGTGCTCATAGATGGCGCTGATCGTCTCAATGGGAATCATCTCGAAGTCGTAGGGCCAGAATGCGCCCTGCCCGGTAACGACATCGGTACCGTGGAGGAATCGATCGAGGATCTCCAAGTGGTTGTTCGTAATGTGTCGTGCTTCGGTATCCAGGTTCTCGCTGAACAGGTCTCCATTGAAGTCAGCGCCGAGGCGTTTAAACAGCGTGTAGAGCTGGGCTTTGGCCTGCTGCTTATTTCCGGCTAGGATGTCCCGTAGGTGATCGGCTTTGCGTACGCCGACCGACTGCAAGTACGACGTGCCGATGACATTACGATCAAACAGGTAACAAACGAACACGATCCGGCAGAGGATCGCATCCAGCACAGCCGAGTCCAGTTTCCGTGTCGTCGCCGCAGCGAGCGCCGTTCGCGTTGCCTGGAGATTGCGCAACAGGGCGCGATCAACGCGCTGCTTTGGGTCGAACGACTTCTCGTGAGCCCGGAAGAAATCGCCTGATTCGATGGAGAGAACGAACTGCCGGATCGCGGCCGCATCGGCGACGCGACTAAGGCGCTTAACGAGGCGATCGTCCGCATCAAGAATCGGTGCGTCAGCAACGGGACGGGTCAGGCCGGAGTACACGTGCACGTCACTGTCGTCAATGATCACGAGGATGGGGGCAAGCCCCTGATTCCAGAACTGTTTGTGAAGCGCAGTGACTTGGTCGGGCCGAATGCTCGCCACCTCCTTGAAATAGACGACAGGGTTGTTGTGAAGGCACAGGATGCCGCTCACCGAGAGGCGGTCAAATGCGCGGCGAAGCGCGTGCGCATGGGGTGCGGCGCTTCCGGCTGCATCGATTTCGTCCTTGGACGCGAAATATGACGGTGGCTTCCAATCCTGGATGCCAAAGGCTTTGCGCCAGTCCTTGGCGTTACTTGTACTCATGGTCGGCGGTCTCCGCGACGACCTTGACCGTTGCTTCGATTCAAACGGTAGGCCCACCGGTTTGACAGCCGGACCGAATGGATGGAATGGCCTTGCTTTCGCAGGAAAACGATATCTCGATAGACCGTTTGCTCCGAAACGCCGAGCCTCTCGGCAAGCGTTCGACAGGCATACGTACCACGCCGAATGAGAACCAGCAGCGATTTCAGACGGTTTGTGATGGCAAGGGTTTTTTCGTATCGCATGGCACCACTCCCTAGCTCATGTTTATCCACCCATGATAGACTTGTCAACCGGCATCACGTCCGGGGGCCATGCTGCCTGGCGCTCCGCCCGCAACATAAGAAAACCCCGGCGGGGGCAAGCCGCCGGGGTGTCGCGACGGATCAGGCGGCGTGCGCCTGCTGCCCGGGCGCGTGCAGCGCCGCGAAGATGTCGGCGGCGGTGCGCTGAATGCGGTCGAGCGAAGCGGCCAGCGTGTCGGTCTTGCCGTCGTAAAGCTGGATGTAGTCGCGGGCGGCGGCGCCGGCGTCCAGGCCCACGGCCTTGCTAACGACGAACGCGACGGCCTCGGCCTCGGTCTCGCGGACGGTCTTGCTGGCCGGGCGGTCCTCGCCGCGATGCAGAAGCTCGTGCGCCAGTTCGTGCGCGATCACCGCGAATTCCTCGGCGGCGGGCAGGCCCGGCCGGATGCTGATGCGACCGCCGCGGGACAGGCCAAGGGCGCTGCCGGCACCGATCTCATAGTCGAGCGCAATGCCGCGCGAAGCGACGACGGTCTTGATGCAGTCGAGGTGCTGGCCGGGATTGCCGTTGATGCCGGCCGGCTCGGGCAGCGGCTGGCCGTCGGTCTGCGATACGTCGAAGACGTACACGCCGCGGAAGCGCAGCACGGTCTCGTCGCGCTCGGCGGATTCGCCGGCCGAAGTCTCGGCGTCGCGCTCGCGGAAGACCATCGGCGCGATGATGATGATTCCCTTCTCGCCCTGGCGGACGTAGCGGCCCATCTGCTTCCACGTTTTGAAGCCGGCGACGTGCGTCGCGTCGGGCTTCTGCGACAGGATCAGCATGACGTTTCCGAAGCTGTACTTGTGGAACTTCGCCAGCATCGACAGGTAGCGAGTGAGTTCTTCGCTCCTGCCGGCGGCGAGCGCTGCGCTCAGTTGTTCGAGGGCCTGGTTAGCGACTTTCTTGGCTTGTTCGGCTTTCATGTTTCTGCTCCTTTTCTTGGGGACTGCGAGTGGTCCCTTCACCCCCGGGCTGGGGGACCCGAGCGGTTCAGAAAAGGAGCCAGCGGCGGCAAGGCCGGCAGACCGCCGGAGAGTCCCGCGAAGTGGAGCAGGACGAATGACGGACCGGACCCGCAGGGCGCGAAGCGGGTCCGGCGTGAGGTGTGCAAGACTCAAAGGCGGGAAGCGAAGCGGTGCCGGCCGGACGCCGCGTTTGCAAGCCGGGCAAGCGGGGTTAGAGATCGCCGCAAGTAGAGCCGAGCGAGATGGCGAACGCCCAAGCTTCGAAGTCAGTTGAAGGCGGTCATTCAAGCTGCATCGGCTTGAAGTCGATTGATGGCGACGGGGGCCGGTCGGGAATCTGGACGCGCAGGAACGGCTTCTCCGCCGCCCGGTGGCAGGAGTGGCAGACGATGATGGTATCCCGGTAGGCTGCCACAGCGCGGTCCTTCTCCTTGCCGGCGATGGCCGACTCAATCGCGGCAAACTGCGTGTTATCGAGCGCCTCGGCGATGCCCCGGATGTTCAACTCTTCGCCCGTGCTCAGCTTGCGTACCGGCATCGCCTCGACGGCCTGTTCCATGCTCTCGCGACACTCGTGCAGATAGAAGTCCGCGAGCGGCCAGTTTTCATGGTCAATCGCGAACCACAGGCTGCCGAAATGGTAGGCGACCCCGCTCATGAGTGACCCTTGCCCCGGAGACAGCGATTCAAGGTGCTTGATGCGGGCTTCCAGTTCGGCGTCGCTCTGAGCCGGCGTTGTGCCGTTCGTCCGTCCGCTAGTTTGCGATGGCTGCGACGAACCCGCCCCGTGGCAGCCCCCCAGCCACGAGACCGTCAAGACTATTGCAATGCACGTCATCCGCAAGCCAAATTCCGAATTCGTCCTCATCATCGTCTCCGTTTCGTTTGGTCGCAGCAATCCTCAGACTACGAGCGGAATACCGCATTGGGTGGTTACTTCCTGGTTTCCGCTGGTTCGGCGCTAGGCCGCTGAATTACCGCGTCAATGGACCACCTGCCTGCGCCGACGATCAACAGGAATATGCTGCCCAGCAGCATGGCCCAGTCGGTGCGCGACTCATGTGCCATCGCCCAGAATCCATACTCCGGCAGTTTGCGGACATGGAAGCCCCATAGGTCGTGTCCGGCGAGGATCGGCAGCTTCGTGGTGACGATGGCTATCGTCATGTCGATGATCAGCGGGATGGCCGCTGCGCGCGTCAGCAAACCGGGAATCAGGAGAGCGCCGCACGTCAACTCGAAGACGGCGACGAAGTATGCGATGTTGGGCTGAGCAAAACCCATCTTGTCGAATCGGCCGGGACCAAGCTCGCCCGGAAACAAGAACTTCTGCAATCCCTCGGAGACAAACACAAGGCCGACCATGAGACGAATGAGGATCACGCTTCTCGAAGCGGTCGCATCAAATACGAGTTTTCTCAATGGTGTTCGCATGAGTGTCTCCGATTGGCCCAACCGTTACGCGCGCCGCTTGTGCCTCATCTCCGGTTCCGGTTCGACGCCGAGCGCGTCCATGACTCGGTTGGCGTAGTTGAAATAGGAAATCGTCTGGACCGCATCGACGATGGTTTCGTCATCGAAGCCGGCATCCCGCAGGGAAGCGATGTCGTCGCTGCGCATCTCCAGGGGATGCAGCGAGAGTTTGACGGCGAACTCTAGCAGGGTCTTCGTCGGCGCGTCGAGGGCCGCCGTGCGGTAGTCGGTCTGGATCAAGGCAATCTGCCCGTCATCGCGGACCTCGTCACGGAGGTCCGATTCGTGCGCCTCCATTCAGTAAAGACAACCATTAATCTTGGAGACCACGGTTGCGATGAGCACCCTTTGCAGTCGTGTCAGCCCGCCGGGGCCATCCATGACCTGACGATACATCTGCCGTCCGATGACCATGCTCTCTGGACGCAGACTTTGCACTCTAACCAGGTTGATCACCTTACCGCACCTGGCCCGCGTCTCGTCATAAATCTGCGCAAGCAAGCCGGTGGCCTGCTCTTCCGCAATGGTCGAAACCCAACTCATGGTTCGTGCTCCTTCCGTATCGCGGTTGGATTGTTACAGATTTCATGGCTCCCGAATCGCCACTGAAATGTCCCCAACCAGTGGCTCCAGCCCCTTACCTGGGCCGCTTCCTCGTTTTCGAGGGTTGATCGATGTTTTTATTCCGGCCATTCGCCATAGCACGCTTCGCATGCTTAGCGCTGCCAAATACGCGGTGTAACTCAGATTCGAATAACTCTCGAAACAATTCCTTGACCTTCTCCTTGGCCTCCACCAGGGTCCGGCGTCCGTTCGGTGTGATCGCATAGACGCGACGCGCGCTCTGACCGGCGGGTTCCTTCTTCGAGCGCAGCAGTCCGCGTTTTTCGAGCCGGTGAAGCATGGGGTACAGCGTGCCCGCGCTCAGATGGTATCCGTGCCGGGCCAGTTCCTCGATGATCCACAGCCCGTAGATCGGTTTCTCGCCCGCGTGGTGCAGGATGTGAAGGGGGATGAGTCCCGCAAAGAGTTCCTGATCGAGTCGCAATCTCATTGCCGTCGCTCTCGCTAAACGATATCGTGTTCCGATATCGACCACGGATAATAGGTGCCTTGCCGATGAACGTCAACAGCGCGAATACGATGAGACCACGACGAGAGAACCTGCGGGAACTGGCCGCCGTGTTCCTGAAACTCGGGGCCACCGCCTTTGGCGGGCCGGCCGCGCACATCGCCATGATGGAGGACGAGGTCGTCACCCGCCGCGCCTGGATAACGCGCGAGGAGTTTCTTGACCTGCTCAGCGCGACGAACCTCATTCCTGGACCGAATTCCACGGAAATGGCAATTCACATCGGCCAGCGGCGGGCGGGATTCTCCGGGCTGCTGGTGGCCGGCGCGTCCTTCATCTTTCCGGCGGTGTTCCTCGTTACGCTGATCGCATGGGCCTACGTGCGCTTCGGCACGTTGCCGCAAGTATCGGCATTCCTTTACGCCATGAAGCCCGTCATCCTGGTCATCGTGTTGCAAGCCATGTGGCGACTGGCGCGGAGCGCATTGAAGGACAGGACATGCGTGGCCGTCGCGGTGGTTGCGACGGCGTGCGGGCTGGCAGGAATCAACGAGCTCTTGAAACTTGCCCTTGCGGGCCTGTTCGTTCCTCTCGCGCGGAACGTCTTGCCATCCCGCTTGCCGCCGGCGACGCCGTGCCTGTTGCTCGCTACCTCAACGACCGCACCGGCATCCGCCGCTCTTGCGCTTGGCGCGGCGACGCCCTTCGGCCTCTGGCCTCTATTCCTGTTTTTCATCAAGGTGGGATCGGTCTTGTTCGGGAGCGGATATGTCCTGCTCGCCTTTATTCGCGCCGATCTGGTCGAGCATTGGGGGTGGCTGTCCGAGTCGCAATTACTGGACGCGATCGCCGTCGGCCAAGTCACGCCGGGACCGGTGTTCACGACCGCGACGTTCATCGGTTACGTGCTCGGCGGGTCGCCGGGTGCGGCCGTTGCGACCGTCGGCATTTTCCTGCCCGCTTTCTTCTTCGTCGCGGTCAGCGGGCCGTTGGTGCCGCGACTACGCAGCTCAAAGTTCGCCTCGGCGGCTCTGGATGGCGTCAATGTCGGCTCGGTGGCCTTGATTGCGGCGGTGACTTGGCAGCTTGGCAGCGTCGCCCTCTGCGATGTGCCGACCGTCTTGATCGCCCTCGTCTCCGCGTGCCTGCTTTGGCGGTACGCACTGAATTCTGCCTGGCTGGTCATTGGCGCAGGCATTCTTGGTGCCGCATGCAGCCTCTTGCGCTGAACAAAACGAAACCGCTCAGCCGATCTGCCTGGTCATCGCGCCGGGGTGGGCATAGCAGGCCCGGTACCAGACCGCGAATTCCACCGGGTCGATACGGCGTTCGGCAATTGAGGATCCATGGACCGGATGGACTCGGTGAGCGGACAAGCCGCGCGGCGGCGGATGCGGGCCGTGACGGGTTCTTCTGCGTCGAGGGAGCGAATGGCGGAGCGCTCGGGAGGGGCGTCAATGGTGTGGTCCGCCTTCAGGGCCTTGATTCGGTCGGCCAGTTCGGCGGTCGAGAGCGGCGGTTCGGTTGCAGAGTCGGGGGATTCGTCGCTGCTGGTGTGCGAAGCGATGCCGGCCAAGCTTGCCTTGAGCCGGTCGCGCAGTTGCGTCAGTTCTGAATGGTAGGTTTCGTGAGTGAACGGCTTGCCGATGCGGGCCTGGTAGTCATGAAGCTGCGATTCGGCGATCGAGAGGTCCTGTTTCACGCCGGCGATTTCGGCGGTGTAGGCGTTGCACAACCGTTCGAGTGCGTTCAGCACGGCTCGCGGTCCGTGGCTGCCCCGAAGAAGACGATCGTAGCGCATCGTCCTACCCTCAACATACACGTCGGGCGGGAAGTCTCGATGCAGCACGAGGCCGAAGCGTAGGCCGCGATAGACGCCAAGCGGGAATCGCTGTTCCTGCCGCACCTCGCGCGGCAGCTTGTCCAGTTGCGCCCCCAGCACGGCGACGGTCTCGTCCTTTGCATACCCGCGGCCGTTGATTGTGACCGGGTCGCGGGCGTGCGCGGTCACGGTCGATTGGTCGGCCGCGAGGTTAGACAACCGCCCTTTGAGCCGGTCGATCTTCTCGGGCAGATCCCGCACGCTGCGGCGTGCGACGTACTGCTCATCGACGTGGTTCTTCTTGAGCAATGCCAGCCGTTGCAATTCGGCGTCGGCCTCGGCCAGCGTCAGCACAGCCGGGTTGCCGGAGGCGATGGCCTTGACCTCGGCGTAGGACAGTTCCTGGCCGCCGACATCTTCGGCGCGGCGGGCGGCGTTGTTCCCGGTGATGACCTGGCCGATGAATCGGGCCTTGGTTTCCAGCGCCTGCCACATGTAGGCGTCGAACGAGCCTTCGGTGACGTAGCGATAGACCGCGACTTCCTCGTTGGTGTTGCCCTGGCGGAGAATCCGGCCTTCGCGCTGCTCGACCTCGGCCGGCTTCCACGGGGCGTCCAGGTGATGCAACGCCACGAGTCGCTGCTGCACGTTGGTGCCGGTGCCCATCTTCTGCGTGCTGCCGATCAGCACGCGGACCGAGCCGTTTCGCACTTTCTCGAAGAGGGCCTGCTTCTTGGCATCGGAGTCGGCATCGCCGATGGCGGCGATCTGCGAGCGAGGGATGCCGGCCGCGACCAACTTCTCGGTTACGTCGTCATAGGCCGAGTAACCCCACGGCGTCGCATGCACGCCCATGTCGCAGAAAATCATCTGCGTACCGCGCGTGGCGGCGGTGCGCCGCCAGATGCCGTGGACGTTCTCGACCAGGCGGTTGATCTTCGAGCCGGGGAAGTCTGTGGCGGCGGCCGACAGCATCCGGGCGTCGAGGGCCAGCTTGCGGCCGTCGGTGGTGATGGCCAACGCGTTGTCTTCGCGCGGGTCCACCTTCTCCGTCCGCAGCCGCTCATAGCGTTCGACCAGCTCGTCCTGCAGGGCGTGCTGCTCGTCCGACATCGGGCAGGCGACGACGATCGCCTTGCCGGTTTCCAGCTTCGGCGTCGGGAGATTCAGCATCCCGGCCGTCTGCACGTCGGAGAAGGCGCGGAACATCTGCTGCAATTCCGGGAGGTTGGTGAACTTGCCAAACCGGCTGCGCGGGCGAAGCGACGCGCCGTCGGGCGAGATTTCCATCGTGTCAATAACTTCGCCGAAGGTCGCCGCCCAGGCGTCGAAATGCTCCAGCCCCCTGCTCTTCAGCCCGGCCGGGTCGAGGAAGCGCTGCATGGTGTACATCTCGACCATCGTGTTCGACACCGGCGTCCCGGTGGCGAACGTGACGCCGTGGCCGGGATGGTGCTCGCCCAGGTAGCTGGCCTTCATGAACACGTCGAAGGCGCGTTCGCTGCCTCCCGTCTGGATGCCGGCGACGCGGTCCATCTTGGTCGGCGTCTCCAGGTTCTTGAAATAATGCGCCTCGTCTATGAAGACGTGATCGACGCCGAGTTCGTCAAAGACGAGTCCGTCGTCCTTTTTCTCCTCGGCCAGCAGGTCTTTCAGCCGCTCGACACGGGCCGCCTTCTGCTTCTCGATCTGCTTGATGATGTTGCGGTTCGACCCCTTGGCGCCGGCGTGTTCGATCAGCAACTGGTCGTACTCGGCGATCTGCTCGATGAGGAACTTCTCCTGGTATTCCCGCGACATGCCGATCCGCTCGAACGAGGAATGCGTGACGAGAATGCCGTCCCAGTCGCCGCTGGCGATCCTAGCGGTCAATAGCTTGCGGCGGTCGCGGCGCAGGTCGTCCTTGGTGGCCACAAGCAGTTTCGCGTTGGGGTAGAGCTGCATGAACTCGCGGGCGAACTGCTCCAGCAGGTGATTGGGCACGACGTACATCGGTTTCTTGATGAGCCCGGCCTGCTTCATTTTCATGCCGGTCGCGGCCATCGTGAACGTCTTGCCGGCGCCGACGGCGTGGGCCAGCAGCGTGTTGCCGGAGCTCATGCCGCGCCACACGGCTGCCGTCTGGTGCGGCCGGAGGTTGATCGTCTGGTTCATGCCGGGAAAGTCGAGGTGCGAGCCGTCGAAGATGCGGGGACGCAGGTTGTTGTAGGTGTCGTTGTAGATGCGGACCAGCCGCTCAGTGCGTTCGGGGTCCGTGAACACCCAGGCGCGGAACCGCTCCTTGATCCGCTTCTGCTTCTCGCGGGCGGCCATCGTCTCTTCCTGGTTGACGACGCGCTCCTCCTTGTCGCCGTGGTCGATCACGTCGTAGATGACCGGCGACTTCATGTTGAGGGCCAGTTCCAAGAGCCACGTGCCGTTGGCGCGGGTGGTGCCGTAGTCGGACGTGGCGGCTACGGACTGCTTGGCGGCGTAACCGGCGTCAAAGCTCCACACGGCATCCTTCTCCAGGTGCGCGACGGGCACGGCCTCCGGCGGAACATGGAACAACTCGGCCGCGAATGCCTGGATGTCGGATGCCGGTATCCACGGCGCGCCGAGATTGGCGTCAATGTCGCCGGGCAGCACGTCCTCGGGCTGCACGCGGCGTAACGCCTCGGCGTTGCGGGCGTATTCGGTGCCCACCCTCTCGGCGATTGCCAGCTTGTGGCGAACGTTGCCGGAGAGATACTCGTCGGCCGTCCGCCACTGTTTCGATTCCGGGTCGTGGTAGATCAAATCGCCCAGTTCGGCGACGACCTGCTGCTCCGGCTTGCCGTACAACTCGGCAATGAACGGCACGTCCACCCTGCCCCGCTGGTTGAGCGAAACGAGCAAACCCTCTTCGGCGCTGGCGACCTTCGTCACCGGCGGCGTCCGGCCGACCACGTCCTTGGTCATGATGGCGGCCTTGGCCGCCTTGCCGGAGACCTCGTCGTACTCTTCCAGCGACATCACCAGCATGGCGTCCGGGTCTTCGATGAACTTGACCAGGTTCGGCCGGCGGCGGATGACGCTGCCGTCGCGGGTTTCGCTGAAGGTCGTCTTGTTGATCGGGCCATAGGTTCGAGCGAAGCGGTCATAGACGCGATTGAGTTCACGCCGCGCGTCTTCGCGATGCTCGACCGGCCAGCCCTCGTTCTGCGATTGCAATACGCGCCGGGCAGCGTCGCGCAGGCCGATCAGGGCCGCCAGCCTCTTGCCGGTCAGCGTGCCGTTGGCCTTGAGTGTCGTGCCGCCGTACTCGACCGGCGCCGCCTGCCCGTTCACGAGCTGATTGATGACCTGGTTGTCCGTTACAAAGAAGCTGCCCTCCCCGACGTGCTTTTCTTGTGGCGGCGGCGTAAGTGCCGGGGCGTGTTCTTCCGTCCCCTGCCCAACCTGCACCGGCGAAGACTCCGGTAATCGTTGAATGGCGCCTTTCAGTTTCGCGGCAAGGTCGCCGCTGCCGCGGACGCTGTACCCGTCGCCGTAGAGTGTGTCCTTGCGCGACCAATCACCCAGCACCATCTCCGGGTGATTGAGGAAGTAGCGGTTGATCGGGATTTCGACGCCTTCAATCTCCAGCGGGGCGACGCCGAGCCATTCGGGGTCGGCGTGGTGCTCCGGCTCCCCGGCGGCGCGCTTACGCAGGAACAGGATGTCGGTGACGACGGCGGTGCCTTCGCGCTTGAAGGCGTCGGACGGCAGGCGGATCGCGCCGACGAAATCGGCTTTGGAGGCGAGATACTCGCGGATGGCGGCGTTCTGCTTGTCCAGCGTGAAATGCGACGTGACCATCGCCATGATGCCGCCGGGCCTCAGCGCATCGACCGACTTGGCGAGGAAATAATCGTGCAGCGACAGCCGCCTGCCGTCATAGTCGAGCTTGATGTCGGCGAAGGGCACGTTGCCGACGACGGCGCCGATGCGATTCTCCGGCAACTTGGTGTCGCGGAAATTCTCTATGCGGATGACGTGCTCGGGATGCAGCGCTTGGGCGATGCGGCCGGAAATGGAATCGAGTTCGACGCCGATGAAACAGTGGCGTCCGCCGCCCTGGCTCATGAAGTTGCCGCTGCCGCAGCCGGGCTCCAATATGACGGCATCTTCGGGAACGCCTAATCGCCCGATGGCGTCGTGGATGGCGCCGATGACGGTCGGCGACGTGTAGAAGGCGTTGAAGGTGGTGCGCTTGGCGCTGTCGTACTCGGCCGGCGACAGCAGCGATTGCAGTTCCTCGCCCAGCACCTGCCAGCCGGCGTCCTTGTAGCGCCCCGTCACCGGGTCGGGGAAGATTGACAGGGCCACGGGGCCGAAGCCGGGAAACCGGGCGAGGGCTTGTTTTTCCTCGCCGGTTGCCGGGCGCTTCTCCTGTTCGATCTGTTTCAGCGTGCGGATGGCGGCGAGGATGTCGCGGGCCTTCTCCTTCTCGCCGCTTGCGAACGGGATGACGGGGGCCGGCGTCGTGTCATCACGGGTTGCGGGCTGCTCGGATTTCGGCTGTTCGTCTGATTCAGTCGAATAACTGACTTTGGGCTTGGATTGCTTGCCGTTGTCGGAATGCTCCGTTTCGTCCTCGGCGGGCGGTTCGGCAGGCGCATCCCACAGCGTCGGGCCGCGCGACCATTTCAGGCGTTCGACGTGAGACTGCGGACGAACGCCATCGCGGCGTCCGTTGAAAGTTCCCCCTGCCCGTCCGGCGGAAACGCGGCCTGCAAACGACGCTCCATCTCCGTGACCGCGATCTCCATCGCCGCGCTCCCGATCTGACTCGGGTCGATGCCGGCCCGGGTCGCGGAGAGCTGCTCCTTCAGAGCCTCGTGCCGCGCCTTCAGCGCTGCCGCCAGCGACTCCGTCGCCGGCAGCAGCATCCGACCGCGGCGGAGCACCTCGTGCAGCTTCGGATTCGCTTGCAGCAGCTCGAGCATGATCGTCTTGTAGGGCATCGGGGCCTCCTTCCCGTTGCGGCGGGTCCGCAAGGGCGACCGCCGTGCCGTCTCCGTCGAGCGAAAACAGCAATGGTGTTTGATAATGAGAGCGCGGCCGACGGGGCATAGTCAGAGCGCTGCGAGCATCGTGGATTCATGCCTGCCCGCATCAACGGCTGTGCGTACGAAAACGGCTCGACCCGTCGGCGTTGCGAGTCGGTTTAGAGTAACGAACGCAATGTATTCAGTCTGGTATCGTGACGATTGGAAGGACATGGTGACGTGAAGCGAAATTGAAGCGCCATGACATGCCATATTGTCGAGAGACAATCAATAAGAAAACGTCACAACAGATTCTAGGAAGGGCAAGTGAAAGAGAGATGTCAATCACCAACTTCGTACTTGGCTCCGCGTACACTGAACGCCCAGCGCGTGCCTTCCAGCACGTCGGTCACGAACTGAGTCATATCCGGATTCTCAAGGGCTCCCGTGGCGTAGGTGATCGCGTTGCCGTTGGTCTTGTCCATACTGGCGTGAACAACTTGGTCGGCGTCGCACACGACGGCGAGATTGGGGTTGTGGGTGACGATGAAGACCTGCCGGCGGCGCCGGGCCTCTTTGATACACTCGACAAGGACCTTTGCGACAGTGTGGTTGTCGAGGTTTCCCTCGGGTTGGTCAATCACGAGCGGCATGTCGCCTTTGTCGATCAGCAGATAGAACACGAGCAACAGCGTTCCACGTTCGCCGGGCGACAACATTGAAAGGTCCTTGCCTTCCCATCGGAGAATGTATCGCGGCCTGACGTACTCAAGGCCGTACAGCAGATCGAATACCTCTTCCGGCTTCTTGCCTTTGGAGAGCTGGTCGCGAAGCTGAACTTCACCGCCTTGGTCGGGCCGCTGATCGGTATGGAGCGCTGTATCGACCTCGCTCAGAAACTGTCTGACAGATGCCGGGTCCTCCCAGTTGGCGGCCTGACTGAGAGACTCGGCCTTGGCGCGGCCTTCGTCGATTCCCATGAAACTGCCGCGCCGATTGAGAGAGAGAAGGGCAAGCAATCGGTTCGCAAAGTCCTCATTCGTGAGCTCGGCGCGGAATTCGAGTTTGAGTTTGTCCTTGGCGAGGGCGTGGGAATCGATGAATTGCTGGACGGAACCGTACAGATTTCGATACACCGCCGCCTGAGCAACTTTTTCCGCATGAATCTGCAAGGCGATTCCCGTCTGTTCTTCTTTGGCTTTGGCAATGTGCTCCGGCAACTGGTCCAGCGCCGCGAGGCCGGCCTGGAGTCCCTTGAGCGACTCCGGTGTCTTCTCATTACCCTCGATTTCGGCGCGCTTGGTTTGCCAGTCAGCAAGCGACTTGAGATAGACCTGGTACGCTCGATTGGGCGCGTCCAGCTTGGATTGCAGTTCAGAAACCCGGGCCTCTGCCGTGGCAAGCTGGCGGCGCAACCCGGGTGGCTCCGTAGCATCAAGCGACAGCTTGGTTGCCGCGATGGACGCAGCGGCCTTGTCGCGCGCGTCAGTGGGGCCCGTTCTGGTGATCGTAATGGAGACCAGTTCAGACACGGCGAGACCGAGTTCCGCGGCATCTTCCGCGAGCGATTCGACGAATACCTCGTAGTCCTTCTGGAAGTTGTCCAGCTTCTCCAGCAGGCGCTTTGCTACCGCGTGTCGTCGCTCGGCCTCGCGGAGCGTATCGCCGGCGTTTTTGATCTGTTCATCCAGTTTCTGCTTCGCCGCCTCGACCTCGGCGAGGTCCTTGAGCACGGTGGCGTCCTGTGTAGGAGCGCCCACTGCGGCGTTTGGATCGGCAACCGCGACAGGCTTTCCCTTGTCATGGGCCTCCAGCTCAAGTTGGCGGCGGTTGATCTTTTCGACGAGTTCGCGTTTGGTCGTCGGATCTGCTTGCAACTCCAGAAGTGCCCGCGATCGGCTGATGTCGCGCAGCTGCTTGACGAGCGAATCGATCCGTTTCTGCTTTTCACCGGTCTGGAACCGGACCAAAGCATCCAGCGTCGTATGTCCGAGTCGCTCGGCCTCCGGGACATGCGAGAAGATGACGCCCTTCAGTTCCTGCTCGAAGCCCTCTTCGCCAAGTCCGACCAGTTCATTGCACACGGTCTCGACATGGTCCTGCGGGAGATACTTGAGACGCTCGACCTCTTCCGGTTTGATCGCATCGGCGAGGCACTTGGTGGCGTTGTCGCCGGACTCCCACCCAATCGTGGCGTCAAAATGGCTGGCAAGTCCACCGGTCGGGTGCCGGAACCGCTCTCTGCTGAGGAACGAAAAGGCGGATGCATTCTTCGTGGCTCCCAGCAGCCCCAGCATGTCCGCGAGGGCGCTCTTGCCGCTGCCCTTGTTGCCGACGATTGCGACCAGGCCCGGATTGAACTCGACGGTGCCGCTGAACCAGCGTGCGTCGACGGGGGCGCTGTCCTTTCGCTGGAAGGAGACGCCGCGGACGTATTTGGTCGGATTCTGCTCGACACGGACCATCTCCGGCGGGCGGTCGCCGATGTACACGCGATCCCTCGGTTCACGCAGCACCATCAGCAGCCCGCGGAAGGTCGGGTCGGCGCGGAACCACAACGGTGCCTTGACCGTGTATTCCGTGACGCGGTGATTGTCCGAGCAGAGCACGAGCGGTTTGTTGAGCCCCGTCGCCGGAAAGATAGTGTTATAGTGCCGATCGACATCCTTCAGCTGGCCAATCTCCATCAGATCCACATGGTCCTTCGTGATGTCGTACTTGATGCGCTGCTGGAACTGCTCCCGGTTGCTGATTCCCTCGATGGAGTTGCTCTTGGCTCCCGCATGAATTGAGACGATTCCACCCAGGGCGCGGGTTTCGCGCGCGGCATTCTCTATGGGCACGTAGATCTTCTCGTCTCCTCCTTTCTCCCTGATGGCGGCTGGCGTCAGGCCAAGACTGCCCTGCAACGTCGTCCACACATGGTCCAGGTCGCATGATTCAGAGAATATGCAGATGTAGTGGATCGGCTCTCCGCCCTGATCACTGCGAAGCTCTATCCCCGGCAGCACTGTGAGTCGGCCGTCGCCGATCTGTTGCAAATCGCGAACGCGGGCCACGTCGATCTGGTGGTGATCCGTGACAGCGACAGCGCGAATCCCCGCCTCGACCAGGCAGTCAACAATCTGCTGGTTGGTGATGCTCTTGTCGTCGTAGTCAAACGAACTGGGAGTATGAAAGTGCAGGTCCCAACGATTCCACAGCGATCCACGTGGTGAGTGTGACATGCTCGAACCCTAGGCGTCGCTCGAAGTGTGGCCCGATCCGTCGTGCGCAGGCTCCGACAACGGTAGCGCAGGGAACGTAAGCCCCTCAATCTCCTGAAGCGTCTTCCCCGCGATGCCCTGGAGGTCGCCGTACATGCCAGCGGTGGATTCAATGACGCCGCGTATCTGTTCCTCACGCTTGGCCCAAAGCCGCGTCATTGTCTTGCGCTCCTTGTCGAGGTCGTCCTGCATATCGCTGAACTTCTCGACGATTGCCTGCACGCGGTGGCGGAATCGCGGACCAGTCAGGTACTGGTAAACAAGTTCCATCTTGGTCTGCTGCCCCTCGCCAGCCTTGCGGGCGGCGGCGAGTTCGATGAGCGATTGACGCAGCGCCACGGCGACCGGCATGGCGCAACGATGCGACGTGACCCACACGCCGTCAACTTGGTCGAACGATTCCACGTCCTTCGGCAACGCCTGGCTGACGATGACGGCGAGTTCGGCCTTGGCGGCGCGCTGGTCCTCGCGAAGCTTGGCCAGCCAGCCGTCGGTCCAATTCTTTGTGCGCTTCGATTCCCAGAGGATCGCCCCGCACGACTGCCCCATAGGTCCGACGACGCGCTGGAGCGCGTCGCCGCCGTGCTCTCCCTTGGCGACCGGCTCGATGGCGTCGTGCGGAAACTTCTCGCGCAGCATGGCCTCGAGTTCCAGTTCCTGCACCTCGCCCTGTAACTGCTGCGACCCCTGCTCCGCCCGTCGCTTCAGGTCTTCGATCTGCTTCTGCATCGAGGCGATGGTCTGTTCCCTTTCCGCGACCTTGAGTTTGAGAGATTCCTCGGCCTCTTTCTTCGCCTGCTCGCGCGTCGCGCTGAGCGACTCCTGCACACGCTTCTCGATGGTCAGGTCCATTTCGCGTTTGGCGTCGTCGAGTTCGCGCTGCTTGCGGATCAACTCGGCCTGGGCCTTCTGCGCCTCGGTGAGCTTGGCGTCCTTCTGCTTGATGACTTCCTGGAGGTCAGCCAGTTCCCTCGCCTTCTGGTCGAGGTCGGTCGAAAGCACCAGCTTGGCTTTCTTTGCTTCCTCGGCCGCGATGGTCGCGCGTTCGGTCTTCAGCTTGGCGGTTACCTGCTCGTCAATGGATTCCTGTGCCTTGGCCAGCGCGGCCTGCTGCTCCTTGACGGCGGCCTCGCGTTTGCGGATGTCGGCGTCCTTCTCGGCGATCCGCTGTTCGTACTGCCTCCGCGTGGATTCGATCAGCGGCGCCGCCAGCGACTCGGTCAGCTTGATCTCGGTCTTGCAGCTTGGGCAAACAATCGTCGGTTCGGTCATGGGCTATCCCGGCTGAATGGGCGGATTCTATTTGATTCCCGGATAGCACCCAGCCCTGCCCCTGTCAACGAAACCCGCAGGCTGCCTGTGAAACGGCCTGAGCTCGATTGAGTTGAATGGCGGCTGTCGGAGAGGGGTATTGCTGGCTAGCGGCTTTCGCGCGGCTCGACGCGGGCGACCAGGGAGGACGGCCGGACGCGGAGGACCCCGCAGAGCCGGAACAGCATCTTGACCGTCGGCGATTTCTCGTTCAGTTCCAGCAGGCTGACGTAGTTGCGCGACACGCCGGCCCTGGCCGCGAGCTGCTCCTGGGTCAGTTTCGCCCTCAACCGTTCCTTACGTATTTCGTCGCCTAGCACATTTTGCAGGCTACAGCTTGCATTTGGGGCGGTCTGCCAACTATAGTTGGAATACGAAATCGGCCCTGGCGGGGCCTGTCCGGCCGCATGACAGGCACCCGGGCCGTGAAGGGAGTACGCCAATGGAACGGACGGGAGGATTCGGCTGGATTGCGACGGCGGATAGGTGGCTTGCGGTTGCCGTAGCAGCCTTCAGCATGCTGCTACCGGGGGCGACCGGTTACGCCGACCCGGTGTGCCTGGTAAGCCGGGGTACGACGCTCTACCGCTTCAACGGCGGGGGCACCGGCGGCGTCGAGTCATTTCCCAACCAGGCGGGCGAGATTGTCGGCATGACGCTGGTGCCGCCGGGCGTGGCGGTCGCCGGTTGTGTGGCCGGCGATGCGCTGGCTGTCGGGGCCGGGGACGGAGGCAAGTTCTGGCGCGTCGATAATGCGGCCTGCGGGACGCCATCGCTGGCGGAGGTCGGGCAGCTTCCGGGGTCGCACAACGTCACCTCGGTCGCCTTCGCCAACGGCAAGCTCTACGGCATCGGCGGCGGCGGATTCCTGCGCGAGTTCAACCCGGTGACGTTCGAGCTCGTCGCCCCCGGCATCGACGTAGCCCCCGGCGATACCGACATCGGCGGGCTGACCTTCGACGGCGAATCCACCTGGTACGCCACCGACTCGGCGTCGAGTTCGCTGTACCGGTTCGACGAGTTGCCGGCGCCGCTGAGTTGGGAACTGGTCGGACCGGCCGGCATCGAGTTCAACAAGAACGGACTGGAAATGCACGACGGGCAATTGTGGGGCGCGCTGAGAAGTCCCGGCTCGCCTGCCCACCTCTACGTCGGAAGGTTTGATGCCGGGACCGGCGCGTTCACGCCGACCTGGGCCATATCGCCCGCGCTGTCGGCGAGTGTGGCCATCGTTGTCCCATCCGGAGCGCCCGGCGTGAGGGGGGATGTCAACTGCGACGGCAGCGCGGACGGCCTCGATGTTGCCGCCTTCGTGCTGGCGCTCACCGATCCGAGCTTATTCGCCGCTCAGTATCCCGATTGCGGCATCTTGGCCGCCGATTTGTCTGGCGACTGCCAGGTCAATGGTGATGACATCCAGGGGTTTGTCGATCAGTTGCTCGGTTGAGTGATTGAAAGCAAACAATAGCGGCCTTCGCTGTTCGACCCTCCCTGAATAAATGCGTCACTGGCGTGTCATTCCTGCCCGAAGGTATCGCGGGCTGTCTTGATGGCCTTCCCCTGCTCTACGGCGTTCTAATGCGGAATGAACGCCGGTTGGTGATTGCCTGGATGCTTATTCTGGATGCCTTTGCCGGCTTCGTCGCACTGTTCCCGGCTTCGTAACTATAGGAAGTTTATAGGTATTTGAACTATAGGTTTTACGGGGGGGTGATTCAGCGCATTGACCGGTTCGGACGGGGGGGCGATTCAGCGCATCAAGGGGGGGCAATTCAGCGTGGATAACTTTTCGGATCACCGGAGTTATCCACAGGGGTGTTGCCGGAAGGCAACATCATGCTGATAGTCGTCGGCGGGAGCGGCGGCGGCGATGGGTAAAGCTTCAATCCGCCGATGATCTCCTCGATGCGGGCGTCGGGATAGACGACGCAAACCTGCCGCAGCGCTTGGCGGAACTCCTTCTTGAAATCCTTCGATGTGTGATACTCCTGGCCGAACTGGTCGCGCAGGTTCTCCCAACTGAGCATTATGCCGTTGGGATTGTTCACGCGGCACAGCCGATGGGCGAGCCACGTGTACACATCCAGCCCCAGCGACGAATGCCGCAGCGCCGCCAGCGCCCGGTAGTCGAGCGGCACGGCGTGCTCGGCCAACGTGTTGAAGAAGTCCTCGGATAATTCCAGTACGCCCGGCCACAACGTCCGTTGCGAACCGTCATGCTGCAACCATGCCTCGAACCGCTTGATCGGCTTGGCGTCCACGGTGACGACCCGGCCCTCGGCGTGCATGCCGATGGTGAGGCGGCAGGCCGCCAGCGCTTCCATCTGCTTGCGAAGGGCTGTGTAGCCGCCCCTTCGTCCGCCGCTGGTCTGCATGCCGAGCATGTTCAGGAACTGGCGCATGGAATCGCCGATCTCGATGCTGCGCTGCTGCGTGCGGATGGCCTCTGAACTGACGTGAACCATGACCAGCCTCGGTATGGTCCCATGAGGCAGCGGTTGCTCGACGAAATCCTTGCCGTCGAACAGCTTGCCGGCTTCGAGCAAGACGCTGACATGGCCGCTGTGACGCTCGAAGGTCTTGGCGTCGGTGCGCCGCCGCGGCAGTCCGACCTGGCACATGACCGTGTGCAGGAAATCCGCCCGGTCGGGCGGCATCAGCTTGATCCAGGTGCCGGCGTGAAGGAGTCGTTGCTGCGTCGGCGTCAGTTGGGTTCCCGTCGGCGGGAGCTCGTCTTGGGTCGCGGCTTCGGGAGCCTCGCTCACCGAAGGTATCCGTTCGACTTCAGCCACGGTTCCAGCGCCTCTTCGATGATCTCGACGATGGTGCTTGGTTCGACGCCGTCCATCTGGCGTTCGAGCGACGCGCGCTTCAGCGCCCTGAAGTAGTCGTCGCGAATGCGCGTGCTGAGTTGGGCGCGGTTCACCTGCGTGGCCGGCGTCTCCGCGCCGTTTGGACGTGCGGCCGCGGGCTTGCCGAAGACGAACGCCTTTTCGACCTTGGTGTCGGCAGGCGGTGGCTGTTGGAGTCCCTCGGTCAATGATCGCCGCTGATCGGCCATGCGCCCTCCTCTTCTACGTTGCCGCCGCGCGCTTGACGCGCTCGACGGGTTGTTTGCTACGTACTGCATCCGGCAGAATTTCACGGAACAGTTTGTCCACCTCGTCCGCCGCCTCGCGGGCGCGGGCGCCCATCGTCCACACGACGGCCCCCTGCCCCGGCGCGTCGGCATAGATCTGCCGGAGCGTCAACGCCTTCGACGCAAGCGGAAGCGACAGCGCCGCCGCGGCGTCCTTCATGTCCTTGGTGAGGCGGTAGGTCTTGCCGACCATGCTGAGTACGATGACCGCCTTCGGGATGCCGGCGCGGATGTCCTGCGCCTGTCGCAACACGTCGGTCGCCTTGGCCAGCGCCCTCACCTCCAGCATCGACGCCTTGCACGGCACAATGGCCAAGTCGGCACGGAGCAGAAGCGCTCGGCTGGTCTCGGTCTGGCTGCCCGGGCCGTCAGCGACGACGAAGTCCGCCTCCTGGGCCAGGCTTGGCAACTCGTTGAGGATGGTGTCGGGATTGTCGAGACGGACCGCCTTGATGTCCGGGCGCGACTCGCGTATCCATTCGGAGGATGACTGCTGCGTGTCGCAATCGGCGAGCGTGACGCGGTGCCCCTGCTCGCTCAGCCAAGCGGCGAGGTGGACGGCCAAGGTTGACTTGCCGACTCCGCCCTTTGAATTTGCGACGACGATGATCATGCAAGATGGCTAGCACGATTTCGGGATGGAAGGCAAGCGATATTTCATTCAGTCAGGAATGCCCGCCGTCATGCGGTCTTTCCGTCCTTCTGTCGGCGCGTCCTTCATGACTTCAAGCAATCTCGCCGTCCCTCCAGCGAGCATGATGTCTTGCATGACATGCCGCTGGAGTGTCATCTTGCTTGCCAGCCTTCCAGATTGCTGGCAAGCAAGACGGCTGGAACGACAGAAAGCAATCCCGACTTCTGCATTGCTGGAATGACCGCATGAATGCGGTCTTTCACGGTGAAAGTCCTATCACGAGCAGTGATAGGGGAGACGTCTGCCCAAAATCAGGGTATCAATGTTCATCACGTTCGTTGCTGCAAGTCATATGACTGACTGGTGCATTTTCACGGTGAAAATCAGTCGGGTGGCTTACTGGAAGCACGGCGAATCTCGAAGCCGTCGAGCGGCGTCGGATGTACCAGGAATCGACAATTCAATAGCATCCGGATGCGAATGGTTGTTCGCCGGAGGCGGATCGGGGAAGAGGCTTATCGGGTAGTTCACCCGCCGTGAAGACGCGATATGGTCGGGCTATGACTCCTCGATCTGTGAAGCGTAGTACTCCTCGGGTATTGCAGGTTCCCAGCCGTCAGCCTCGGACAGTTGATCGAAAGGAACATCGGGCAGGTCTCCACACCTGCGGAGGAACCGAAGATGATTGATGCGGTGATAGGCGTTTGACGCAGCGGCGACGAGGTCCATAAGTTCGTCCTGACCGAGCGAATGAAATGGGCCTTGCAGGGCGAGGTCGCTAACATCGCGTCGAAACACGACGCTGTAGCGGCGAGTTCCGTTGGCGAACCGGGTCTCGTAAACCGTCGCCCCGATGCCGCCGTAGCAGTCGTGATACCGGTCGATTGACTTGGCGAGCAGGGGCCGGTCGTCGCTGTGGTGTGAAGCGGCCTGTGTCTTCTTTTTGGTCATGTTGAACTCCGTTTGCTGGATGACGGCCGCGCCCATCGCGGCCTGACGGCACGTGCTTCAAAGCCGGCAAGCCGAAGCGACGAAGTCGCATTCCGGGTCAAGCGAAAGGCCGAAGGCTTCCGCGTGCGGAAAGCGGCCTTGGCAGCTTGCCCGGGTCGGCGACGGCTTTAGCGTGCCCGTCAGACAGGCCGCGGCGCGGTCGGTCGGAATACGGCAAGTTCAACATGAAGCAATAAATGGCTATCGCAGTCTCGCAGCCTGCGGCGATGTGCATCGCTCCAGGTACCCGATGCGGCCCTTTCGCCAGGCGATCTGGTTGTAGAGAAGGGCCAGCGTGCCGGCGCGGGCCAGCTCGTCGTTGCCGCCGTAGGCGATCTCACGGTCGTAGCGGCTGAGGGCCTCGGCGCCGCGTTCGATCACGTCTTCGTAGTGAAGTCGCGTTTGTTCCAGACCGAGGCGTTCGCCTTCCAGCAGTTGCCGCGCCTTGATGATCCGCTTGGCGGCGGGCTTGGGCAGGTCCCGTTCCACCGAGCCGTCGTAATTCTCGGCCGGCGGGATGTCGTAAAACGGCACCGGCGGCGCGTGGTCGCCTTCGCTGAGGTAGTGCCACGGATGGTTCGGCGGATAGCCGTCGCCGTCGATCGGCTCGGCTTCATGCGATGATGCGGCTTGCATCGGTCGCGACTCGCCGTCGTGCGATTCGCCTGGAGTCGAAGGGCAGGGGTCGGCGGCCAATTCAGTTGCGTGACTCACGTCGGCCGCTTGGCCGGCTTGCGGCGTAACCGGCTGATTCGCCGCGCGATTCTCGATTTGCGTCCAGTCGAACAGGAGTTGTTCGCCTGGCGGTTCCTGGCGGGCGGCGTTTCGCTCTGATTTCATGGTCTCGATTCATTCGTAGTTGAACGGGGCCACGAACCTGCCGCATTTCACGCTGCGTGTAAATCGAAATCTCGCGCCGGTTTCGCCTGCCGTATAAGGCCGTCGCCGTCGGGTTCTCACCGGCGGCTGGGACCCGACGCGACCGGCCGCGAGGCGAGGCGCCTGGTCACGCCTTCGCCGCACCCTATCTGCCGGCAAGGTACTGAGCCGGAGGGTTCTCCTTGTATTTCAATGGCAAAGGAACGTGACAGGCGCGGTCACGCCTGGCGCGGCCGTTGCAGAAAGGCTGCATGGACTGGGTTGCTATAATTATGCTTGTGTGTCAGGAATCACCTGCGACAGCTCGCCAATGCGATTCGCCAAGTTGGGCGGGAGGGTAACCGCGAAGTGACGGAGAAACCAATAGAAATCCGTGAATTGGACGTAAAGCGGTTTACAGCGCTTGTTAGCGCGTCGCGCAGCGCTGGGCTTGAGTTTTACGGCAAGGAACTTGAGTGGTATTCGAATGAAGATGAGACGATCCTGGGCGTCATCTTGCTAGACCTCATCGACAACGATTTCGTCTCGGTCATGCTTGCGAGGGACGAGGGGCGTCGGTATCGGTGCTTCGACTTGGAAGTGTCTGTGCCTTCGATTGACGAGGCGCGCGATCAGCTTCATCGAAGCATGAAATGGCACACTGGCCAAGGGCTGAAAGTGTATCCACAGGGGGACAAGCGACAGCCTATCGACCTCTTCTCTCCGGTTGTCCCAAACGAGAAGCAGCATCCTTGTTTTCATGACTTGGCGACAAACGAAGCGTTCCTACCGGCACGATCGATTATCAGCGAGATGATGCCGCATTTCGTTGATATAGACGGGACATTCGTCAAAGAGTTCCAGACTAAAGGCTTTGATGCAAGGCTTTGGGAATTGTACCTGAACGCCTACCTGGGCGAGGAAAAGCTGTTCGTTGAGCGGGAGTACCCGTCGCCTGATTTTATCGTTCGGAAATACGGTAAGGCGGTCGCAGTCGAAGCAGTAATCGTGGGCCGACGAACAGTATACAAGCGGAGGCTCTTGCTCGACGAAGAACCACGAGAGCCAACCGTTGAGGAGATGCTGGAACGCAACCGCGATGAAATCCCGATCAAGTTTGGGAGTTCGCTCTACTCAAAGCTCCAAAAGAAATACTGGGAGCTAGAGCACGTGAAGGATAAGCCGCTTGTCTTCGCGATTGCGGATTTTCATGACGACCAGTCAATGCTTTGGACTTCGACTGGCCTTATGGACTATCTCTACGGAGTACATCACGATTTCTACTACGACGAACACGGCAAGATGGTGATTACGCCGCAGAAAATCGACACACATCAGGTGGGCGACAAGCGCATCCCGTCTGGATTCTTTTTTCAGCCGGATGCTGAGAATATCAGCGCAGTCCTCTTTTCGGCCAGTGGTACGATCTCGAAATTCAATCGGTTGGGGAGGCAAGCGGGTTTCCGGCATCCGGAGGTCACGATGATCCGAATCGGTACGTGCTACAATCACGACGGCAACGCCTGGCTTCCAAAAGTATTCCGGTACGAAGTCGATGAGCAATGCCATGAGACATGGGGGGAGGGACTTTCGATGTTCCACAATCCCAATGCACGCTATCCCGTGCCGCGGGAGTTGTTCCCTTCAATCGCACACCATCGATTTGAGGCCGGCCAGATTGCAAGCACCATGCCAGAATTTCACCCGTTCGCGTCGAATACCCTGCTGCTCAGGGTACGCGGTAAACCATCGTAAGAATGGATGACCCGATTAGAGGTGGGCTGTCTCGAACACCATGCACACGTCATGCAGGCCGGGGATGAATGACGAGCGGTACACCTTGCGGCTGCTCGATGCCCCGTGACTGAAACGGATGATGTCGGTGCAACACTGCCTCAAGCCTGCGTCGAAGGCAAGCCGTTTCGTGTGATAGACGAGGGGCACGAACCCGGCCTCGCGGTCGCAGTAGTCGCCCATGAGGACGGCCAGTTTGCCGCCGGGCGCGAGCGCCCCGGCGCAGTTGGCGATGAGCTGCCGATAGCGATTTAGGAAAGCGTCCAGCGTCGGCGTCCGCGACAGGTCGCGCGGATCATCCGTGTACAGCTTCTGCCGCCAGTACGGCGGATGGAGCCAGCAGAATTGGAACCGGTCGCGAGGGAACGAGCGCGCGTCACAGGCATCCTCGCCCTGGTGCAGGTCGCTCGACCAGCAATGGATGCCGAGTTCCAGGCACACGTCGCGGCAGGTGCCGCTGCCTGTCATGGGGTCCAGGACGGTCGTCGGCTGGAAGAATCGCAGCAGGTCGCGGATCAGCATCCCGCCGCAGTTGCCGGGATAGCCACGGTCGCCGTACTCGCCGGCCCGGCTGAAGTGATACAGGCTCGTCAGGTGAGGGACGGGGCTGGCGTTCACCGGTGCGAGAGGGAGTTTCGCGTACTCGACGCGCCGAGGTGCCTGTCGCCGAGCCGCAGCGCTGGATTGCGTGAGGCGTTTCGCCAGAAACGGATTGATTGCGGAAAGATTCATGGCCGCCTCCTAGATATGCGCGTCAAGGAGGACGACGCGGCAATCGGGATGTCGCGCGAGGATGGCGCGGGCGTGCTCGTCCCAGTCCTCGTTTTCGGTCAAGAGGATGGCCCACCAGCCCATGCTGCCGCGCTCGTGCCATTGGCCGTCCGGCGTGATGATGGCATGGGGAATCTTGTTGCGGGCGATCACATCGTGCGTCGTGGCGATGTTGTCGTCGATGCGCTCACCGCCTGACTCAAGGTCGTTGATCCAGCCGTCCCAGCGGCCGCCGACGACATACCAGTCCCATTTGCTGTCCGGGTTGTACGTCGAGACCGGTTCGCCGCGGTCATTGAACGTCTCGCACTGGCGTAGCCGTTCCTGGTATCGCTGCTCTGGCGTCGTGCGCCGGAGTTCGTCGAGATTCTGCCGGCACTTGTCGATGTCGTAGCCTGCTTCACGTCGTTCGATGATGAGTTGAAGCCGGTGAGCAGTGGCCTTGATCTCCTCGGCGGCCTTTTCCAGGGTGTAGCAGACGTACGGCGCGACCTGGCGGTTCTCGTCGTAAGGCTCCATCTGCTGGCCGATGTAGGCGGCGATGTTGTTGACGCAGGCGGGGATGATGATGGCGACGGTGAAATGTGTCATGGGAAAACTCCATTCAAAAAAGGGGGCGGGCTGCAAGAACCCGCCCCGGTGGAACAATTACTCCTTGTTGTCGGTGATGACGCGAAGGGTGATGCGTCCGTCGAGCGGCACGGCCTCGATCTGGAGGTTGAAGCCGTTGCCGTCGGCGTGCGCCCATGCGGCCCCGATGCGGGTCCACACGGCCTTGCCGCCTTCGCGGTCGCGCACCTGGTAGGCGACGTGCGTCGGCGATTTCGACGTGGTCTTCGGATTGTTCTTGGCGTCTGACATTGTTGGTCTCCTCTTGTGAAAGTGTCCGGCCGCGACCATCGCGGCCTGATGGCACTGCAAAACAAGCCGCGACAGTCCGGGGGCGAAGCCAAGCGCCAGCGCACCGGTCACAGCGGAAAATGGTGGGTCCCTGAAAGGGGAAACGATTTTCTGCTTGACCGGCCCGGCGGCGGCTGTAAGTGCCACAGATAAGGCCGCGTGTGGCGGGACGGCACGAAGATGCGAAGAGGGGACCGTAAGACGCCGAAGCAATCCGTCCACGGCGGGCCGGCTGCACCGGCGCCAAGGTGCTATGCGACTTGGATGCTGGAAGTGTGAGTTGACCGCATCGCCGCGCGGGCACGGCGACAACGCAATCGCCAGTTGCGGTGCGAGACGGATCGTGTCTTCTTCGTGCCACCGTGAAACAAGTTGCACAAAGTTCCATCGGGGTACTTGCAGACCGTGAGGACAATTGTGTATGTACGTTTGTCCTCAATGATCCTCACCGGTGAATAACCCCATGCTCCGCATCATACTGAACAGCAACGCCGCCGGCGCGAAGAGCTACTACTCGACGGCCGACTACTACACCGAAGGCCAGGAACTGGCCGGCGTGTGGAAAGGCGAGGGCGCGAAGCGCCTCGGCCTCGAAGGCGAAGTCCGCAGGGAAGACTGGGATGCCCTCTGCGACAACCGCGACCCCACAACCGGCGACGTGCTGACAGCGCGAAGGCGAAGCGAGCGCCGCGTCGGGTACGACTTCAACTTCCACGTGCCCAAGAGCGTGTCGCTGCTTTACGGCCTGACGCAGGACGAGCGAATCCTCGACGCCTTCCGCGAGTCGGTCGATGCGACGATGCAGGACATCGAAACGGAGATGAAGACGCGCGTCCGCAGCGGAGGTCGCAACGAGGACCGCACGACCGGCAACATGGTGTGGGGCGAATTCGTGCACACGACGGCGCGGCCCGTCGAGGGCGTGCCGGACCCGCATCTGCACGCGCACTGCTTCGTGTTCAACGCCACGTGGGACGATGCGGAGCAGCGCTGGAAAGCGGGGCAATTCGCCGACCTCAAGCGCGACGCGCCGTTCTTCGAGGCGGTGTTCCATTCCCGGCTGGCCAGGCGGCTGGAGGAACTGGGCCTCAATGTCGAACGAACGAGGAAGGGCTGGGAGCTCTCCGGGCTGCCCCCGTCGGCGCTCGACAAGTTCTCGCGGCGGACGGCGCTGATTGAGAGGGAAGCGAGAGAGCGCGGCATCACCGATGCGGAGGCCAAGGGCGACCTTGGCGCGAAGACACGCGAGAAAAAGCAGAAGGACATGACGCTCGCCCAGTTGCAGGACAACTGGAAGTCGCGGCTCGACCAGGACGAGTGGGACGCACTGCGGAACGTCCGCGAAAGCATCGGCGGCGACGCCATTGCCGAAGACGACCGGATCGCCACGGAGGCGGCACACCGGGCGGTCGAGCACTGCTTCGAGCGAAGTTCGGTGGTTGCCGAACGCAAGCTGGTCACGGAAGCGCTGAAGCGTTCCGTCGGCGCGGCCACGCTTTCGACCGTCGAGAACAAGCTCAAGGGGCAGGGGCTGGTCATCGCCCGGCGCGACGGACGGAATCTGGCGACGACGAAAGCGGTGCTCGACGAAGAGCGCGGCATGATCTGCTTCGCGCGCGAGGGCAGGGGAAGCTGCCGGCGGCTCGTCGCCGGCGAACATACGTTCAAGCGCGAGAAGCTCAGCGACGAGCAGCGACGGGCCGTGCTGCATGTCGTCGACTCGCCGGACCGGGTCATTATCGTGCGCGGCGCGGCCGGCACCGGCAAGACGACGATGATGCAGGAGGCGGTCGAAGCGATCGAAGCGGCGGGCCGGCGCGTGTTCACCTTCGCCCCGTCGGCGGATGCCAGCCGCGGCGTGCTGCGAAGCGAGGGCTTTCAGGATGCCGACACCGTGGCGCGGCTGCTGGTCGATACCGACCTACAACGCGCGGTCGCCAGCAACGTCATCTGGATTGACGAGGCTGGACTGCTGGGCACGCGGCAAATGGCGCAAGTGTTCGACCTGGCGAAGCAACTCGACGCCCGCGTGATCCTGTCAGGAGATGCGCGACAGCATGGAAGCGTCGAGCGCGGTGCGGCGCTACGGCTGCTCGAGGACGAGGCCAGCCTCGTTCCCGCCGAAATCCGCGACATCAAACGGCAGAAGGGCGCGTACAAGGAAGCAGTGAAGGCGCTCAGCGAAGGCCGCATCGACGAGGGCTTCGCGCAACTGGACAAGCTGGGCTGGATCAGGGAAGTCGGGGAGACCGAACGCTACAGGGCGCTGGCGGAGGATTACGTCGCGACGGTCGAACAGGGCAAGACGGCGCTGGTGGTAAGTCCAACCCATCTCGAAGGGGAATGGTGCACCGATGAGATTCGTGGGCGGCTCAAGCAACTGGGCAGGCTCGGCGACGGCGAGCGCCGCTTCATTGCGCTCGAAGCCGCCAACCTCACCGAAGCCGAGCGGGCCGACGCGGTCAATCTCAACGCCGGCGACGTGCTGGTGTTCCACCAGAACGCCAAGGGCATCAGGAAAGGCGAGCGCGTCGTGCTGGGCGACGGACCGGCGCCCACGGGCGAAGCGGCCAAGTACCAGGTGTACCGACCGAGCATCCTGCCGCTGGCGCCGGGCGATGCGGTGCGAATCACCCGTAACGGCAAGACGCTCGATGGCCGGCATCGCTTGAATAACGGGGCGATTTTCACGGTGAAAAAGTTCGACGGCGAAGGCAACATCGTGCTCACCAACAACTGGAAAATCGCCCGCGATTACGGGCACCTATCGCATGGGTATGTTGTCACCAGTCATGCCAGCCAGGGGAAGACAGTCGATCGCGTGCTCATCGGGCAGTCGTCGCAGTCATTCCCCGCAAGTTCGCGCGAACAGTTCTACGTCTCGGCCAGCCGGGGCAGGGAAGGCGTCACCGTCTATACGGACGACAAGGACGCGCTGCTCGATGCGGTCAACCGTTCCGACGAGCGCCTGTCGGCGACCGAGTTCGTTGCCGGCGGTGGGTTGCCTGAACGGCAAATTCTCTTGAGGAATCTCCGCCGGCGCGCGGCGACGCTGCATCGACTGGAAAGCCTGCGCCCGCGTGAGCCGGAGACAGCGCGCGTTGCCGAGGCGGAACGGGAGCGGGTGTAAGTCATGTCCGAGAGCATCTTGAAGCGTTACACCGGCCGCACGGTTGAGAGCCTAGCGGAGGCACGCGCCGCGTCCGAAAGCGCTCCCATGATCGATAACGAAAACGCCGACGACCTCGGCGCGTTCGCGCACCTGCGCGGCCTTCGGGATCGCGCAATCATGCTGGAATTGCGTAAGAAAGACGGCAGCATCACCGCCATCGGCTATTGCTACCTGGAGCGTGCCGAATACGACCCGTCGGATGGCATCACCCTGCACGTCCTCGGCCAGAAGATCCGCTTGAAGGGCCGCAACCTCAACGCCGAAGTCCGCCCCGCCGTCCGCCTCTTCGAGGGAATCACTCGGCACAAGGTCGCCTGGGTGCGCGAGGCCGATCCCCACGAGAGCATGACCGCCGCCGACGGCGACACAGTCATCGACGCGATTGACTGATTGGAGCGTCTATTGTAGTAGCATAGCCGTGAATGTAGTTACATCCGACTCGTCTATGGTCCCGTCACCGTTCATGTCGTAGGCGCACTCATTGATTGTCGGAGGGTTGCTGCCGATCAAGGTTCCGACCAAGCCCTGAATATCGGCACCGTCGAAGAATCCATCGCCGTTGCCGTCGCCGCTGCCGGAGTCCGCGGGGGCGGCCCAGTAGGCGACATAGGACGACGCGAAATCGGAAACGCTCGTAAACGAGCCCGCGACAAACGCATCTGAGTTGGAGAGTGCGACGATTGCGTTCACACGGTTGTTCACGCCGAGGTCCAAGGGCACCCAAGAACTTCCATTCCAGCGAGCTACCCGGTTGGCGGGTGTAACGCCGGCAAAGGAAAAGTCTCCTCCCACGAGAATGTCGCCGTTGGTGCATGCTGCGATTGCGGTAACGGTATTATCAAGGCCTCCGCCCAGTGCGCTCCAAGAGGTTCCGTTCCATCGCGCAACGTTGTTCGCCGAGACGCCCCCGGCGATTGAAAATGCGCCGCCTGCGACAATATCGCCGTTCGGCATCACCGCGAGCGCGTACACCGCTCCGTTCATTCCAGTTCCAATCGGCTGCCATGAAGAATTGGTCCATCTCGCGATGCCGGTCGCAGGCATTCCTCCCGCCGTCGAAAAGCCCCCACCCGCGACGATGTCGCCGTTAGGAAGCGTTACCAAGGCGAATGCGGTGTTGCCGAGACCAACTCCGAGAGGCATCCAACTTCCTCCTGCCCATCGCGCGATGCGACTGGCTGCGCTTCCGCCAGCTGTCGTAAAGCTTCCGCCCGCGACAATGTTGCCGCCGGTGTCAATCGTGAGGGCTCGCACGGCGTCGTTCATGCCGCTGCCAAGCTGCTGCCATGCACTTCCGTTCCAAAGCGCTATTCGCTCTCCAGGAGCCCCAGACCCGATGATCGTGAAATCGCCGCCCGCGACGATCGAACCATTTGGGAGTACCGCGACCGCATAAGCGCCGGGTGAGGACGTGATTCCCAGTCCGCTGCCAAGACTGTGCCACCGTGTGCCGTCCCATCTGGCGATTTTGTTCGCCAGAACGCCTCCTGCACGAAGCATCGTTCCTGCCGCGATGACTTCGCCCGAGTCCGTCCGCGTCATTGCCAGGACTTGGCCATCAGCGCCGAGACCGAGTGGCGACCACTCAGTCTGATCCCAGCCGGCTATTGCATTGACGCCAAGCCCGCCGGCCGTCGTGAATCTGCCGCCCACGATGAACCGATTGTCGGGCATCGCCAGCAGCGAATAGACAGTTGCCAGACCTCCGGGACCGGTACCCTGAAATCCAGTTTCCTGCCAATCAAACCCGTTCCAGTATGAGAGATATCCGCCGCCCTCCACGAAAACCCCGCCTGCCAGGAGATTGCCGCCAGGCATCAGCGCGAGCGCGTAAACGGCGCCGCCAGCCCCGAAGCTCAAGCCAGTTCCGTAAGCTTGCCAGGAAGTGCCAGTCCACCTTGCGATACTTCGAGCGCTGTTTCCGCCAGCCGTCGTGAATTGTCCCCCTGCAACAAGGTGGCCGTTAGGTAGTTCGAGGAGTGAATTCACGGATGGAAAGTTCGTGCCGGTCATTCCGCTACCAAATGTCTGCCAGGACGAGCCGTTCCAAGCGGCGATTCGCGTGGCTGCCGTCGCGCCGGCCATTGTGAAGTTGCCGCCTGCAACGACATTCCCGCCTGACAAGACCCTCAGTACGCTAACCGGCCCGTTCGTGCCGCCGGCAAAGGAGCTCCAAGTTCCGGCGCTCCATCGGGCGAGGTTGTTGGATGCCATGCCGCCCGCGGTCGTGAAAGAGCCGCCGACGATGAGGTCCCCGTTGGAAAGGACTGCGAATGCGTTCACTGCCGGTGTAAACCCGCCGGTGATTCCTGTGCCCATTGCCATCCATCCGCTTCCGTTCCATTGCGCGATGTTGACAAGAGGCGTTGCTCCCGATGTTGTAAAGGTGCCTCCAGCAACTAGAGTGTTGTCCGGCAAAACCGCTACGGCGAGCACCTTGCTGAAGGATCCTCCCAGGCCGTCGCCGAGAGGGCTCCATGCGATTCCATCCCACATGGCGATGTTAATGGCACCCGGCGTCTCAGCGATGTTGAAGTCGCCGGCGACGACGACAACGGGAGCTTGCGGTCCGGCTCCATCAGGATCCCAATGCGTCATGGCATAAACATTGGGAATTCCGCTGGCGCCGGCACTAACACCGGGCAGCGAAAAGCCGCGCTGCCACGCAGCCTCGCATTGGGCGAAGGCAGGTGCAGTGGTTGCGAAAGCGCACAGCATCGCGAACGGCGCGACGATCGCGCGATAGTGTTTCTGCGGCCGATTAGGCATGGCAATCTCCTCGCGTAACTGTCTGCCCGACGCGTTCTATGCGGGGGCACTTTGTCGGGGGGGCTCGCACGGCACCGGCCCTGCGAGAACGGGTCGAAACCCGGGCCCGCCTCCCTAAGCGACGTTTAAGCGGGAACAAGACAACGAATTCTGCAAAACCCTGATGGGGGGGAGTGGATGCCGGCGCAGCGATGCCAAGCTCCGCCGTTGACGTGTAGAAGCGGTCCGACGCCGGCCTATGGCTTGTCTGAAGTCGGGCTGTTTGAGGGAGCGGTCGTGTCGGCGTCGAATTCGGCCAACCTTCCCTTCCACACAGCCGCTTTCGCGTCGTGCCCGCTGTTCGGGGCTGCGCGGTCGAGAGTATCGTAGAGTTTGATGAGCACGGTGAGACTGCACCTTCGCGTAAAGCGTGGAACATCATCACGGTCGCGCAGTCGGTTCTCCACGTCGAGCAAGAGGGCTTCGGCTTGCTCAAATTCGCCAATCTGAATCAACAGGCCGCCGAGGCTCATTTCCGCTACTGCCGTATCGGGATGCACGAGCGGCAGAATCTGGCGGCGGATTCGAATGACCGTACGAAGTTGCTCAGCAGCCTCTGGCTTGCGGCCCAACGCCGCAAGACACGCTGACATGCCGAACCTGGCTGTCGCAGCACGAGGATGGTCGGGGCCATAGATGTTCTCAAGCATGGATACGCAACGCTCGTACAAGGGCAGCGCTTCGTGAAGCTGCCCTTGATTGAAGAGACAGTCGGCAAGATTTCCGAGGGACTCCGCAACGTCGGGATGGTCCTTCGGCCAAAGTCGCTCGCGCATGGCGAGGGACTCGCGATATCGCATTTCTGCCTCGGGGTTTCGTCCCATGGCCTTCAGGCAATGGGCCACGTTGTTCAGTCCCGTCGCCACGTCGGGATGATCGCCGTCGAAGATCCGGCGGCACATGTCCAGTGCTTCCTGGTACCTCGGAAGCGCGTCCTCCGGGCGTCCGAGCGAACTGAGACAGGAGGCGAGATTACCAATGCAAGCCGCAAGTTCATTATGGTCGCCGATGGTCAGAGTTGAGCACGACTCCAAAGCAGCCTCATGATAAGGCAACGCCTCGGCAGGTCGCCCTAAGTCTTCGAACGCGAAGCCGATTCCGTTCAGCAGTTTCACGGTAACAAGGTCGTGCTGGGAATGCGCTCGGCGCTTGATTTTCAGTGCTGCTTCAAACTGCTCCAAGGCGTCATCAGGTCGCCCGAGGCTTATAAGGCAGAATCCCAAGTTTCCTTGGCACTCGGCTTTGTCTGATTCGTCATCATGATGATTCGTTTCGTACCACTGAAGGGCTTGTCGCGCAACTTGCTCTGCCTCGCTTGGCTTGCCCAAATTCAAGAGAATAGTCGAAATCGAGTTCAACAGTTCGGTGACAACCCGGGGCTGCTCCTTCAGATGCCCTTCGTCAAGCAGGTCGATGGCACGATGCATTGCTTCGCTGACAAGCATGTCCGTGCGCCCGCCCGGCGCGTGCGGATCGTGAGATTGCAGTGCCTCGATCAAGAATCGCTTGATCGCAAGGGCGCGGTCGCGCGCCGCTTCTGCCTCCCGTCGATGGGCTGATTCTTGGACCCGTGCTTCATGGGCCAACTGCGATTGCAGTCGCTCGCGGTACGCGAAGTAGATCGAGATCACAGTCGCCAGGAGCAACACGACGATTGCAAAGCCGCCGGCGGCCACTGCGTTCCGGTGCCTGCGCACAAGCTTATGGAATCGATATGCCGTGCTGGGAGGCGCGGCGATCACAGGTTGGTGATCTAAGTGCCGACGAATGTCCTCGGCCAGTGCTGCTACGGATTCGTAACGGCGTCTGCGGTCCTTTTCGAGCGTCCTGGCGACGATCCAGTCGAGATCACCCTTAAGACTGCGAACCAACGCATGAAGCGTGCAACCGCGCGAGGCGGATAGCGTCTCCGGTTCGGCCCCGTTCGTACGAGTGACGGAGGCGCTCGCAAGGGTCGAGAGCCGCGTGCTGGGCGTGGGAGGATCGGACTCGCAAATCATCTCGGCGATCTTGTCGAACCTCGCCCGGCGCATGGAGCGAAAGTCCAACGGCAAGGTACCCGTCAGGAGTTCGTAGAGCACCACGCCGAGCGAATATACGTCCGTTCGTACATCGGTATCCGACTCGACCTTTCCGGTCTGCTCGGGCGACATGTATTCCGGGGTGCCGATGCCACGGCCTGCTTCGGTCTTGAACGTTTCCTCGTCCTCATCGCCCAGCGCGGCCTTCGCGACTCCAAAGTCGATGACCTTCGGTTCGGCCCGGCCGCCGTGGATCGTCACAAGGATGTTATGCGGTTTCAGGTCGCGGTGAATGATCCCGCGCTGGTGCGCATGCTGCACTCCTCGACAGACCTCGACGAACAGTTCAAGCCGCTGCCGGATGCTCAAGCGCGACGTGTCGCAATACTCGGTGATCGGTACGCCCGGCACGTATTCCATCACGAAGTAGGGACGTCCCTGGGGCGTGGCTCCGGCGTCTAGTACCTTGGCCACGTTTGGATGGTTCATTTTTGCCAAGGCGCGGCGTTCGGCCTCGAATCGCGCCAGCACCTCGCGCGTATCCATCCCGGCTTTGAGAATCTTGAGGGCGACCCGAGGCCGGATCGGATTCTCCTGCTCGGCCACCCACACCTCACCGAACGCACCATCGCCGATTCGTTCGAGCAGCCGATAATTGCCAATGTTCGCTCCGGGGGAATGGCTCACGATGGAATCGTCGGATGAAACTCCGACGATTTCCAAAGCTCCACCCGGTTTGAGTCGGTCCGGGGCCGGAGCCTTCAGGAGCGCTTCAACTTCGCGCCGAAGGTCGTCATCGCCGGCGCACTCGCGATCAAGAAACGCTTGCCGCTCGGAGTCGTTGAGTTCGCTGACGGCCAGGAACAGGGCCTTCCTTCGTTCGTAGCGCGTGTCGGTCATCCTCGTCTTCCGAAGGCTTCACAACCGGCCATTGAGTTGATCTGCAAGCCATGCTCGGGCGTGCTTCCAGTCATTCTTAACGGTTCCCTCAGAAACCCCGAGTGCCTGGGCGGCCTGGGCGTTGGTCAACCCGGTATAGAATCGCCACTCGACGATTCTTGCAGCACGCGGGTCCTTTTCCCCTAAGCGACGAATCGCCTGGTCCAGGGCATCAGAATCCCAGGGATTCTCGTCGTCGCAGGCTGAAATCGTCACTGCCGCATCGAGGTCCAAGCGGGCGCGGCCGCCTCCGCGCTTCACGCGCCTACGAGCCTTGCCATAGTCCTGCAGAATCTGCTTCATGGCTTTGACGGCGGCATCGAGGAAATGCGCGCAGCTTTGCCACGGCACCTCGCGTGGGCCGGCCAGTTTGAGCCACGCCTCGTGGACGAGTGCCGTTGCGCTGAGCGTGTGACCCGGACGCTCGGCCCGAAGCTGCTCCTGGGCGCAGGCCCGAAGCTGTTGATAGACGAGGGGCAGAAGCAGCCTTGCCCGTTCCTCGGCGGGAAGGGACTCATCAAAGATCAACCGCTCGGCCTGGGCGTCGCTGCTATCCATGGCAGGGAACATTGTACCCGCCACATGGCGTCGAGCGATCGGCCATCTGGAGCGGAATCAGGGGACAGCTGGCGGCCTTCGCCATCCTGAACAGTGCCTCGACCGTGGTTCTTGTCGGCCATCGTTCTCATCTGCTTGCGGGCTCAATCGCGTCGGGCGGCGTTAACTATTTCTTAAGCACAGTATGTCAGGATACTTGAGAGGAGCCTTCCATGAGTCAGGGCACGCATCAACAACAAGCGCCGAGTCGGCGGATTCTCGCAATCATGTGGTTAGTGTGCGGGGCCGCGATTCTGTTCGTCTGGATCGCGTAGGGAGAATGACGTTGACAATACGATGCCGCATCGGCCGAAAGAGTGGGGATTTATCGCGGATTCGGGTGCATCACCGATGGCTTAGGCAGTTCAAGGACCAGGCTGGGGTGCGGCATGAGGGACCATGCTTGATCGTCACGGTGCTGGTCACGTGCGTGTTGTTCGGCGAACCAGCGAATGCGCAGTCGATTGGCGACATACTGTGCAGTGTCTGGTGGCTCATTCACGACGACATAGGCCGCGGGTTGGCGACCCTTGCAATCGTTGCGTTGGGGGTCGGAGCGACGCTTGGCAAGGTATCGTGGGGAATGGCAATCATGGTCTGTGTCGGAATCGGCGTGCTATTCGGCGCCAACGACCTGACCTGGGCAATAACAGGTTTCAGGTGCCTATAGGCCATCATCGACCTCGGCCGTTATGCTCTTTTTCGCGCTTGCGATTGATCTCCCGCAACAACGGCTGAAGCATCTGCACGACCGCTGCCGCGGCCATCACCCCCATGCATATCATCGCCACACGGTTGAATACGACGGCGTCGTTCTTCGGAGCCATGCGGGCCATCTGCTGGGCGGTGTTGGCGACGTGTAGCGGGCTGGGCTGGGTCATGTGGCGTCCTCTTGAAGTTGTAGTAGTAGATGAGAGATGAGGCACGCATTGATAGCGCCGCCGGGCGACGATGACAAGCCCCATTACGACTGTGTCGGATTGGAACTGCCTTCCACCTTGATCGAAATCCTCTCAACGATATTCCGCGTCACCTTGCGGTCGCGGCGGTCGTAGAGCCGGGTCGTGCGCGGATCGGCGTGGCCGAGCAGCTCCTGTACATCCTCCAAGGGGACGCCCTGGTCGAGGAGGTCGGTGGCCGTGGTGGCGCGGAAGGAATGGCAGGTGAGGATCGTCGGAAGGCCCGCAGCTGCCAACCGCCGCTTGACCATGCGGTGAATGTCCTTGGACTGGCACGCCCAGGTGGCGAGTTGTCCCGTGCGACCGCGGGCCGAGCGGAACAGGGGCTCGTCGGCATCGAGCGAGTCGCCGACGGCGTCGATGTATTCGTGGATGTAGCCCTGCAAGTCGTGCCGGCAAGGAATGTCGCGCTGGCGGCCGCCTTTCTCATCGAAGCGCAGGTACCACTGGCGGCCGTCGGTGTAGAAGTCGCGGCGGCGCAGCTTGGCGACCGCGCCGACGCGGGCGGCGGTGTACATCATGATGGCGAGAATCGCCCGGTCGCGTAATCCGACGACGTTGCTCACGTCGATCGACCTCAACAGCGAACCGGCGCTAGCGGGATCGGTCGCCGGCGTCTTGCCGGTGACGTTGCTCACCTTCGGTCCGCGCACCGCCGCCGCCGGGTTGAGCACGATGGCGTGCCGCTGGACCATCACGTCGAAGAACTTGCGGATCGCGGCCAGGTGCAGCTTGCAGGTCGGCTTCGAGGCCGGCTTGCCCTCAGTCGTCGTCAGCGTGCGGATGTAGTGGCCGACGCTGCCCGGCGGAATGCGGGCCAGCTCGAAGCCCTGGTCCTCGCACCACAGCAGGAACCGATGCACCGCGAACCGGTACGCCTTGCGGGTATAATCGTTGTTCAGCGAGTCGCCGAAGAATTCGGCGTAAGCGAACCGGGCGTTGACGCTGGCCTGGGCGACGATCGCCGGCGGCTCGGTCGATTCGAGCGACGCCGAAAGCGCCCGGTCGGGATGTGGAATGATGTCGTGGTCACTCAAGCGACCTCCGTGCCGTGAAGGGTTGCCGAACCGTTAACGCGCCCCCTGCCCGTTAACTCGGGGTGTATAACACCTTTTGTCTACCACAATCGAGTATACCATGGATGAGTTAAAGAAGGATTAATGGCGCCGTCGTTGTGGATCATCGGCATCGACCAATGCGTTGTATCGTAGCAACATGCATTGCAAGGCTTGTGGCCGTGACCACTTCACATCGCGGCTCGCACGTGCGGATGTGAGTTATGGCTGGCTTCGACTATGATCGATGAGGTCGCATCGCTGGGGCGCGCTTTAGGGCGGCAATGATACGGTCGTAGATTTGAGCGTCCGTGCCATTACATTGAAGACTGTCCTCCTCCACGCCCAAATGCTCCAACATGCGAGCGAATCGCTCCGCCGCCTGTTCATTCTCGGGAGGCGAGTCAAAGCAGAGTACAGATACGCCTGCTCGCGTCGTCTCCAACGATGCGACGAATTCACAAGGGTGGAGACCATGTCTCTCGGCAAGTTCATTGAGCTTTGTCAGAATTGCGATACTGGCATTGTCCGGAAGCACGGGTACCTACATTCGAGTCGTTCGATTCTATGTTTACGACGTATCACGCTTTGTCGATTGGAGCAAGCCGAATTGCGTGCCCTACGCATCTACTCGCGCTGAGCGCCAGTGGCAGCCGCATGAATACTTCTCAGAGAAAGATGTTGAGCTTGGCGCTTAGCGAAGCACAGGATCGTGCGAGCCCAATTCTCGACTTGTCTCACGATGCGCTGGGCTTCCGGCTCCGTGCGCCGGACATTCGATGGTTGATCCGCACCTGTAAGCCGGGCAGCTTTCAGGCGGTCACACACCTATTGCTCAACGGGCACAGTCTTGGTCATCTTGAAGTGAATCACCTTCGAACACTCTTCGCGCACATTGGACCAATCCAGCGGCTGTCGCTTGCCGACTGCGAACTTGGTGACGATGGCCTGAAAGCATTGATTCACCTCCACGATACACTAACTGCACTCACGGCGATCGACCTGGACGATAACGCCATTACTGCTGACTCGTTATCCAACTGGCTTCAACGTGCCTCGCTTCTTGAGCAACTAATTGCACTTTCGCTCAACCGTAATCCGTTAGGTGATGACGGCGCGTCGGTTCTTGCGTACTACGCGCCGCGTCTCGCGCAGCTACAGCACCTCGAACTCGCTCGCTGCGGAATAACCGATTTGGGCTTCGCCCATCTCCTGCCGGCAGTACTCGGACCCCCTTGGCGAGAGTCATTAAAGACAATCTACATTCGGCACAATCCACTGCGTGAAGTTCCGGAGCTGATATCGGAATACCACGACAAAGAGCATTGGATAATGTATGCAGCGACTCTCTTGGACTCACGCAGAATCTTGAACTTCGCCAGCGTGCTTATCGTCGGCCAGGGGGGTGTAGGGAAGAGTCATCTTCGCCGTCGGCTTTTTGACAAGCACACCGATTACTTCGTACCGAACCCACCACGCACGATCGGCTTTGATTCTTACACATGGACAGTGCGCATGCCGCTGTTGTTCGAGGAGGAGGCGCTCATCGCTCGCGTCTTGGATTTTGCGGGCCAACGAGAAATGCATAGCACACACCGGCTCTTTCTTTCCGATCGCCGATGCGTTTTTGTGATTGTATGCGATGCCACACGCACTCGCGACGAGAACCGCTTGGATTACTGGCTCCACCTGATCAAGAACGAAGCCTCGCCGCAGTGTCCAATATTTGTCGTCGTGTGTAAGTGTGACTTGTACGATGCGCGCCGAGACGAGACCATTCCTCGTCAACTTGAAGCACTTTCTGCTGACGAACTTCGCGCCTCAGTTGGGCTGCCTACGGATACCCTGTTAGAAGTGCATGACGGCATCGGATGGTCAGATGCCGTTCACGCAGGTGTAGATGAGGCTATTCGCACTCGACATTGGACGGCGATTGAGACGCTTGAGCGACGCCTCATCGAGTCAATGGGGTATATACCCGGAGTTCTGAACAGGTACTCCCCGTTGTTTTCTAGTGCCATTGGGTGGCTTGAACGCGAGGGGCTGCGACGCAATCAGAGTTCCGAAATGCCATACCTCGAACTTAGCACGTTTCAGGAGCGTTGTCGGGATGGCGGATTAGATGATGGCCACATCCTGGCCGCCTTAAGAATTGCGCACAGCCTCGGGATAGTCTATTACGCCGGGCTACGGACCGATGTGAGCGAAACTGATGAGTTGAAGGGCCTCCTGTTTAATCCCGAGTGGCTACGAGTACCGTTGTATCGCGTTATGACTAAAGGGCGAGACCTAAGTGTGCGTGGTCTGCTTAGCCCAAAGCAGATTGAGACGGTCCTGCCGGAGCACTCGACGAATGCCACTGGGCACACATTGTGGGAGCGATGCGAATTCACTAGGGTGGATCGGCAGCGGATCATTAGAGTGATGCTGGCGTGTGAGCTCATGTTTGAGGCGAGGCACCAGAGCGGCAGGGTCGAATACCTGGTTCCGGATCACCTGGACGCTCGAGCGGCTCGTGACGCTCCTCGCGGTGACTACGTGTGGCGACGAAGATTCCGTTGGCTTTCTGAGAGTGCATTCTGCCGATTGGTGGGACGCTTGCACCGGCAGGCGTCACGTGACCAAGCAGCCATTTGGCGCGACGAGATCACGGTGGCGATTGCTCCAAATATGGAAGCCACCGTGCGAATGGTGATCGGACGCAATGATACAGCCAGGAACACTCCCGATGGTACGGAAGTGTTCGTTGCGATATCAGGATGTCCCGAGCAGGAGGCTAGGCGAATTCGTGCGCTCATTGACGGCGAATTGCGGAGCATCATTGGAGAGCCACTGATTGGTGCGGATGAGTGGGTTCGCGTGGGATCAGGCTCGGGAATAGGACTTGAGACGGGATTAGGCGAAGAAATCTCGGTCGACGCAGAGTGTCTTCTTGAGGCACTGGTGCGTATTCGAGAGAGTGAACGGCGAAGTCCGGAACATGCATGGCGGTCAAAGTTCGATTGGTTTGGACACGCAGACTACGATCGTCGCCGAGAAGATGCCCAGGAGAAGATTCAAGAGCTCTTGAGGCGCGGGTTAATCGAAGTGCGAACACGCGGCAAGGCGGGTAAGTGGCGGCAGTACAGAGCGACTATGGCTGGTCAAGAGTATATTAAGGGAAGGGTTTAGAACACGGCCTGGGGGACAAAGCCACACTTCGCGACAAACATTACCACACTTCAGACCATCATTAAGGTCAATCGCTGACAATACTTAAGGTGTCCGGCGGAGGCGGTCAAGTAAGCGCATCTGAGAAGGATGTGCCCCGAAAACGACCCGCTAGGAGACACCAAGTTGAGTCAGCGAATCTACGATAATCTCGCAGAACATCAACGTGCCGAGCCCTGGCACGGCCAGTCGATGATCGAACTGCTTCAGACGTGGGCGGATCGGTTTGTCGCGGAGTTTAATCTCGACATTCCCGAAGTCGTTATCGGCATCGACCCACTTCCCTGCACGCGGTACGGCCAGTTCCGCATGGGGCATAACGGTCTGGGCCTTCGCGGCGAAATCACTCTGAACGCCCGATACCTGGACGGGAAGCGCCCCTTGTGGGAAATCCTCGGCACCCTGCTCCATGAACTGTTGCACGGCTGGCAGCAGGCGCACGGCAGTCCGAGCAAGAAAAATCACCACAACAGGGAACTCCGCGAGAAAGCGGCGCAACTCGGGTTGTTGATCGGGCCGACCGGTCTCACCGGCTATGCCGCGGGCGGACCCTTCAAGGCGCTGCTCGGGCAATTCGGGGTCGAGGCCCCGGCGACGGAGTCGCCGATTCCCGAACGCCGGCCGCGCGGGCATTCCAAACAAAAGAAGTGGTCCTGCGGTTGCACCGTCGGCCGTTTCGGCGTCGCCACCGTGAATCTGCGATGTGAGACCTGCGGCAAGCGCATGGAGTTGTGCTTGTGAGCACGATTCCGACGGTAAGCCGAATCCCGGATCAAGGAGCATTCTCATGGAAGACAAGGCCATTCAGCATGTGCTCATCGCGTCGATTGAACGCCCGCCACAGCCGCGAACGACGTTTAACGAAGAAAGTCAAGTCGGGCTCGCGCGGAGCACGTCGGAAGTCGGCCAGTTGGCGCCCGTCCATCTTTACCGGCGCGGTAACACGTTGCGGCTTCTGGACGGAGCAAGGCGAATCGACGCCCTGATCCGTCGAGGCGAGCAGACAGTAGCGGCCATTATTGACGATCGCGAACTCAGCGACGCCGAGGTACTGCACTACCAACTCGTGCTCGATTGCCAGAAAGAGCATTTGACGGCTGTTGAGCGGGCCAAGGCGATCCAGGCGCTGATGCAGGAGTCGGGCTGGACGGCTTCGCAGGTCGCGCAGCGAATCGGAATATCGCCGGCAACCGTGACGAAGCTGTTGGCCGTGCTGGAATTGCCTGACGAGGCCCAGGAACAGATCGCCGCCGGCACACTGGGCATGAGCACGGCCTACGCCATTGCCCGCACTGGGGACGCGGAAATCAGAGCCGCCCTCATAAGCGAAGCGACAAACGGTCACCTGACGCGATCGAGTGTTTCCGAGCGAAACAGAAGCCGCAAGTCAAAAGGGCGCAGGGCATCCCGCGGGCGTTCCCTCGCCCAGGGCGACCGTTGCGTGATTCCTCTTTGCGATGGCTGCTCAATCGTGATCGGCACACCAACCGTCACACTGCAAACCCTGAGTGAAATCCTGCAAGACCTGCTGAAGCGTATCTGCGGGCTCGCGCAGGACATGCAACTGGCGGAGGCCGCGCAGGCGCTCGCCAGAAAGGAGTCGTTCCCATGAAAGCGCTGAGAGTCGCATTGACCGTTCTGCTTGCCATCCTGTCCGGCGGCGGTTCCGCCGACTGCTGATGGGTGGCGCGTCGCGGCGCTCTTCTGCCGGGGCGCCGCGACGATTCTTTCGGCCGGAATGCAGCGAAGCGCATTCGGGAATCCGACGACCGGACGATCACGATGATCTCAACGCGCCTCGCGCGGGTTGACCGAGTGATACGCAAGGATGTTGGAGATGAACATGGCAATTGCCTTGAGAATTGTCGGCGTCGTGCTGATGGCCATGCTGCACATGGTCGTCGGCGTGTTGTCAGTAGTGCTCGGCGGGCGAGCAAAGAGGTAGCCGGTTGGCGGAGGCGCTGCGCCGACGGAACCGGGAGAAACGCCGTGAATGAACTGCCTTACGGAATGACATGCACCTACCTCCTGCTCGGCCTGACTTGCCGAGCCGTCGGAAGCGTTATACGCGACGCGGCGGAGCGCATCCTGTGCAATTCCGAGTCGCACGACGGCGAGATCATGCAGGAACGAAAGGACGAATCATGCTCACGTCACTCTGGCGAAGAATGAGCAAGCGCCGAGCGCCAATCGCAAAGTGGGAACTGTCCACGCCGCTCCTGCGCTGGACGCGCGACGACGCGTGGATGCTCCGCGACGCGGTTGAAGGGACGCTGATCCTCGGCGCGACGGGATCGGGCAAGACCAGCGGCTCCGGTGCGGCGATCGCACGTTCGTATCTTGCCGCCGGATTCGGCGGGCTGGTGTTGACGGCCAAGGCCGACGAGCGGGCGCTATGGGAGCGGTATTGCCAGGAAGCCGGCCGTCTTGATGATCTTCTGGTCTTTGCGCCAAGTGAACGGGCCGACCTGCGCTTCAATTTTCTCGACTTCGAACTCAATCGCACCGGTGACGGCGCCGGTCATACCGAGAGCATCGTCAACCTGTTTGCTAACGTGCTCGAAGTCGTGGAACGCAACTCGGGCACGGAAGGCGGACGCGGCGACGAAAGCTTCTGGCGTCGAACCAATCGACAACTGATGCGCAACCTGGTCGATCTGTTGGCCTTGGCCACAGGCCGCGTGTCGGTGCCGGACCTAGTGCGGCTGTGTCTTTCGGCGCCGACCTCGTCGGCGCAGATCAACGATAAAGGATGGCAGGAGCGGTCATTCTGCTTCCACTGCCTCAAGGAAGCGGACCGGCGCGAAAAGTCCGAGCGGCAGAAGCATGACTTCGGCATCGTCGCCGACTTCTTCCTGCTGGAGTGGCCGAACCTGAGCGACAAGACGCGCAGCGTCGTCATGGCGACCTTTACGTCGATGGCCGACGTTTTGAATCGCGGCGTACTGCGCGAGTTGTTCTGCAAAGACACCAATGTGACGCCCAAGGCCGTTGAAGAGGGAAAGATCATCCTTATCGACCTGCCGGTGAAAGAGTACGCGGAAGTCGGGCAGTTCGCCCAGGTGCTGTGGAAATATTCGTTCATGCGCAGCATCGAGCGCCGTGACGCGGCGGCCAATCCGCGGCCCGTGTTTCTCTGGGCTGACGAGGCGCAACTGTTCACGACCTCGTATGACTTTCAGTTTCAAAGCACGTGTCGCTCGGCACGGTGTGCGACCGTGTACCTGTCACAGAGCACCACAAACTTCTACGCTGCGCTGGGCGGCGGCGACAAGGGTCAGAACGAGGCGCACTCGTTGTTTCAATGCCTGAACACAAAGGTCTTTCACGCTTGTACGGACAAGACGCCGGAGTGGTCAGCCAGCCTGATCGGCCGCTCGAAGCAACTGTTCGCCAACGGCAACAACACCTACTCGCCGGAAGACAACATGAACGCCATGCTCGGCCTGCCGGTATTCGGTCCGGTCGGACACACGAGCGCGGGGTTCTCCGAGAGCTACGAATACGAAGTCCAGCCGGCGGCGTTCACGCGGCTCCGCACCGGGGGGCCGGCGCACGGCTGGGAAGTGGACGGCATCGTGTTTCAGAATGGGAGAGTATTCCGCGGCTCAGGCCGCACCTGGCTGCCCGTGACATTCCGGCAGCGACATTGATGGTGCATTGATTCCAGGAATCGAAGGAAGACGGCAGCGACCGTCCGCGGGGGCGGTGCGCGCAGCGAGCAAGAAGACGACAAGGAAGCAAAGCGATGTTTCAGGATCAGCAGCAACAGGGCGGTCTGTCACAGTCCCGGGCGTTCCTCGGCTGGATCGTGTTCATCGCCAGCGCCATGTCGGCGTCGGTCGAGGTCTTCCTCCACAAACCGGCCACGATCGGCGAGCGCTACCTGGGCATCCAAGCCGCCGCAGTGCTGCTGATCGTCCCGTTCTGCACGCTGTTCTGGCCGGAACACGACGTAACGCCGCTGTACCTGTTCCTAGTCGCGTATCTCGGCATGTGCCTATTCATACGTATCCGGGGGCTGCTGGCACGCCGGCGCGGCGGGCCGCGCGTCCATACCTACTACTCCGGGTATCCGCGAGCCATGCGGCTCTTCGGCCGGATGGGCGAGCGGACGGTCAAGCTGGCGATCGAACCATTGATCGTGCTGGTTATCGGCGCGCTCACGCTTTCGGTGAGTGAACCACTCGGCGCGTTCTTGCTGGTCGCCGGACTGGCCCACTCCCTCACCGTCAATCTCAGCGTCGGCTACGAACATCGCCGCGTGCTCGACATGCACGACGCGGCGATCGACCAGAAGGACATCGTCGATCAGTTCCGCGACCTGCGCGGCGAGTAATCCATTCAACGCGAGGAGTCATTCATGAGACGAAACCAGGACGACGTAAAACCCAAGATCGGCGCCGGCCACGCGGAAGCCATGTGGCGGCAGGGCCTCGCCGAGCTGCGCGGGGCGTTTTTCAACGAGAGCAACGTGGCGCAACCGGCACAATACGGCCTCTACGGCACGCGGACGCCCGGAGAGGTGGCGGAGGCCCGGCGCGCGGCCGACCGCGACCACGACGAGGAGCCCAAGTCGATTCTCCAGGAGCGGTTGGAATTGGTGGCGCAGGGCGGCGGGCGCGAGCCCGAGCCGCCGCAAATGGACAAGGAGTGAAACATGGAACAGATACTGGGATTCGTTTATTTCGTGATGGTGGTGGGTTTCTACTATCTGCTGTTCAAGTACGTCATCATCCCGGTCGGGCGATTCTTCGTTAACAACCCCGATGCTCAGAAGACGGCGCTCGATCTCATCCGGCGGGTATTCGGCAAGTGATGTCAGCCAATTGCTGAACAGTGTGTGTGTGTCGCATGGCTGATCTTCTGGCGATGTTCTTGGTGCTGTTGACGTTTGCCGTCGTACCATTGTTCACGGCAATATGGGGCTGCCGCGCAGTTCGCAAATGGTACCAACGGCTTTGCGCCAAACGCGACGCCTTGGAATGGAAGGCGGCGACTTTGGTGCCGGTGTCGCTCCCGGTCGCGCTGGCCGGCATCGGGAGAATCCTCTATCACGGGGGTTACGATGTCCTCAAGGATCAGAACGAGGAGTACGGCGCCATTTACTGGCGCGGGGACTGGAACATCACGCGGCTGCCCGCGGCGCGCAAGGTCGGCTGGTCCGAAGTGCCCGTTTTCGCCTCGGCATGTTGTTATGTCGGGGATACCGAAGACGAGACCGTCGTATGCCTGAAGTTTGACGTGGCGTCCTTCGTGCGAGTGTCGCCACGACTGCGGGAGTTTTGCCTCGGACACCTCAAGGACGAGTGCGATAGGACCGTCGCCTCTCTGATGTCGGCTGCTGAGAAAGTGGCGGAGCGCGAGGCAGAGCGCGCAAGAAGCGAGACCGAAGCAGCCGCTTGCGACGCAGATCTCGCCACGCTGGCATTGGGCCGGGACGCTTCATGGGAATCGGTCAAGGCCGCCTACCGCGATTGCTGCATGAAATACCATCCGGATCGTTTCGGCGGCCAGCACGTCCCCCCGCACCTGGTCGATCTCGCCGTCACTCGCTTCAAGGAGGTCAACGCGGCGTACCGGCGGCTCAAGGATCGGATGGTGCCATCGAATGGCTGCGGCTCGCCATGGACGGCCGTACCACCAAACGGAGGTTCCTCGAACTGACGAACGACCGCGATGTGCCGGTCGCCGACATGCGTTCGGTCCCTGCCCTCGCCTCGCCTGCCCTCCCCTGTTCATGCTCGGATTTGTCGCCATGCGTCCCGCCAACCCCGAAACCCGATCCCGCCGCAGGCCGTTGCATGATGGCATCACGGTGCCGGAGAGCGCGCCGGCCTGGATCACTCCGGCGTTGATCCGCGAGACGCTGGCGACGTGGCAGCCCTTCTACCGCGACTCGATGACCGTAGACGACGCCGTTAGAATCCTCACCAACGTCGGTCGTTTGTTCGAGGTCTTGTCGCGGGGATGAGTCATGAAGCGGTACGTTGCGTTGGCGCGGGTATCAAGCCGGGAGCAGGAACGCGAGGGCTTCTCGCTGGCGGTGCAGGAGGACGCGCTTAAACGCTATGCCGCTTCGACCGACGGCGAAATCGTCCGCCTGTTCCGCATCGCCGAGACCGCGAGCAAGCGGGATGAACGCAAGACGTTCAAGGAACTGATCGCCTTCGCCAAGAAAAACGCCGAGCAGCTCGACGCGCTGCTGTTCTACAAGGTCGATCGCGCCGTCCGCAATCTGTTCGATTACGTCGAACTGGAACGGCTGGAAAGCGAGCACGGCCTTGCCTTCGTCTCCGTCTCGCAGCCGACCGACAACAATCCCGCCGGCCGCATGATGCGGCGCACGTTGGCGAACATGGCTTCGTTTTACACGGAGCAGCAATCGGTCGATGTCCGCGAGGGGCATCAACGTCGCGTCCAGGAAGGCTGGTTCGTCGGCGCCGCCCCCTACGGCTACAGGAACGTCCGCAAGGACGGCCGCGGCGTCATCGAAGTCGATCCGTCACGCGCCGAAACCGTTCGGCGAATCTTTCACCTCTACGCCTACGAGCCGCTGACCATCGATCAGCTCATCGCCCGGCTTGCTGATGAAGTGCTGACATACCGCCCCTCTTCTCCCCGCTTCCCGCGAAGCTCGGTGTACGCGATCCTCCGTGACCGGTGCTACCTGGGCGAAGTCGAATACGGCGGGCAGTGGTATCCCGGCAAGCACAAGCCGCTCGTCGATCGGGCGACCTGGGACCGCGTGCAGGTCCTGCTCGGCGGCAAGACCTACCGCTCGCACGAGCTGACCTACGCCGGCGGCCTCATCCGCTGCGGCCACTGCGGCAACCTCATCACGGGCGAGCAAGTGGTCAAGCCCTCGACCGGCAAGCAATACGTCTATTACCGCTGCACGATGTACAAGCTCGCGCCCGGGCATCCGCAGATTCGCCTCAACGAGGCGAAGCTGGACGAGCAGGTCCTCGCCGTCTTCCGCTCGATCAAGCAGCCCGACACCGTCCGCGACTGGTTCTCGAACGCCCTGCGCGAATGGTCGAAGCGAGAACGAGCCGAGGCATCCACGCAATCCGACGTGTCGCAGCGCGAGATAACGCTGCTTCAACAGCAACAGGACCGGTTGCTCAACCTCCGCCTGCTCGACGAAGTCGACGCCGACACCTTCGCCCGCAAGTCCACGGAACTCCGCGACAAGATCGCGGCCGCATCACTCCGCGTCGAAGCTGCGAACCGAGACCGCGGCGAACAGGCTGAATTGGCGATCAGGGTTTTCGAACTTTCGCAAGCCCTTGTCGAGAAATGGCTTTCGGCCGATTACGCCGCAAAACGTCAACTGCTCGAAATCGTGTTTTCGAACTTCACGCTCGACGGCGCAACTCTCTGCTATGAAGTGAATAAGCCCTTCGACGTGCTCATCGAAGGGTTGATTTCGAGTCAAACTCGGGGCGACTAGATTCGAACTAGCGACCTTCTGCACCCCATGCAGACGCTCTAGACCAGGCTGAGCTACGCCCCGGGCGGCGGTCTTGCCGCAGTCGGGCTATTACATCCCTTTGCCCCCGGGCTGTCAAACCTGCGGCCGCGACGGATTCGCTCAGCCTTCGCGGCGGCATGCACTTGCGCAGCCCGACTTTGCCCGTCGGTCCGCTGGTTTGACACCTTTTTGCGGACGGACTAGCCTGAATATCGCGTCTCATCAGGCGGCAACGCCGCGGAATATGCATGCCCGGCAGACGGGGATCGATCGGTCATGCCCCCGGTCGCTGGAATGTCGCGCAGGCGATGCGGCCGTGCTGTTTTGGTCGCGCAGGTCTGGGTCAATGGCCACCGGCGGCCTGGCCGGGAAGTGCGGGACGTGTGCCCGCCGGGTGGATGTTGCTTGCAGCCGGAATGGCGGCCAGGCTGCGGGAGTTCAGCGGTGCGTGTCAGCCAATTGGAGATGCACACTGGCGCAGCGGCGGCTCGGCCGCGCGCGTACAAGCGGCGCCTGCCATCCGAGCAGGCGCATCAGGCAGGGATAAGGCGGCGAGCCATCCGGCGCGGCCGCGGGTGATCTGTTCAAACGCATGGACTTCGCGATCTTGAATATCGTTCTACTTGTGGCCTATGCGGGGGGGATTCTCTCGCTGTGCGTCGCCCTCGTGCAGACACTTCGCATGCTCCGGGTGCAGGGCAGCCCGAGGCTTGAGCGGGTGCAGATGGCAAGCTGGCCAACGCTCGATATCGTCGTGCCGGTGAAGGATGAAGAGGGTCACATCCGGAAATGTCTCGAGTCGATCCTCGCGCAGGATTATCCGCACAAGCGGATCATCGTCGTCAATGACCGATCGACCGACGGCACGGCGGCGCAGGTCGAGGTGATGCGGGCCGGGCATCCCGAAATCCAGCTCGTGAACATCTCCGCGCTTCCCGACGGGCTGTACGGCAAGCCGCACGCGGTTCACGAGGTGCGCGGGCTGCTAACGAGCGAATACGTGGCGTTCGTCGACAGCGATCTTCACCTCGCGCCGGCCTGCATGAAATCCCTGGTGCATCACCTTTCGTCGAACGCGGCCGACTGGGTCGCGGTCATGGGCAAGCCGCAGATCTTCAAGTTCTGGGAGCGGCTGCTTGTTCCGCTCCTCGGGGCGGTGACCTTTGCCTGGTACGACCCGCGCAAGGTGAGCGATCCAAAATGGCCCGACGCGGTGGGCAGCGCGCTGATGGTGGCGCGGCGATCTTCCTACGAGGCGATCGGCGGGCACGGCTGCGTCATCCGGACCTACGACGAGGACAGCGAGCTTGTGCGCATCGCCAAGCGCGCCGGGCAGAAAGTCTCGTTCCTCATGACGCCCGACCTTTTTACCCAGCGGCACTACGGGACGCTCACGGCGACGATCCGGGGCATCACACGGACGTTCATCGGGGGGATCAAGACGATCCCGCGGCTGCTCGTGACGATCAACGCGCTTCAGTTCGTGTCGCTGCTGCCCCTGGGCGTGCTCGTGCTGTTTCCGGCGCTGGGCCAGGCGGGCATTGACGTGCCGCTGCGGGAATACTGGATGGGCGCGGCGGCGTTTCATCTTTTCGTTTCGACGGCCCTGGCGCTGGTCATTTATCGCACAGCGGATACGCACGGGAAGTACGCGCTGCTCCATCCGCTGGGAAGCGCCATGCTCATCTGGGTGTGCATCCGCGCGGCGATTCGGCTGCACCGAAAGGACCCGATCACGTGGAGGGGAACTTCTTACTGACGCCTTCTTCGGCGAGAGGTTTTGAACGCTTTCGCCGCCCGGTGGCCGCGCGGGCAAGGGAGACTCGATTCGCCGGGGCGATCGCGGCCGTCATGTAACGGGCCTGGCACCTCTCGCGCGTCGTCGCGGGCGACGTTTCACGCGGCGGGCGAGGGGCACGTACTTGTTGAAACAACTCCTCGTTGGGTGATAATTCCGGCCGGTGTTTTCTTTTGAGTTTCTCTTCGACTGGATACGTGTCGCCGCGCCGCGGAAGGTGTTCTGGCTCGGCGCGCCGTTGCTCCTGTATGTCGGGACGCTGGGCGGTCCCTTTATAAGCGACGACCTGGTGCTGATTCTCAAGGCGGAAAAGTACCTGCACGGCGAGTCCGACGCGCTCGGGCTTTATCGCTTCGCCACTTCCGACGAAGAATGGAACTCCCTTCGCGACCGTGGCACAATCCCGTGGTGGCTGCCGCCCAGCGGGCGGCTGGACTTTTTCCGGCCCGTCTCGGAGGGCCTTTTTTTTCTCGATGTGCTGCTCTTCGGACGAAACCCGTTCGGCTACCGGCTCATGAGCCTGCTGGTTCTGGCCGCTGCGCTGTGCGGCGTTCACTGGCTTTTCATTCAGGCGACCGGGGGGGACGGTATGCGCGCCGGCGCGGCGACCCTTTTCTTCGGGATTTCGCAGACGATCGCGCCGCCGGTGACCTGGATGTGCAACCGCCAGGATTTGCTCGTGGTCATCGGGGTGAGCATCGCCGCCGGCGCGTACTGGGCGGCGCGGCGCAGGCCCCTCCGGCGCTATCCGATCCTTGCCGTATTCGCGTGCGCATTTGCGCTGCTGGCCAAGGAAGTGGCGGTGGCTCTGGCCGGCGTTCTGTTGCTGAATGAGCTGATTCTGCGTCGACCGGCGGCGCGGCGGCGCGAGCGGCGGGCGGCCGGGCTCATAGCGCTTTCAATCACGCTGATGACCGCGGCGTATCTCGGCTACTACTTGTGGTCGCGGCCGTGGGCGTTTGAACTCTCAGGGGCCGACGGCAGTCAGTCGCAGCTGAGTTCGCAGTTTCCGCTCGCGCTCATGATCTACTCCGCGGTCTGGACGGTCGGGTTTCCCATCGACATCCTGCTTAACGCCTCACGCGGGCAGGTCTGGGCCGTGGCGGCGGCGGGAACGACGATCCTCGGACTCGCGTTCGTGCTGGCGCGACGGTCGCTTCGTGCGGAGCCCGCCATTCTGTTCTTCTCGCTCTGGGCGGCTCTTTTCATTGTGCCCGGCCTTCGTTCGCTGACGCCCAGCACGCGCACACTCTGTACGTCCACCGTGGGCTGGGCCTACATTCTTTCGTGCATCGTCGTGCCGTCGCGGCGCGGCGGGGAGCGGCCAGCGCCGGGGCCGCTTCGCCATTGGCTCTGCGCCGCGAACGGCGTCGTCAGCGTTGTCTGCGTTGCCGGGACGGTGTGGGTGATGAACCACACCGAAGCTTCCGCGTGCCGGCGGCTGAAGGAGATCGTCGCGGAACTTCCAGGGCCCCTGGCCGACGGGGACGCCTTGATCGTGGATGAGGCCCGGTCCGTCTTCGAGGTCATGTGCGCCGGCGACCGTCTGGAGTTTCTCACGGGTCGCCGCGACGTGTGCGTCCAGTTTCTGAAAGTGCCGGGAGACGACGCGGAGGTCGCGCGGCTCGATCCGGAAACGCTGGTCATGCGTTCGCGCGATCAGGCGCTGCTCGCCGCGCCGCTGCACCAGCTGACGCTCGGTTCGGATTGGGTGGGACAAATTGGTGACACTTTCGCGTTGCGGCACATGGCGGCGCGCGTGACCCGCCTCGATGCCGGCGGTCGCGTCGCTGAGTTGCGTATCCTCCACGCGCCGCCGGCCGGACGTGCGGTCCACTTTCACCCGCTCGCCTTGTCGCCCGACTCGCGGACCCTGCGGTCCGCGTCGGCGGGAGCCCCGCGATGACACGCATCGCCCTGGGCGCGGGGGACTACTGCATCTACGCTCAGCATCGAGCGGGCTACGCGGCATTTGGCGCGGCAAATCTCCCATTTGCCATTCTCGAAGTGGAGGGGGCGCTTTCGCCGCAACGGTTGCGCGACGCCGCGGAGCATCTATTCTCGCGGCATCCTGTCACGCTCGCGCGGATCGCCACGCCGCTTACGCGCCTTCGCCCCTGCTGGGAACTTCCGGCGGATGTTCCCGGCGCCGCGGCACGCGCGGCGCGGGAGGCCGTGGTGTGCGACGATCTCTCCGAAGCGCCGGACGCCCAGGCAAAGTTCGACGAACTTTTTGCGGCGCGCTACACGAAGGCATGGAACCTGGCGACGGGGCCGCAGGCGCGGTTTGAGTTGTATGCCCTTCCCGAAAAGCGCAGCCGCCTGGTTCTCCGCTGGCCGCACTATTTCACCGATGCGGAGGGATCGCAGCTGTTGCTGGCGGAACTGGCGCGTGCGATGGAAGAGTCAAGCGCGGCCGGCGCGGCGGCGGTGCGATCGCCGGTTGAGGCGCGGCCGCCCGACCTGCTTGCCGGCGCTTCGTTCGTTGATCGGATGCGCCTGGCACGGCGCGCGGCGACGGGCCAGGGTCAGGCAGGGAAGTCCGCGCTCGGCTCAGTCCTCCTGGCCAATGATCGCGCGTTCGAGGGTTTCGGCGTGCGCCGGCGGCTCTGGAAAGCCCAGGCGTTTGATCGAATAAGAGCGCAGGCAAGAGCGCATGCCCCCATGGGTTCGGCGCTGCACGCGCGGCATGCCGCGGCATCGGTTATTCGAGCGCTGTACCGGCTCTTCGAGGAACGCGGCGTGGCGGCGCGGGAGTTTCGGATCACCTTTCCGGTGCGCGTCGGCGCGGAACCGGTATCGGCCGGACACGTCCCCGCGCGGCCGTTCGCCGGGAACTTCCTCGCCGCGGCGGTGCTATGCGTGTCCCGACGCGAAGCCTCCCATCGCGCCGCCGCCGCGGAGTCCATCGCGCGGCAGTTGGACGGCTTTGTCGCCGAAAAGGGAGACCTCGCGCAGTGGGCGCTCCTGGAGAAGCTCGCGCTCCTGCATCACATGACCTATGACTACATCTTCAGGTGGGGAATCGTGAACAATCGCTATTCATCGGGGTTTTCGTATTTCGCGACGCACGCTCAGTTTCCCCGGCGCATGGCGGGTTTGGACGTCGCGCGGGCATGGTTCGGCGGACCGATCACGACGCCCCCCGCCTGGAACCCGGTCTTTTCGCGCATCGATAACTCGCTTTCAATGACACTCTCGTACAGCCGTCCGGCGGTAAGCGACGCCCTGGCGGAAAGGTACGTGCATTTGATCGAGGAAGAACTGCTCGATCCGAGCTGATCGGACCCCTGAATCGAAGGCAGTGCCATGGCCATCACACTGACGAACGCCACGCTTGTGGATCCCGCCGCGGAACGCGTCGAGACCGGAGGAATCCGCATCGAGAGTGAGTTCATTGCCGAAGTCGGGCCATCGGTCCGGCAATGCCCGGGCGACGAGGTCCTCGACTGCCACGGGGCGGTCGTGCTGCCCGGCATGGTGAACGGGCACACACACCTGTACAGCGCGCTGGCCGCGGGGATGCCGCCGCCGCCAAGGGTTCCTGCCAGTTTTCGTGAGATTCTGGAACTAGTCTGGTGGCGGCTGGATCGCGCGCACGACGCGGAGTCAATCGAAGTGTCAGGGCGGATCGGGGCGCTCGACGCCCTCCACGCCGGCACGACGACCCTGATCGATCATCACGCATCGCCGTCCCACATATCGGGAAGTCTCGATGATCTGGCGCGCGGGATAGACTCGGTGGGTCTTCGCAGTGTGCTTTGCTATGAAACGACGGATCGCAACGGAGCGGGCGGCGCGTTCGAGGGACTGGAAGAGAACCGGCGATACCTTGAGAAATGCGCGCTGGCGCGCGACGGAGCGCACGCGGCCCTCGTCGGGGCGCACGCGGCCTTTACGATGTCCGACGCAACGCTTTCAGCCTGCGCGAAGCTGGCGGACGAATACCGCTCCGGCGTGCACATTCACGTCGCCGAGGATCCCTGCGACGATCAGATATGCCGCGGCCGGTACGGCGCGGCCCTTGTTGATCGACTGGCGCGAAGCGGCATCACGGACGCGGGCGGACCGGTGGCCCGCGAATCGATCCTCGCGCACTGCACGCACCTGTCCGGCGCGGACGCGCAGAAGCTGTCGTCGATTGTCGGGGCGGTGGCGCATAATCCGCGATCCAACATGAACAACCAGGTCGGGTATGCGCCGGTCGGAAGCCTCTGCGGCGTTCAACTCGGCACCGACGGCATCGGCGGCGACATGTTCTCCGAATCGCACGCGGCCTGGTACAAATCGCGCGACGCGCGGGCGGGCCTTTCGCCGCGCCAGATCGTGGACATGCTCGGGCAGGCGGCGCGCACGGCCGGGCGGCTGCTCGGCCGCACCCTGGGGGTACTGAATGCCGGTGCGGCAGCCGACGTTCTAATCACCGACTATGTTCCGGCCACGCCCGTCGCCGCGGATACGATTCCCGCTCACCTGATCTTTGCGATGGGTTCGCGGCACGTACGAGACGTCTTGATTGCCGGCGTATGGGCGATGCGCGGGCGTGTGGCCATTCTGCCAAACGAGGCCGGCGTGCGCCGACAGGCCGCCCGGACGGCACAATCGCTGTGGAATCGAATGCTCGCGCTTCCGTCGTAATCCATTGATGTTAATGAGCGTGAACGGCGGCTTCCCCCTCATGATCCTGCGAGGTCAATCAGCGCGCTGAGTCGTGCCCGCTCCCGCGGCGCCCTTCCATCGGGTGAGCAGCCTTTGGATGTCGGCGAGATCGAAGGCGTGGATGTCCGCGTCGTCGTTGACGGCGAAGAGCGCCCCGCCCGTGAACGGACCGAACGGCGCGGGATGCACGCAGATTCCGTCGGTGTTCGCGATCTTGTCGCGCCCTGTAAAGGCTCCGAGCAGTGCATAGTCGCGCCGGTCAAATACGAACCAGTTGGTGATTTCGTCTTCCTGCCCGGTCAGAATCACCACGCCTTCGCGTCCCAGCCCCTCTACGATCTCGATGCCCTCCGGGTCGCCGTCTATCAACCCCACCGCGAAGACGGTTCCGTTGAACTGACCGGCGCGCGTATAGACCTTGACGTCGTTGTTCTCCTCGTCGCAGATCAGCAGTCGGTCGAGCTTCGCGTCCACCGCGATGGACTCGGGCAGTTCCACGACGCCGTCCCCGCCGGAGTCGCCGATCCGCCGGACGAAGCGCGCGGTAACCTGCTCGCCGTTCCGATCGATCCGGTACTCCAGCACGCACTCGTCGTTCGGCGCCTTCGCGTCGGTGACGTACAGGGTGATGCCCTCCGGCCCGTAATGCACCGCGCCGCCATAAGGCCGCACGAGCAGATCGGAACCAAAGGAACCGGCGGGCGCGAACGTGTCGGCCCAGAAGGCCTGTACCCGCGCGCCGTCGCGCTCGATGACCATCACCGCATGCCGGGCGGCCTGCGCATTCGGCGCGGGCGGAAATCGGACGGCGACGATGCCGTTGGGGCGGTTGAGCCGGCCCGGCCCGCTGCCGGGCGTCCCGAAGGACTTGAGGAACTTTCCCGTCGCGGCGTCAAATACGTCGATGCGATGCCCCTTTTTGCATGTGGCGAAGAGCCGGACCGAGCCGTCCGGCATGCCGCAAACCGCGAGCGAATCGGTCTCGGCGATGGCCGCCCCGGTTGAGGCCCAGATCCGCGGGATGCGCTCCGGTGTGGGTATAGTTCTGCCGCTTCGCAGTGAAAGCGCGGCCGCGACCGCGGCAAGAGCGACGACCGAAAAGCCGACGAGCACCTTTGCGGATTTGCCGGATCGAGGATTCACCCGAGACCTTTTCGCGTAGATGTCTTCTCATTCGGCGGCGATCGGAATTGCCGCACTCCGTAATCGCGGCATCGCGTACTGAAGCTTACCGGAACCGCCGGCGCGCTCAACCACGCGCCGCCGAACATGACGCAAACGGTCTTGCTGTGCTCCGTTTCGAGAAGGCAGATTCAACAAGAAAATCGATGTGTTGAGTCGGCATGAGCGTGTTTTTCTGGTAAGATGCGTGGCCCGTGAAAAAGCTCCGAAACAATCTCGCCTCTTTCGCGTGCGCCGTGTGTCTTCAGGCGGCCGCGTGGGGCAGTCTTGTCAACGTCTCCGAGATGCCGGGCGCAGGCCCGGCGGATGTCAGCGCTGTTGCGCGGGAAACAACAGTCCGCGCCCCGAACCGCACCGCGATGGGATTGTGGGCGGCTCTCGGATCCGCATCCGGCGCGAGTGCCGCAGGGTCGGCGTCAACCGAAATCGCCGCGGGCCGGCGCGTCGACAATCGGAGCCGGCTCTGGATCGTTTTCGACATGTGGGGCGAATCGCCGGTGCGCGGGCGGTTTCAATTCCTTTCCCCCGGGCGCGGTCGCGGAAGCGTCACCTATGGGGCACAAGAACTCGCGTCCGTTCGCCGTACCGGCGTTGATCTGGCGCCGGCCGGTCCGCCCCCGCTTTCGCCGCAGTCGCTTTCCTCATCGTCCGGGCCCGGCGAGCTTTCGGACAGCACCATCCCCCTAGGCGGATAAGTCGGCGCGGCGATGAAAAAAGCCCGATTCGCGTCTGCGCGCGTCGGGCTTTCGGTTGTACGTTAACTGGATGACGAAGTTACGCGTGGACGACCGCGGCGACGCCTTGCGCGGCGGGCGCCGGGACGACTCGGGCGGCGCGCTTCGCCGGGGACTTGGCACGCGGCTTGTTCAGCGCGGCGCGCGATGCCTGGGCGCCTTCCACCGTGAAAAACGAGCCCAGCTCGCGGAGTCGCTTGTAGCGCCGCTTTAGCAGAGTGTCGACCTTGACGCGCTTGAGGTCGCGCAGGGTGTCCACGACGTATTTTTCGAGCGCCGCGGCGGCCGTAGCCGGATCGCGGTGCGCGCCGCCGAGCGGCTCCTTGATGACGTCGTCGATGAGATTGAGCTTTTTCAGCTCTTTGGAGGTGAACTTCAGCGCCTTGGCGGCCGTCTGCGCATGTTCGGCGGATTTCCAGAGGATTGCCGCGCAGCCTTCCGGGGAGATGACTGAGTAGTACGCGTGCTCGAACATCGCCACGCGGTCGCCCACGCCGATGCCCAGCGCGCCGCCCGATCCGCCCTCGCCGATCACGACGCAGACGACCGGCACCTTCAGTCGTGCCATTTCCATCAGGTTTACGGCGATGGCATGGGCGATGCCCCGCTCTTCCGCGCCGATCCCCGGATAGGCGCCGGCCGTGTCGATCAGGCACACCACCGGCACATTGAACTTCTCGGCCAGCTTCATTTTGGCCAGGGCCTTGCGATACCCCTCGGGATGGGCCATGCCGAAACAGTTCTCCAGCCGCTCCTTGGTGTCCTTGCCCTTGTTGTGGCCGACGAACATGCACTTGTGCGGCCCGATCCGGCCGAATCCGGTGATGATTGCTCGGTCATCGCGGAAGTTTTTGTCGCCGTGAAGCTCGCAGAAGTCCCGAACCATCATATTGAGGTAGTCGGGCGTCAGCGGCCGTTTGGGATGCCGGGCGACCTGGACCGTCTCCCACGCGGAGAGTTCCGCGTAGAGCTTTCGCTTGGCGGTCAGAAGTTCGGCCCGGACGGTTCGGATCATGTCCGACATGTCTCGGCCGGTTGCCGCCTGAGTGCCTTCCAGCTCTTCAATCTGCCTTTCGATCTTGGCCAGGGGGCGTTCGAATTCGAGGTATCCGCCGCCGTTCAGGCCGGTCGAACCGCTTGTAGTGCTCATGAATTTCCTCAGAATGTCCGGCTGCTGGCGCGACAGGGAAATCGCACCGTCCTGGTCCGCATTCACGGATTCAATATGCCGGCAGCCAGTCGTCCGTCGACGAGCCATGGGGCCATTCTCCAATGTGCCCTTACGACGGCTCCCCGCGCAGGAGCCGATCGAGCCCGTCCATTTCAAAAACACCGGCCGAAGTGTCAGGCGGTCGGTTCTTGCCGAACCGCGTGTCGGCCCTCACATCCCTGGAGGCTAAGAGCCTAGCCACTGACCTGTCCCTCGACAAGTGGTAATTGACGATGGCTGGGTCAGCCCTTAAGCTTCGGACAATAGAGGCTAGGTTCTTGAGTCGCCTAAGTCAATATAAGACAGGATATTAGAGCTAGTATTATCCGGGCATTCCCGGAAGGGTGTGCATTATGGGACTCTGGCGAATCCTAGTCAGCCCAAAAATTGGGCTGCCGGATTCCTCCGGTCGGCAGGTATTGCAGACCCTCGGCGACTTCGGCATTTCTTCCGTAAAAACCGTTCGGACAGCCCGCCTGTTTCTTATTGAGTTGCCCGATCAGTCCGCTTCCGAGGAGGTCCAAACCGCGCGGCGCATTGCTGTCGAACTCCTGACCGACCCGGTCGCCGAGACCTGTGCGATCGCGCGGCGCGGTGAGGTCCTGCGGGAGCCTGAGGAAGGGCTTGCCGTGGAGGTTTTCTTCAAGCCCGGGGTGATGGACAACGTGGCCCAGACAACAGGGCTGGCCCTTCACGACATGGGGATTGAAGCGATCAGTGTCCGAACGGCGCGGCGGTACGAGCTTTACCCCATCCCCACGGACAGGGAGCTTCAGCGAGTTCCCAGGCTGCTCGGAAACGACTGCATCGAGGATGTGTTTGTCGGCACGCGGCCGATCGAGCCGCCGCCGGCGCCTCCGATGTATGAATTCGCCCTCAGACGGGTGCCACTGGCCGGGCTGGACCGCGAGGCCCTTGCGCGGCTCAGCCGCGACGGGCACCTGTTTCTGTCGGTGGAGGAGATGGAGGCGATTCAGGGCCATTTCCGCGTGCTGGGGCGCGAGCCGACCGATCTCGAGCTGGAGACGTTCGCCCAGACGTGGTCGGAGCACTGTGTCCACAAGACGCTCAAGAGCCCGATTATTTACCGCGGCGCGGCCATGCCGCTCATAAGCGGCGGCGCGGGGCGGTCCGGAAAGCGGGTTGCCAGCCGACACAATTCCACGGAGGCAAGATACTCCAACCTGCTGCGCGACACGATTGCCAGGGCTACGGATGAGCTTATCGCCGCGGGCCGCGGACCGGAGTGCCTTTCAGTTTTCAAGGACAACGCCGGAATCATTGCGTTTGACGATACGTGCGCGGTGGCGTTCAAGGTTGAGACCCACAATCATCCCTCGGCCATCGAGCCGTACGGCGGCGCGGCCACTGGCGTCGGCGGCGTCATCCGCGACGTCCTCGGCTGCGGCCTCGGGGCCAAGCCCGTCGCGAGCACAGATGTCTTCTGCATGGCCCCACCGGAATGGCCGGTCGACGCCGTGCCGCGCGGCGTGATTCACCCGAAGACGGTGCTGAGGGGCGTGGTGTCGGGCGTGCGCGATTACGGAAACTGCATGGGCATCCCGACCGTCAACGGGGCGGTTCATTTCGACGCGCGGTACCTGGGCAATCCGCTGGTGTTCTGCGGATGCGTGGGGCTTATCCCGCGCGACCGGATCGAGAAGAAGGTCCGTCCCGGCGACGTGATCGTCGTCATGGGCGGCCGCACGGGGCGCGACGGCATCCACGGCGCGACCTTCAGCAGCGTGGAGTTGACCGATACGCACGAGGACGAGTTCGCGCATGCCGTCCAGATCGGCTGCCCGATCGAAGAGAAGAAGGTGCTCGATGCCGTTCTTGCGGCGCGCGACTATGCGGACGGCCGCGGCGGGCGGACCTGCCTTTTCTCGGCGATCACGGACTGCGGCGCGGGCGGCCTGTCGTCGGCGGTGGGGGAGATGGCGGCCGACACGGGCGGCGAAGTGGACCTCGAAAAAGTGCCCCTGAAGTACGCCGGGCTCCGTTACGACGAGATCTGGATCAGCGAATCGCAGGAGCGGATGGTGCTCGCCGTCCCCCCGGAGAATCTGTCCGCGCTGCTTGCCCTCGCCGCATCGGAAAGCGTGGAGGCGACGGCGATCGGGCGGTTTACCGACACCGGCCGGCTGATCGTCCGCTACCAGAGTCACATCGTCGGCGATCTCGACGTTCGGTTTCTTCACGAGGGCGTGCCCCGGACCGAGCGGCTGGCCACGTGGGGCCACCGGACCGGGGGGCTGAGCGGCGGCAACGGCGATACGGACGCCCTGACGGGTTGCTTCGCGCTCGGCGCGGTTTGCCGGCCGGTGCTGGATCTAGTTCAGATGCTCAAGGACCGCCTCGCCCACCCGTCGAACGCCTCGAAGCACTGGATCGTCCGGCAGTACGACCATGAGGTGCAGTCCGGCAGCGTGGTGAAGCCGCTGGTGGGGCGGCGCGACGGTCCGTCGGACGCCGCCGTGGTCCGCCCCCGGCTGACGTCGGATCGCGCCGTCGCGATCGGCTGCGGCCTGTGTCCCGAGCGGGGCGACATCGACCCCTACTGGATGGCGGTTTGTGCCATTGATGAGGCACTTCGCAACGTCGTGGCGGTTGGCGGCGACCCGGCGCGGACGGCGATCCTGGACAACTTCTGCTGGCCGCGCGTGGACAACCCCCGCAACCTCGGGGCGCTCGTTCGCGCCTGCCAGGCCTGCTACGACACGGCGAAGGCCTATGGACTTCCGTTCATCAGCGGCAAGGACTCGCTCAACAACGAGTTCGCACTTGACCCGGCCGACGTGGAAGTCGTCCGCGCCGCCGCCCGGCGCGTCGGCGCGGCGGAGGGAGGCGCCGGGGCGGTCTCCGACGGTCGGATCGCCATTCCTTTCACGCTGCTCGTATCGGCGCTCTCTCTGATCGACGATGTGCGCCGCTGCGTCACGGCGGATTTGAAACAGCCCGCGGGACAGCTTTATCTCGTGGGACAGCCGACGCGCTGGGCGGACCGCGGGTCGGAGCTGCGCCCGCCGTTTGATCTCGACACGGCCCTCGGGACGCACGAGGCGGTGGCCCGGATGATCCACGAAGGACTGGTCTGCGCCGTGCACGATGTCAGCGATGGCGGGTTGCTGGTGGCGGTCGCCGAGATGTGCATCGCTTCGGGGCGATCCTGCCGGGTGCACGGCCTGGGCGACTGGCTCGAGGAAGGCAATGATGTCAGCCGGTCGCCGCTGCTTGTCGGCGGATGGGACGACTCGCCGGCCGCGTTTTATTTCGATCCGTTTCCGGCCGCCTATGTCGTGGAGGCGGTCAACGAGCGACACGACGAATTCGTGAAGCTTGCCCGGCAGACGCCGTCGCTCCTGCTGGCGACGACGGACCTCACGTCGCCGGGCGGCGAGCCGATGCTGGAATTTGAAACGTGGGGCGAGCCGGCCATCGCCGCGATCCGGCTCAAAGAGCTCGAACACGCCTGGAAGACGCCGCTGGACTGGTAGCGCCGCCGGTTTCCCAAATTTCGGGACCGACGCACTCATGGCGCGACGCCGATAGCCCGCGGCTTTCATGGAGACCGAATTGTGCCGATATCTCCTGCATCGCCTCGGCGCGGGAGCCGGACGCATGCAGCCCCGGGAAGTCCGTGAATATCTCAAGGAAGTTCGCCCCGTGCGCGGCTGGTTCTGGCCGGCGGCGGCTTATCTGTTCGGCATGATCGACGAGCTTCAGAAGTCCCTCGGCATAACCGGAAACCTCTTCGAGATCGGCGCCTTTCACGGCAAGAGCACCCTGCTCCTGGGTCGCATGACCCGGCCGGAATGCGGCGAACAGCTCGGCGTCTGCGACGCCTTCGACGCCCCGGATGCCGCCTCGGCCCTGGCGGGGCGAGGCTTCTACCGCGAATTCGCTGCGCACATCGAGGCCGCCTTTCCGCGGCGAGACTTCCTCCGGGTGTTCATCAAGTCCTCCTCCGACCTGACCCCCGAGGAGACGACAACAAACTGCCGCTTCTTCCATGTCGATGGCGATCACGATGCCGCACAGGTGACACGCGATCTCGCCGTCGCCGCCGGGGCGATCGGCGAGGCGGGCGTCATCGCCGTCGACGACATCTACAACTTCGCGTGGCCCGGCGTCGCCGAAGGGTTCTTCTCATTCATGAACACCCATGCCGGGCAGTTCGTCCCATTGGCGATGGGCTTCAACAAGCTGCTCCTCGTGAGGCCCGCGGCGAGGAAGCTCTACGAAGACGCGTTCGAGGACCCCGACGCCTGCTGGCAATTTATCCCGCGCGGACCGGTGAGCATCAAGAAGCAGGCCCTCTGCGGCATGCCGACCTATCTCTTCCATGTGCCGAGCTACAAGAGCCCGGACCCCTTGCGGCAGACACTCACCCTGCTTCATCAGCACAGCCCGCGCTGGTCGGACCGGCTGTCGCGCTTGATCCGGTATCACGACCGCGTCGGGGCGTGACTTCTGAAAAGAAACCCAGTGCGTTGAACCTCCCAGAGCCCGACTCGACGGACGCGTCGCCCAGGACGGAAGCCGCCCCAAAGGATTACCGGCAAGATAAGAGCGACGACGCCGGGTTCCGGCATGACGCTCAAGGAAGAGACAAAGCCGTCCGTGCGCAGGATCAACTCCGTATCCGTGCCATCGAGGTTGGCTCGGTACAGTCCCCATGTGCCGCCGCCAAGCGCGTCAGACCAGTACAACATCCCGCTTTGGGGTTCGTAATCAAGAGCCCAGGGAAACGTCAGGCCGGTCTTGAACGATTGTATGTCGGTGCCATTCAAATTAGCCGAGAAGATCGAGCCATCCACGGAATCGGTCCAGTAAAGCCTGGCCCCCGGAACGTCGATTTCCAGAGATTTGGGACCCGCCAATGTCGCCTGTACAACGCATGCGAGGTGCGCGCCGATAAGGCACTGAACATCTGATCCGTCGAAGTTAGCCTTGCTGATGGTGTTGGGGCCGCCTTCGTTGATCCAGTACATTTGCTCGCTCGAGAAATCGAGCGCAAGTCCCGTGGGGAAATTTGTGTCATGAGTCAGCGTTTCGATGTTTCCGCCGTCCAGGTCTGACCTTTGAATCGAGGTAAACCCGGGGTTTGCCCAGTACATCCTGTCAGTGAGTGTGTTGAGTTCAAGCTCCCGCACATTTCCCGGATTGATGAGTGTCTCTATCGCGCTTCCGTCCAGGGTCGCGCGAAATATGGAGTAGTCCCCGGACCAATAGAGTGAGTCGCTTCGTGTATCGACGGCAATTCCGTAAGGTATGAACGACGGTTGCCAGTAAATCGTTTCGATCTGAGAGCCGTCAAGCGGGGCTCGTCGAATGGCATTCTCAAACATCTCGGTCCAAAACATGTATTCCGCGCGAACCGGCAGGGAAGTGCAGATGACCAAGGCTGCTGCGCACGTGATTCTCGAAATCCTCCGGTGAGTCATGTTTCTGCCTCGAAACAGGGCGATCAGGGATCGTCGCTATGCCGGGTCCAGAAGGCCGGCCACTAAAAATGATGATAGTCAGGGATCCGAGCACGTCGAGTCGATGAGGACCGATATCGGAGCCAGCCTTTGTTCGAAACTACGTGGTGAACCCTCGATAAATCGGTTAAACTGATGAGGCACGGAGAATTGGCGATGAACACCAGCGGCAACACCCTTTTCGGAAAGCCCCGACACGCCGGCGTCCGCGTCGTCGTGACCGGGCAGGTCGGCGTGGAAAAGAAGGACTTCCTCGAGGAAGTCGTCCGCATTGCCGAGGCCCGCGGCAAGCATGTGACCCTCTGCAACGTCGGCGACATGATGTACAGGGAAGCCCCCGATGTCGTGAAGGGCCGCATCCTCGACCTGCCGCGCACCCGGCTGAACACCCTCCGCCGGGCGGTCTTCAAGGACATTCTGAACATCGCCGAGCGCACCGAGAACCTGATCGTCAACACGCACGCCACGTTTCGCTGGAAGCACGGCCTGTTCGAGGCGTTCGACTTCGATCACATGACGGCCCTCAACGCCGACCTCTACGTCACCCTCGTGGACAATGTCGACGCCGTGCACGAGCGGCTCGCCCGCGAACACGACATCGCCCATACCCTCAAGGACATCATGGTCTGGCGCGAGGAGGAGATTCTCGCGACGGAGATCCTCTCGCATGCCATCGGGGGCCACGGGCGGTACTACGTCCTGGCCCGCGGGCACCAGGCCTCGACCGCCGAGTCGCTGGTCCGGTTGATGTTCGATCGCGACCGCAAGCGGATATACCCGAGCTTTCCCATGTCGCACGTCATGGACATGCCCGACGTGCTGGCGGAAATTGACGGTTTTCGCGACGCCCTGGCCGAGCATTTCATCTGTTTCGATCCCGGCGACCTGGACGAGAAGCGCATGCTCTTCGAGGCCGCCGAGGCGACCAAGCGCGGCGAAGGCAAGATCTCGCTCGAAGTCAACGGCCGCATGGTGGACTTCAGCGTGCCCGATGTCATCAACGTGGCTCCCGACATCGACAGCCAGATCTATGCCCGCGACTTCAAGCTCATCGACCAGTCGGACATGATCGTCAGCTACGTCCCCGAGCTGCCGGGCGGCATCCCGGGCCTCTCCAGCGGCGTCGAGCGCGAGCTTCAGCACGCCTTCGAGGGGACGAAGGAAGTCTACATCATCTGGCGGCCGAAGAAAGAGCCGTCGCCCTTCATCACCGAGACGGCGACGAAGGTCTTCCCCTCGGTGGATGAGCTGTTCAAGCACTTCCAGGCGAAGGGCTACATCGGCGATTACCAGCTCAACCTGCTGCGCGTCGGCGCGCCGAAGGAGCGCGGGCGCTTCGGCTAGCATGTTCCATCGCACAGGTTGAGGTTTTCGGTCCTGGGGGAGTGTGGGTCTCCGGCCCGCACTCGGGAAAGGACGGCGGGCGGAACGCCCGCGCTCCGCAGGGTAGAAAAGGTATCATTACCGAGGCACTACGCCAGAGTTTCCCGCGTTGCTCTGTTCAGGCGATCAGGCGCTGGGGAAGGCCGTTCCGCACCGGTCCACACTTCGGTGCGCGCGGCTACAATCCGCCCGGACGCGTCGGGTCCGTACGGAAGCCTCCGCCATGACAGACCAAGCCTCTCCCCTTGAAGCGGCCGCCGCGGCATCTCCCGGGTTGCCTCCGCCCTGGCACCTTCGCCGGCGGATCGTGTTTCCCCTGCTCGCCGTTCTTTATCCGCTGGGACTGTATTTTCTGATCAAGGCCCCGAGGCCGCGGCGTGTCGGCAAGGTCTTCGCGGCAGTATTCTTCCTGCCGATCTTCTGCGTCGTCGCCCTTCTTCCGCTCAAACCGTACTGGAAGTTCGCCGGGCGCATGAAGGGCCCGGTCGACTTTTCGCTCGACCTCGATCGGCTGCTGAATGATCCCGATGCCCGGCTGGAGGCCCACCGCGCGAAGCAGGAGGGCGGCACGGCGGGTTCTTCCGCCGCTGCGATGGAACTCACCAAGCTGTCGTGGACCGACTTCCGCGGGCCGGCCCGCGACGGCGTCTGCGCCGGAGAAACCATCAGCCTCGACTGGCAGAAAGATCCCCCGCGCGAGCTGTGGCGACAGCCGATCGGCGGCGGTCATGCTTCGTTCGTCGTCGGCCATGGCCGCGCGTACACCATTGAGCAGCGGCGCAAGCAGGAGGTCATCACCAGCTACGACCTCGCCACCGGCCGCGAGCTCTGGGCCACTGCGTACGACGCTTCCTTTGAAGAGACCCTCGGCGGCAACGGGCCGCGCGCCACGCCGACGCTGCGCGGCGACCGGCTATATTCGCTCGGCGCTCAGGGCGATCTCTATTGCGTCGACGCCCTTTCGGGCCGGCCCGTCTGGAACGTGAACGTTCTTCGCGGCGGAGTGGTCGCCAATCTTGAATGGGGCCTGTCCGGCTCGCCCCTTGTCGTCGATGACAAAGTGATTGTCACCGCGAGCGGCAAGGAAGACCCGTCGTTGTTCGCGTTTCACGCGGCGGATGGAAAGCCCGCATGGACGTGCAACGCCGGACCGCAGGGCTACACGTCGCCGATGCCCGCAACACTCTGCGGCGTGCGGCAGTTTCTCAACCTCGGAGGCACCGAACTTCGCGGCGTGGACATTGCGACCGGAAGGATCCTCTGGCGCCACCCCTGGAAGACGTACATGTGGATCAACAGTTCGCAGCCGCTGCCGATCGGCGGCGATCGGCTTTTTCTCTCCGCGGCGTACGACCACGGATGCAGCGTGATTCAACTCGCCCGCCCCGCGGACAACTGGACCGTCAAGGAACTGTGGTTCAACAACCGGATGAAGAACAAGTTCAGCACCTGCGTCATTTACAACGGCCACGCCTACGGCCTTGACGAGGCGATCCTCTGCTGCGTCGATCTCGAAACCGGGGAGCGAAGGTGGAAAGGCGGCCGCTACAACTACGGCTCGCTTCTGCTCGTGGGCGATCATCTCCTCGTTTTGACGGAGGAGCCGGCGGATCTTGTGCTCGTCGCGGCGAGCCCCGAGGCCTGGAAGGAGATCGGTCGCATGCCGGTCTTCAAGGAGCGGACGTGGAATAACTTCGTGCTGATTGGCGGAAGGCTGCTGGCTCGAAATGATCGCTGGATGGCCTGCTACGACCTGCGGCCGCGCGAGTCGGTCGCTGCCTTGAACTGAGAATTGCTGGAAGCGCGACCGCGGCGAATCCGCCGGTTACGCGTCGGCCTTGCGAAAGACGGCCACCACGTCCTCGACGGGGACGACGAAGAGCTGGTTGTCCCCCTCGAAGTCCACGGGGATGGCGTGCTTCGGGTTGAAGAGCACCTTATCGTATTGCCGCATCGGGAAATCGTCGTCGTTTTCCACCTGGCGCGACACGGCGACGATGCGCCCGGTGATCGTCGGAATCTCGATGTTGTCGGGCAGTTGAATGCCCCCGCGCGTCTGCTTTTTGTCGGCATCCTTGCGAATCAGAACGCGCTTGCCGACGGGCTCTACGGTCTCCAGCTTCGGGGGTCGGATTTTGGAATGTTCCTTGTTCATGGCTGATTGATCCATTCGCGCCAGCAGTCCGCGCACAGTCGCCTTGAAGGGCTCATCCAATTCTAGCCCGTCGCGTGGGCTGGACGCAATCCAACGGGCCGCACAATTGCCGAGAGCGGGTCTCACGCCTAAACTCAGTTCCTCCATACTCGGGGAAGAGTCCACATGGGGCGATTTGCTCTCGTTCTGCTGCTGCCGGTGGTCGTTGCGATGGCGAATCCCGCCCGCGCGCAGGATGCCTTTCCGCAGGGCGTCGCTTCCGGCGATGTGACCGCCGACGCCGTCATTCTCTGGACGCGGACGGCGGCCGGCCCGGTGCGCGTCGAGGTGGCCCGCGACGCCGCCTTCGCCGATATTGTGGCCCAGTTGGACATGTCGGCCGGTGACGACAGCGATGGCACGCTGAAATTTGACATCACCGGGCTCACGCCGTCCACGGTGTACCAGTATCGGTTCGTGCGGCTCGATACGAATGAAACGAGTCCGGTCGGGCGTTTCCGAACCGCGCCGGCCGCCGCCGACCGCGCCCCGTTTCGATTTGTCTACACTGGCGACTCCAACGCCGAGTTTCAGCCGTTCACCATTCTTCGCCACGCGGCCGCGGAGACTCCCGATCTCTGGTTCTGGGCGGGCGATACGGCGTATGCAGATGCCATCCTTCAGGGCCTTCCGCCGGCGGTCGATCTGCCGGGCTATCGCGGCAAGCATCGGCAGAATCGCGAAGACGCCCCGCTGCGCGAGCTGCTCGCCGGCAGCCCGGTCTGGGTGCAGTGGGACGATCACGAAGTCTCCAACGACTACGACGGAGGCGACCTCGAGCCGAACATCACGCGCGGGCAGCAGCTTGCCGGCTACCAGGCGTTTTTCGAGTATCAGCCGATCCGCCCGCAGAATGTCGCGGGCGACGCGTACCGCACCTATCGATCCATCCGGTACGGAGCCCTGGCGGAGTTCTTCATTCTCGACTGCCGGCAGTATCGGTCGCGCGACGCCGGCCGCGACGGCGGCGGACCGGACCCGCGGGCGTTCCTTTTCCCGACGCTGGAGTTCGACACGCTCTCCCGGCTCTCTGATCCCGGCCGCACCATGCTCGGCGCCGAACAGGTGGCATGGCTCAAGGCCGGTCTCAGGAACTCCAACGCCCGGTGGAAGTTCATCCTGAGTTCATTGCCGTTTACCTCGCTGCTCTTTCTTCCCTACGACCGCTGGGACGGTTACGCGGCGGAGAAGTATGACCTCCTGCGCTACATTGACGTTGAGGGCATAACCGGCTGCGTTCTCCTGTCGGCGGATATTCACGGCAACGTTTACAACCCGGACGTGACGCGCTTCCTGCGCGATACAAACTGGGAGCATTTCTCGCCGTGCTTTCGCATTTCCGAGTTCATCGCCGGGCCGATCGCCACGGACACCATCGAACAGGAGATCGGCATTCTGGGCGCGCGCGTGCTCGAACAGTCCCCGGCGGAGTTTCAGCAATCGGCGCTCTTTCAGTTGGGTTTCGACTTTCTCCGGGACAAGATTGTCGCCGCAAACCAGATTTCGTTCATTGAGTCAAACCGGTTTGCCTACCTCGTCGTCGAGGTTACCGAAGAATCCCTCACCCTGACTCACCGCGGCATTCCGGCTGATCCCGCCATCACCGATGCCCCGCTCGAGACGCTGAGCACGGTCATGCTCCCGGAGCCTCCGCCGCAGGGCTGCGCCCCCGGCCTGCTGTCGCCGGTCTGCATGTGCCTCATCGCGGGCCTGGTGCGAAGGTCCCGCCCCGCCATTTCGCGTCGACGATCGGCGCGGCGCCATCGGCGTTCATAACCGCACGCATCGAGAAGGGGGCGGCGCATCGCGACCGGCCGCCGGGCGCGCCGGCGTTGCGTCACGCGGCGGCACCCGTTCAAATGATCCTGTTCAGCGGGCACAACGCGGGCAGCGTGGTTTGATGGGGCCCGTATTTCCATGGGCTGGGGCAATCCCCGCCGGTTTTTCATCGGAGCGAACGGATGATGTCGCGAGTAGCCCTGGTCGCCTTGTGTTTCTGTCTCCTCACGTGTCCGGCGCCGATCCGCGCTGAATACGAGTCGCCGATTGCCGTCACCAACGCGAAGATCATCGCGGTCGTCGGCAATGTCATCGACAACGGAACAATCGTCATAGACAAGGGCCGCATCGTCGCGGTCGGACAGAATATCGCGATCCCGGTCGACTCCGAGATAGTCGACGCCACCGGGCTCATCGTTTATCCAGGGTTCATCGACGCCGCCACTCACGCCGGCATCAGCCGTGCCGAGCCGAGTGACGAGGAGCGGGCACTCCGCGAAGATGAGAACCCCGACGTCGTCGAGGGGCCGCAGTCGGCCACGGTCAAAGCCTACCGGCGGCTGATGCATCCGCACTGGCGCGCGGAGGAGATGTACGACCCGAGGACCGCCAGCGGTGGCGATTTCCGCAGGAACGGCTTTACCGCCGCGCTCATCGCGCCCAAGCCGGCCATCTTCTCGGGCTCCAGCGCGGTTGTTCTCTTGGGCGACGAGCCCCCGCGCCGCTCGATCCTGGCGACCGACGTCGCCCAGCACGCCGCGTTCGTGACGAGCGACCAGCCGCGCCGTCCGCGCGGGCCGCGGATCACGCCCGGCGCGTTCGATCGTCCGCAGTATCCGTCCACGATGATCGGGTCGATCGCGGCGTTCCGCCAGATCATGCTGGACGCCGTGCATCACGCCGACCTCCTTGACTGGCATGCCCGGCACCGCACCGAGGTTCCGCCGCCGGTCGATCGCGATCTGGACGTGCTGGCCCGTCTCCAGAAAGAGCGCGGCCGGATCGCCTTCATCGCCAACACGGAGAATGAAATTCACCGGGCCCTCGATGCCGCCGAGCAGTTCAAACTGCGTCCCGTCATCCTGGGCGGCCGCGCGGCATGGAAGGCCGCGAAGCGTCTGAAGGAATCGGGCGTGCCGGTCATCGTCAGCCTGAAGTGGTCGAAGGAGCCGGAGGCCCCGAAACCGGACAAGCCGGAGGGCGACGCACCCGCGCCGCATGCGCTCGATCCCGTTTTCGACGCGAAATGGGAGAAAGGCCCCTTCGAGCCGCAGCGGCTCTTTGACGAGCGGGTGCGCTTGTGGGAGGAGGAGGTCGACAACGCGCGAATGCTGCACGAGGCGGGCGTCACGATCGCCATCGGCACGTTCGAAATGAAGTCGCCGGACGATTTTCTCAAGAACCTGCGCAAGGCGATCGCGCGGGGTCTGCCGGAAGATGTCGCCTTGTCGGCACTTACTGAGAACGCGGCGGAGATTCTCGGCGTCGCCGACCGGCTGGGCGGCGTGGCCCCCACGAAACTCGCCAACCTGACGATCTTCGACAAGCCTTTCGCCGACGAGAAGGCGAAGGTCAAGTGGGCCTTCGTTCAGGGAAAGCGCTTTGATCCCGCCGTGGAGTCGAAGCGGCCCGACCGCCGTGACCCTGGGCGGAGTCGTGGCGGCAGGAAGCCGGAGGACGAGGAGATGTTGGACCGCGGCGGAGCCACGGCCGCGTCGCAGCCGACGACCGACTCCCAGCCCACGACGGCCGCCGCGCCGCCGCGTCCTGACTACGAAGTGGAACTGGAGTCCGACCGCAAGCCGTTCATTGACACCGGCGGCGATCTGCTCCTGCGAAACGCCACGGTGCTGACCGTCACGAAAGGCGTGCTGGAGGAGACCGACGTGATGATCCAGGACGGCCGCATCTCTGCCGTCGGCCGCGGCCTGACCGCCCCTCCCGGCATGACCGCAATCGACCTCCGCGGATACTTCGTCATGCCCGGCATCATCGACTGCCATTCGCATATCTGCATCGACGGCGGGCTGAACGAATTCTCGCTTTCGGTGACGCCGGAGGTGCGCATTGGAGATGCCGTCGATCACGAAAGCGTCGCGGCCTACCGCGCCCTGGCGGGCGGCGTGACCTGCATCCACACCATGCACGGTTCGGCCAACACGATCGGTGGGCAGAACGTCGTCCTGCGGCTCAAGTACGGCAAGCCCGCCGCCGAATGGCGCTTCACGGAAGCGCCGCGGAGCGTGAAGTTCGCCCTGGGCGAGAACGTCAAGCAGTCGAATTTCGGCCGCCGTGGCACGCGATTCCCGAACAGCCGCATGGGCGTCGAGGCCACGATCCGCCGAAGCTTCGACGCGGCGCTGCGCTACAAGCGCGAATGGGAGGCCTTCGAGCGCGATAAGGCCGAGGGCAAGGACCCCAGGCCCCCGCGCCGCGATCTGCGCCTCGAGGCCCTCGCCGCCGTTCTCGACGGCGGAATCTGGGTGCATTCGCACTGCTATCGCGCCGACGAGATTCTCCGGCTCCTGGCCGTTGCCGAAGAATACGGATTCCGCGTGGCCGTTCTCCAGCACATCCTCGAGGGCTATCGGATCATCCCCGAGATGCGCCGGCACGGCGTCACGGCTTCGACCTTTTCCGACTGGTGGGCGTACAAGCTCGAAGCCTACGACGCCATTCCGCACAATGCCGCGCGTATGACACAGGGCGGCGTGGTCGCCACGGTCAACTCCGATTCGCCGGAACTGATGCGCCACCTGAATCTGGAAGCCGCCAAGAGCCTGCGGTTCGGCGGCCTTTCGCCCGACGACTGCCTGCGCCTGATCACGATCAACGGCGCGATTCAGCTCGGCGTCGATAAGTACGTCGGCTCCATCGAGCCCGGAAAGCGCGCCGACATCGCCGTCTTCGACGGCCACCCCCTCGACACCTTCTCGCGCTGCGTGCTCACCGTGCTCGACGGCGAAGTGTACTTCAAGCATCCCGAGCTCGACGTCGCCCGGCCGATCCCCGTCAGGGCCGCGAAGACGTTTCCCGGGGCACGCGATCCGCTGGCCGTCCTTCCGTCGGCGCGCGGCGAATACTGGATCATCGGCGCCGCGGTTCATCCTGTGAGCGGCCCCGTGATTGAAAAAGGACTCGTGGTCATCGCCGATGGAAAAATCGCGCGGGTCGGCCCGACCGAAAACGTCGCCATTCCCGACGGCGCGGCGCGGATCGACGCGACCGGGCTGCATGTGTTTCCCGGGCTGATCAACGCCCATGCCACGCTGGGGCTGACCGAGATCGGAAGCGTCGCCGGCAGCGTGGATACGGCGGATATCGGGGACTTCCAGGCCGACCTGCTGGCCCAGTGCGCATTCAATCCCTTTGCCTCCGCCGTCGAGGTTGCTCGCTGCGAAGGCGTCACCTCGGCCATGCTGGTGCCCGGCGGCGGCATGATCGCCGGGCAGACCGGCCTCGTGCATCTGGACGGCTGGTCCATGCCGGAGGCGCTGGTCGCCACGTCGCTCGGACTCGTCGTCAATCTGCCGTCGCTCCCGGTCGAGTTTCCGGAAGATCTCGAAGAGGAACAGAAGCAGGAACAGTTGGACGCGCACCGCACGCGCCTCGCTCGCCTCGAGGAGTTCCTGCGATCGGCGCAACAATATGCTCGGAGGATCGAGTCGAACAACGCTCCCCGGCGCGGCGATGAGGACTACGACGCACGGTTGGAAGCCATGTCGGCGTACGTGATGGGCAGGCGGCCGGTCCTCTTCCGGGCCGACAGCTACAAGCAGATCGTCGAGGCCCTGAGGTTCGCCGACCGGTACAAGCTCCGCCCCGTGATACTCGGTGGCCGCCACGCCTGGAAGCTCGCTTCGCGCCTTGCCGATGAGCGCGTCGATGTCATCCTCGGTCGAACCACCGATCTGCCCGGCGACAAGTTCGAACCGTGGGACAGCGTCTATCGAAACCCCGAGACGCTCGCCCGCGCGGGCGTACGATTCGCGATTACCGTGCCCGATGCCTCGCTCACCAAGCTGCTCGGCGTTGAGGCGGGCTATGCGTCGGCGTACGGCCTCGATCCGGAGCACGCGCTCCGCTCCATTACGCTCGACGCCGCCCGGATCATCGGCGTCGACGACCGCCTCGGCAGCCTCGAGGTTGGGAAGTCCGCCGATGTCATCGTCTGCACGGACACGCCGCTTCAGGCCGGCAACTGCGTGGTGGCCGCGTTCATCGCCGGTCGGCCCATTGAACTGACCAGCAAGCACACGCGCGACGATGTGAAGTGGCGGTCGCGGCCGGAACCCGCTCTCACGCCCGCGCCGGCGGAATTGCGCGGCCCGGCGGCACAGCGAATCGCTCCGCGCGGATGACGCGATCCCTGGCGGGCGGAGGCCGGATTCGCAAGGCCGCGGGCAAAACCATGTTCCGCCGCGTCGGGCGGGCGACCCGGGCCGAGGGGTCCGGAATGCTTGACAAACCGCGTCCGTTTGGGTGCGATGTTCGTTCAAGTTGACGGGCAGGGCCGACCTTGCCCTTCGAGAGCATCCTTAAACAATCCCTTCCGGCCATCGGGTCGACGGGTACTCAGGAGTGCTCGGCCGCCGCGTCCCGTCATGAGGCCTTCCCATGGACTACACTGACAAGACCTTGATCTGCGCCGATTGCGGCGCGGAGTTCATCCACTCCGCGGAAGACCAGGAGCGCTATGCGCAGCGCGGGCTCGAGCACGATCCCAAGCGGTGTCGGCCCTGCCGCGAGAAGCGCAAGAAGACAATGCCCTCAGGGGGAGGCGGGGCGCGCCGCGGCGGGCCGCGACAGGGCGGCGGTGACGGTGGCCCGGGCGGTTCGCGCCGTCCGCCGGCGGAGCTGTTTGACGCGGTGTGCAGCGCCTGCGGCCAGCCGACGCAGGTTCCGTTCAAGCCGGCCGAGGGCCGGCCGGTCTATTGTCGAGACTGCTACCGTTCCCAGAAGCTGTCCGGTCCCCGGCGCGGCGGTTCGTCGTGGGAATGAAAGTTCGGCTCGCCCATCGCCGCCTAGTGTCGTGATTCCGGCACGAAGACATTGCCGGCATCGCCCCGTGGACACAGGGCCGCGCGGCGAAGCGTTTCTGCGCATTCTTTCGCCCGGGCGCAAATCGCGTACCGGCGCGGCCGAAGACGGCGGGGGGGCCGGACGCCGGGTATTTTTCGGGCCGCCAACTGTTCAAATCGATCCCCGGTCTGTAGTAGAATCGCGCGGCGGGATGAAGCCTCCGGGAGTTCCGTGCATGCTTACTAACGGGCACATGCGTGTTCGGGCGGCGGTTCGGGGTCTGATCGTGCTTCTCGTTTCGCCGCTCGTCGGCCCGAGTGTTGCCGCCGCGCAGGAGGAGATCTTCGCCGCCCGGCGCAGCAAGGTCTATCACATCCGACTCTGCTCCGCGGCGAAGAATATCAGTGCGGAGAACCGCGTCCGGTTCAAAAGCGAGAAGGAAGCCGTGTCCGAGGGGCGGCGCCTCTGCAAGTCCTGTGCGCGATTGGTCGAGCGCGAGGCCGAAGCGGCGGAAAAAGCGAAGTCCGATGGGGCGAATACTCCCGCGGACGACGCCGAAGCAAGGCGACGGACAACAAAGGACGGGCGCGCGGAAAAGGACGAAGGCGCGCCCGAGTCGCCCGGCGCGCCGGTACCCTCCGCCGGAGATGCCATCAAGCCGTCGCAACCGGACAGGAGTCAAGCCGACGAACCGGAAATCGAAACGCTCAGCGCCCGCGTCAAGGAGGTTGTGGCCGGCGGCACAATTGTGCTGGAAAGCGGAGAGCACGTCCGCCTCTGGGGCGTCGGATGTCCGCGATCGGGTCAGATGGACGGCGAAGCGGCCGCTTCCTTTCTGGCCAAACGCGTCAAGGGCCGCAAAGTGCAATTATCATGGCATCGCGGGGAGGATGGAACCTCGCCGCGCGACGCGCTTGGACGGCTCGTTGCCTCCGTGTCGTATGGTTCCGACAAGTCGGATCTCGCCTCTGCCCTGCTTCTCGAGGGCCTGGCCTGGGTGGATCGTGGGCAGCCGTGCCCGCGGCGGGCCGAGTACCTGAACAGGGAAGACGACGCCGCCTGGAGCCAGCGCGGCGTCTGGAAGCGGCTTTCCGGCGCGGCCGGTCGGCGCGAAGCCGTCGTCGGTAAGCACACCCATCAGTATCACGCGCCGGACTGTCCACATGTCGCGCACCTGATCGAGCCGGCCACCATCACCCTCAACGAAGCGCGCGGGCGGCGTCTGTCACCCTGCGAGTTCTGGCGCGACGCAAAGTGACCTTGCCGGGCGCGCCGCCGCGGCCGTTTCCGAGTTCCCCCCTATTCCTGCGGCCGGGCGATGGCGGCTTGATTCCCCGCGCATCATTCGCGATAACCCTGTTCGGTCGGCAGGACCGCCCCGCGAATGTGGACGGCGCGACCGCCCCCAATCGACGCAGGGATCCGATACATGGCCAAGGTCACATCGCGAACGCGGAAGAAACCGGCGGCGGCCGGCATCGAGGGCATCCGACTCGTCGGCATGGTGCATTTGCCCGGCCTGCCGGGCTCGGCGCGGGCGAAGCTGCCGATGGATTCCATTATCGATCGCGCCGTGTCCGAGGCGCGACAGCTCGCGAAGGCGGGCTTTGACGCGGTCATCGTCGAGAACTTCGGCGACGCACCGTTCGCGCCGGACCGCGTTCCGGAAGAGACCATTGCCGCGATGGGGATCGTGGTGAACCATGTGGTGCGGTCCTGCGACGTGCCGGTGGGCGTGAATGTCCTGCGCAATGACGCGCTGGCGGCACTGGCTGTCGCCGCCGCGGCCGGTGCGGCGTTCATTCGCGTGAATGTTCTGTCGGGCACGTATGCGACCGACCAGGGCCTGATCACAGGGCGGGCGAGCGAGCTCCTGCGCCGCCGCGCGGCGCTTGCGCCGCATGTGAAGATCGCCGCCGATGTCCACGTGAAGCACGCCGTCCCGATCAGCCAGCCCGATATCGCCCTCGCCGCCGAGGAAACGGCCCACCGCGCCGGCGCGGACGTCCTTATCGTCAGCGGCGCAGGCACCGGCAAGGCTACCGACCTCGCCGCCGTCCGCCGCGTGAAGGGGGCCGTGCCCGGCGTCCCGGTCTGGATCGGCTCAGGCGTCACGGCTGAGTCCGTGAGCGATTGCCTCAAAGCCGCCGACGGGGTGATCGTCGGCACCTGCCTCAAGAAGGGCGGAAAGACGACGGCGGAATTGGATGCCAGGCGCGTTTCAGCTCTGATGGCGGTTGCCATGCAAGCACGATGACGAGACCACGCGGCAATCCGGATGCATCCCCGCACTGCCCTATCTGCGGCTATAACCTCCACGGCCTGCCGTCGCTGCACTGTCCGGAGTGCGGGCACAAGATTCAATCAGCTGCTGAACGTGAATATGCCGAGTGGCTCGCGCCGGCCAATGCGCCGGATCGCCGGCGCATCCTGCTGGACCGCTTTCTCATTGTCTGTGGGCTTGCTTGCTTTGTCGTCGGTGCCTGGCTCACAACAAAGGGAATGAAGGCATTGCCCGGCATCTCGGCATATCTCAGATTCCGCAGTGTTGCAGGGTCGACTCTCCTCTCGCTCGCCGCCCTGGCTTACTATTACTACTGCGAAGAAGACATGGTCCGCCCCTGTGTTGTCGTCGGTGTCCTCTGGCTGCTGGCCGGCCTGGGGCTCTTGGTGGTCGGCTGAGTCTACTCACGCCTGCGATTCCACTGCTTCTTCCCATTCGCGGTTGAGTTCCTCCAGCGACTCGCGCAGTGCGTGATATTCATCGTGCAGCTGCTTCGACTTCGCCGCGTCTTTCATCAGCGCGGCGTCCGCGAATGATGCCTCAAGCTCTTTCATGCGCGATTCGTGCGAGATGATCCTCGCCTCCAGCTCCTCGACGCGCTTCAGGGCATACTTCGAGCGCGATTTCTGCTTCCCTCCGCCCGGCGAGCCGGATTGCGCCGCTTTCCGCTCGGCGGCCTCGCGCGCGACGGAGCGATCCCGCTCCTTCGCCGCTCGTGCCGCCTCCTCGCGCTGCGTGAGCAGTTCGGCGTACTTCGACCAGTTGCCCGGCACCAGTTCGTGCCGCCCGCGCTCCGCAAGCACCAGCAGTCGATCGACGATCCGATCGAGAAAGTACCGGTCGTGGCTCACCATCAGGATGCTGCCGGGAAAAAGCGACAGCGCCTCCTCCAGCGCCTCGCGCGCGGGGATGTCGAGGTGGTTGGTCGGCTCGTCGAGGATCAGCACCTGGGGGCTCTGCCAGACCACCCGCGCCAGGAGCACGCGCGACTGTTCGCCGCCCGACAGGCTGCCCACGCGCTTGAACACCGCGTCACCGCGAAAGAGAAAGAGCGCCAGGAACGACCGGGCCTCTGCCTCGCTGACCTCGGGGCGTACGCGCCGCACGGCCTCGATCACGGTCAGCGAATCGTCAAGGTCGCGGTGCTCCTGGTCGTAATATCCGACGGTCAGGTTCTCAAACAGGCGGACGGTTCCCGCGGTTGGCGGCGTCTGGCCCAGAAGCATCCGCAGGAGTGTCGTCTTTCCGACACCATTCGGCCCGATGATGCCGACCTTCTCCCCGCGCGTCATCTCGAAATCCAGCTCGCGGATCAGCACCGTCTCGCCGAACGCCTTGGCCGCCTTCTCGCAGCGGACGATCATTTCGCCCCCGCGCACCTCGCGGCCGAAGTTCAGCTTCAGTCGGGCCGCGTCGCCCTTCGGCTTGTCAAGGATCTTTCCGTCCGCCTCCATGCGGTCGAGGTATTTCTGCCGCCCCCGCGCCTGCTTGGCCGAGTCCTTCGCGTAGCGTGTCTTGTTGATGTAGTCGCGCTGGTGGGCCAGCCACTCGCTCTGCTTCTGGTAGTCGCGCTCGGCCTGAAGCCGGCGGATGCGCTTTGCCTGCGCGTAATTCGTGTAGTTGGTGGGGTAGACCGTCGTGCGATGGTCTTCGACTTCGACGATCTTGGTCACGACGCGATCGAGCAGGTAGCGGTCGTGCGAAATGATGACCGCCCCGCCGTCGTAATTCGCAAGGTACTTCTCCAGCCAGCGCGTTGCGTCGATGTCCAGGTGATTCGTCGGCTCGTCGAGCAACAGGAAGTCCGCGTTCGAAAGCAGCATCCGCGCGAGCGCCGCGCGGCATTTCTGCCCGCCCGAAAGCTGCGCTACCGGCTGGGCGTATTCGTCCGGCGAAAAGCCCAACCCCCCGAGCACTTCGCGTAGGCGAATCTCGTAGTCATAGCCGCCGGCCGATTCGAAACGCGCCCGGAGCCGGTCGTACCGTTCCAGCAGCGCGGCCTCCTGCGGCGTGCCATGGGTCTCGGCTATCTGGTGCGATAGCTCGGCGAGCTGCGCTTCGAGAGCCCGATGGCCATCGAACACGCCTTCCACCGCGTCGATCAGCCGCGCCCCTTCCGGAAGGTCCGGCTCCTGCGGCAGGTAACCCACTGTCGCGCTGCCGCTGATCGTCACCGTCCCCTTGTCCGGACTCTCGATGCCGACAATGAGCTTGAAGAGCGTGGTCTTGCCGCTGCCATTTGCCCCGATCAGCCCAACCTTCTCGCCTTTGTGAAGGTCGAGCGTGACGCCGGAGAGCACTTCGTGCCCGGCGTAGGACTTGTAAACGTCCTGAATCGTGACGGCGGCCATGGCTGGGCGGAAACCCCTCGGTTCGCTGTCCGGCGGCCCGGCCAAACCCAGCGCTGGGCGGCCGGTCCCGGTCGTGTTGCAAAACAGTCCATGGTATCGGATCGGCGCCGCCCGGTGTATTGCCCGGAAGGCGAACGAAATCGACGAAAGGACGAATCGTCGAAAGCAGGCCGGGCGTTACCGGGAGCGATGGGCCAGGTCACGGAGGCGCGAAGAAAGGGTACGAATTGCCGGGGCGCGTGCCTTTTCCCGCTACCAGCACCCTGCGCGGACACCTCCCGCATTGTCGCCTTCCGGTCGGAAAGCCGCCGCCTCGAATCAACGAGGATTTCGCGCCCATCGCTGTTCCAATTGCCGCTTGTCCAGATGGTGCGCTTGCAACCTCCTTACCCGATTCAGAAACGGAGCCGATCCATGTCATCTTTTCGATGCCAGCCAATCCGTAACATGGCGTTTGCATTTCTCGCGCTCGGCATGATCGCGCTGCCCCTCGTCTCGGCCCAAGCCGACGGGGGTCGTGTCGTGGTCGTGGGGCCGAATCAGGGCCCGCAGCCCCTTGGTCCTAACGAAGAGGTGAAGGCCGCAAAGACCGTCGTCGTCAATGGCGAGCGCATCACGATCATTCGGGTCGGTACGATGCCGCTGAAGCCCAAGTTCGTCGTCGGCATGTGGCTGCCCCTCGGCGGCGGCCGTGTCATGATGTACTTTCCCTTTCCTCCGGACACGGATGACGACGGCGTGCATGAGTCCTGGCAGCATGAGCCCGCGGCCGGGGGAGCGCTGAAGGTTTTTCGCCGGCGCTCCGTGGCCGGCGGACATTGCGACGATTCCGTACAGGTTTTTCCGCCGGGCTCGGTGATCATTCCCGATCCCCCGCAGCCCGCCGGGCTCTATTTCATGGCCGAGCGCTTCCCGACCGACCCGCCGACGGAGGCCGCCGTTCTTGACGAGCTTGGCCTGCCCGACAACCCCGGTCCCGATGTCTGGACCCTAACGACCGGCGACGTGTATTTTTACATCGACGGCAATCCTGCGGCCGCGCCGGTTCACATCGAGGCGGCGATTCAACCCGGCGACGTCAATTGCGACGGGGCAACCAACACGCTCGACGTGGAGCCGTTTGTCGGCGCGCTCCTCGACCCGGCCGGGCACGACACCGCCCACCCGGACTGCGGCTCGCTCAACGCGGACTTGAACGACGATCGCACGATCGACGCCCTTGATGTTGCGACGTTTACCGAGGTGATGTTCAATCTCCAGAGGTAATGCCCTTGGGAGAACCATGAACGTCCGCGACGCCCTGCTCCAGAGATTCAACGAACGCGTGATGCGCATGCGCGCCGCTCTCGATCGCTTTGACGACCCTGCCGCCGAGCGCGAGCGCGTCGGGCCGAAGTGGAACGTACGCGACCTTGTCGGGCACTTCGTCTTCTGGGACACGGAGGCCGCCGAGCGCATGCCGGAAATTGCCGGGGGCCGGAAGCCCCCGGATTACGACTTCGACCGGGTCAACGACGAGGTGTTCCGCAAGTACCGGCGCATGTCCTACGTCATGCTGGTGCCGCAGCTCCGCGCCGCAGAAGAAAAACTGGCCGCCGCGATCCGCGCCGTGCCGGCCGAGCTGCTTATCGACTCGCCGGTGCGCACATGGGTCGACGAGGCCGCCATCGAGCATTACGACCGCCACTGGCCGGGCCTCAAGGCGGCGGTGGACCGTCTGCCCGCGAGTTGATTCTCCATCCGTCCGGCAATCCGGAATTGGCAGAGGCCGCGGTGCGGGGAGTCGGACGCCGCTGCGCCCGCCGCGGAATAGCGCCCTTGCCCGTTGAGTGAGAATCGTCTTATCTGCCGCGACGTGACTTGTCGCGCGCCGCCTGGCCGCGCGGGGCGCCTCCGGGCCTGCGGGCCTGAAGTGCCGTACCGATGTCAGTTCCGCCCCCGGCGCCGGGGACGTTCTTGAGCACGTCCTGAAGTTTCCGCAGGGTCTCGGGGTCGAGGTCGTCCATCCTGAGCTCCCCCGTCCGGTTCGCCTCGCGGATCATCTCGCGAAGGGCCGGCATCTTCTCCACGGGATTTGTTTTTCGCACCAGATCGCCCAGCACGCCGATCCGCGCCTCCTGCGAAAGCCGCACGATCGACTGCCCCGCCTTCTGGCGCGGCGAGCCCTTCACCGTGTCGCCGCTGTCGATCAGCGTCCGTCCAAAGGGTTCGAGCGAGGTCGCCAGCCAGCAGAGCGTCAGCACCATCAGCCCGCCCTCGGTCATGCCGACGATCAGTCCCGCGAGCCGATCCGCGCCACGGCGAAACCTCGTTCGCTCGATGTAAGACGCACGTACCGACTTGGTCGTCATGAACGCGATGATCCAGATGCCCAGGGCAAAGACAGCCGCGACGGGAGTGGTCAATCCGCCGTCGCCAAGTCCGGCGAGTCCAAGGAGCGCATTGGCCCCTGCGCGCAGGTATCCAAAACCTGCCCCGAGCGCCAGCAGCACGAGGATCATCGCCGCTTTTCGGAAGCCCCCGCGCCAGACGCCGTGCAGCGCCAGCGGAGTCATGGCCACGGCGGCGATCTGTCCCAGCAGGTACTCCGCGCGATTGCTGTAGTAGAATAAACCCCCGCCGAGGCCCAATACCAACGCGATCAGGAGCATCGGCGAGGACGGCCTGGCGGCAGCCTGACCGCTTGCGGCCGGTGCGGCGGGGCGGGGTGCATCGCCTGGCGCGGGGACTCGGTAGCTGGGTCCGCCGGAGGCGCGCGCAGCCTTGGGAGCTGATTTGACAAGTAGCAAAGCTTCTTTCCCCTTCGAGTCCTTCCTGCGCGGCTTTCCCGCCCATGAAAGATGTCATATCCATCGGTCCTGCGGTAGCGGCGGTGAGGCTATTCTTGCGCAATCCCGCAGCCGTCTGATAAGATCCCGCGAGGATCCCGTTGAAACGGTGGAGGAGCCATAAGCATGTCCATTGATTCTGGTTGGTATTACGTAAAGGACGGAAAATCGGTCGGGCCGATGAGCCGGGATGATCTGATCCGCCAGTTGCCCGCCGCCGGCGGCCCCGAGGCGCTCATCTATGGCCCGGGCTTATCCGACTGGGTTAAGGCTCGCCACGTCGCCGTTGTCGCGGAGTATCTCGGCGGCGCGCCGGGCATGAAGCCGCCGCCGATCGGCCGCCCTGCCGGACGCATGGCGGATGAGATCGACTACGAGATCTTCGGCGACGACATGCAGTTCGTGGAAATCACGCTCGATCCCGGCGAAGTCGTCGTGGCCGAAGCCGGCGCGATGATGTACATGACCCGGGGGATCCAGATGCAGACGGTCTTCGGAGACCCGTCGAAGAATCAGGGTCTCTTCGGAAAGCTCTTCGAAGCCGGCAAGCGCATGATCACCGGCGAATCGCTTTTTCTCACGACGTTCGGGGCGGTCGGATCGCAGCGCGAGAAGGTCGCCTTTGCATCGCCTTATCCCGGCAAGATCGTACCCATGGACGTATCCCACCTCGGGGGCGAAGTGCTCTGCCAGAAGGAAGCGTTCCTGTGCGCCGCGCGCGGCGTTCAGATCGATATCGCCTTTCAGAAGCGCCTCGGCGCAGGTCTCTTCGGCGGCGAGGGGTTCATTCTCCAGCGCGTGCGAGGCGACGGCCTGGCCTTCGTGCACGCAGGGGGAACAATCATCCGGCGCGAACTGGGCTCCGGTGAGCAACTGCGTCTCGACACCGGTTGCCTCGTCGCCTTTCAGCCGTCGGTGGACTACGACATCCAGCTGGCCGGCGGCATCAAGACGAGCCTGTTCGGGGGAGAGGGGCTGTTTCTCGCGACCCTGACCGGTCCGGGAAACGTATGGCTTCAGTCGCTGCCGTTCTCGCGGCTGGCCGGACGCATCGTCGGGGCCTACGGCCGCCGGAAGGATGAAGGCTCGCTGCTCGGCGGCATTGGGCTCGGGAGCATCCTGGGCACCGACGAATAGCCCGCGCCGTTCAGGACGCGTCATTCCGGCGCCGGCTCCGATATACCCGGAAAACGGATGGGGCATTTCTCCGCCCGTGCGGCCGGATCGCCGATCCTGTTTGCGAGTCGACGCCGCGGGGAGCTACAATCGGTCCGTCACGTTTTCGGCAGCCTGTTCCGGCGACGGCCGGCATCCGCGAATCGGGCGGTTCACACCCCGGGGGCGCACGGCGGCCGCATGGAGTAATAAAATGACTTCTCCCTTGTTCCGAGCCCTCCGGCAATGTTCCCTGTTCTGTGTTCTGGCAATGGCCGCCTCCGCATCGGCTCTTGCCGCCGACCGGCGATCGGATGACGAAAGTCTTTTCTCCGAGGCGGTCTTCCTTCAGCGCGTCGATCATCTGGCCAGCGACGAACTCGAGGGCCGGGGCACCGGCCAGCCGGGCATCGACAAGGCCGCGGAGTTCATCGCCGCCGAGTTTGAAAAGGCCGGCGTACAGCCCGGCGGCGACGACGGAACCTACTTCCAGAACTTTACGCTCAAGCTGTGGAAGCGAATCGCGCCAGGTACGCGGCTCAAGCTCGGTGTCGAAGGCCGGGCGCCGACGACGGTCGCGCGGCTCGACGTCGACTATCGGCCGTTTCCGTTTTCGGGGACCGGCTCCTTTTCAGGCGAAGTCGTGTTCGCGGGCTACGGAATCGTCAGCGAGGAGCACGACTACAACGACTACAAGGACCTCGACGTGGCCGACAAGGTCGTGCTGGTTCTCCGCCGCGCGCCGCGGTTTGAGGAGTTCACGCAGACCGACATGAGCTTCCGCACCAAGTCGAGCCGGGCCAATGCCCGCGACGCGGCGGCGATCCTCGTCGTGAATCCGACGTTCGACGAAGACGGCGACACGCTGTATCCATTCGACGAGTCGAGCGGCGCGGCCTTCGGGTTTACGCCGCCTTCGTACGGCGTTCCGATGCTGCACATTCGCCGTGAAATGGCGGATCGCATGCTCGAGGCGGGCGGACTGCCCGGCCTGGCCGAGATCGAAAAGAAAATAGACGAGACGCGCCGGCCGATGTCTGCGCCGCTGGAGGGCGTTCGCGTCCGCGGCCGGGTGAACATCGAGTCGGTCGAAAGCCCGGTGCGAAATGTCGTGGGAATCATCCCGGGAACTGGGCCGAACGCCGATGAATACATCGTGGCCGGGGGACACTACGACCATCTCGGCATCCGGCGCAAGGGCGAAGAGGGCTTTGACCCCGAAAAGGACATCAGCAACGGGGCTGACGACAATGCCAGTGGAACGGCACTCGTCATGACCCTGGCCGATGCCTTCGCCCGGGGGCGGCCGCCGAACCGGTCGCTCTGTCTGGTTCTCTTTACCGGCGAAGAGCGCGGACTTCTCGGCTCGAAGCACTTCGTGGAGCACGCCCCGATCAATGTGAAAAAGATGGTTGCCATGCTGAATTTTGACATGGTCGGGCGGCTGCGCAAGGACACGCTCGAGGTCGGCGGCATGCGCACCGGAGGCTTCGAGGACCTGGTCCGCCGGATTGCCGCCGGCCACGGCCTGAAGGTCAAGGACGGGGGCGGCGGGCGCGGGCCGAGCGACCACACCAGTTTCTACGTGAAGAACATCCCCGTGCTCTTTTTCTTCACGGGGCTCCACCGGCAGTACCACCAGCCCGACGACGACACGCCCCTGCTGAACATCGAGGGCTCGATGCGGATCGCCAAGCTCGCCGCGGACATCATCGACGCCCTCGACGCGGCCGAGGCGCCGCCGAAGTTCGTCAAGGACAACCGCAGCCCGCGCATCGGGCGCCCGGAGGACGGCGACGAACAGAAAAAGGACAGGATGGCCGCGGCGGCGCCGGGCGAGGAAACCCCTGCCGGAGCGGCCGCTCATGGCGGGCCGGGCGGCGACCGCGTGCGTCTGGGAATCCAGCCGGACCTTTCCGTGACGGACGGGGTGCTGATCGCGGAGGTCATGGATGACATGCCAGCGGCACGCGCGGGCCTAAAGGCGGGCGACAAGCTCGTGCGCCTCGGCGGCAGGAGCATCGGCGGCATTGAGGACTTGATGGCGGTGCTCGGCGAACTGAAGCAGGGTGATAGAGCGGAATCCGTGGTGATTCGAGATGGTCAGCGCCTGGCTCGGAACATTCAGTTCGGCCAACCACGGGAACCGCATGCGTCTTCAGACGCGTCGAGCCTGATGGAAGTGGTGAACGCCTACGCAAACTGGACAGTGCTCCGTGAAAGATTGGCTGGTCGTGACGTGTCGTACAGCCTGAGCATTGTGCCGGAGGGCTTGACCCTGAAGTTCAGTAGAATCGAGCGGTCCCTCTATCTGAAGATGTGCGACGACATGAGTTCCATGGTCGGTGAACTCAGTACGGAAGGTGCAAGGACGCTTCGCACGTCGATTACTTTTTCAAAGAGCGAAGGAAACAGCGCCGAGTTCTCCCTGAGTTTCGGACCAGGTCGGTCGACACCGCAGGCAAAGATGAAGATCGCTCACGGGCCATCGAATACGGATGAAAGGAAGCCGACGGCAAGGCACCCCCCAACGCCTTCCCATGGCGAATCCCACCAGGCGGCGCCGAAGAGGCCTAAGGCCGAACCGAAGGAAGATCCGCATGCGAACATGTCCGACGACGTGACGAGCACGCCGATGCCGCCGGTGCGGCTCGGCATCATGCCGTCCTACGGCGAGACCGAGGGCGAAGGCTACGAGATCACCGGCGTTGTGGAAAACGGCCCGGCGGCCAACGCCGGAATGAAAGACGACGACCGCATCTACAAGATCGGTGATACCAAGGTGACCGACGTCTACTCGTACATGGACGCGCTCCGCAAATACAAGCCGGGCGATGTCATCGATGTGACCGTCATCCGCGACGGGCGAAAGGTCGCCCTGAAGATCAAGGCCGAAGGGCAGAAGTCCAAGGAAGCGGCATAGGAAGCTGAAAAGGACGAATGGCAAATCGCGAAGAGCGATAAATGGTGTGCTTTGCCCCCGCACTTCGATTTGATCAGCGGCACTCGCAGGCCTCTATGACTCTCGACAACACTCGTCAGCGTATTATCCACGAGTGGTCCCGCGCCGCCCCCGGCTGGCGGCACTGGGAGGCCCACATCATCGCCTTCTCATGGCCGGTCACGCACCGCATCGTTCATGCCATGAATCTGGCACCCGGCCATCGCGTCCTCGACGTCGGGTGCGGCATCGGCGACCCGGCCATCGCCGTCGCCGATCGCGTCGGACCGGCCGGCCGCGTCCTCGCCGTCGATCCCGCCGCCGAGATGGTCGAGACGGCGCGCGCCCGGGCCGAAGGCTTCGGGCTTGCCAACATCGATTTCCAGGTCTGCGCGGCCGAGGAGGTCGAGGTGCCGCCCGGCTCCCTCGACGCGGTCTGCGGCCGATGGTCCTTCATCTTCTGCGCCGACGTGGCGGCCGTACTCGCGCGGATGCGCGGCTTTCTCAGGCCGGGCGGCCGCCTGGCGATGAGCACGTGGACGCCGATGGAAAACTCTCCGGGCTTCAAGATCATCAACACGGCGTTGACCCGGCAGGTGGACCTTCCGCCGATGGACCCGACCAGGCCGGGCATGGCGCAGCTTTCGGCCCCTGGGCAGCTCGATGCGGCGCTGAAGGCGGCGGGATTCGGGCGCGTCGGCGTCGAGCCGGTGCCGCTGTCGACCTTCGCCCGCGACGGCGAGGAATACTGGCGCATGATGTGCGAGATGAGTTGCAGCCTGCGCCCCGTTCTGCAAGGGCTGACCGACTCCCAGCGCGAAGCCGTGCGGCGCGACGTGCTGGCGGGGGTGGAGTCTTTCCGAAGGGGCGACGTATTGCGGATTCCGGCGATGGCGCAGGTGGGGTGGGCCGAACGCTGATTACCACCGGGCGCGAGTGAAAAAGGCGCGGCTCATACGTGGGCTGCGGGGCGGCGCCGTCTTGTCGCGATTCGGGGCTTGGGCTACCATTCGGGTTCTGCGCGCCACGGTCCGTGGAGCGGCCGCACGGCGCCGCCATGAGCAGTTGTCGCAGGCATCTGTCGCTCAGAATCACGAGGCGGAGGCACCATGCCCAGTTACACGGAGAAGGACATTCGAAATGTCGCCCTCGTCGGCCACAGTGGCGCGGGCAAGACAAGTCTCTGCGAGGCGTTCCTGCATGGGACCGGCGTGACGAGTCGGCTCGGCAGCGTCGCGGACAAGACCAGCCATCTCGACACCGACGACGAGGAAAAGGAACGCAGTTGCTCGATCGAATCCCATGTGATGAACCTCTCGGTCGACGGAAAGCTGCTCAACATCATCGACACGCCCGGTTCGCCCGACTTCATCGGCCCGGCCATCGCCTCGCTCGCCGCGGTCGAGACGGCGATGGTGGTCGTGAACGCCGCCGCGGGGATACAGGTCAACACCCGCCGCATGCGGGACCAGGCCAAGAACCTGGGCCTGGCCCGGATCATCGTCATCAACCGGATCGATTCGGAGAACGCCGACCTTGCTGATCTCGTCGCCAACCTTCAGGCCGCGTTCGGCAGCCAGCTTACGCCGTTCAATCTTCCGGCCGGCGGCAAGAAGTCGGTGATCGACTGCCTGGCGAATGACACCGGCGACTCCGATATTCTCAATGTGGCCGAATGCCACACGAACATCGTCGAACGTGTTGCCGAAGTCGACGACGCCCTGATGAACCGCTACTTCGAGGATGGCTCGCTTCCGGTCGATGAAGTGCGGGCCAATCTGCCCAAGGCCGTCGCTGAAGGCAAGATCGTCCCGGTACTGTTCACCAATGCCCGGTCGGGCGTGGGCGTGAAAGAGCTCCTCAGCTTCGTGGCGAGCTGCGCGCCGTCCCCGGCGGGAGGCAAGCAGCGCATGCTGATCGTCGGCGGCGAGGAGAAGCCCATTCCCCAGGGCAACAGCTTCTGCGGCCAGGTTTTCAAAGTCTCCATCGAGCCGAAAAGCAACATCAAGTACGCCTATATCCGCGGCTTCTCCGGCCGCCTCAAGCCCGATGCCAACCTGACGACATCAGGCGAAAAGAAGGGCGTCCGCCCGGGCCACCTGCTCAAGTTCCAGGGCCACGATCACAAGGAGATCGACGAGGGCATCGGCGGCGACATCTTCGCCGTCGCCAAGCTCGATCTGCACATCGGCGACACCGTCTTCGATCATACGACCGAGGGGCGGATTGCTCCGCCGAAGTTTCCGAATCCAATGTATTCGCTTGCCTTGGAGCCCAAGGCCCGCGGCGAGGAGTCAAAGATCTCCGACGCCGTGCGGCGCTTCACCGACTGCGATCCGTGCTTCAAGGCGACCCACGACGCCCAGACCCACGAACTGGTCATCAGCGGAGTCGGCGACCTGCACCTCCGTGTGATCCTCTCGAAGATGCACAAGCTCTACAAGCTCGACGTGAACACCAAGCCGCCGAAGATCCCCTACCGCGAAACCATCACCGCGCCGGCCGAGGGGCATCATCGCCACAAGAAGCAGACCGGCGGCGCGGGTCAGTTCGGCGAGGTCTATCTGAAGGTCGAACCCCTGCCGCGCGGCAGCGAGCAGCCGCTCGAATGGTCGTGGGACATCTTCGGCGGGTCCATCCCCGGTCAGTTCGAGCCCGCCATCAAGAAAGGCGTCATGGAACTCATGCAGCAGGGCGCGATCGCCGGATTCCCGCTTCAGGACATCAAGGTGATGATCACCGACGGCAAGCATCACCCCGTCGATTCCAAGGAAGTCGCATTCAAGACCGCCGGGAAGTACGCCTTCAAGGACGCTGTGCTCAAGGCCAAGCCCGTGCTGCTCGAACCCATCGTCGATATCGAAGTGACGGTTCCCTCCGACAATGTCGGCGACATCACCGGGGACCTCGCCCAGCGCCGCGGCCGCCCCAGCGGCCAGGACATGCTGCCCGGCAACCTGACAGTCATCAAAGCCCAAGTGCCCCTCGCCAGGGTCGCCGATTATCACTCGCGGCTCAGCTCCATTTCCGGCGGCAAGGGCAGCTACAGCATGGAGTTTTCGCACTACGAGCCGGTGCCGGCCAACGAAGCCCAGGCGGTCATCGCGGCGTACAAGCCCCACAAGGACGAGGACGAATAGCACTTTTCGCCGCCGCGCCGGATCGCCGGCGCGGCGGGCCTGCTCGCGCGGGGCCGAGTCCGGACGTTCATTCAGGCGGGAAACGCGCGCCCCTCGGCGACGCGACTCCCGGATGGTTTGGGCGAAAGTCGCGGGCGCCGATATACTCTCCTCGCATGGCGAGTCAGGACTTCGCAGTTGAGATGGAAGAGTCCCCGCTCCGGGAGGAAGCGGGGCATGAGGACGCTTCGCAGTCCGCCGGCTCCCAGCCGGATCGCCCCATCCCGTGGTCGGTGCGTCTGCGTATCGGCTTCGTACGCGGGTTTCTCGTGCTTTATGCCCGGTGCCTGGGAATGTCCGGGCTGTACCGCCTTGGCCGGATCTTCGGCTTCTGCGAATACCTTGTGGATTACCGCCGGCGCGGGCGCGTCCACCGCAAGCTCAAGAGCCTCTTCGGTGACAAGATGCCCGAAGCGCTGCGCCGCCGCCACGTCCAGCGGTACTTCATGCGGGTGCGCTGCGACAAGATGTTCTACACCATCATGGACCGCATCCCCCGCGGCAAGCTTCTCAACCGGATCAAGATCAAGAACCGGCACTACGCCGACGACGCCCTCGCGCGCGGCAAGGGGCTGTACGTCGCCTTGTGTCACTATGGCTCGCACCACGTCGCCGGGCTGATGATGGCCCTCATGGGTTACAAGATCGCCGGCGTGCGCGATGCCAAGGAGAGCCATGTCCGGAGGTATATCTATCAGAAGTACCGCGAGACCTGGCCCGAGGTGGCCGAGATGAAGCTGGTCTATACGCATACCTTTCCGCGCGTACAGTATCGGCACATGCAGGCCAACGGCA
>QEVG01000044.1 GCA_003576905.1 Planctomycetota bacterium | reverse complement strand
TCAGACCTTTGACGCCGTCGGCACGCAGGTCGCCGTCAACGCCTCCGTCGCCCCGCCGGCGTCGCCGTACGTCACCTTCCGCGTCGGCGACGACCACGACCGGGCCGAAACGCATCCCGACCCCTGCGGGCTCTACCCCGACCCGCCGAACGTGCCGGCGCCGGTCGAACGGGTGCAGACCGGGCAGTTCAACTGGCGCGGCGGCGAAGGGGGCCAGACGGACTTCCTCAAAAACGATCTCCGGGAGAGCGAGTTGATTTCGGACCAACGGTGCCCGGTACCGGAGAATTACGTGCCCTGCGACGGCGGGTCTGAGGGAGTCGTCGCGTCCACGCGAACGACGCCGGCCGATGCCGTTGCACTCGAAAACCGCCGGGGCCAAGCCTCCTTTACGGGCTTTGACCCCCCTGTCGGTCGCCCATAAAATACTTGGCGGTCTGAAACCAACTGACTCTACGTATACCTCCCCGGCACACGCGGCCGCCCGTCTTCCGGGTGGTCCGGGCACAACGCGAAGCGCACCATGGGCGAAACGTCCGTCTCCTATCAGATCATCCTGACCATTCACCTTCTGGTGTGCCTGACCCTCGCGGTGTACGGCATCCACCGGTACAGCCTGGTCTATCTCTATTACAAGTACCGGCGAAACACGCCGAGGAAGACCGCCTGCTTCGTCCAGCGGCCGCGCGTCACCATCCAGCTCCCCATGTTCAATGAGCAGTTCGTCGCCCGGCGGATCATCGAGGCGGCGTGCAAGATCGACTACCCTCGGGACCGTCTCGAAATCCAGGTGCTCGACGACTCGACGGACGAGACGGTGGACATCGCCCGGGAGACCTGCGAGCAGATGCGCGCGGCGGGGCACAATGTGGTCTTTATTCACCGGACGAACCGGGAAGGCTTCAAGGCCGGTGCGCTGGCCGAGGGGCTGAAGACGGCGACCGGGGAGTTCATCTTCATTTTTGACGCCGACTTCATCCCCCCGGCGGACATCCTTGAGCACATGGTCGACCACTTCGTTGATCCCAGGGTCGGCATGGTGCAGGCGCGGTGGGAGCATCTCAACCGCGAGCAGTCGCTCCTGACCAAGACGCAGGCGATCCTGCTCGACGGGCACTTCGTCATCGAGCATGCGGCGCGCAACCGCAGCGGCCGGTTCATGAGCTTCAACGGGACGGCCGGGGCCTGGCGGCGAAGCTGCATCGAGGACGCAGGGGGCTGGCATCACGACACGTTGACCGAAGATCTCGATCTTTCTTATCGCGCGCAGCTGAAGGGCTGGAAGTTCCTGTATCTGCCCGAGATTACCTCGCCGGCGGAGTTGCCGCCGGAGATGAACGCCTTCAAGAGCCAGCAGCATCGGTGGGCCAAGGGCGGGGCACAGACCTGCCGCAAGCTGCTGCCGAGCATCCTCGCGTCGCGCATGCCGTGGCGCATCAAGGTCGAGGCGTTCTTCCACCTGACGAGCTGGGTGAGCTACTTCCTCATCCTGCTGCTGACGATGTCGATGCTGCCGGCGCTCTTCCTGAAGACGCACATCTTCGCCGACAACGTGCTCATGCGCACGCTCTTTGACATCTCGATCATCCTCATCGCCACCTGCTCGGCGAGCACCTTTTACGTCGCCAGCCAGCGCGAGGTCTTCCGCACCTGGGGCGAGAGCCTCAAGTACCTGCCGTTTCTGATGAGCCTCGGCGTCGGCGTCTCGATGAACAACGCCCGCGCGGCGTTCGAAGGCTTCTTCGGCAGGAGCGGGGAGTTCGTGCGGACGCCGAAGTTCGGCGTGGCGGGCCAGGCGGGGACCGAGTGGATGAAGCGCAGCGGGCGGCAGAAGCTGGATGCCAAGCGCATCCAGGCGTGGTGCGAACTGGCGATGGGACTCTACCTGGCGTCCTGCGTGGGCTACACGATCTACGAAAAAATGTGGATCGGTGTCTTCTTTCTGACCCTCTTCTCCATCGGCTACCTCTACGTCGCCGGGCTCACATTCTACGGACAATACCACGCCGTCCGATCGCACGCCCCGGCGGCCCAGAATGGCCCCGCCCCCGCGGCGACCGAACTGGTCCACGAGCGGGCGTAATTCCGGGCCGCTTTGTCTACAAACCCAGGTCGGCTCAATCAGTGCGAGAGGCCGCCTCTCGCCATTCTTGTGCCGCGATTGTGTCACCAGCTGCTTCATACACCTTGGCCAGCCGGTTCATGCGGCGGGTCCACCATTCGGCTTCCTCGGGGCCTTTGAGCGAGATGATCTTCAGCAGTCCGCGCGGGCTGATGGAATTTGCGCTGCCGGCACGGCCGAAGAGCAGGGCCTCGACAGCCTCCTGGTGGCGGCGAAGGCGGGCACTGCCGCGCGCCTGGATTCGGTAGCGCCACAGCATGGCGTCGCGAAAACTGCCGGCGGCCGCGGCGGGATCGCGGCGCGCAAGCAGCAGCTCGGCCCGCTTCAGGTGCGCGTCGACGTACTCCAGCGTCTCAAACCCCTCCGGCGTGACGGCGAAAAGCTCGTCGAGGATCGGGCCTTCTTCGTCGTAGCGGCGCTGCGCGTGGAGAAGGTTCGTGTAGGCGTTCAGGGCCGCCCAGTAGTAGCGATCCTGCCCGGCCGGCAGGGCGCGGAAGATCGCCAGCGAACCGGCGAGGCACACCTCGGCGTCGGCGGCGCGGCCTTGTGCCATGAGCATGGCCCCAAGGCTCATGCGTGCGACGCCGACGCGCGCGTCCGGGCCGGGCAGCGTCCGTTCGTAAATCGCCAGCGCCGCGCGGTAGCCGCGCTCGGCGGACTCCCACGCCGGCGGGCTGGATGCCGACCATTCGGCAAAGGCGAGCAGAACCATGCTTTCGGCGATGAGCGGATCGTCGGACGAAAGGAGCCGTCGCCGGATCGCGAGGGCCTGGCGCTGGATATCGGCGCTCTCGGGGCGGCGGTGCCAGGTGAGGGCGCGTCCGTAGAGGGCGAGGCAGTCGGCGAGGACGAGGTCGTCCGTGCCGCCGCGACGACGGCACAGCTCCAGGGCGGTCTCGGCGTGGTGCAGGGCGCTGGGCCATTGCCAGAGGCCGGCGTAGCTTCGGGCGAGGGTGAGATGAATCTCTTCTGCGACCTCGGGCTGGCCGGCCAGCTCGGTCTCGACGCGCCGCGCCGCCTCATCGAGCACGTCGACCATCGAGCGGCGGCCGCCGTATCGATAGGGATTGGCCGATCCGATCAGCTCGCGCAGGAACTCGGTCGCGGTGCGCGACCGCGCAAGCGCCCGCACCGCGGCCTCGCGCTCGATCGACGCGACATGCTCGGCCTCGCGGACCTTCGTCAGCGACACGCGGCTCACGGCGAGCGCGGCGATAAGAGTCAAGATGGCGATGCTTGCCGCGATCACGCCCGCGCGATGGCGCGCGGCGAATCGCGCCGCCCGGTAAGCCCGCGTCGCGCGCCGGGCGGTCACGGGAAAACCTTCGCGCTCGCGGCGCAAGTCGTCTAGAAGCTGATCGACCGAGGCATATCGCCGCGCCGGATCGGGTTCGATCGCCTTGAGAACGATACTCTCAAGGTCGCCGCGGAGCCGTCGGGCGAAGGCGGCATTCGCGACGGCGACGGAAGGTCTCACACCGCCGCCGGGCAACTGGTCGCACAGCAGTACATGAAGTACGACGCCGAGACTGTACACATCACCGGCCGTTGTGACCGGTCCGCCGGTGCGCTGTTCCGGGCTGGCGTAGCACGGCGTGAAGGCGGAAAGCGGCCCGTCGGCGTCGGCGGCGCTGCCGTCGACAAGACGGGACACGCCGAAATCCAGAAGCTTCACGCGCCCCTCGGGCGTCACAAGGATGTTCGCGGGCTTGATGTCGCGGTGGATAATCAGCCGCTGGTGGGCGTAACGTACGGCCTCGCACGCCTCGCAGAAGAGGGCGATGCGCCGGTCCGGGTCGAGGCCGGCGGTCCGGCAGTGCTGATCGATCGGCAGGCCGGTCACGAGTTCCATTACGAGGTACGGCAGGCCCTCGCCGGTCGCGCCGCCGTCGAGAAGCCGGGTGATTCCGGGATGCTCGAGGTCGGCGAGAAGCTGGCGTTCGCGGCGGAATCGGGCGCGGGCCAGCGCGGTGGCGACGTCGCGGCGGATGAACTTGATCGCCACGCGCTGGGTATATTGATTATCCGCCCGCGAGGCTTCCCAGACCGCGCCCATGCCGCCGATGCCGACGAGACGCTCGAGCTGATAGGGGCCGACGCGCGTGCCCTTCGGGAGTGCATCTGGGCTGACACCGGCAGCGCCCGCGCCGCCGAGGGCCAGGAAGGCCTCCGCATCCTCATGGGCGGCCAGAAGCGACTCGACCTCGCGGCGTAACTCCGCATCCCCGGCGCAGGCGCGGTCGAGAAACGCGGCGCGCCGCGCGGGCTCCAGCGCCAGTGCGTCATTGAAGAGATCGTCAATCGCCGGGGGGCGGGTCGTCCGCACGGGCTACTCCGATTCGGGTCCGTCGCGGGTCAGTTCCCGATAGAGCCAGGCCCTTGCGTATTGCCAATCGCGTTCGACGGTGCGCGGAGTGAGGTTCATGGCCTCGGCGACCTCCTCGCACGACATGCCGCCGAAAAAGCGCATCTCGACGACGCGCGCCTTGCGCGCGTCGGACGTCTCGAGCCGCTCCAGCGCCTCGTGCAGGGCGAGAAACTCGGTGGACGCCGGGCCGATGCCGGGGGCGAGGGTCTCCATGCAGACGCGCCGCCGGTCGCCGCCGCGCTTGAGTGCCGCCGCCGCCCGGGCCTCCTCGACGAGGATTCGCCGCATCGCCAGGCTCGCCGAGGCCAGGCATTGCGTCCGGCTCGCGGCGAAACGGGCATCGGCCCGCGCGACGCGCAGGTAGGCTTCGTGCACGAGCACGGTTGTTTGCAGCGGATGATCGGCCCGCTCGCGGGCGAGAAACCGCCGGGCGACCGCGCGCAGTTCATCGTAGATGCGCGGGACGAACTCGTTGAGCGCGGCGAGCGTGGCGGACCTGCTTTCGGCGGAAGAAGGTTGCATCATGGGCCGCCCGTCAGTGGGTTTGGCAACTCCGGAAAAAAAACCTGTCGGGAATCGGTCGGCGTCTGCGCTTGATTGATTATACATCGCGCGGGGGCGGAACCACGCGGAAAACCGCCGTGCCGCGATCGGCCTGCCGTCGAGCACACGCGGCGGCGGGTACGCTGATTCCGCGCGCCGGACCGCTTATCAGACTTCAAGAACGAGCCACGCCCGGGGCGAGCCAATACCGCCAATCCATCGGAGCATTGAAACCATGCAGAATTGCACACACTCGCGCGTCCCGGCCGTCACGGCCTTCGCGCTCGTCGCCCTGTACGGGGCGGCATCGCCGGCCTCGGCGCAGTTCGTCGAGCCGGGCACTGTCGTCCTTCACACCTTTTCGGGAGAGCTGGCGGGCGATCAGTTCGGCTGGGTCTCGGAAAACCTCGGCGACATCACCGGCGACGGCGTTAATGATCTCGTGATCACTGCGCCGGGCAATGACACCGGCGGGTCGAACCGGGGACGCGTCTATGTTTACAACGGTGCGACGGGGGCGCTGGTCTTTCCTCCGATCGGCGGTGCGCTCAACGGCGGGCGATTCGGCGACTCGGTCCACGCCGCGGGAGATGTAAACGGCGATGGCGTAACGGACATCATCATCGGATCGCCGGCGGCGTCGGTCAGTCGCGGACGTGTCGCGGTTCATTCGGGCGCGGACGGGTCGGAGGTACACCTCTGGCTCGGAGAGCTGGGTGGCGATCGATTCGGATCCGACGTGGCCGGCCTCGGTGACATCGACGGCGACGGACGCAGCGACCTTGTCATAGGTGCCATCAGCCACGACACCGCGGGGACTTCGGCGGGCAGGGCGTATGTCTATTCCGGCATGACCGCCGCCCTGATCTGTTCCATCGACGGCGAGGGGGCCGGTGACGCCTTCGGCGCCGGCGTGGCGCCCGTCGGCGATCTGAATGGAGATAACATCACGGAGTTCGTGGTCGGCGCGCAGTCGTACGGACCGACCGGCACGGCGGGCACCGGCCGCGCCTATGTCTATTCCGGCGCGGACTGCCTGCTGCCCGGTCCGCAGGTGCCGATGTTCGTGCTGAACCCGCTGCCCAGCCCGGCGGCCCTGTTCGGTCAGTGGTTTGTCGACGGCGGTCACGACGTCGACAACGACGGCACGCCGGACATTTACATCTCCGACTACAACGCAAATCGGGCGTATGTCTTTTCCGGCGCGACCGGGTCACAGATTCGCATTTACTCGGGCGACGGGGGCGGTGGATTCGGCATCGGACGCATGGCCGGGGACGTCGATCAGGACGGCTGGGCCGATATGTTGCTGGCAGCGTGGATCAGCCCGGTCGGCGCGACCCAGGCCGGCAAGGGCTTCGTCTATTCCGGGCGGACGTCGCAGGTGCTCCAGACCTACACGCACAACGTGGCTTTCGCGCAGCTCGGCTTCGATGCCAACGAGATGGGTGACGTGAACGGGGACGGCAGGATCGACTTCCTGCTCACCGCGGCAAATGACGGCAGCGCGAGGGGCAAGGCATACCTGGTCGCGGGCAATACGCCGGTCTTCTCGAAGGCAGACATCGATCTCGACGGCGACGTGGATGGCGATGATGCCGAGGCACTTGCGGCAGTCCTGATTGATTCGCCGATCGAGACGCTGCACGCACAGCGCGCGGATGTCAACGCCGACGGCCAGGCCGATGCCCTCGATATCCAGGCCTTCGTGGAGGCGCTCTGACGCCGGGCCTCGGCCTGCGGGCGTGGCGATCCCCGGCGCGCGTGGAGGAGCGGATGCCGGCGCTGTTCGCTGCGCGCCGCGGTCAGCGCACCGGCCTGACGACGGTCGGCGCCGGTTCCGGCGCGATCATTGCCGAGGCGCTGCGGGAGGCTTCGTCGCGCCGGACGGCGCCCGTTTTTCCCGTGATGAGCAGTTTTTCGGGATCGAGAACGGCAAACAGCTCGATCAACTTGGCGACGAGCCCCGTCCACCCGGTCTGGTGGCCGGCGCCGATGCCTGCCCCGTTGTCCCCGTGAAAGTACTCATAGAACAGAATGTGGTCGCGCCAGTGCGGGTCTGTCTGGAATTTACGGGTTCCGCCATAGACCGGCCGCCGGCCATCCTTGTCGCGGAGGAAGATGCGCGTGAGACGTTCGCTGATCTCGCGTGCCACCTCGAACAGGTTCAACATCCGCCCGGAGCCGGTGGGGCACTCGACGCGGAAGGTGTCGCCATAATAGAGGTAGTAATTGAGCAGGGCACGGATGATCAGGGCGTTGACGGGAAACCAGATCGGTCCGCGCCAGTTGGAATTGCCGCCGAAGGCGCCGGTGAGCGACTCCGCCGGCGCGTAGTCGACGCGGTATTCCTCGCCGTCCACCTTGAGCACGTAGGGGTTTTTCTCGTGAAACCGGGAAATCGAGCGGATCCCGTATGGGCTGAGGAACTCGTGTTCGTCCAGCATCCGCATGAGCACGCGACGCAGGCGCTCCGGGTTCAGCAGCGCGATGAGGCCGCGATCGGCAACGCCCAGGTGACCGGGACCTGTTGGGTGAATGTACTTGAGCAGGTCCGGCATCTGTCGGATGCGCTGGGCGAAGTGCTCCACCGAGCTGGCCACCAGATCGCGCTGCCACGGCTCGATGACGGTCGCCGCGCAGAGGGGCAGGAGCCCGACCATTGAGCGCACCTTGAGCCGCCCGGCCGCGCCGCCGGGCAGCCGGAGCACGTCGTAATAGAAGCCGTCCGTTTCGTCCCACATTCCCTCTTCGCCGGGGCGGTTCATGGCGGCGGCGATCCAGAGAAAGTGGTCGACGAACTTGGCGCCCATCTCCTCGTAGACGGGGTCGTGCGCTGCAAGATCGATGGCCATCTCGATCATGTTCTGGCAGAACAGCGCCATCCAGGCGGTTCCGTCGGCCTGTTCGAGGTGCCCTCCGGTCGGCAGCGGGGCGGAACGGTCAAACACGCCGATGTTGTCGAGACCGAGGAAGCCGCCCTCGAAGACATTCTTTCCGAAGCGGTCCTTGCGGTTGACCCACCAGGTGAAATTGAGCAAGAGCTTGTGAAACGCGGACTTCATGAACGCCACATCCGGCGCGCGGCCGTACATCGCCTCGGTACGGGCGAGGAAAAGGGCCGCCCAGGCATGGACCGGGGGGTTTACGTCGCTGAAGTTCCACTCGTACGCCGGAATCTGTCCGCTGGGGTGGAGATAGTGGTCGGTGAGCATGATCTCCAGCTGCTCCCGGGCGAAGTCCGGATCCGCCATGCCCAGCACGACGGCGTGAAACGCGAGGTCCCAGGCCGCATACCACGGATACTCCCACTTGTCGGGCATGGAAATGATGTGGTCATTGACCATGTGCATCCAGTCGCGGTTTCGAAAGCTGCGGCTGTTTGATTTGAGAGGATGCGCGTCGTGCTCATCCAGCCAGCGATTCGCGTCGAAGTGATAGAACTGCTTGCTCCACAGCATGCCGGCCAGTGCCTGACGCATGACGCTTGCACGATCGGCGTCGCACGCGGCAGGCACGATGGACGCGTAGAACTCGTCCGCTTCACGGATGCGCTCCGCGAAGACCCCATCGAACGATTCTCCGAACGCGTCGCCCGCCAGCCCCAGGTCGGGCAGGTCAACCGCATCCGCCGAGATGCCCATCAGGCGCAGCCGGATCTCCCGGGTTTCGCCGGCGGGCACGTCTACAACGTACTGTGCCGCCGCCTTGGAGCCTATCTGTCGAGGATTCACTTTGTCCACCTGTCCGTGGACCACCGCATTATTGATGCCGTCCTTGACGTACGGGCTTTCGTTGGGAGTGCCGAAGATGCGTTCGTTGTTGGTCTCGTTTTCGGTGAAAAGGAGCCGCGGGTTGCCCTCGCAGAAAAGGCAGTGAACGCCCGATTCGGGATGGGCTGCCGCGATGACGGCGGCACGATCGCGCGATGCGAGCTGTTTGAGCTGCGGTCGCGGCACGGATCGTCCCCAGGACCATGTGTTGCGGTACCATAGGGTGGGCAGGACATGGAGCGAGGCCGCCTCCGGGCCGCGGTTATGGATGCGAATGCGGACCAGGATGTTTTCCGGCGTTTCCTTGGCGTATTCGACAAAGACGTCAAAGTACCGGTCGTCGTCGAAGACGCCAGTGTCGATCAGTTCATACTCGCATTCCGTGCGGCCGCGCCTGGCGTTGGTTTCGACGATGTTGTCGTAGGGATATGCCGCCTGCGGATACTTGTAGAGATACTTCATGTAGGAATGCGTCGGCGTGCTGTCGAGGTAGAAGTAGTACTCCTTCACATCCTCGCCATGGTTGCCTTCGCGGTTGGAAAGACCGAAGAGACGTTCCTTCAGAATCGGGTCCTTCCCATTCCAGAGTGCCAGCGCGAAGCACAGCTGTTGCCGGTCATCGGAGACACCGGCAAGACCATCCTCGCCCCAGCGATAGGCGCGGGAGCGCGCCTGGTCGTGGGTAAAATAGTCCCATGCGCTCCCGTCTTCGCTGTAGTCTTCGCGGACCGTGCCCCATTGCCGCTCTGAGAGATAAGGACCCCATTTCTTCCAGGGGATGTTCTTTTTGCTCGCTTCAGCGAGGCGCAGCTTTTCGGCGTGTTCGATGCGAGAAGCCATGGCCGTACTCCGTTACGATGAGTCAACTCCATTCTGAATCATGCGGCAACGAAAGTCGTATGGCAATTGGCATTCCCGAAAGGAGTGACAGCCGAATCTCGCGGGAACAAGGGGCGACAACGCCGAAGGTGTATCTGGAACAGCCCCCAATTGGCGAGCGAGGAGTGTCGCGCGCAATGCCGACTGGCTTGATCGATTTGATCGTTTAACCCTGGTCGCAGGCCCGGCGCGGCGTGCGGGCAGGATTGTCTGGTTGGCGCGAGTGTTGCAGTAATCGGCTGATGGTCGGGGGGGGCGGGCCGCCAGCCTCCCTATCAGATCGGTCGGAGACGTTCATGTCGTCTGAACAACTAGTCAATCTTGTAGTGACCGTCACGCTGGTTGAGATGATGGTGGCCATCGGGCTGGGTGTAACGCTGGCCGAGTTAAGGGCGGTCGCCGTCAATCGCGGTCTGCTCCTGAGGACCACTGTCGCCAATTATGTGGTGGTTCCGGCCATAGCCATTCTGCTGCTTATCCTCTTCCGGGCGCAGGCGCTGGTCGGAGCGGGAATCCTGATACTTGCCGTCTGCCCCGGCGCGCCGTTTGGCCCGCCCTGCGCCGGGCTGGCCCGCGGTAATGTCGTCACCGCTGTCGGGCTGATGGCCTTTCTTGCGGCGTCTTCGGCGATTGTCGCGCCACTCATACTGCCCATCCTGCTTCCCCTTGTGGCGGGCGACCAGCCGCTCGGCGTCGACGTCCTCGGCATAGTCAGGACTTTGTTCGTGACCCAGTTGCTGCCGCTGTGCCTGGGAGTCGCAGTGCGCCACTGGTATCCGACGGTCGCCGGCCGGCTCAAGTCGCCCGCGGATCGCGCCAGCGCTGTTCTAAGTCTCGTCACGTTCGGGCTGGTCCTCGCCGTGCAGTTCTCGACGCTTCGGGCCATCCGTTTGACCGGCATGGTCGGAATGCTGTTATTGCTGGCCTCCACGCTGGCCATCGGCTGGGTTTTGGGCGGGCCGGCCGCGGCTGACCGGAGGACACATGCGCTGACGACATCGCTTCGAAACGTGGGCGTCGGACTGGTCATCGCCACGCGGGCCTTCGGCGGCACACCGGCGGTCACGGCCGCGCTGGCCTATGGACTTGTCGAAATCATCGGTTCGGTGATGGTGGCGCTGTGGTGGAGAGCGTGGGGCCGTGCCGAAGAATCGAGGTAGGTGATAGGTCCTTCGGGCGCTGGTTTCGAGCTGGACGCACAACGAACGAACGAAGACTTAGTCCTTCAACGAGAACGGCGTGAAATCGGTGTGGGTGTCGTAGAAGTCCTCGTTCTCGGCGCGCTTGAGCCAGCCGACGACGGCGTAGGTGACCGGCGTGAAGATCACCTCCACGCTCACCTTGAACACCCAGTTGAAGGCGATGACCTTCAGCATCGTGCCGGGCTGCCAGATGCCGAAGAAGGCGATGGGGTAGAAAAGCGCGCTGTCCACGAGCTGACCGACCATGGTCGAGCCGATGGTGCGCGTCCAGAGAAACCGTCCGCGCGTCCACACCTTCATCTTCGCCATGACGAAGCTGTTGGCGAAGTCGCCCGCCCAGAAGGCGCAGATCGATCCGACAACGATGCGCCATGTGTTGCCGAATACGACTTCCAGCGCCGGCTGGATCGTCTGGTTGAAGGGTTCCTTCGGGTCCGCCGGAAAGTGAATGACGAAAAGGCCCATGATCGTCGCGAAGATCATCGCGCCGAAACCGGCCCAGATGACCTTTCGATTTCGCGCGTAGCCGTACACCTCGGTAAGCACGTCGCCGAAGATGTAGCTGATGGGGAAGAAGATGTTGCCTGCGCCGAAAACGAGAGCCGCGCCGATAAAGGGCAGCTCGAAGGGCAGTCGCAGGATGCACGTTTTGCCCGGCCCGATGAGATTCGAGCAGAGCAGCACCGTCACAAACCCCGCCATCACGAGGTCGTAATAGCGATAGTGTCGCCCGGTGTGCACCGCGGCGGCGCGGCGGTCGGACAGGACCGGGGAGGGCGGCGGATCGTTCATCGCCGCTATTCAAGCCGCGGGCCGCGGGGGGCGTCAAATCCCCCAATCGCCGCCCTTCCGAGACCCGCGCCGCGGTTTCGGCGGTCCGGCACGGCCGGCGCGAAGGCCGCGTGCGGCGGCAGGGTTGACGCCGCACGGAAAAGGCGCGAAAAAGACCTCCGGGGGAGCGCGAAAATCATCCATCCCTGGGTTTTGCACGTCATGCACATCAATCGACATTCGCCGCCCGGCGACAACTGCCTGTGCCGGCGCATCGCGAAGACCGGCGCGATCGGAGCGTGCCTGCTTTTCGTCGTGTCCGTCGCCGGGTGCATCGGCGCGCTGGGCAGCGGCACGCCCCCGGCCGTCTGGGCCACCGGACCCTCGCGGCGCGTCCTCGGCCCGGAGATACCGGATCCTGAAAACGCGTACTACGCGCGGCGCGACAATGTCGTGCGGCTGAGCGGTGCGGCGGGCGAGACGGTCGCGTTTGAACTCGTCGTGACGGCGGCGTCCGGTACGGCGGCGGGGCTGGAGTTGACTGCGGACAACCTGACCGGGCCCGGCGGGACGATTTCCGCAGACGGCATCCGCGCCTACCAGCAGATGCCTGTGACGATCGCACGCTTTCCCAACTGGTACCTGCGCAAGTACGGCCTCAGCGAGCAGCGGTCATTTCCTGACGCGCTCGTGCCGCTTCCGGTGACCCGGACGGGCGCGGCGGCAACGGCTACGGCCGGGCGGCCGTTGACGGTCCGGGCCGGATCGAGCGCGGCGATTCACGTGGAAGTGACGATTCCATCGGAGGCGGAGGCGGGTGACTACAAGACGACACTCTCGCTGACCAGCGGCGGGCGGTATCGCGTGGCGACGCCAGTGGAGTTGCGCGTCCGCCCCATTCGGTTGCGCCAGCAGGACGCGCTGCCGGTCGCGGCGCTGGTGCAGGTCGGGCCGATCCTCGCGGCGGAGACGAATCTTGACCCGCACAATCTTCGTGTGGCGCTCGAAAGCCCCGAGGCGCGCATGGCGATTCAGCGGGTCATCACCCTGTTTCATGATCATGGTATTACGGCGAGTTGTCCGGAGATCAAGCCGCGCCTGACGCAGGCGCAGAGCGGCGCGGCCGGGCTGGACTGGACGACGTATGACGACTTCTGCGGGCCGATGATCGACGGCGCGGTCTTTTCGGATAACTGGCCGGCCTGGCGCTGGCCGATTCCCGCGGACATGCTGCAGCCCCGCCCGGCGCAATACGGCGGCATGGACTCGGCGATGTACCTCACGCTCCTGAAGGACTACCTTGCGCAGTGCGCCGCGCACTTCGCGGAGAAGGGCTGGCTCGAGCGCGGGTTCGTCTATTTCGATTACCCGACGAATGATAACCCGGCGCAGGAGGACATGCAGCGCGTCCGGCGACTGATCGCCGCGGCCCACCAGGGCGACCGGCGGATGACATTTGTGAGCACGTTGATTCCGCAGTCGATGCGGCCGTTCGGCTGGTTCGAGCATCGCTACGAAGACCTGACGGGCGAAGTGGACGTCTGGGCGACCCCGGCGCGCTATCAGCACCCCGCGACGCTCGAACGCCTCCAGGGCATGGGCAAGAAGACCTGGCTGCTGCCGGATCGCCCGCCGTTTTCGGGCAGCCTTGCGGTGGAAGCGCCGCTGGTGCACGCACGGAGCCTGGCGTGGCAGGCCTTTCTCCAGGGTCACGAGGCGATCTTCCTGCCGCACACGACGCAGTGGCCGGAGGACCTGATGACCCGGTCGATCGAGGAGCCCGAGCAGCGGTCGGACACGTGGCTGGTGTATCCCGGAAGGTTTTTCGGCGTGGATGGGCCGGTGCCATCGATGCGGCTCAAGCAGCTTCAGATCGGCCTTCAGGAATACCGCTATCTCCGGCTGCTGGAATCGCTGGGCCGCGCGGAGACGGCGCGGCTTCTGGCCGGCTCGCTGATCAAGGCGGTCGGCTCCGATGCCTATGGCGACAATTATCAGGACGCCCTTCCGAACCGGCGCGTCGATGATGCGGCGCTGTGGGACGTCGCCCGGCGGATACTCATGGACGAAACGGAGATCGCGTCGGGCGGGGCGGCCGCCGACGCGCGGCTCGAGGCGAACCGCGGCGACTGGGTGGAACTGCTCGGCGCGACGCGCCGGCTCGATGCCTGGGTGGAGTCGGCGCGGGTGAAGGCCCTGCCGAAGGAAGGGTACGCCATCACGTTTGACGCCGTGGTGCGGACCGAGCTGCGCACGCCCGTGGATGGAAACTTCGCCTTCGCCGCCCTGCCCTCCGACGCGGAAAAGATGGACACGGAGACGCGGGTGACCGGGTTGCAGGAAATGGGCGTGGCCAAGCGGCGGCTGGCCGTGAAGACGCCGCAGCTTCCCGTCTGCGATCTCGAGGGCCATTTCAATCAGCCGATCACCTTCGATGCCGGTGGTTCCGGTGTCATCACGACGCCCGCGGTGTTGTCGATGGTCCAGGTCCGCCCGGTGGAAGCCCCGATCCGCGTGGACGGACGGCTTGCGGACTGGCCGCCGGGCGCGCAGAACGTCGCGGGAGACTTCCGCATCATCGGCGCCGACGAGAACCCGGAGCGCCCGCGCGCCGAGCATCAGACCATCGCCTATTTCTGCCAGGATGGCGACACGCTGTATATCGGGATTCACGCCTCCGCGCCGTCGGGCTCATGGCTGGGCGATACGCGCAAGACAAACGTCGTGGCGTACGAAGACCTGCGGCCGACGTCCGGAGATCTGGTCGAGATCATGATCGACCCGACCGGTGCGGCGACGCGGCCCGACGATCTGTATCACATCGTCGTGCAGTCGACCGGCGATCCCGTCTTCGAGCAGGGCGTGTCGGTCTCACCGCCGATCGGAAAGGTCGGTCCCTGGCCCGGGAAGCGTCCGGAGTATGCGGTGACGCGCGAAGGCAGCGGGTGGACGGCCGAAGTGGCGATCAACATCAGTGCGCTGGGCAAGACCTCCGGGCCTCACCGCATCTGGGGCGTGAACCTCGCGCGGCTGGAGCCGGAGCGCGGGGAGTATTCCGATTGGGCCCGCGCGCCGCGTTATTGCTACGACCCGCGGACATGCGGAAACCTGATCTGGCCGGCCTCCGGCCCGGCGCGCCGAAGCCGCGGTCATGCCGCCGATTGACGGTGTTCCATCGTTTGCGGTAGACAGAAAGCGGGCGACAGTGAGCGGAGTGTTGCTCCGGCTGTCGCCCGTTCATTCTCCTGGCTGCGTGAGGGCGTTGCCCGCGTCAGCGCCGGCGCCGGCGAAGGAGACCGAGGCCGCCCACGGCGAGCAGGGAGAGCGTGCCCGGTTCAGGTATCACATTGGTCAGCTTTATCTGATAGGCCAGGGCTGAGTTGGAGGGCTGGGCGCCGGCCCACGCGAAGTTCTGCGTTCCGGTGAGGGTGAAGGCGCCGAAGTCCATTCCCATGTTGCGAATCCGGATGTAATCAACGTCTCCGTTGCCGCTGGAGACCAGGTTGCCGATCGCCAAGCCGTCGAGATCGAGGCCGGAGAGGGTCAGGGTCGAGTCTGTCGCCGATCGAGTGCGGATGAAAATGTCGGTGAAACCGCCCCCGAGGCCGGACCATGTGACCGTGGTTCCGCCGACCGTATATGTCACACTGTTGACACCGTCGTATTGCAGCGAAAAGGCCGTGTCGAGGCCGTTGGTCCAGCTCTTCTGGTCGGTGTCGACCGGCGTCCCCACGCCGCCCTGCTGCCAGACCGCGAGCTCCCATGTGCCGTTCGCGGCGTTGTTGCCGATCCGGCTTTCGGTTACGGCGCGCTCGAGCGCGCCATTGTTCGAAAGCGCGAGAAAGCCGGCGTCGCCGCCCGCATAATACTGCCAGGTCGGGGCGGCCGAGGCGGTTGCCGCTGTGCCAATGGCGATTGTCAACATGGCGATGAGATGGCGCGATGTCCGCATGGAGTCTCTCCTCTGAGTAACGCAGCGGTTTTCAGACTTTGAAAGCCCTTCCCCCCGGGGAATGGTCGAAGCGTATTCCTAAACCAAATAGTAGCACAGCATCGCGGGTAACGCAATTCGCTCAGGTCTGATAGTGTCATATTATCTGTCACCCGGCGAGGCGCGCGGAGCTGTCCGATCCCCTGCGCGGCCTTACAATGGCCGTGAACGATTTCTGGTGCCACTCCATTCGACACTAGCGGAGGGGGCGGCCCGTTTTTTTCGGGTGCGCGCGGAGGTTCTGTCTCAAACGTCTGCCAGAATTGATCGTCGCCGCTTCGGTCGCAATGCTTATCGGTCCCATCTTGCCGGGGCGTCGGTTCTCCGGTAGGTTGGATTCATGTCGCCGATGGCCCACGGGATCGACCTTATCGAATGTGAGCGGATTGCACACATTCTTCGCGATCACCCCGAACGCTTTCTCGATCGGATTCTCACCCCGGCCGAACGTGCCTATTGTCAACGCAACAAGAACCCCGTCCCGCACATCGCCGGGCGCTTCGCCGCAAAAGAGGCGATCCTGAAAGTCCTCGGCACGGGCTGGCGCGGGCAGATTTCATGGACGGATATCGAGATCCTCAACGACGAGGCCGGCCAGCCCCACGCGACATTGAAGGGGCCGACCGCCGACATCGCCCGGCAGAAGGGATTTGCCCGGGTCATCGTATCTATCACACACACCGAGAATTACGCCGCGGCGAGCGCCATCGGGCTGGGACTCTGACGACCTGCGGCCGCCGCCCGTTCGTCCAGCTATAATTTCGGCGCGAGCGTGCAGCCGCCCGGCGCGGGCGGAGTTTGAACTTTTCCCCGGAGCAAATGTATGGGTCGTACCGGCGCCGTGACGCTATTGCATCGCCCCATTCGCTTGTTTCTCGTTGCACTCTGTGTCACCCCCTTTTTCGCTTCGGCCCCGCTACGCGCCGGCGACGACGAGTACCCCGGCAATGCCTTCGTAAAACCCCGGCTCGCGCTGGAGCAATCGGCCCTGGTGCCCGGCAAGACGAGCCACATGGCCGTCGTGTTCGACATTTCCAAGGGGTGGCATCTTTACTGGCGAAACGCGGGAGATTCGGGCATGCCGCCGCAGGTGTCATTCAAGCTTCCACAGGAGGTGACGGTGGGAGAGCCGCAGTGGCCGGCCCCGGCGCGACACGTCGAAGGGGGGATGCTCGTCGATTACATCTTCGAGCAGCAGCTCGTGCTGATCTACCCGGTTTCGGTTTCACCGCAGGCGGCCACCGCGAAGAAGCTCTCAATCACGGCCGAGCTTGAGTGGCTGGTGTGCAGCGACAAGTGCGTGCCGGGCAAGATGAGCGTGAAGTCGGAATTCGACGTATCGCCCAGCGCGGGCCCCTCGCGCGACGCCGAATTGTTCGCGCGGACGCGGGCCAGGCACCCCGAGCGGTGGGCGGGCCGATCCTCGGCGTTCGTAGCGACCTGGCGCGAGCGCGAGCTGGTCATTGACGCGCCGGGCGCGACACACCTGGCATTGTACCCGTTCGAGTCGGACGACAACGTTTACCCGGAGGAGATGGTGACCGCGGGAGCCGCGAAAGGCGGGCGGCTGCGCCTGACCTATCCGGAGAGCGCGACCACGGCGCGGACGATCGGAGGCGTGGTGGCCGTGACGCGCGGTGGGAAAGAGACGTTTCACGAGTTAAGGCTGACGCCGGCTCCGCGTTGACAGAGCCGTGCACTCTTGAATGACGCGCCGGCGGTGGTCGCCGGCGATGGAAATATGAGAACAACTGATACTGGGAGTACCACGATGAGACGATGGACGCGAACCTATCCGGTGATCGCAATCGCACTGCTGGCCGCCGCGGCGTATGTCCTTGTGCCCGGCACAGCCTGGGCGGGCGACGAGGGCAAGGAGGCGAAGACGGCCAAGGTCGGCTCGGCGGCGCCCGACTTCACGCTGAAGGACACAGACGGCAAGGAACACAAGCTCAGCGAGTACCTCAAGCAGGGCAAGACAGTGGTCCTGGAGTGGTTCAATCCGGGCTGCCCGTTCATTCTGCTGCATCATGAGAAGCAGACGACAATGAACGACATGTACACGGCGTACAAGGACAAGAACGTCGTGTTCCTGGCGATCAACTCGACGCATTCCGGGCATCCGAACTACGGCAAGGACGCCGAGGCGAAGAAGAAGTTCAAGATGGAGTACCCGATCCTGATCGACGCCGAGGGCACGGTCGGACGGATGTACGGCGCGAAGACCACGCCGCACATGTTCGTCATCGACAAGGGCGGGACGCTGCGCTATGCCGGCGCGATGGACAATGATGAGCGCGGCAAGAAGACCGGCTCGGAAAAGGTCAACTACGTCCGCAGTGCACTCGACGCCCTCCTGGCAGGCAAGACCGTCGCCGAACCGGAAACGAAGCCTTACGGCTGCTCAGTAAAGTACAAGGACTGACCGCACGGCGCGGCCGGACCAGTATGCGTAAACCCAGGAAGCCCGCGGCCCCCCCGCGGGTTTCTTTTTGCGCGGTATCCGGCCCCATCCCGGCTGGATGTGTGGATGGAAGCCAATAAAAAAAACACAGAGAGTCGGCAGGGCTGCCGGCTCTCCGTGTTGCATCGGAGAAAGGTTCTGTGGGTCTTCGGGCGGCGGCCGCGTGCGGTGTTCGCGGGCCGCCCGGCGGACATTGGCAACGTCAGCGGCCGCGCTTCCGGCGAAGGACAAACATCGCGGCCGGGGCAAGCAGCGCCAGAGTGCCCGGCTCGGGGATCTGAATCATGGCGACCGACAGGCCGAGCTCGAACACGTAGCCGGGATCGGCCGGGGCGAAGGTGCCGCCGAACTGGTTGGTCACCGTCGTCGCGAGCGTGGCCGGTAGAATGTTGTTCCAGCGCCACGAGACGCTCGAACCGGTGCCGAGCACCTCGAAGTTGTACGAGCCCATGTTGGCATCGGTGTACAGCGAGCCGGGCACCTGGATGTCGATGATCCCGTTGCCGAAGGCGTTGTACGGGTGCGCGCCGGGCGTGTTGTAAAAGTGACCCTGAACGTCCCGCATGAAGCTCGTGTAATAGTTCGGGCTGTTCAGGACGAACGGCATGGCCAGTGCCCCGTTGTCGAACTCCAGCCCGCTCACGGTGACGTCAATCAGGCCGCCGTTCGGGTCGAACAGCGAGGTCGGGCCGGGCGAGTGAATGTCGGCCAGGCTCGCCGGCACGTCGATGTACCAGTGAAGCACGCGGAAAAACGGATCGTCGTCGCTGGTGACCTTTAGAATGATCGGCGAGTTGCCCGCGCCGATCGTGCCGATCTGCTCGTGGCTCTCGGGATCGCCGTCCTGGAAGGTGGCCTTCAGGTCCGAAAGCTGGCCGCCGGGACCGATCGTCACGGTGTCACTGGCGATGACATTACCGCCCTGGCGCACCGTGATGGTGAACGAGCCCTGGGGCTCGCCGACCTGTGCCCGGGCCGCCTGGGTCGTGCCGAAGGCGGCGAGGCAGCAGCAGAACGCAAACTTGCCCAGATTCTTGAACATGGTTCTCCCCTTTTGTGCCCGCCCCTCGTATCGGGCACTTATCTTCAAACGAGTCGCGTCCCCCGTGGACACGAGACCTTCTCGTGGAGAAACGGCAATGCCCGCGCCGCAGGCGGCGGATGAACAGAGAAAAGTGGTTCATCTGATAATATGCCCGGCGCGGTGCGGTTATCGCGTCCGGCGCGGAGAAATGCCGCGTATGCGGCACGTCGGGTTTGTAGCGGCGTGTTGCGGGGCGGATCAGAAATCGCGGCGAAGGATGCGCCGCCGCGCGTCGAGCGGTCTATAATCCATCGTGGGGGGCGTGGCGAACGGGCCGCGCGCGGCGGTTTTCACCGCGGAGTGCTCCGAAAACCACCCGCCGACATTTCCTCGCACGACATGTACAGTGAATGCAGCACGAGCGGCGCGGCGAAGCGCCCGCGCCGCGGTTATTCTGCCTTGCGCGCCGCATCGATCAGCTCCCACAGTCGATTCGTAACGGCTTCGATGCCGCGGCCGCTGACGCCCGATATCCCGAGTACCTCCGCGCCCCCGAGCGCCTCCCGCAACTCGGCCAGCTCCGGCGGCTCCTTGTCCGGCGAGAGATCGAGCTTGTTCGCGACGATGAGTTCGGGCTTGGCAGCAAGCGTGGGGCTGTATTTTTCCAGCTCGCCGCGAATGATCCGGTAGGCCTCGGCGGGCGTCGGCGTCCCGGCGGGCGGGAAGAGATCGATCAGGTGCAGGATGATCCGCGTGCGCTCGATGTGCCGCAGGAACTTGTCACCCAGCCCCACGCCCTCATGAGCGCCTTCGATCAGGCCCGGCACGTCCGCCATGACAAACTGCCGGAAGCCAGACAGCGACACGATGCCGAGATTGGGCACAAGCGTCGTGAAGGGATAGTCGGCGATCTTGGGGCGTGCCCGCGATACGCGGGAGAGAAGTGTGCTCTTGCCCGCGTTTGGAAGGCCGACCACGCCGACATCGGCGATGAGCTTCAACTCGAGCCGAATCCACCGCTCCTGCGCGGGCTCGCCCTTCTCGAACTCGCGCGGCGTCTGGTGCGTGGGCGACGCGAATCGGGCGTTGCCGCGCCCGCCGCGGCCCCCGCGCGCGACGCACAGCTTGGAATTCGGCTCGACGAGATCCTTGAGCAGGATGCCGTTGTCCCGGTCGTAGACGAGCGTACCGGGCGGAACGCGAACGATCTCATCGCGGCCGGCCGCGCCGCTGCGGTTGTCGCCCATGCCGGGCAGGCCGTTCTGGGCGGTCCAGTGGTGCTTGCCGGTCAGATCGACGAGCGTGGAGAGCTGCGGATCGACCAGGAGATAGACGCTCCCACCGTCGCCGCCGTCGCCGCCGTCCGGGCCGCCCTTGGGAACGTACTTTTCACGCCGGAAGCTGACGCAGCCGTCGCCGCCATGACCGGAGCGGACACAGATGATGGCCTCGTCGATGAAAAGCATGTGAAACCGTGACCTTGCGACGCGGTTCGCGCCCGAAGCGGACTTTGACGCGCCTGAAAAAATTAACGGCGGGACGAACGTGCGCCGTCGCCCCGCCGGGTCTTAGAGCAAATGGTTGTCGCGCGCGGACTACTGTCCCTGCGCCGGGCGGACTTCGACAATCGGTGGCTGCACGTCCTCGACGATTTCGCCGGCCTCCATGAGCAGATCGCGGGCCCGCATGATAGAGCCTTCCAGGCTGCGGACTTCGACATCCGACGGGGCCTTGCCCGATTTCAACAGGCTGGCCCGCTGGTCGATCATCTCTTCCATCTTGATGCGGATGGTCGCGTAGATCATGTTCTCGGCCATGGCGCGCCGGCCGGAATCATCCTCGATCGCCAGGGGCTTCTGTTCCTCCCACTCCGACTTGGTCGCGGCGGGCTTTTCCTCCGGCTTCGGGGGTGTTGCTGCGGCCGCGGGCTGAGCGGGCGCGGCCGGGGGCGGCGCCGGTTCAGACGGTTTGGCCGGCGGCTGCGCCGGCGCAGCGGGGGCGGGCGTCGGGGCAGGGGTCGCGGGCGCGGCGGTCGGCGCCGCGGACTTTGCGGCCGGCTCCGACTTGTTCTTGCCCTGATTCGGTTCGCATCCGGCGATCAGCGCGAGGGCGGACAAGACGCCTGGCAGGACAGTCTTCGTAGAGAACTTTCTACTTCGCATATTCATGGACCTTCTCCGAGCTAATGATTCGATCTGCTACTGAGCCTTTGCCGGAGTCGCTGTATTGGGCGTTGCGGCGGAGGCCGAGTCGGCGGGCTTGTCCTGTTTCTTCCAGTCGCCGCTCTCGGCCCGGGTCACTTCGATCTTCGTCGCGATGAGCTTGGGTTCCTCCGACGACTTGTCGCGGTAACCCGTCACCGAGACGGTGTCGCCCTCCCGGACATCCTCCAGCTTGTGGATCTTCCCGTTGATCCAGACTTCCGTATCGGCCTGAACGTACCCCTTCAGGACTATCTCCATGCCTTTATCATTCTTGAAGAGCATGGATACCTGGTTGTTGGCGGCGTCGACACTCTTGGCGACTCCCTTTATCGTCCGAATCTTGGGACCCTTGTCGCGATCACCCGAACAGCCTGAGACCGTCCCAATCACCGGGAGGGTGATACAGCACAGGACCACCATGCGAACCACTGCGTGCATTCCGAATCCTTTCAATGGACCCCACTCTGCGCGGCCCCGACGACGGGCCGCGCGACGGGTAATGTAGTCCCAATGCGCCGGACCAGCAACGGCGGCCTGCGGCACCTGCCGGCGGACGGAATGCGTAATCTCATCTCCCGATGGAACTTGCAGCCGTATTGACTTTCGCCCGCTTGGCCCGACTATGCGTGGTGTGACGGAATCAATGCCCGATTCGCCCCCGCCGTGGACACCCCGGCAGCGCGGGGCCTGGTACCGGGGTATCACGGTCGCTGCGCTCATCCTGGCGGCGCTGTCGTGGCTCCTCGCACGACTTATCTGGCTGCCCTTTCTGTTCGGCCTGTTCTTTTTCCTGGTCGCCGGGCTTATCGCCGGGGCCGTAGGCTTCCGATTGGCCAAACCGGCGCGTCCCGTGCCGTCGGGGCGGATCAAGGCGGCGGTCGTCGTCCTGAGTCTGCTCGCCGCGGCCCTGACCGTACTTTTCGAGTACCGGCACTTTCGCGATATCGCCATCGGCGATCCGCCCCGCTTCGCGGACGCTCGAAACGCCGTAGTCGCCGCCGGCGGATCGCTGAGGGAACTGGCGGCGCGGGCTGCAAATGCCTTTGAGAAGGCACTCGCCGACCACTGGCCGCCCGGAGGGACCGCCGGATACGTCCTCTGGTCGATCCGCTCAGGCTCCCTGCCGATCGAAGTGGATGGGCACACCGAAAAGGTTGTGACCACGCACTCGGGTCTACTCTGGCCGGGGCGAACGCTCCTGGCGGCGGTCCTTATCGCTGCCGGGCTATGGGCCGGGCTGGAGTCGCTCCGCTCCGCGACGCCGGTGAACAACATCCTCCCCTTTGGGGAGGAGTACATCGAAGACGATGGGTGACTTCGCACACCGCCCGCCCACGCGTCATGCCGCTTGCCCTGCAATGGAGCGGGTCCTAGAATGACATGTTCTTGCGGCGGCCGACACCGCCGCGACCGGGCGAATACCCTCTCTCCCGTCGCCCGATATCCCAATGCGAGACAGTGCCGCCTTTGTTGCGGATCGCGATTGTGCCGTCTGCAACAATTCGAGCGATATTGCTCAGGTCCGAGCCGCCCGAGCCGATCAAGGGGACGGAAGCGCTGACGCGGGCTTTCATTCGGCGCGCCTTGTGCCGCGAAGGTCCGCATCGCGGACGACGCTATTTTGGAATTGCGGCGTTGTGTGTACGGGCACACGACACGCGAACAGGGTCCGGATCGTCGCGTCGTACCGAAGGAATGTCGGCATGGCTCGCCCCAAGGACGTGCTCACCACCGGCGAAGTCGCTCGCATCTGCAATGTCGCGCCGCGCACGGTCTCCAAGTGGTTCGATTCGGGCAAGCTGCGCGGCTATCGCATTCCCGGCAGCAAGGATCGGCGCATTCCCCTCGACCAGCTTCTTCGTTTCATGCGGGCCCACGGCATTCCGCTCAACGGGCTCGACACCGGCATGACCCGCGTGCTCGTCGCCGAATCCGATCCGGACATGGCTGATCTGCTTTCGACGGCGCTATCGCGCGAGGCGAACTACCAGGTTCAGATCGTCCGATCGGCGTTCGAGGCCGGCGCACTGGCCGAGAGCTTCAAGCCCCACGTCATGCTGTTTGACGTTCAACTGCCCGGCCTGGCCGGACGCGAGGCCCTCCGCGGCATCCGCGGGCTTCCGGAATTCGCCCAGACGCGCGTCATCGCCCTGGCCGGTCCGCTACGCCCCGGCGACGAGGAGCGATTCCGCCAGGACGGCTTCGACGGCGTCCTCGCCAAGCCGTTCGAGATTTCCCAGGCGGTCCGGCTGATCGAAGGCCAGGTCGCCGCCGGGGTCTGAGCGCCCTCCCCGAGATACACGACTCGCCGCCAGACATGTTTTCCGGAGCCACGAACATGCATTCAGGGACGAATCCGGCGACAGCGAGCGCCATGCGTGACGCGATAGAGGCACTGGCCGGCCCGGCGATCGTCATCGGGCGAAGCCGAATCGCCGGAATGGTCCGGGCGTTTTACCAGGACGCCGACCGCGGCGCGGCGGAAACGGCGCGGGTCGTCTCGCGCAGCCCCGCCCTGGCTTCGCGGCTGATCGCCGTCGCGAACACGATTCAACACGGAGCCGGAATTCCTGCGACCAGCGTCGAAGCCGCGACGGTCCGCATCGGCGAGGACCGCGTGAAGTCCCTTGCGATCGCCCACGAGGCCGGACTGGCCCTGGCCTCCGTGCTCAGCGAAAGCGTCGATTTCGCGTCTTTCTGGCATCAGTGCGTCGCCCGAGGATGCATCGCCCGGGCCATGGCGATGAATGCCGACCCGCGTATCGCCGGAAGGGCGTTTCTGGTCGGGGTGCTTCAGGACGCGGGCATCCCGCTGTTGCGCCGCGCCGAGCCGGCCGACTACGACGAGATTCTCCGCCGCAGCGAGGGCTCGCCGCTTCGCCTGGCCCTGCTTGAGTGGCAGTCGTTCAATCTGAACCACATACACGTCGGCCTGAAGCTGCTTAATGGCTGGGGCCTTCCCGATGACATCGTCGAGCCGGTGGGCCGCCACCACACGAACCCGCCGGCCGCAGCGACCGGCGACCGGGCGATCCGGCTCTGGCAGATCGGTTACATCGCGGGTGCGCTGCCGATCGGAGCCGAGCCCTCGGCGGATGCCGCAAATCTGACACTCCAGCGACTGATCGGCACGGCGATGAACCTGGCCGGCGACGCCGTCGACCGGCTGCTTCGCCAGGCCGCGGCGGAATACCAGGACGTGGCGGAACTGTTCCGCGCGTTTGCTCCGCCCGTCCGGTCGGTGGCCGAGCTGCTCGCTCCGGCCGCGGCGGCGCTCGACGCCGCCTACGACGGGGCGGCGGCCGAGCTGTCGATGGCCGCGCCCGAGCAGATTCGCACCGAGCGCGCGGCGCTGAACGCCGACGCGGCACAGCCGGTGTACGTGACGACCCTGCTATAGCCCGATCGTATCCAGTATCTCCGTCGTGCCCGGCAGGAGGCCGGGCTGGACGCGGATTTCGGCCGGTGTCATCCACCGGACATCGTTGATCTCGCGCGGGTTGGCCTTCGGCGTCCCCGAGACAATGTGCGCCGACCAGCAGTAGAGCACGAGCGCGCCGTCGTGCTTGGTCTGGGTCATGAGCAGCTCGCCGGGGGTCACCTCGAGGTGCACTTCCTCGCGCATCTCGCGGACCAGTGCCGCTTCCTGGGTCTCGCCCCGCTCCACTTCGCCGCCGGGAAAGCACCACGCCAGCGGCACGCGGACAAACCTCGACCGCTGGATCATGAGCAGGCGGCCGTCCTCGCGAATGATGCCGAGGACGCCGTACATGGGATTATCCGCGGTGCGATGAAACGCCATGGTGCACGCTGAGACGACCGGCTCGCCGGTCGAAGCCCCCTCCGAACGGCCCGGCCGACGGAAACCGTCGCCGGCAATTGTACGCGATCAGAGCAGGTTCGCGGCCAGTTCGGCGAGCTGGCTGCGCTCACCCTTGGACAGCTCCACGTGCGCCGCGATCGGCTCGGAGCGGAAGCGGTCCACGACGTAGTTGAAGCCGTTGCTGCTGCTGTCCACGTAGGGGTTGTCGATCTGGTAGGAGTCCCCGGTCAGTACGATCTTGGTACCGTGGCCGACGCGCGTGATGATCGTCTTGACCTCCAGCGGGGTCAGGTTCTGGGCCTCGTCCACGATCACGAACTGCTTGGGGATGCTCCGCCCGCGGATGTAGGTCAGCGGCTGGACATCGACCGTCCCGTTGTTCCACAGGTCGCGCGCGTCCCTGCGCCCGCCGATCGACCCGCCTGTGTCGATCAGCGTCTCGAGCGTGTCGGTGATCGGTTTCATCCACGGGGCCAGCTTCTCGTCGATGCCGCCGGGCAGATAGCCCATGCCCTTGCCGACGGGTGTCATCGGTCGTGTCACCATCAGGCCGCGGTAGCTCTTGGTGTGCAGGACCTGGTGAAGCCCCGCCGCCATCGCCAGCAGCGTCTTACCCGTGCCCGCCTTGCCCATCAGTGTGACCAGTTGAAACTGCTCGTTCAAAAGGGCGTCGATCGCGAAATACTGCTCCTTGTTGCGCGGGCGGATGCCGCAGAGCGGCTTCTTCGGCTCGATGATGCGCACGAGCCTCTGGCACGCGGCATCAACCCGGGCAAGCATCGACATGCTCGTGCCGTTGTTCCCGCGCAGAAGCACGTACTCGTTCGGGTAACGGCTGAACCCCGGCGGGATCGGCACCGCGCCTTCCTTCGCGAACTGCTCGATGAACTCCCGCGATTCGGCCAGCTCGATGCGGCCGGTGTACAGGTCGGCGAGGCCCACGCGGTCGGTCGTGTAGTCTTCGGCCAGGAGGCCCAGGGCGTCCGCCCGGATGCGGAGGTTGATGTCCTTGGTGACGATGACGGCCTTCGTGCCGGGGTCGGCCCCCTGCACCTCGCGGGCGATTCGGAGGATTTCGGCGTCGGCGTAGGCGTTCTTGGCGCTCGCCCCGGTGTCGCTTCCGCAGAGGACGCGGAGCGTGCCGCCGTTTGCCAGGCGCACGCCCTGGGCGAGGCTCTGCGACTGGCGAAGCTGATCGAGCAGGCGCGACACCTCGCGGGCGTTCGTCCCGCGGCTGGACATCTCGTGCTTGAATCGGTCGATCTCGATGATGACCTCGATGGGGACGATGACATCGTTGTCGGCGAACTGAAGCACCGAGTTGGGGTCGTGCAGGAGGATGTTCGTATCGAGGATATAGTGCTTGCGCATCGCGGCGAAACTATATCGCGGCGAAACCGTCCTAACCAGCGAGCGGCACCCGGCGGCCCGCCCGCACTGGCACGGTTCGCGCGCGCCGCGCCGCCCTTCCAATTCACAGGGGCCGCCCCGGCCGCCGGCGCTCCGCGTGGCCGCTGTTTTCGGCGCTGCACGCACCGCGTCGGAACGGGTAGGATGCGTTGCGGGCGGGCGGCCGATTGCGGCCCGCGGTTTCCAGGAAGCGCCCGACAAGGGAGGCGATCAAGGCGATGACGCTCGGCGTGGGACTGGCCATCGGCATTCCGGTTGTGGTGATCCTGTGGATCATCGTCGCGTACAACGGTCTGGTGCGGCGGCGGCTCGACGTGCGCGGGGCCTGGGCGCAGATCGACGTCGTGCTGAGGCGGCGCCACGATCTGATCCCCAACCTCGTCGAGACGGTGAAGGGATACGCGGCGCACGAGAAGGAAACGCTCGACCGGGTGATCTCCGCCCGCAACCACGCGGCGTCGGCGGCGACGCCGGGGGCGCACTCCGCGGCCGAGGGGATGCTGAGCGGCGCGCTGCGGCAGCTCTTCGCCCTGTCGGAGGCGTACCCGGATCTCAAGGCGAACGCGAATTTCCAGCAGCTTTCGGGCGAGCTGGCGACGACGGAGAACGTGATCAGCGCGGCGCGGCAGGAGTACAACCGCGCGGTCGGGGGCTACAACGAGGCGATCGCGGTGTTTCCGACCGTGCTGATCGCCGGGCCGCTGGGCTTCCGCGCCGAGGAGTTCTTCGAGCTCGACGAGCCCGCCGCGAAAGAAGCGCCGAAGGTGAAGTTCTAGGCCGGCCGGGCGCGGCGCATCGCGTACGGGCGACCGCCGGCGCAAGACCGAGGTAACCGCGGCGCGGTGAGGCGCGCGATTGTCGCGGGGTACCGGCGGGCGGCACGTGGCGGCGCGCGGTTGTTGCGGGGTGTCGGCGCGACGGCGCGCGGGCAGCGCGAGACGGGGC
>QEVG01000043.1 GCA_003576905.1 Planctomycetota bacterium | reverse complement strand
CGGATCGGTCGGCTCGAACGCGCCGGTCTCCTCTTTTCCGCCCGTCGGGTTCCACTGACCATCCCGCAGGCTGACACCGCGCCGCGAGACCAGCCCCAGCGGACCCCACTGGTAGATCGATGTGAGACGACGGACGCTTGCAACCTGTCCGTATGCCGTGTTTCGCTCGACAAGCACGCGTCCATCCACGTAGTCAAAAAAGCTGACGTTGGATTTGCAAGAATTCGCCGCGTCGGGAAAGGCGCAATCTTCGGCGAACGCCAGGCAGCTTGGCGTGGCGCAGCTCATGACCGCGACGCGATTGCCATGTGTATCGTAACCATAGGCTTCGAGCCAGTTATTGCGTGCGCACATCGACGGAACTTCCGTGGGACCCTTGCCGACGAAACTGCCTACCGATGTCGTCACGGACTGCAATCGATCCGCCTTATACGTATATCGCTCGACCGTCTGCGTAAGCGTGTCCTCGTCCCAGGAAATCTTGGCGCTCATGCGGCCCCTGGACGCCTGGAATTCGTAAACCGTGTAACGACTCTTGCCATCGCCCTGCCCCTTGGAGTCAAGGAAATATCGCGTGAAACTGATGAGACGATCCTGACCCAGACCCGGCGGCGCTCCAGCCGAAGCGGGCGGTTCGTATTCGTTGTAAATGCTCGACGGAGGCGATGTCGTGTTCCCGGCGATCGGTTCGCCCGTGCTGCCCCGGGGGTCGTAGAACTCGCCCGGCTCAAACGCGCCGGAATCATGATAATCCGGTTTGTAGCTGTAGTTGTACCGAACGATCTCCGCGGGTCGATAGTCGGGATTCGACGAGGTGCCGTAGTTCTCGCTCTTTCGCAGCGCAAGGCGATTGCCGCCCGCGTCGTAGAAGTACTCGTGATGATAGGAGTTGAAGCCCTCCCGAACTTCCTTCACGAGTCGATTCGGATCGCCCGCCTCAAGGTGATAGTCGGCTTGGCTGCCTTGATCGCGCAGCCACGAGTAATATAGCTTGGCAGGCTCTACCGCTTTGGATGAATTTGCGTCGAGATCGGCGAGGGCAAGATTGCCATCCCCGTACTCGTAGGTGGTAACCGCCGATGGCTCGACCGCGCCATCCAGCCGTTCCTCGACCTTAATGATCCGTTGCTTGGCATCACGCTCGTACGACAGCGAAAGAATCTCATTGTCGGATTGATCCAAATGCACGATAAGCCGGACCAGACCGGCGATGTTGACATAGTATTCAGTTTTCGTGCCATCATTACGGGTTTGGGTGATGGCGGGCAACTCGGTCGAATCGTTGTAGGCGTACTCGGTCAAATGGTTGGACGACCCGTAGCTCTCCACGACTTGCAACAACCGACCTGATTTGTCCAGCGACGAGATGGTCTGAATAGGAAGCTGCTCGACGCCGTGATTCGGCTCAAGTGCCTCGGGGCGGTCGTAGAGCCGCGTGTATACTCCGTTTGCGTCATCGTAATCCCAGACGACCGATCGGGGCATCTCGTATCGAATGTGGTCGGCAACGCCCAGATGACTGGTGGGCGGAGAAACAAAATACTCTTCGTAGGTCTTGCGGCCGAACGCGTCGTAGTCATAGATGATTCCGGCGGAGTAGACCGGGTCGTTCCCAACAAAGGTCACATAACCGTTTCCGTTGTAGCTGAGGGTGGACGGATAAAGATCAGTATCGTCGCCGGCGACGCATCCGCACTGGACGTCTATCTCCGTAGGGCCACTGCTCCAATCGAATTCCGGCGATTCACAACACGTGGCCTGCAATTCAGACTCGCCGGTTGCGTACCCGATGGGAAGACAACATGCCGGAAGGTCGCCATCGCATGGTATCTGGGAACAACACGTAACCGCCGGCGTGCTGATCCCCACGGCGCGAGCATAGACAGTGCCGGTTGAATCGGATCCCCACGCGCCGTCCTGAATGGCGAAATCCATTGAGCCATTTGTCCCCCTTCCAAACGTTCGAAACGCCAGTTGGCCCAGGCCGCCATTCTGATCGGTGTACGTCTGACGCGGAGGCGACCAGTACGAGAAGGATTGTTCAACAAAATTCGCATTGATGCTGCGCGTCAGTTTCCCGAGATTAAAAACAGGAATAGCCGGGTTTCCCGCTTGGCCTCCCTGGCCCCACTCCATAAAAAGATCGCTCGTTCCGGGACCGTCGATTCTGGTCGGCTTGGTGAAATTGGTCCCGTCCTCGTATTCGAGGTTCGTTTCAAAATCAAGCGGATCAATGATCTTGGTCAGCCGACTGTATTCATCGTATTGAAACTCCCAAGTTCCCCCGGTTCCACTCGGCGGTGACATACTGGTCATGTTGCCGTTTGAGTCGTAGGTCCGAGTCGTCTCGCCGCCCAGGACATTGACCGTGTTCGTGGCGTTGAATCCGGAATCCCATGTGACTTGAGCAACGAGCCGGTTCATGGGATCCCAAACCTGCGTCAACCGGCCGTTCGTATCGAATGAGTACGTCGTAGTGTCCGGATCATTATTTCGACCCGTCGTGGTCGATTGTTCCATGACGGAATAAGTAGGATTGCCGACATCAGGAATTGTTGAATTGGCGTAGAAGTCCCATGAGAACTCTCTGAAATCGGCATACGCCGACGTGGGTGATGTGCGAAACTGGACTTTCGTCGGATACTTGACGCCGTTGATCGCGGTGTAGGTGTATTTGTACTCCGTCCCCAGGCGATCGGTGGCAGTAATCAGTATCTTCTTGGTGAATACATCGAGTGCGAACAGGGACCAGTAAACGGGCTGAGGCGGGGTCTGCGTGTCTCGATGCGCCGTGGACACGCGCAATGACCATGTATTGGGATACTCGATGACGAATTCCCTCGCCAACTGGCTGCCCGGCGCGCCGATGCTCGGCGCGATGATCTTGTTCATCCGTCCGTTCGAATCGTACTCGAACGCGAGTTCGTTCATCGATGCATCGGTGACTTTCAGCAACCGGTTGGGCACCGTCGCGTGGTAGCTCAGCGTATGGACGTTTCCGCTCGCGTCGCCGACCGCGATCAATCGCCCGGTATTGTCAAAGTCGTCCCAATCCCAGTTCTTGTAATAAAGCCTGGTCGCGGACGCGACGTCAAGCGTCATGTGATACCCCGGAAGGGACTTGTACCTGCCGGTCCCCGTGTCGTAATCAAATCGAATCACATTGCCATCGTCGGAGATCAGGAAATACTTGTTCTGGGACTCGTTGTGCCACAGCCGACGCGAAAACGAATGACTCCACGTCGCGGGCAGCGCCGGTTGGGCAAACCCCTCGCCGATCGTCGCCTTCAGGCTGTTCTGGAAGAGTGAAAACTCGATCGCTCGGCCCAGCGGCTGCCAATTTACGACCGGCACCCGCGTCAACAGGTTGCCCGTCGCCATGTTCGCGATGCTGAACGCCCCGGCGGGCATCGCCGCCTCCCACGGCTTGGGCTGGCCGGCCGGGGAATAGGGCGTGGTCTCATTGCCGCCGGTGCCGCGAAACAGCGTCCGGGCAACCGACTCGCCGAGCCGACCGACTTGTTGGAGAAACTGCGAGACCGCGTGCTTGGAATGCACCAGCATCCCGGCGCTCATGGAGAGCGTCTCGGGTGCGTGAATCTGTCGCTGAATCTCATGGTAGGCGTTGGTTTGCGTGACCATCAATGCAAGGATCGTGACACTGACCACACCATGCCTCGCTGTGCGCCTTCGGAAGTGCCGCGCATCGCGGTCTCGTGAAACCAGCATACGCGCGCATTCTTGGAGCCGGTGAAGAGCGGTCATAATTATCCGAACACTTGCAGGGAAGGCCGATATGATCGCGTTGCTGGGCGGACTGAAAAACCGCTGGGTGCCCCGCCCTCCTTTCGGCGGGCAGGCTGCGGCTCGGTTCAAATCGCGAGTTCGCGAGTTACCCGCGAATTCCCCCCCCCCGTTTGTCCGAATAGATGAAAAAACGCCGTTTCGACTCGATGCAGCCTGCATGTCTGGCCCTCCTTGCGAATGCCCGTGCCCGATTGCCCGCGTACCCGACCCGCTGCCAGCACGCCCCAGCCTCCCCCGACGGCCTGAGTAAAAGATACTACGGAATTCCCGTTCCGCAAGCTGGTACGGGTCGCGTTGGGACCGAGCCGCGCGTTTGAAGAGGCGGATTCTTGCCAGGCGTCTTCTTGAACCCGCTCCCTTACAGTCGCGGCTCGGATCGCTGCGCCATCTCTGATCGCTGCGCTATCGATACCGGTACTGAATGGCTGAACACTCGCCGGCAGCGTATCAGGAAGGCCATGCTGGGGTATGGGCGGGCGATCAGCGTCACACCAGCGCCAGCTCCGGCACGGGCCGGCGCGGGTTGCGGCGGTTGTCTTCGTACCAGCGGATGGTCATGGGAATCCCCTCGCGGTAGCCGATGGTGGACTTCCAGCCCAGTTCGCGGCGCGCCTTGTCGGCGGAGAAAAACGTGTCGCGGCCCATGAGCCAGACGGCGTAGCGCGTGATCATCGGGGGCTTCCGTGTGCGGAAAAGATGCCCGAAGCACTCCATGAGGAAGGCCGCGCGGTAGGCGATCTTGAAGGGGACGGACTTGGTGACCGGCTTCGCGCCGATCGCCTCGGCGACGAGGTTGAAGTATTCGCGCTGGGTCAGCTCGCCGTCGTTCGAGCAGTTGTACGCCTGTCCCACGGCGGCGGGATTGTCGGCGGCGAGAATGCATCCCTCGGCGACGTTGCCGGCATAGACCACGTTCAGCCGGTTGTTTCCGCTGCCCAACAGCTTGGCCTTGCCGGCGCGGATCATGTTCACCAGCCGCGCGATCGTCGCCCGGTCGCGCGGACCGTAGAGCCAGCTTGGCCGGATCACCGAGAACTTGACCTTGCTGCCGGCGTTATGACGGCGCCAGAGCTCCTCCTCGACCATGACCTTGGCGCGGGTGTAGTAGGACCACTTGTAGAGATTCTGCCCCAGCGGCGCGGATTCATCGATGACCAGGCCGGGCTGGTTCACGTGGCCATAGACGCTGATCGACGAAATATGAATGAAGCGCGGGACGCCGGTGCGCTCGGCGGCATCGAAGAGATTCTTCGAACCTTCGACCGTGATCTTGAGAAAGTCCTCCCATGGGCCCCAGTCCCCGACGCGCGCGGCCGCGTGGTAGATGCACTGCACGCCATCGCAGGCCTTCATGATCGAGGGCAGATCGGACAGGTCCCCCGGAGCCAGTTCGACCCCCTGCGACTTGAGCCAGGCGACATCGGCCCCGGGCCGCACCAGCGCGCGAACCGGTCGGCCGCGCTTGCGAAGCTGTTCAACGATGTGACTGCCCAGTAGGCCGGTACCGCCGGTGACGAGATTCATGCCCGCGAGGACTCCTGCGCCAACAACCCCGGGTGACGATTCACGCCGCCTGCCGGACGCGGCGGCGGACGGAAAGCGGGTCAAAACGTAGATGCTCGGACCTGTCGCGTCAAGATTGCAGAGGACGGCCGGGAATCAGGAGCCGGGCGGAAAAGTGAGGGCGAACGGGCCGTCGCCGCCGGCGCACTCGGCGACAAGCGCGGGATATCCCTGGCGAATGCACCCTGCGGGATCTAGACCCAGCGCAAAAAGGGCCCGGCGAATCGCGTCGTGGGTGGGGCCTTCAACCTCGACGAAACATCCGAGGCGGGGAAGTTCGTCCAGCTCCACGACGCAGCCGCCCGACGCAGCGGGTTCTGCAGCACGGGAGTCGCCGGCGGCCTCCGCGCCGGGCACGTCGCCGGGCAGCCGCCAGCTTTCGCGGCGCTTTTCGAAGGCGATCCAGGGCCGGTAACCGAGGGCCTCAAGGAGGCGTGCCATTGCGTCGGCATCTCCGATCGGCATTTCGATTTCCTCGCGGCGCTTAAAGGGCCCCGGCAGGACCGGGCCCTTGAAGGTGAGCGTGGCGGGGGCGGCGGCCGGGTCGCCGTCGAGAACGCGGATATCCCGAACGCGCAGTCCGCACCCGGCGGCAAGAAGCGATTTGCGTTCATCATCGAAGAGGCGGTTGCGCTCCAGCACACAACACAGGCGAACAGCCCCCGATGCACGAAGTCTCTCCCGGACGGATTCATGATCCGCGACGGCCAGCTTGCATTCGAGTTCGACGGCCATCGCTCGAGTTCCTAATGGTGGAGAACAATTACGATCTGACGACGAGATTCAGCATCCGCCCCGGTACATAAATCGTCTTCTGGATGGCGGCATCGCCGATGCGCTCCGAGATTTTCGGCAGGGCCAGGGCCGCGGATTTCACGGTCGGCTCATCGGCGTCCTTGGCGATCATCATCCGCGCAACAACCTTGCCGTTTACCTGTACTGGGATTTCCACCTCATCATCGACGACCAGCTTCTCGTCCCACGCCGGCCAGGGCTCCTTCGACACGCTGCCGGTCCATGCCGCGCCGCGCAGCCGCTGCCAGAGTTCCTCGCATAGGTGTGGCGCGAAGGGACTGAGCACGATCACAAACCGCTCGGCCTGGTCCTTGCGGATCGACTTGACGCGATAGGCTTCGTTGACGAACTCCATCATGGCACTGATGGCCGTGTTGAAGGCCATGCGCTCGATGTCCAGCGTGACCTTCTGAATCGTCTTGTGCAGCGCGCGTTCGAGCGGGTCGACCGGGTCCGCGCCGACGGCCACGAACGACGACAGCCCGCCCGTGTCCTCGTTCACGATCAGCCGCCATGTGCGCTGGAGGAACCGGAACACGCCCGGCACGTCGCGCGGGTTCCACGGCTTGCTCGCATCGAGCGGTCCCATGAACATCTCGTAGAGCCGAAGCGCGTCCGCCCCGTACTCCGCCACCACGTCGTCGGGGTTGATGACGTTCTTCAGTGACTTGGACATCTTCTCGACGGCGGCGCTGAGCACCTCGCCCGTCTCCCTGAGCACGGCCGTACCGTCGTCGCGGAATTCAATCTCGTCGTATCCGTGATTGACGCCGCGCGCGTCCTTGTACGCGAAGGCGCGGATCATTCCCTGGTTGAAAAGCTTTCCAAAAGGCTCCGGCGTCGAGACGTACCCCAGGTCGTAGAGCACCTTGTGCCAGAAGCGCGCGTAGAGCAGGTGCAGCACCGCGTGCTCCGCGCCGCCCATGTAGAGATCGACGCCCCCCGTGTGCGGCCGCCCGTCCTTGCGCAACGAAACCATCCAGTACCGCTCGGCCTCCGCGCTGACAAAGCGCTTATCGTTCCACGGGTCGCAGAAGCGCAGGTAGTACCAGCACGATCCCGCCCACTGCGGCATCGTGTTCAGTTCGCGCTTGTAGGACTTTCCGCCGCGCGTGACCGTCGCCCAGTCCCTGGCCCGGCCGAGCGGCGGCTCGGGCATCGAGCTGTCGCCCTCGTCGCGCATCGTCGGGCGGAAGTCGTCCATCTCCGGAAGCGTCAGCGGCAGCTCCGACTCTTCAAGCGGGACCAGTGCGCCGTCAGGCCCGTGAAGGATCGGGATCGGCTCACCCCAGTAGCGCTGCCGCGAGAAGAGCCAGTCCCGGAGCTTGTAATTCACCGCCGCCCGCCCCGCGCCCCTTTCTTCGAGCCAGGCGGTGATCTTCCGCTTCGCCTCGAAGACCGGAAGGCCGTTAAGATGGCACACGTCCGCCGACTTCACGTCGGCCGGCGGCGAATTGGCCGCACGGCCGTCGTCAACGAAGGCTGTGCCGATGAGGTCGAAGAGCCGCCCCGCCTTCATGGCCGGCGCAAGAAACTCCCGCGCCACCGGCTTCGCCGCCAGCCGCAGGATGATCTGCGCCTCCCGGTCGTCGAGGCTGCCCTTCGGGTCCACGCCCTCGGGATACACCACGTCAACGATCGGAAGGTTCATCACCTTGGCGAATTCGTAGTCGCGCGTGTCGCCGCCGGGCACGGCCATGATCGCCCCCGTGCCGTAGCTCATCAGGACATAGTCGGCCACCCAGACGGGGATCCGGGCGCGGGCGTCGCCTTCTGGCCAGACCGGGTTGACGGCGTAGGCCCCGGTGAAGACACCTGTTTTCTCCTTTGCCTCGGCCGTGCGGGCCAGCTCGCTGCGCTGCGTCGCTGCGGCGCAATATTGCTCGACCGCCGCGCGATGGTCGGCCGTCGTGATTTTCCTGACGAGCGGGTGCTCCGGCGCGACGACCATGTAGGTCGCGCCGTACAGCGTATCGGGCCGCGTCGTGTAGATTTCGAGCGCGTCTGGGTGGCCGTCAATCGCAAACCGCACCTGCGCGCCTTCGCTGCGGCCGATCCAGTTGCGCTGCATGAGCTTGACCGACTCGGGCCAGTCGAGTTCATCGAGATCCTCCGCAAGCCGGTCGGCATACTGGGTGATGCGCAGCATCCACTGCTTCAGGGGCCGCTTATAGACCGGGTGGTCGCCGCGCTCGCTGCGCCCCTCGCTCGTGACCTCCTCATTGGCCAGAACAGTGCCCAGTGCGGGGCACCAGTTCACCGGAACCTCGGCGAGGTACGCCAGCCGCCGGGAATCGACGTACGCGCCCACGGCCTTCTCTCCGCGCGCCGCGATTTCCGGAGGGATCGGCAGTTCGCCGATCGGCCGCGCCTTTCTGTGTTCGTCGTCGTACCAGCTGTTAAAGATTTGCAGGAAGATCCACTGCGTCCACTTGTAATAGGCAGCGTCGGTCGTCGCGAACTCACGCCGCCAGTCGTACGAAAAACCCAGAGCCTTGAGCTGCCGGCGAAACGTCGCGATGTTGCGTTCGGTGGTTACGGCCGGATGCCGGCCGGTCTCGATGGCATGCTGTTCGGCCGGCAGCCCGAACGCGTCCCAGCCCATCGTGTGCAGGACGTTGAAACCACGCATCCGCCGGTATCGGGCGATGATGTCCGTCGCGGTGTAACCCTCCGGGTGCCCGACGTGGAGGCCCGCCCCGCTGGGATAAGGAAAGAAATCAAGGATATAGGCCTTGGGCCTGGACGGATCGAAGTCCGGCTCGCCGGGATTTGGCGCGCGGAACGTCTCGTTCTTCTCCCAGTATGCCTGCCACTTTTCCCGAAGCTCCTTCGGGCTGTACGCGCCGCCCATATCTGAATCCCTCGCCCCCGCGCGCGGTCCGTGCAATCGCGGAATCAAGTCGACAAGCCGGAGAGTTTACGATGTCGCGGCCGCGATTCCCACGCGTCCCGGTGCAGGCATCCCGCAACACCCTTGTTGCCGGCAATCAACCCGGCGGCACAATCCGAACTCCAGCTATCCACGTCCGGTAACGAATTACAGGGTTAACTTCATATTTAACAACATATTACAGTTGCACACAATTCCTCCTGGCGGTGGGCGCACGAAGGTACGGGCGTTGCCCTAGGTTCTCTGCCGCCGACGCGAACCGCGACCGGCGACAAACCGGCCGCCCCCGGAGTTGCGGCCGGCAGACCCATACAGACGAAAGGCGGCGACTCGTGGACGAGACCACCTTCCAGACCAAGCTTGCGGAACTTGTCCGCGAGATCACCACCCTGCCCGACGGGGAGCGCACCAAGCTCGAGGCCCTCGCCGAGCAGACCCGCCAGCGGCACGAAAAGCTGAAGGCGACGGTGTCCAGCCTTCACGATTCGATCGACTACCTGCGGCTGTCGATCAAGTACCTGCTGTTCGACCTTGAGGCGACCCGCCGCGAAAACGAATACCTCCGCAAGATGCTGGAGGAACCGGAGAACTGACCCGCCTGGCCCGGATCACTGCATGGCGATATGTCAGTTTGGTGGCACCGGAAGGGGAGTGTGCCACAAAGTACACGGCCCGCTGGAATCCTGAATGGGGCTGTGATCTTCCCGACGATCGAATGGGCGGCCCGTTGGGGAACGGGACGCCGCTCCGCGAACCGGGGGGTAAGCGGAACACGGGGGATCACCTGAGATTGGGCGTCTGATTCGCTCTCAGATTGACGATCTTTCCGGTGGGGTTGGAAGGAAGCGCGGGTTCACGCCCGCGCTTCTCATTTTTACCGCGCCGCGCGAGCGTTTTGGCGCGACCGGTGATTGGCGTTTCAATGTCTCCATGCCGCGCCGCTTGCAGTATATCCTGATCGCAATGGCCTGCCTGGCCTGCGGCAGCGCCACCTGTCTCTACAGCGGCGCGGGCCCGATGGACCCGTTCACGTCAATGGTCGGCGGGGCGTGGTCACCCTGGCTTGCGGCGGTCGCCGACGGATTGACCATTCCCATACCGACACAGGGAATCGCCGACGTTCGCGACGCCGTGCTTTTTCTCTTCCTCGGTGCGGCGCTGTTGATCGTCGCAGGTGGGTTAAGTGCCACTGCGCCGCGCAACGACGCGGCCACGACAGAGCCCGCACCGCCTGCTCCCGAGCAAAGACAACGGCAACCGAGCCCCGCCCGCTGGCTGGCCGGGTGCGCGGCGGCTGTCCTCGCTCTGGCGATTGTCTCTCTCGCCGCAAACGGCACGGAGGGCTGGGGCTGGGCGGCACGCTTCGCCGCCGGGGCCGGGTGGGCCCTCCTGCTGGCCCGGCTGCTTTCGCCGGATGCCGTGCATGCGGCACTGCCCTGGCTGCTCGTGCCCGGCACGGCGGCCGTCGGCCTGGGCTTCGCGCATGCATCGGATCGCGGCTACGCGCATCTTTCGTGGCCGATCGGGCCGATTACGATCACCGCGGCGCTGGCAGGATGCTGGACGGCGATGGCCCTGACATTGATGGGTGTTCGCCTCGTGCGCGGCCCGCAAGCCGGCGCGCCGGGCGCGGGGCGGCGCTTCGGAGTGCCGCACGTTATGGCACTTGTCGCGGCGATCGCCGGCATCGCCGCGCTGGTCAATACCGGCCGGCGCGCGTCGGCCATCGGCCTGATCGCCGCCCTCGTTGTGTCCGGCGCTGCCGCAATTCTGTTTCGATGGCCGACGCGCCGGGCCCGTTGGACGGTCGGCATCTTCTGCGCTGCCGCCCTGGCCGCCGCCGCAGTGTATGTCGCGCGAGAGGCACGAAGCCCCGAACGCATTCGCGCCGGCCCGCTGCAAGTGCGCCTCGCCTACCTTCAGCAGTCATGGAAGATGATCCGCGAACACCCCCTTCTGGGAATCGGTCCGGACCGTTTCGTCGTGGACATGACCAACGCCATGGCCCCCCTTCGGGCCGTCAGCCCGCAGGTGTATCACGGCAAATACGACCCCGCCGCCCACAATGAATGGCTCCACGCCGCCGTCGAGCTGGGCCTGCCGGGCGGAGCCCTCTACGCTGCCCTGCCGGTGGGTGTCATATTTTTGTCACTTCGCCGCGCGCGGGCCTGCGGCCGGCTGGAGACCGCCCTGCCCCTCGCGGCCGGGCTGGTCGCCATCGGCGTCACCGAGCTGGCCAGTATCACCCTGCGCGGGCCGATCATGCCCGCCTGGTACTGGACACTCATTGGGCTTCTCGTCGCCACCGCGCGGCGCGACCCATCCGCGACACTCGCTTCCGCAAGTTCGCAGCACCCTGCACGGGCGGGCATCGCCCTGCTTCTGCCCGCCGCGGCGTGCTTTGCCGTGGCGGCGATCGATCTGCGCTCCTCCTATCGCGCGCTCGAACACACCCGGCACATCGGCGAGCCTGCGGCGGCGCGGCTCTACTTCCAGAAACAGATCCTGGATGAATACGCCGGCGCGGTGGACGAGCTGGACGCGTGGAACGCCTCGCCTTCGGACGCCGCCCTGGCGCGCCTCGTGGAGCGATGGCGCCGGCTTTACGAACGAATACCCGGCTACGTGGACATTCCGGCGCGATACGCCGAGTGCCTGATGTGGGCGAAGCGCGTGCCCGACGCGAAGGCCGTGCTGGAGGCCGCGCTGAGCGACCGCCTGAATCCTTACGAGCCGCGGGCAAACACAGTCTACGCGGGCATGGTGGATGACAGGCGGACGCGGCTCCTTTGTGCGCAGCGCGCCCTGCGTTCATCGGACATCACGGATCAACTTGGGTTCCTGATCACGAATCACATCGGGCTCGTCAACGAGAACTCGGAACTGGCCGACGAGCTTGCGAAAGCGCGGCGCGTCGCCGCCGGTGAGGGGACGGACGAGGACCTGAAAGGGCCGCTCATCGAGCTGCTCCGCGTCTCGGCCTGCCAGCGCGAGAACCGAAACGACTTCGCCGGGATGCGGGTTGACCTTCGGCTGGTTGCCGATTGCTACGAGCGGATGGAAAGAGAATCGCACCCCTATCGCCGGGTGCACGAAGCCGAGGCGGACGCCTTTTTTCGACTGTCGCGGGCCATCGCGCTCGCCGACCCGTCACAATACCGCGAGGCACTCGCGATGATCAGGAAAGCGGAGCGTTTCGCCGTCATGGGGCTGAGGCACGAAGACGTCGCGCCTCCTCGCCCGGAACTCGGCTACATCGGCGGCGAGGTGGTCCCGACCGAGTTTCCCGCGCGGCTGCGGCCCATGTGGGAGAAGTCTGCGCTGTATCATCTCATGGCGGGCGACGACCGCTTTCTCGACCTCCGCATCTTCGCCTCGCTCGATCCGGGCTACTGGGCCGAGGATGAACTCCACCTGCGGTTGCACGGACTGGCCCGGAGAGCGCACGAGATACTCTCTCGGCTTCCGCCCGGGCAGAGGCCGCCGCATTACGACCGGCTCCCCGCCATGGCGGATCATTACTGGAAGCTTGCCACCCGGTCGCCGCGCTTCGGCCGGCCGCCTCCGGCGACCGCGCCCGCGATACCCGCACCGTGACAGAATCCGCCCGGTCGCGACAATGGGCGACAACAGGAGACCCGCCGCGTGCTCAAACTTCAATTTCACGGCGCCGCCCGGGAGGTGACAGGATCGTGTCACTTACTGCATGCCGACGGTATTCCCGTTATGCTCGACTGCGGATTGTTTCAGGGCCGCCGCGCCGAAGCCCTCGAAAAGAGCCGGCGCTTCCCGATCGACCCGGCCCGGCTCAAGGCGGTCGTCCTTTCCCACGCCCACATCGATCATTGCGGACGGCTGCCGCTCCTGGTCAAACAGGGCTTTACCGGGCCGATCTACGCCACCCCGGCCACGCGCGACCTGTGCGCGATCATGCTCGCCGACGCCGCACACATTCAGGAAGAAGACGCCAGGTTCATCAACCGCAAGCGCGCCAAGGCCGGCGAGCCGCCCGTTGACCCGCTTTACACCAACGACGACGCCCAGGCGGCCATCCGGCTCTTTCGATCCGTCGGCAACAGGAACCCCTTTTTCGTCACCCGCCGGCTCAAGGTGACCTATCACGAAGCCGGGCACATGCTCGGCTCCGCCCAGGTGGCGCTGGAATATTCGCCGCCCGCCGGCGGCGCGCCGGTGCGCCTCACCTTCACCGGCGATCTGGGCCGGTTCGGCGTACCGATCCTTCGCGACCCCGCCCCGACGCCGCCCTGCGATTACCTGATCGTGGAATCGACCTATGGCGGCCGGAGACACCCTCCTGCCGCCGACCTGCCCGACGAGCTGGCCGAGGCCGTGAACGACACGGTCCAGCGCGGCGGCAAGATAATCATCCCCGCGTTCAGCGTCGGCCGAACGCAGGTGATCGTGTACACCCTGCACAAGCTCCAATCGGAGGGGCGGATTCCCGCGATACCGATCTACGTCGACAGCCCCCTGTCGGTGGACGCGACCGAAGTGTTCCGGCTGCATTCCGAACTGTTCGACAAGGAGGCCCGGGCGTTTCAGGCGACGAACGGCGATATCCTCGGGTGTCGGAGCTGCAATTACATCCGCGAGACCGAGGAAAGCATCCAGTTGAACAAGCGCCGGCGGCCGTGCGTGATCATCTCGGCCAGCGGGATGTGCGAGACCGGGCGGATCGTTCACCACCTGCGAAACAACATCCAGAGCCCGCGCAACACGGTGCTGATCGTCGGCTTCCAGGCGGCGCACACGCTCGGCCGGCGAATCGTCGAGCGCGAACCGCACGTAAGCATCTTCGGCCAGAAACTCAAGCTGCGGGCCCGCGTCGTCGTGCTCAACGGGTTCTCCTCGCACGCCGACCGTGACGAATTGCGCCGGCTGACGCGTCCGCTCGCGAAGGAGTGCCGCCGCGCGTTTCTCGTGCATGGCGAGCCGGACCAGATGGAGGCGATGCGGGACACGATGCGCGGAGACGGCTTTCCCGCCGTGGAGATGCCCGGACAGGGCGCGGCGTTCGATCTGGCCTAGCGGGCGCTCGTGGCGGCCGCCACGAGAGTGCCATATTTACGACACTTTCGGGCGGGGGCGCCCGGTCATTAGCGAGGGTCGTTGCGGCCCGCATCCGCGTCATCGCCTTCGTCCTCGTCCTCGTCCAGGTCGCCGTACTTCCAGGCGTCGGCCTCGTCGACTTCCTCGATCTCCTGCTCCATCTGCCGGAACATCCTTTCCTGGAGCGGCTGGATGCGCTTGTACATGGCGAGGGTGGCCTCGTAGGCGGCGACCATGCGGTCGACCTTCTGGGTCAGCTCGGCCGTTCGCAGGAGCTGCCATTTCACGAGGCACTCGGGCTCCTTGATGGTGCCGAAGGGGTCGCACCGAAACGAGATCTGCCCGCCCGGGCCGCGGGAGAAGTACTCGCACTCACTGCACTGAATCATGACGCGCCTCCAGTGTCATTATAATGGCACTATCGGTCCGGCCGGACGCCCGGCCCCCCGGGATACAGTGTAGCCGCCGGCCGGGGACCTGGGGCGCGGCGCGCACGGCGGGGCCCCGTGGAACCGCGGGATGGCCGGGGATTCAGGAGGCTTTACCAGAAATAGTCGCCGACGGTCGGGGCGCGGCGCTCGAAGCGCTCGCAGTTCTGCCGCCACCACTTCTGGGCGCTGCGATCCGCCTCATCCAGGCGGCGGTAGCCGTCCTGCTCGCGGTTGCCAATGTCGGCCGCCGTGGCGTTGAAATGGTCCCAGCGACGCTGGATTCGCTTCTGGGAGTAGGGGTCGCTGCAGCCCGAAAGGAGGAGGGCCGCAAAGGTCGGGAGAAACAGGGAGGACCCGCCGCGCCGGGTTCGGGCAGTCGGTTGGTCTGACAGGAACGATGGCACGTCGGATCCTCCGCCTATTGATACAAGCATCGGCCACCCCCGCCGCAGCGCCCGACCGGAAGATTGATTCAGTTCTGCTGAACCGCCGCCCGACTCAATGCCCGACAAATGCCCGACGATAATAAGATATAAACGATCTGAAATATCCACAATATATGAGACGCCATATCCTATCGCGCCGCGAATCATGCCCGCCGATGAAAGAGTTGTTTTCTTTGTCGGATCCTGGCCTGTATCGAGCTTGGGCAGAAAAGACCGCAGCGGTGTTTGATCAATAGCGATCTAGTGATCCAGGTGCTGGCGGGCCGCATGGGGCCTCTAGTTGACTCATCGTAAGCCATGTTCCACGTGGAACATGGATTCGCCGCAAAATGTGCTTTCTCACAGTGCCGCGCGACCGGTGTGCCGGCGCTGGCCCATCGGCACACCTCCGGACCACACCATTCCAACAAACGTTCCACGTGAAACATGTCTTTTCGGTTGCCACCCCCAAACCTTCCGCTAGAATCAACGCCGAAATCAATAGAAGCCGCCCGTTCACGGAGGATTTCATGTCCAAAGATGGTCGCCGCCTGGGTCGCGGCATTGCCTCCCTTGTCTCCAGCGACATATCCGGCCTCCCGCCATCAAGCACCACGCCTCAGGGGGCGACAAGTCCGGTACCAAACCAACCGCAGTCCGCCGCACCGACACCGCAGGTGAATCGCCTGGCGAATCTGCCGGTCGGCAGCATTCGGGCGAATCCCGCCCAGCCGCGGAGATCCTTTGACGAGGATTCGCTGAAGACGCTTGCCGATTCCCTGAAGAGGAGGGGGGCGCTTCAGCCGATCGCCGTCAGGCCCGCCGACGGAGGCTATGAACTCGTCGCCGGAGAACGTCGCCTGAGGGCAGCTATCCTCGCCGGACTTGAAACAATCCCAGCCGTCATCCGCCCGGTAAAGGATGAGGATCTTCTCGAGCTTGCCCTGATCGAGAATCTCCACCGCCAGGACCTGAACCCGGTCGAGCGGGCACTGGCCTACAGAAGCCTCAGCTCGCGGTACGGACTTACGCATGAGCAGATCGCCGAAAAGATGTGCGAGGACCGGGCAACAGTTTCTAACTATATACGAATACTGGATTTACACGAAGACGCATTGCGACTCCTGGCGGGCGGTCAGCTCTCAATGGGCCAAGCCAGGGCTCTGCTTGGTATTGCGGATAAACAGACGCAAATATCTCTTGCTTCCCGGATCGCCGCTGAGGGCTGGTCGGTTCGCCAGGTTGAAGCCGAGGTCGCCGGCCGGAAGGCTGGGCCTCCAAAGGCTGAAAAGCCTCGCCCCGCGATCCGGCCGCAAGTGGCGGAAATGGAACAGCGGCTTCGCGAATTGCTGGGGGCGAAGGTGCGAATCAAAGAGGGGCGGCGTCGGCATACCGGTCGAATCACGATAGAATACGCCAGCCTCGATGACTTCGAACGCATCGTGACACAACTGGGTGTGGCGAGAGAGCCCGCCTGAGGCAAACCCGAAAGACAGCGCCCCGCGCCTGCGAGCGGATCACCTTGAGTACCCGAACAGATATGAATGCAGCCCCATCGCCGGCATCGTCCGGTTCCTTGTGGGGCCACCTGTTGGTCTCAGCTTCGGCATGCCTGCTGACCGTGTCGATTCTCGGCTCGGCGGTCGTGCTGGGGTACAAGGCCTATCGGCGGTACGAAATGAAGTCGCGTGTGCGCGGGTTCATCTCCTCGCTTGAAAACCGCACGCCCGAGGAGCTTGTCGATCGCGCGGAGGAATTGAAACAACGCCCCAAGGTCGCGCAATACATTCTCCCTGAGCTGAAGAGGGCGATGGCCAACGCACGGTCAGAAGGACAGCTCTGCGCGGCCATTGAGATCTCGCGGGCCTTTATTTCACATCACAGCATCGAGCGGGCGCTCTTTGACCTGCGGCGCGATCCGCGCGAAACAGTGGCGTCGCTTGCGGTTTCAGTGCTGGCACAGGCCCAGCCGCCCGAGCACGCCGCGAAGCTGCTCGGTGAGTGCCTGGACGGCGCGAATGCGGCCGAGGTCGCCGACGCGGTGGTCGATGAAGTATGTGCCGGGCTGCTTCGGCTGGGAGAGCCGGGCCTGGCGGAGATGAAAATGCGAATCGGCCTGCTCGGTCCGGATCGCCGCGTGTGGATCGCCGGGTATGTAAACGCAGTCGGCGGGCCCTATCGACGGCTCTGGCTCGACATGCTCCTGGCCGACGCCGAGCCGCGCGTGCGTGACGCCGCGGCGAAGGCACTTGCCGAAGATCGTGTGGCCGCCGGTTCGTGACGACGAACAGGGCGGCAATGTCCCGCGGACGTAAGCCGCGGAGAGCATCTTCATGAACTCGTGTCGCGGCGGCGGTCGGACCCGCCGCCGGACTTTTCTGCGGGAGCCGGCCCGCACCTTGGACGGTACCTCGACTTGGACAGCGTTTTTTTCACACTGCTGAGCAAGTTCTCGTACATCGGGCTCTTCTCCGTGCTTATCGCGGCAGGCCTCGGTGTTCCGCTGCCCGAGGACATACCGCTCCTCGCGGCGGGCTGGCTGGTTTATCGCGGAAAAGCCGACCTGACCCTGATGATGCTCACCGGCCTGGCGGGCGTGATGGTCGGTGACTCGCTCATTTTCAATATGGGCCGGCGCTACGGCGTTCACATCGTCGAGCACAAATGGCTGCGGCGGATCGCCAAGCCGTGGCTGCTGGAAAAGGCGCGGCTGATGTATCAGAACCACGGCGCGAAAATCCTCTTCGCCGCCCGGTTTATGCCCGGCCTCCGGTCGGTTCTCTTTCTGACGGCGGGGGTCTTCCGCGTCCCCTTCTGGAAGTTTTTCCTGATCGACGGATTTGCGGCCCTCATCTCGGTGCCGGTCTGGGTCTATGTCGGCTACAAGTTCAGCGAGCACATGGAGGCCATCCTGGGCGGGACTCGGACGGCCACCATCGCCGTCGGCGGTGTCCTGGTAGCGGCACTCATCGGGTGGGGCTGCTATGAGTACTTCCACCACCTGCGAAGCAAGGGCCATGAGGCCGAGGCGGCCGCCGATCCACTGGCGGAGATCGTTCGCTCCGCTCCGCTGGTGTCCGATCCGGCGAAGGACATGGCCGAACGCCCGACCGCGGGCGTCTCCGACCGGTGACGCTTCGTCTCGCATGCGTGGGGCTATTCGCTGAAGCTGAGCTGGACGCCGACCTTGTACCCGCCGATCGTCTGCGTGCAGTGCCGGACCCTGCCCTTCAGGATGATCGTCTCGTGCTCCTGAATCCACTGGATGGTGACGCGCACAAGCTCCGGCACCTCGTTCGGCGCAATCGCGGAAATGCCTTCGCTTGAGACCTGCGTCATGGCCCAGGTCTGGCGCGTGGCGCAATCGTCGACGGTCAGCCAGACTTTTATCTCCCCGTTGCAGGGATACCGCCGGTGCGCCCGCCGGTATCGGGGTTCCACTTCCGGCTCGCAGAGTTTCGAAATGACCTCCACCCAGCGAGCGTAGGGCGTCTCAATTTTGTCGATCAGTTCGCTCACTGCCGCCTCTTCCATCCTGGGCGCAGGAATCATCGGTCCACCGGGAACTGAATATTACTATTCGCGGCGGCCGCGCGGCCACGCCCAATAAGCGCGGGCCGCCGGCACGTGCGGTGCCGGCCCCGGGAATTGGTCAACTCGGAGCCTCATTGGGGCGATATGGATGGATGTCGGTGCGAACCGCACCGGTCGCCCCTGCGCAGGATCATTGTGCCCGGAGTTTGGGGGAGCCGATGTCCGAAAACAGTATCTGCATACACGGTCTCGAAGACATTCAGTCCTACGACCTCGCGGGATACCACGTCGTGGCGCGCACGCAGAGCCGCGAGGAGTTGCGACAGGCGCTCACCGCGGTCAAGCCGCACGTACTCGTCCTTGATCTCGACGTACCCGACGCGTGCGAAACCATTGTCGAAGCCACGGAAACGCTCGGCGGCCTCGGCATCGTCGGCGTCACCGACTCGCAGAACCCCCAGACGCTCGTCGCCGCGGTCCGCGCCGGCTGCCGGCAGCTCGCCACGAAACCCCTCGACGCCAACGATCTCGTCGTCGCCATCCGGCGCGTGCTCAATGAGTCCGCCGGGCAGCCCGAGAACGGCCGGGTTTACGGCGTCATCGGCGCCAGCGGCGGATCAGGTGCCACTACTGTGGCATGCCACCTGGCTCACGCGATCGTCGAGACTTCCGAGGGGGCGACCCTCGCCGTGGACCTTGACTTCGAGTTCGGCGGCGTGGCCCGCGCCTGGGATCTCGCCCCAAGCTACACCATCGCCGACATCGCCAGCGCCGGCGCCGTGGACGCCGCCCTGTTGAAGAAAGCAGTGTGTGAGACGCCCCGGGGCCTGGCCGTGCTCGCCCGTCCCGCGCGGATCGAAGAAGGCCATACCATCGATGAGATCCTTGTCTCGGCGGTCATCGGCTGCGCGCGGACCATCTACCCCAATGTCGTGCTCGATCTGCCCCGAAAGCTCGACGCCGTGGCCGGCGCCGCTATTCAGCGGTGCGACAAGCTCCTCATCGTCGCCCAGTCCACTGTCCCCGCCGTCGACAACGCTCGGCGGCTTTCCGAAGCCCTGGCCCGGGCGGGCATCTCCCCCGACAACATTGAGTTCGTGCTCAACCGCTACCGGAAGAGCGCCCAGAACGTCACCCTCGAACTGATCGAAAAGACGCTCGGAAAGAAACTCTTCGGCCTGATTCCCAGCGATTTCAAATCCGTCGCCCACGCCCTCGACCTCGGCCAGCCCATCACAGGCCGGAACGAGGTCTACCGCGCGATTTCGCATATTGCCCGCAACCTGACCGGGCAGGTCGAAACGCAGAGCTCGGGCGGCTGGTTCGGCATGTTCGGCTCACGGAAAAAGGCAAAGGTCTCCTGATTCGCCACCGCCCGATCCTGGCCGGCCCTTCACCCATCGGTCCGCATCGCCAATCTCAGAAACGCCGCCCGGCGTCCACGCTCGAGGCCGGGCACCAGTTTCCTTCCCACCCTATCGGGTCATGATTGGAAAGTTTCGTCCGATAAAATTAGAGCTGAGTCTGGGTGCCCGCCGGGTGTTGCTTTGCACCGCCCCCAGGATTACACTCCGGGGCTCGCTATTTGGATAGCCGGCAAAAGTGCGGAGTATCGTCATGCCCAAGATGAAGCGCCACAAGGGTCTGGCCAAGCGCGTGCGCGTCACGGCGAGCGGCAAGATCAAGTACAAGAAGAGCAACGCGGGCCACCTGATGAGCGGAAAGTCGGGCAACCGAAAGCGCCGGCTGCGCCAGGACGGGACTTTTGCGAACGCCAAGGTGGTCAAGAAGACGATCCGGGCACTGCTGGCTTAACCGTCCCGAAGGGACGCCGCGATCGAAGCGTGAGGAGCAGGTGACATGCCACGAACAAAGACACACGTCGCACACAAGAAAAAGGTCAAGCGCGTCCTCAAGGCGGCGAAGGGTTACTACGGCGCGCGCAGCAAGCTGCTCCGATCGGCGCGCGACACCGTTGTTCGCGCCGGCGTGTACGCCTTCCGCGATCGCCGGGCACGAAAACGGGATTTCCGCTCACTCTGGATCACCCGCATCACCGCGGCGTGCCGGGCGCGCAACATCTCGTACAGCCGCTTCATCAACGGGCTGAAGATGGCCAATGTCGATCTGAACCGCAAGATGCTCAGCGAGATTGCCATCAAGGACCCGGCGGCCTTCGACAAAATCGTCGAGCTGGCCCGGAGCAAGGCGAAGACCAAGGCCCAGAAGGCGGCCTGATGCCCGTCCGGCCCGAGATCGATGGGAAACACTGATAACAAAGGCGCCGTGGATCATCCGGCGCTTTTTTTCTGCGCGATCACGGTGACAGGCGCATGAGCGAAACGCGGCCGCCCGTCGGCGTCATCTTTGACATGGACGGCGTCCTGGTCGACAGTGCCGACGCGCACTTTGAGAGCTGGCGGCGTGTCGCGGCGGAACTGGGCCGCACCGATGTCACCCGCCAGCAATTCGAAGCCTCGTTCGGCCGCCGCAGCGCCGAGATTATCGCCGAGTGGTTCGCCCTCGCCGATCCCGCGGCCGCCGCCGCCGTCGATCGCCGCAAAGAGGAAATCTACCGCGAGATCCTGAGCGGCGGCGTTCCCGAGATGCCGGGCGCGCGCCAATTGGTCGTGTCACTTCACCGGGCGGGCATGCGCATCGCCGTCGGCTCCTCCGGACCGCCCGAGAACGTATCCCTCGTCGTGCACGCCCTGGGCCTCATGCCCATGCTCCGGGCTATCGTCACCGGTCGGGACGTCCAGCGCGGAAAGCCCGATCCGCAGGTCTTCCAGGTCGCCGCCCAGCGGATGGTGACAGAACTGAGGCACACCGTCGTCGTCGAGGACGCGCCCCCGGGAGTCCTGGCCGCCCGCAACGCAAACATGCCGTGCATCGCGCTGGCGAGCACCCACCCCGCCGCATCGCTTTGCGAGGCGAACCGCATCGTCGCTCAACTGGCCGACATTACTCCCGCCGCCATCCTGGAGCTGGTCGGGCTCGATCCGGCCGCCCAGTCGGGATCGGACCCTGTGGGCCCCTAAGACCCCTGCGCGACGGGCACTCAGCAGGCCCCGCAGTGCGCGGGCCGCTGCCGGCAATGGGTTAAAGTGCCCAACTCATGTTTTGACTCGGACCGATGATTTTTGCACATATTACGTAAACACTTTATTCATAATGCTTTATAAACAATATGGTCGCAGCCTGTTCAACAGGACCAGCTTGGCATGGGGGGTGCATTGATGGCCGGAAAGCTCGCTCGACCCTCCGGCGGGGGTGGTCGGGCGAACTTTCCCGCAGGGTCCTTCCGCTGACCGGCCAAGAGCCCGGACCGGCTGAGGATGTGATCCTGCGGGTTTTTTCATGCCCAAAGACAGAAGACCTCTATCCACCGATGACGGTATTCGGCGTTCAGAGTTCCTTCGCCATATCGACGATGCGATCCACCGATGGCAGGCACGTGTCCGCCGCGGGGCCGAGCGGGATGTAGGTGTCCTCGCCGACGACGCGCTTAACGCGTACCCGCCCGGCGCAGTTCTCGATGATCGCGGTGAAGATCTCTTCACTGATGCCCCCCGTTCGGCGGCCCTCGTCGACGACCAGAACGCGCCCGGCGTCTGCGGCGTGTTCGGCAATGGCCTTCCTATTGAGCGGCGCGAGCCAGCGGAGATCGACGATGCGGACGTCGACCCGATCCTCCTCCTTCAGGCGCTTCGCCGCGCGAAGCGACATGTGCACGCCGTTGCCGAAGGTCACGATCACCAGGTCCCGCGCCTCGGGGAAATAGACGCGCGGCTCGCCGAGCGGCACGGCGACTTCCGGGTGCGGATACTTGAAGAGCCATTCGCCGTCGCCCTCGGCGTGGAGGTCCTTGGTCATGTAAAGCGCGATCGGTTCGAGAAACGCCACGACGCGGCCGTCGATCTTCGCCAGTGCCGCACAGGTGCGCAGCATCGCGGCGGCGTCGTCGCCACGCGAGGGGCAGGCGAGGATCAGCGACGGGATGTCGCGCAGTGCCGTGATGCTGTTGTCGTTGTGAAAGTGCCCGCCGAAACCCTTCTGATAGGCGAGCGAGGCGATGCGTATCACCATCGGATTTCGATACTGGTCCTTTGAAAAGAACTGGAGCGAGCACGCTTCGCCGCGAATCTGGTCGCACGCGTTATGGAAATACGCGAGGTACTGAATCTCCGGAAACGGCAGAAGGCCCATTGTGGCGAAGCCCTGCGCCAGACCGAGGATCGTCTGCTCGTCGAGCAGCGTGTTGAAACACCGCGCCGCTTTGAACTTCTTCCACAGCCCCGCCGTGCAGTAATAGACGCCGCCCTTCTGCGCGACGTCCTCGCCGAAGACGCACATCTCCGGATACTTGGCCATCAGGTCGAACAGGGCCGCGTTGATCTGCGCGGCAAGATGACGCGGCTCCAGGTTCTCCGGAAGCCGCGCCTCGCCGCCGAACGCCTCGACGCGCCTCTCCCGCTCCGGGCATCGCCGGGCCTCGGCGCTTACCGCGTCAGCGTGATACGGGGCCAGCGGCTCCATGACCTCGGCGGCGCTGGCGAGGCGCGGCCGCGTGACCGCCCTCTCGGCGGCCGCCATCGTTCGCGCCCGAATGGCCTCGTACTCCTCCAGTACTTGCGCGGGCGTCATCAGCCCGTGTTCAATCACGAGCCGGGCGGATTGGAGCAACGGGTCGCGCGCCTCCGTCGCGGCGATCTCCTCGATGCTGTGATAGGCCGGCTCGAAGTCTGTTCCGGCGTGGCCCAGCATGCGAATCGTTCGCATGTGCAGGAACACGGGGGCCCGATGCTCCCGGCAGTAGCTCACGGCCTCGGTGACGGTCGCGTGACACGAAATCAGGTCGAGCCCGTCGGCCTGAAAATAGTGAAGCCCCGGCCGGCCGCGGAAGTTCGTCTCCACCCAGCCGGGCGGCGTGCGCACGGATATGCCGATGCCGTTGTCCTCGCAGACAAACAGCACCGGGCACGGAATCGACTGGATCGCCGTCCACGCGGCGGCATTGAACGCCCCCTGCGCCGTGGAGTGATTGGTGCTGGCGTCGCCGAAGCTGCAGACTGCGATGCTGTCGTCCGGCACCGGCGGGATTCGCGGCGCGTCCGGCGGGAGCGCGCCGCGCAGATACTTCGCACGTTGAATGCCTATGGCCGTGCCGACGGCCTTGGGAAGCTGGCTGGCGATCGTGCTCGTCTGCGGCAGGATCCACAGCGGCACCGAGCCCCACACCTTGTGACGCCCCCCGGCGATCGGGTCCTCGCGGCTGGCGGCCTGCGAGAGGATCACGTCGTAGATGATGTCGATGCCAGGCACTTTGCGCGACCGCTCGACGACAAAGGCGCCGCTGCGATAGTGCAGAAAGGCCGGGTCGGTGTGCCGGGTAACGCGCCCAACCACGGCGTTGCCCTCGTGTCCGGCGGAGCCGATGGTGTAGAAAGCGGCGTTGCGGGCGCGAAGCCAGCGGGCGATAAGATCCAGATGCCGCGTGATCATCTGCGACTCGAACATCTCGACGAGGTCGCGGCCGGTGCAGGTCGTGCCGGGGCGAATCGGCGCGTCCGGCGATGCGGGCGGCGCGGACACCGGTTCGTTCCAGTTTTTCACGAAGGCGACGAAGTTCTTGTCGACCACTTCGGCACGATTGAATGTCGCGGGTGCTGCCATGGGAGGAGAGTAAACGCCGTTAAATCAGAAAGTCAAAGTTGCGTACGCCTGCAAACGAGTGACAATAAAGCCGTTTAGTTGAACCACACCGTGAACATGAAGATCCTGTCGCCGAACACGTCCGCCATTTCGCTCCAGACGGCTCGGTCGGTCAGCTCGCCTTTTTCAAGGTAGGGTGTCGCAGCAGTCCCCTGGACCCAGAGAATCGGGTCGAAGTCGCGCGGCTCCGTGAATATCCGGCGGATGTTCAGGCCCATGCCTGCCGGCACGCCGCGCCACATGGGCACCAGCTTCTTTCCGGCGAGGATGGATTCCGCCTCCCTCAGAATACGCCGCCACGACTGGATCATCTCGTCCATCACTTCGCCCCCTGGCATGACGCTTGTCTGCTTCGGATTCGGCAGCCATTCAGACTCACTGTCCGTTTCGCGGTCGATGGCCTCCCAGGATCTCCGGCTCAAGTCGATCATCTGTTCAAAGTGCCGCAGCGATGACCTCATGCGGTCGGGCTCCGCGACGCTGAATCGCATCAGGTGGACAAGAGCGATTACGTCAACAATCTCCGTTGTGAACGGCACCGGCTCGTGGGACATCGCGAAGCGCTCGTTGACGACCAGGTGCGGCGTCTCGGTCTTGGCAAACAGGAGGTGTCCGGTGCGCTCGAACAGGTCATGAAAGTCGTGCGCCAGGGCGAACTCCGCGATGCCCATCAGAAGATGACAGTAGCCGCGCAGCCAATAGGCGTCGCCCAGATCGAAGTCGATCACGAATTTCGCCGCGGCGTCCTCTCCGCCTTCGCCGCCCCAGGCGGGGAGAAACACGCGCCACAGAGCGTCGTCGTCGGATACCGCCCCGTCGCCGTTGAAATCGAGCCGGATCATGCCGAACCGCAGCGGAAGGCGCACGTCGTCGCTGTCGATCTTTGCCAGCGAGGCCTCGACTTCTTCAAGATCGCTTGCCCAGCGAAGCATGATGCCGCGAAGCCGCGAATAGCTGATCGGCTTCGGATTCGGGCATGGCGTGACCGGCAGATTGCCGAGAATACCCACGGCCCGCGTGGCAAGAAAACCGTGCTCCCAGAGCGAGCCCGTGAGGCGTTCCACGGCGCGAAAAAACCGTACCGCGCCAAGTTGGAACATCAGGTCCTGGTTGTCAGGCGTCTTGAGAAGCTCCGCCTTGACCGCCGCTTCGGCATCGGCAAGCCTGCCCTCGTTGAGAAACGGTTGAATGAGCGGCTCGCTCGCCGCCGCGCCTGTCGCAACAGAAAGCAGTGCCACGACAATCAAACCGGTGTATCGGCCATATCGCATTTGAAGAGCTCCAGTGTGAATTACGCGCCAGGGAAGGCTTCTGACCATACCGGCCAACCCATTCACCCCCGCTCCGCATCAGGGGTGCGAATGATATCGCATAAGCGCAGGATCGGGTGTATCGCAAGGCGGACCGCGCTGGCCTGTCGGGCAAGCGATTCATAGAATACGCGGCGGCATGGCCAGTTGCAGCATCTCATCAAAGCCTACCGTGATTCGCGGCGTGCGCGATGCGCGTGAAGCCATCAACCGGGCCCGGGCGGCGGGACGGCGGATCGGTTTCGTGCCGACCATGGGCGCGCTGCACGCCGGTCACGTCAGCCTGATCGAGGCCTCGAGAAAGGCCGGCTGTTACACGGTCGTAAGCATTTATGTGAACCCCACCCAGTTCGGGCCGAACGAGGATTTCTCGGCCTACCCGCGCACCTTCGAGGCCGACCTGGCGGCCTGCGCCGCCGCGGGTGTCGAGCTCGTGTTTGTGCCGGACAACAGCGAAATGTACCCGCCCGGCGATGAGACGCGCGTGCAGCCCGGCCGCCTGGCCGAGACGCTGTGCGGCCCTTTTCGACCCGGCCACTTCGAGGGCGTCTGCACGGTCGTCGCGAAACTGTTCAATATTGTCGTGCCGGACCTCGCATTTTTCGGCCAGAAGGATGCGCAGCAGGCGGCGATCATCCGCCGCATGGTCCGCGATCTCTGCATGCCGGTGACAGTGGAGGTCTGCCCGCTCATTCGAGATGCCGATGGCCTGGCATTGTCGAGCCGCAACGTGAGGCTGTCTCCGGAGCAGCGCGAAAAGTCCCTCGCCCTCTACCGCGCCCTGTGCGCGGCCCAGGAGATGCTTCGCGGCGGCGAGCGATCCATGGGCCGGATCATCGCCGCAATGCGGGCAGTCATCGCCGCCCACGCCGAAATCCGCGTGGAGTACCTGAGCATCGTCGACCCGGAATCGCTCGAAGATCTGTCGGCGCCGCGAGACCGCATGCTCGTCGCCGGGGCAATCCGCGTGGGCGACGTGCGGCTGATCGACAACCTCCTCGTGGAATTACGGGGACCGATGGGTTAACCTCCACCCGCGCGGGCGGTATACGGCTTCGGAGCCAATATGTATCCCACGATGTTCAGGATTCCGTTTCTGCCGGACTGGCTGGCCGACGTCAAAAGCTACGGCGTCATGATGACGATCGCCTTCCTGACCGGCATCTGGATGGCGTGCCGACGGGCCGACCGCTCCAGGGCGAACCCGGACATCGTGCTCAACATCGGATTCATCTCTCTCATTTGCGGCGTTGCCGGCGCCCGCGCGATGTTCGTCCTGCACTACTGGGACACGCGCTTCGCCAACCAGCCGAGTCCCATCGCCGCGATCTTTGATATCCGCGCCGGCGGGCTCGAGTTCTGGGGCGGCCCGCTGCTGACCATTCCGGCGATCGCGATTTACCTGCACTTCATCGCGAAGGCATCCCCGCGCTGGTATCTAGACATGGCCGCGCCGTCGCTCGCCTGGGGCCTGGCGATCACGCGCATCGGGTGTTTCCTGAACGGCTGCTGCTGGGGCGCGGTCTGTGTCGATCCCAGCGACCCGGCGCACGAGAAAGCACAATATCCCTGGGCCGTCCGCTTTCCCTACAGCAGTCCGGCGATGGTTCAGCAATACAAGTTCGGCCAGTTGACCATTCCGAAGGAGCTGGTGTGTTCGTTCGAGCGCTCGGGAGAGAGCCTCCCGATGCCGGAGGAGTTCCTCAAGCAGGCGCTGGAAGACGATTCGGCGACGAGCCGGCGTCTGGATGAACGGCATCGGGCGGCGATGAACAACCTGAAGGCGGCCAGCGCCTCGGGCCCCGAGAGTGAGGCGTTCAAGGCCGCGCGGCAGGAGGAAGAGGCGGCGCGCCGGGCACGGATGAGCTTCGCCAACTCCGCGATTGGAATCGTCGAGGGCCAGTGCCAGAAATACGGCATGACGGTCCGAGAGATGGCCACCCTTGCCGCGCACTACCGGTCCAAGCCGGTCCACCCGACGCAGCTCTATGAGACCGTATCCGCCCTGCTGATCTGCCTGATCCTTTCGAAGCTGTATTACTACCGCCGGCGGCACGGAATCGTCCTTCCCTGGTTCCTCATCCTGTACTCCATCTCGCGCGTGATCCACGAATCCATCCGCCAGGACAACCCGCTCGACGTCGGCGGCGTGACCATTTCCCAGGCCATCAGCGCTGCCACGTTCCTCGCCGGCATCCTGCTTCTGCTCTGGATCCACAAGGGCCTTCCGCTGGTGAGCCCGCGCGTCGCACCCTTCGTCTGGCCCGACGAAGAACCGGCCAGGGCGGAGAAAAAGTAACCCGCGATCGGGTTCACGGCGAAATCTCCGGTCGGCCCGCGGGCGCGTCGCGTATAATGGGGAGCGCGTCGCGACGGTGACGGCGAGCCGATTCGCGGGCAGCTCCAGCCATGAAGCGTTGCACGATCGTATCATTCCTCGTTGTCGGGGCTGCGGTTGCGGCGTCGCCCGGCGAGCCGGCGTGCGCCGGTTCGACGATGACCTTTCGCAACAACATGCTGCCCGGCCACCTCACGCAACATCGCATCATTCGCACGACCCGGCGCACGGCGCCGCGGCGCGACCGGGTTGAGACGCTCGTCTGGGAGCAGCGCGGGCGGCTCGTGCAGTGCAACATCGACGAACCGACCCCCGGCAGCGTGATGATCTACCAGATGATGGCCGACGGCCCGGCGAAAGTGCTCAAGCTGTTTCATGATGACAAGCCCGTCGAACCGGCCCCGGCGGCGGGCCTGTACAACCTGCCCCAGCCGTCCACCCGTCTGCATAGTGCCACGATGACGGCCCGCGACGCGCCCGTTCAGCCGCCGCTGGCCGACCCGGTCAATCGCGTGATCCTGCACATGCTGCTCGACTTCGCCCACTGGCCCGTAAAAAAAATCGAGGCCGGGCATCGCTGGGAACGGCCGCTCAAGCTGGACGAGTTCGAGGGCACGCAGCGGTTCGAGTTCGTCGATCTCGTCAGGGTGGATGGCGACATGACCGCCCGCGTGCGCCTCGCCGTAGTGGGAAAGTTCGTCGGAAAACTCGAACGGGAATTCGCCTTCGGCGGGGCCGAAGCCCTGATCCACTGGTCGCGTCCCGATCGGGCATTGACCCGCCTCGACGGGCAGATCGCCTATCAGCGCGTGCGGGACGGCAAGCCTGACGAGTTTGACGTGCGCGTGAGTGTGCGCCGGACGGACATGCGGCTGCTCGATGAGGCCGCGCAGGAGGAGGTCAAGGTGCAGCTCACCGCGTTCTCCGAAGCGCTCAAGGAGCAGCGCGGCGGCGACGTGGTGGAGGTCATGCGCCGCTGCCGCGACTTCCGCGCCGCATGGCCGAAGTCGCTCTGGATGCCGGCCATCGCCCAGCTTGAGCGACAGGCCGCGCCGGCCCGGAGCGGTTCGCTCTCCGCGCGCGAGCTCCGAACCCTGCTCGCCCAGACCATCGTGACCTGGGAAGCGGCGCGGCAGACGGGCGAGACCGACCTTGCCGAGAAGGCGGAGAAGGCCTTCGCGCGGCTCGCCGCGGAAAACCGCTCGAAGCTTGCAGGGCTTGGGCGCGACAAGGACGAGACGGTTCGGTCGAGCGCCGTCTTCGCCCTGGCTTTCAGCCCTTCGCCGGATGACGCCGCGGCCGTCGCCCGGGCCCTCTCGGACAAGTCGCCGCGGGTGCGCTCGATGGCCCTGGCCGGGCTGGCCGCGCGGCGCTCGGATAAGGTCAGTGTCGAGGCACTCCTGAAGCTGATGGACGACGCCGACCCCGGCGTGCGCCGCCGGGCCTGTCAGGCCGTCGCCGCGTGCATTCCGCCGGAACATTACTCGATCGTCGCGGTCGTGGACAGGGCGGCGCGGCTGATGGTGCACGATGAGGCCGACCTGGTCCGCCGCGAGGCGATCCGCACCATTGCCGCGATCGGCGCCCCGGCGGACGTCGGCGCGCTGAAGGACGCGCTCAAGCGCGAACTGAACCAGGGCAACCGCCGCGAAATCGAGCGGGCCATCGAGGTACTTCAAAACCGCGAGTAAGCGCCGCCGCCCGGGCGGGGCGTGTGGTGCCGAACGCGTGACATTACCGGCGTGTCAGGTGATCTTCAGTTCCAGCGGGGGGGCTGCCGAGAGGCTCTTGATGCTCACCTGCCCGGCCAGGCGGCGGACGAACGACATGATCCCGTCGCGCGTGGCGGGGTCGGTCTTGTCGAAGCAGTCGGCGGGCGTTCCCGCGTCGCCGCTGGCGCGGATCGCGACGTTGATGGGAATCTCGCCGAGGAAGGGGACGCCGACGCGCTCGGCGGCCTTCTTCGCGCCGCCGCGGCCGAAGAGGTCATACTCCTTGCCGGTGTCCGGGGCGCGGAAGTAACTCATATTCTCGACGATTCCGAGAATATCGACATTGAGCTGCTGGTACATGCGCAGGGCCTTGATGGCGTCGAGCAGGGCGACTTCCTGCGGCGTGCAGACCACGACGGCCCCGGTCAGTGGAATGCTCTGTGAGAGCGTCAGTGGTACGTCACCTGTGCCCGGCGGCAGGTCGATGACGAGGTAGTCCAGTTCGCCCCAGTCCACCTGTTCGAGAAACTGGCGGATAACGCCGTGCACCATCGGCCCGCGCCAGATCACGGCGCGCTCCGGCTCGATCATGAATCCCATCGACATCACCTTCAGCCCGTGGGCGTCGAGCGGCAGGATCTTCTCGCCGCGCACGCGCGGCTTCTCGAACTCGATGCCGAGCATCTTGGGGATCGACGGGCCATAGACATCGGCGTCCATCAGGCCGACCTTCGCCCCCTCGCGGGCCAGGCCGAGCGCCGCCACGACGGCCACGGTGGACTTGCCGACGCCGCCCTTGCCCGCCCCGACGGCGATGGTGTTCTTCACGCCGGGAAGCTGGCCGGACGGTCCACGGGCACTGCGGACCTGGGCGCTCCACTCGATGCGCACTTCCCTCGCGCCGAGCGGCAGGATCGCCTTTTCGATGTCCTTCTGAATCTGGTCCTTCAGCGGACAGGCCGGCGTGGTCAGCTCAATGCCCAGGTTGACGACGCCGTCGGCGACCTCGACGTATTTGACCATGTTCAGCGAGACGAGATCCTTGTGCAGCTCGGGGTCATTGACGCCGCGAAGTGCGGAAAGTACGGCTTCGTTGGTGAGGCTCATAGGCGCGTGCTCGTGGGCGGGTGTCCGGTGTCGAAAGAATGCGGGAGTATAGGTGGCCCGCCCTCGCGTGCCAAAGGGCCGCGGGCCGGGCCTTGCTTCCGCAGGGTCAGTCCATGGCGTCGTCGGCGGTGTGCGGCAGGCCGGCCTGCCGGGCAAGGGCCCGGAGGCGCTGGTAGTGTTCGGCGCCTTCCTCGGCCAGTTCGTGAAAGAGCGCCCGAAGGCTTTCGGCCGGGAGCGATTTTGCGTGCTGGGCGTAGAACCGGGCGGTCTTGCGCTCGGTCTCGAGGATCATCCGCAGCGCGGCATGAAACTCGGCCTCGTCGCGGACTTCGATGATCCGCGGGCCGGTCACGACGAGTTCTTTGTCCTCGGCGGTAAGAACGAAGTCGGCGTCGGGGTACATCTCGGCGAGGAGCTTTTCCAGCCGCTGCTTGTGCTCCTGCTCCTCGTCCGCCATGGCGGCGAACTCCCGGCGATGCTGCGCGTCCGGCGCCTTTTCGGAGAGCACGAGGTAGCGATACGCGGCGACCCGCTCGCCATACGCGCCGATGGCAAGCAGCTTGTCCGGCCCGCGACCGGCGGCGGCGTCTGGCGTGGGGGTCTCGCTCATGGAAGCCCATTCTCCGCCGCCGGATAGGTAATTGCAATTGCCGGCCGAACGCCGCGGAACTCGCGGCGATCCCACACGACGGCGCACGGGCGGCGCGGTGCGGCGCGCGATTGTCGCGGGGTACCGGCGGGCGGCACGTGGCGGCGCGCGGTTGTTGCGGGGTGTCGGCGCGACGGCGCGCGGGCAGCGCGAGACGGGGC
>QEVG01000002.1 GCA_003576905.1 Planctomycetota bacterium | reverse complement strand
GAACTTAAAACTCCGCCAACGCCTGCTGACCTACCCGGCAGCAGAAACCATCCTTAATTCAGAAAGACGATTGGTCTCACTTTGAGTGAAACTTATCACAGTGGACTGAGCTTCACCCGGCAAGCAGCCCTCCTGAACGCGCCTTTCATTCGATGGCGTTTGATTCGACTCGTGGTGTGATTGTACTATTCGGGGGTCGTCAAGGTAGCGGATATTGGGGCGATACCTGGGAATGGAATGGTTCAACCTGGACGCAGCGCAGTTCCGCGAGCAATCCGTCGGCGCGCGCCAACCATGCGATGTCCTTTGATCCTGCTCGTGGGGTGAGCGTTTTGCATGGCGGCGGAACGTTCAATTCGGCGCTGAACGACACATGGGATTGGAACGGTTCCGCATGGGCGCAGCGCGCCTCTGCGACGAATCCGCCCGCACGTACCAATCACGCGCTGGTCTTTGATCCGACGCGAAACGTCTCCGTTATGTACGGAGGGCTCGACCCAAGCACATCTTCGTATTTCGGCGATACATGGGAATGGAACGGGATCAACTGGACGCAGCGCTTCCCGCCGAATAGCCCACCTGGAAGGGCGTACCATTCCATGATCTTCGATAGTGTTTGCAATGTCTCGAGTGTTTTTGCCGGGCAAAACGGTGCCGGCTACTTGAGCGAATCCTGGGAATGGAACGGATCGAGCTGGACGATGCGCAACCCGTCGTCGATCCCAATTGCAAGAGGCCGTCATGCAATGGCCTTCGATACGTCGCGCGCCGTGGGCGTGCTTTTTGGAGGCTATCGAGGCAACCTGTACACGATGCTGTCCGACACCTGGGAATGGGATGGTAACGACTGGACGATCCGAATTCCTGACGCACCGCTGGCACGTTCGCAGCATTCGATGGCATTCGATGGTGCGCGCCAGCGCGGTGTGCTCTTCGGTGGGTACAACATCAACAGCGGCGTTTTCTTTTCGGATACATGGGAGTGGGATGGGTTGGTGTGGACTCAGCGAAGTTCTGCGGCAAGCCCGTCGGCGCGTCGATGGTCAGCAATGGCCTATGACAGCGCACGAGGTATCGTTGTCTTGTTTGGAGGAGGTCCGTTTGGCGGCGCGAATAACGAGACTTGGGAATGGGACGGCACAAATTGGACTCTGCGAAATCCGGCCGTGAAACCATCGGCGCGATGGCTCCACGCGATGGCTTTCGATTCCACAAGGAACGTCACCGTGCTTTTTGGGGGTGGCGGCAGCGGGCTTCCCAGACTGGACGATACATGGGAATGGGACGGCGCAACGTGGACGCAGCGAAGTCCGGCAAACAAGCCTCCGGTCAGGGGGGGACACAGCCTATCGTACGATGGTGTCCGTGGCGTCGTGGTGCTCTTCGGCGGTCAGGGGGATCCATCTCTCTTGGGCGATACCTGGGAGTGGAATGGAACCAATTGGGTTCAGCGCGGTCCCGCGGTTAGCCCTGCGGCCCGCTCTACTTCTGCAATGGCGTTTGATGAACTCCAAAGTAAGACGAGGCTGTTCGGCGGCGCTGGGGCCGGGGGTGTGCTGCTTTCTGATACATGGGAATGGGACGGAGTAAACTGGACCAGCATGTCGCCGAGCGTCACGCCTCGCGCCCGCAGTGGACTCGTCATGGCATACGACAGTTCTCGCCTGAATACAGTCGTCTTCGGCGGTTGGACCAGCGGAAATTCCAGCGACACCTGGACTTACCCGTTTCACCTGCCCGATGGGGATCTGAATGGCGATGGCGAAGCAAATGGTCTCGATATATCGCCATTTGTAGCCGCGCTTTTTGCAGGTTCCAGCGTGCCGAATGATGTCTACCACGCGGACTTTTCTGCAAATGGAGTCATTGACTTGGGCGACATGGATGGCTTCGTGCAAGTGCTCTTGGCCAATGAGTGATTCGGGCCGTCTGTGGTGAAGTGAGACGATTGTCAAACTGATAAGACCATCCTGATTGGATCAATGCCGCGAGATTTGAATAGAAGGTGGCAGGACGCGTCGAACGACAATTGGGACGTGGCTTCATGACGACAGAGCGCGTTTCTCGCTTGTACGGACTTCCTATTGCGAAGTGAGGCGGTTCGGCTGGCTCGAATCTTCCTTGAATGCCCAACCGCCTCTCCGCGGACTCGAAGTCACGGCTCTTGTGACAATCGCGCAACACCTGTCATGTCGGTGTCGCCTTCTCGTCCCGGTCTGGCCTTCCTTCTGAAAGTTATCCACAGGGGCTAGGCGTTAAAGAAGTTAATAAATATATTTGTAGTTAAGACGTTAGCGGCACGGGAAGCGGTTGATTTGGCAGCGGATTCGGAAGGGCGGTGCGCCTGATCGCCCGAATGTTTGCGCCTGATCGTCCGCGTCCGGCTGCGCCCATTCGCCCGAGGGTCGTGCGCCCGATCGCACGATGATTCGCGGCGGGCCAGCGGCTCCGTGGATTCCGTTGGCCGCTGAGGGCTTTTCGGCGCTCGTCAGAATCGGCGTTACGCCTAATCGCCCGACTCTTTGCCGGGTAAGCTGTTGAATCTTCTCGATCCGGCAAAGATGCCTCTCGGCGTCTGGCGCCGTCCGGGGAATCGCGGCAGTTCGCTCCGCGGGTGGTCCATCGACAGGCGCGACCGATGCACGAAGCGAACGACCTCGTCACCATCAGCGTTGCGGTCCATTGACACCTCGTATTCCGGCAACTGGTTGGCTTTCACGACGCGGCGAATGTCGATGGCGAAGTCAGAAAAGCGGGCCGCGGAGCCGGACTTCTCGTAAAGCTGCCGCATGGTGAAGCTCCATCCCGTCTGCTGCCGGCCGGCGTGCTTGCGGGCCACGCGGTAGACCCAGCGTTCGATGCCGCCGGTCAGGAGGAAATAATCCTCGTGGATGGTAAGGACCCCTCCCCGCTGTACGATGCCGTCGTAGAGCCAGTCGGGCAGCGTGATAGTCATGCCGGTCGGCTCGCCGGACCGCTCGTCGATGGTTTCAGTCCAGCTTTCAAGCCAATGAAAAGACGCGAATTTCTTCCTTCCGTCGCTGCGGATGTTGGTGCGGACAGCCGTATGCGTCAGCCGCTCCAGGGCGGCGCGGAGGCGCATGTAATCCGCGCCGCCCGTTGTCCGACGGATGGATCGCAGCAGGTTATAGGGATGAAAGCGGATGGTCTTGGCGGGTTTGTCCCCGCGGTCCAGCGTCTCGGTGATCTGCGTCGAAGCCCAGATCAGGATGTCGGCGTCCCAGATTGTGGCCATGCCGAACTGCGGGTTGGGGCTGACTTCGACCCAGACGTTGCCGACCTTGTACTCGATGGGATCAAGCCGCGGTTTCTTGGCGAGGCTGAAGAACGGCCGCTCCATCGTATCCCGTTGATCACGCACGGGAATGTCGGAGAAGCTGGCGGCGAAGAGATCCGGCTGATGGTCGTCACGGGGCGGCACACGGCGGGCCATTCAGGCCCCTGCCTTGGCGCGGTGGACACGGACAATCGTGGAATCGTGTTTGCGATTCGTCGTATTCACGATGCCCCTTCCCCGACTGTAGCGATCGTTTCGACCGGCGCGGGAAACCGCTGCTCAAGCAGCTCGCGAATCACGTCGGCCATGACAAGGTTCTGCATGGCGCACTGGCTCTTCACCCGCTTGTGAAGGCTCACCGGCACGTCGATGGTGAAGCGCTTCATGGGCTCGCGCGGCTCCTGGGCCTCGCGGTCCAGCACCCAGTCGTCAACGCTCGCCGGCGACGCGCTGGGACGCTTTCCGCCGAAGGTCACCTTCTTCATGACAGCATCCCCTGCACTTCGTCGGCGACGCCGTTGATCTCCTGGCTGGCCAGCATGTCCGGGTCCAGCTCGAACACGGTGAGGCCCTGGGTGGCGCTCTCGGCAAAGGCAACCCTTTGACAGATCGCAGTATTCAGAACGGGAATCGGGTATTCGGACAGGGCGTCGGCCACGTCGCGGCCGATCGCCGTATTTACGATTTTACGATTGATGAGAAACGCCTTTTTGAGGGCCGGCTTGTAGACAGCCGCCTCATTCAATAGGTCGATGATCTCCTTGGCTGCCCATACATCGTAAGGCGAAGGTTGCACAGGCACGAGCACGAGGTCGCTGGCCATGATGGCCGAGCGGGCCACGTCATAGACCCGCGGCGGGCCGTCGATGATGACCATCTCGAAGTTGCTGGCCACGGCCGGCAGTTCCTTGTGGATGGATGACTTAGGCAGGCCGACAACTGGAAACAGCGGTTCGCCATGCCGAGCCGCGGCCCAGTCCAGCGCGCTGCCCTGCGGGTCGGCGTCTAATAGCAGGACGGATTTCTTTTTGCGGGCGAGCGAGGTCGCCAGGTGGACGGCCAGCGTCGTCTTGCCGACGCCGCCTTTCTGATTCAGTATCGCGATGACCTTCGGCACGCGCCCCCGTCGTGAATACGATTTTACGATTGCCTTTGTCGATACGACGATTCTGTGGACAAGTCAATCGGAATCGTGCGTCGTGCTGTTGGTCGATCCGGTCATCAAGGGACGGTCGTTTAGGCGCAGAATCGTGTAATCGTAATTACGACAATACGACTTTCCGCAGGGACGATTTCACGACGCGCCGTAAAGGCGGTTTCACGGTGAAAGTTGTCCTTAGCAGTGCTAAGGGGAGACGTCTGACAACATTTTTTTCGTTCGGGCTTATTCGATGTACCACGTTCTTTCGAGGTCAAAAACGCTCATCATGTGGGCGTGTTTTCAGGTGATTTGTAGGCAGGGATTGCCGGGTTGGCGTTCCGTTTCGGAACACGGAGGGAGGTCGAATTGACTGCCGTATAAGGCCGTCGCCGTCGGGTTCTCACTGGCGGCTGGAACCCGACGCGAGCGGCCGGGACGCGAGGCACCTGGTTACGCCTTCGCCGTACCCATCTGCCGGCAAGGTCCCGAACCGGAGGGATTCTCTTTGAATTTCAATAGCAACGGACGTAACAGGAGCGGTCCCGACTAGAACGGATCGTTGCTTCATGCAGTCGGAACCGACTCGTCCATACCAGAAAGAACTACTTCCGCTTCCGCTGTCGTCGTTTCGGCTCGCCCGGTTTCTTAAACTCGGCGATTGCGTCGGCGATGAGCCTGTTGAGCCGTTTGTACTCGAATGGTGTCAAGTCATTGATGATGCTCCAGAACTTGTCATCTGCGGAGCGTTCAAACCGCGTGTTCTCGATTGCGAGTTGAGGTGGCTTGCGACCGCCAGCAATGATGTGGATATTGACTGAGCCCATGTAGTAGACCCTGGGAATGTTCGGATCGTCGAGTGAGCTGCGTGTGTTCATATTCGTGCCTCCTGTTGTTGCGACCGCGCCCATCGCGGCCTGACGGCACGTAACACAAAGCCGGAAAGCCGAAGTGACGGCAGGAGCGTGCCGGGTCAAGCGAAAAGCCGAAGGCTTCCGCTTGCGGAAAGCGGCTTTGGCAGCTTGCCCGGCTCGGCGGCGGCTTTAACGTGCCGGTCCAAAGGCCGCGGCGCGGCACGTACAACGTGGATGGATATAGACAAGCTGCGAATGGCCGGGTGAAAGCGGAGTTGGTCTGCTGCCCAAGGGTGTGGCCGTCGGGTTCTCACTGGCGGCTGGAACCCGACGCGACGGGCCGGCAGGCGAGGCGCCTGGTCACGCCTTCGCCGCACCCCACCTGCCGGTAAGGCGCAGAGCGCGGAGGGATTCTCATTGGATTTCAATGGCAAGGGGCGTGACAGGCGCGGTCACGACTGGCGCGGAACGTGCTGGTTGGCGATGCGAATGGGCGGCGTCAGTCTTCGGGTGTATCGTCGGGAGTGTTGTAGAATATGCACGCCTTTATTGCCTGTTCGGCCGCGAGCTTCAGTTGAATCTCGACATCGAAATGGAGGTCGCCCCCCTTGATCTGAGGGAATCGGCGAGCGACCACTTGCCAGAATGCAACCAGTGCTTCCTCAGCAGCTTGCGAAATCATGTCTGTTGTGTCGATCATGAGCTACTTCCTCTCGAACACCATGCACACGTCATGCAAGCCGGGGATGAATGACGAGCGGTAGACCTTGCGGCTGCTCGACGCTCCGTGGCTGAAGCGGATGATGTCGGTGCAACACTGCCTGAGTCCTGCGTCGAAGGCAAGCCGTTTTGTGTGATATACAAGGGAGACAAATCCGGCGTCTCGATCGCAGTAGTCGCCCATGAGAACGGCGAGTTTCCCGTTTCGTGTCAATGCGTTGGCGCAGTTACAAATGACGGCCGCGTAGCGCTCAAGGAACGCATCCAGCGTCGGCGCGCGCGACAGGTCGCGGGCATCGGCGGCATAGAGCTTTTGCCGCCAGTACGGCGGATGAATCCACACGAAGTCGAATCGGTCGGCCGGGATGGCCGACGGGTCGGCGGCGTCAAAGCCGCCTTGGATGTCGCCGGACACGCACGAAATTGCCAACTCGTCGCAGACGTGGCGGCAGGTGCCGCTTCCGGCCATTGGGTCGAATACACTTCGAGCGTCGAAGTAGAGAAGCAGGTCACGAATAAGCGCGCCGCCGCAATTACCGGGATAGCGGCGGTCGCCGTACTCGCCGGCGCGATCAAAGTGATACAGGCTGGTGAGCCTGGGCACCGGACTCCGGTTGACCGGCGCTCGCGGAAGTTTGGCGTAACGCGGCTGGTCGAGCAATTGACGAGCGGGCGTGCGAATGTCGCGTTTGGCCGCGAAGAACGGATTAACGGTGATTGTCATGGCCGGCCTCCGCTCGTGCGCGGTTTGCGCCTGTCTGGCACTGGATAAAGGTCGGCCGCGATACACTCGATATACGTCCACGTGAAACCGTATTCACAGTCGTGGCGGCGTTCGCATTCCTGAAGCACGTCCCACGCCTGTTCGTCCGTCAGGTCGGGACGAACGCCCTGCACGTCCTCGATACACCAAACGACGGCGACTTCTCGACGGTCGTGGAGTGCCTCGCGGGCATCTCCAAAGTCGTCCATCGCGTTGCGGAGGTCGGCGAGATTGCGATCGAGGAATCGCCGTTGCTCGGCGTTGAAGACCGGCTCAGAGCCATGCTTGATTTCGTCAAGCAACGCAATGAGTAGTCGCATGGCCTGCCGAGCCGGTTTCTCGTAAGTCTGTGTCATAACAAATCTCCTTTGCATGAAGTGGGGCGGGCCGCGAAGCCCGCCCCGGTTGAACAGCGTTAGTCTTTCTTGTCCGAAACGACGCGGAGCGTGATGCGTCCGTCGAGTGGAACGGCTTCGACCTGGATGTTGAAGCCCTTGCCGTCACCGTGCGCCCACGCGGCGCCGATGCGGGTCCAGAAGCCCTTGCCGCCTTCGCGGTCGCGAACCTGATAGGCGACGTGCGTCGGGGTCTTGGACGTTGGTCCGGGGTTGTTCTTGGCGTCAGTCATGATTTGTCTCCTTTGTAAGTGTCCGGCCGCGCCCATCGCGGCCTGATGGCACTGCGAAATAAGCCGCCATAGTCCGGGGGGCATTGCCCAAGCGAAGCGCACCGGTCACAGCGGAAAATGGTGGGTCCCTTCAGGGGAAACGATTTTCTGCTTGACCGGCCCGGCGGCGGCTTTAAGTGCCATGCGAAAGGCCGCGGGCGTGGCAGGCACGGAAAAGGAAAAGACGAATCTCTGGCGACGAGACAAGACCGGCAGTCCAAAGACCTCAAGACGCCGGGCGCGAAGGGGCGCAGCGAAGCACAGGCTCTGGACTCGCGCGAGTGCCAAGCGACTCGCAGCGGCAGGGCTTGCAACCGATGCAGGCCGTGCATGCAGGCGCTACAAACGCACGCTTCCGTGTATCTCTTTGAAACAGAACCCGAAGTTCAACCGGGGCTTCGTGAAAGAAACGCCCCACGCGTGCAATCGGTAAGCATTTCTCAACCTTTACAACGTAGAATCGAACAATGCTCCGCATCAATCAGAACACCGCGCCGGAAGGCGCAAAGAGCTACTATTCGACTGCCGACTATTACTCGGAAGGTCAGGAGCTTACCGGGCACTGGCGCGGGGAAGGTGCGAAGCGTCTGGGATTATCGGGGGACGTCGAGAAAAAAGACTGGGATGCGCTGTGCGACAATATTGACCCGAAGACGAGCAAGGCATTGACGCCGCGGCAGAATTCCGAGCGGCGCGTCGGATACGACTTCAACTTCCACGTGCCGAAGAGCGTTTCAGTCCTGTACGGACTCACGAAGGACGAGCGCATCCTGGAAGCCTTCCGCGAGTCGGTCGATGCGACGATGCAGGACATCGAAGCGGAAATGAAGACCCGCGTCCGGATTGCGGGAAAAAACGAGGACCGCGAAACCGGCAACATGGTGTGGGGCGAGTTTATTCACACGACAGCGCGACCGGTGGACGGGGTTCCGGACCCGCACCTGCACGCGCACTGCTTTGTGTTTAACACGACGTGGGACGAAATCGAACAGCGGTGGAAAGCCGGGCAGTTCGCGGACCTCAAGCGTGACGCGCCATTCTTCGAGGCGGTGTTTCATTCGCGGCTGGCGCGGCGCATGGAGGAAACGGGCCTGGCCGTGCAGCGGACGCGGCATGGCTGGGAGTTGGCCGGCGTGCCAAAGGCGGCACTGGGTAAGTTCTCGCGGAGGACGGCCCTCATCGAAGAGAAGGCAAGAGAAAGGGGCGTCACGAATGCCGACGCCAAGGGGGAGCTTGGCGCCAAGACCCGCGAACGCAAGCGCAAGGATCTGACGTTTGCGGAACTCGGCCGCGAATGGAAAGCCCGCCTGACGCCGGAGGAACTGGCTGCCCTCGATGGAGTCAAGGCAAGGATTGGGAGGGACAGCATCGGAGAGGATGACCGCGCCGCCGGCGACGCGGTTGCGAAAGCAATCGAGCACTCGTTCGAGCGAAGTTCCGTGGTGACGGAGAGGAAGCTGCTGACGACGGCACTCAAGCGCTCCTTTGGCGCGGCGTCCGCAAATACGATCATGCAGAAACTCGACCGCGTAGGGCTGGTGCGTGGCGAGCGCGATGGGGAGCGGCTCGTCACGACCAGCGACGTGGTCGCCGAAGAGCGGCGCATCATCGACTTCGCGCGTCAGGGCAGGGGAACCTGCCGACGGCTCGGCAACGGTGTTCACGTCTTCAGACGGGAAAAGCTCAACGCCGACCAGCGAAGCGCCGTGCTTCATGTACTCAACTCTCCGGATCGGGTCATGCTGATTTCTGGCGGCGCTGGCACTGGCAAGACCTCGATGATGTCGGAGGCCGTTGAGGGAATCGAAGCCGGCGGCACGCGCGTGTTCACGTTCGCGCCGTCGGCCGATGCCAGCCGTGGCGTGCTGCGGCAGGAGGGCTTCGCCGATGCCGAAACGGTGGCGCGGCTGCTGGTCGATACGGAGTTGCAAGCGCATGCGAGGGGACAGGTGCTTTGGATCGACGAGGCGGGCCTGCTCGGCACGAAAACAATGGGGCACGTCTTTGATCTCGCCAAGCAGATCGACGCGCGCGTCATTCTCTCCGGCGACCGCAGGCAGCACGGCTCAGTCGAGCGCGGCGCGGCGCTGCGGCTGCTCGAGCAACAGGCCGGACTCGTGCCGGCTGAGATTCGGGAGATTCAGCGGCAGAGCGGCGCGTATAAGGAGGCGGTCAAATCGCTCTCGCAGGGCCGGACCGAAGAGGCGCTTCAGGCGCTCGACCGGCTGGGCTGGGTGCGCGAAGTGACTGAAACCGACCGCTACAAGCTGATGGCTGACGACTATGTCGCGAGCCTGGAGGAAGGCAAGTCAGCGCTGGTGGTGAGCCCCACGCACCGCGAGGGCGACTGGATCACCGATGAAATCCGCACCAAGCTCAAGCAATCCAAGCGGCTTGCCGGGCGCGAGCGGCAGGTGCTGACGCTTTACAACACGCATTACACCGAAGCCGAGCGCGCCGACCCGGTCCACCTCGAAGCCGGCGACGTGCTGGTGTTTCATCAGAATGCTAAAGGCTACAGGAAAGGTGAGCGCATTGTCGTGGGTGACGAAGCGCCGCCGGTCGAACAGGCGGGAAAGTACACGCTCTACAAGCCGGGCCTCCTTCCCATCGCGCCGGGCGAGCTGATCCGCATCACGCACAACGGGAAGACGATTGATGGAAAGCATGACCTGCGGAACGGTTCAACCTTCACGGTGAGAGATTTCGACGCGAAGGGGAACATCGTTCTCAGCAACGGCTGGACAGTTGCAAAGGATTACGGGCACCTGACGCACGGCTACGTCGTCACGAGCCATGCGGCGCAGGGACGAACGGTCCAGCGCGTGTTGATCGGCGAATCGGCGCAGAGCTTTCCAGCGGCTAGCCGCGAGCAGTTTTACGTCAGTGTGTCGCGCGGTCGCGAGCGGGCCACGATCTATACCGACGACAAGGCGGCCCTCAGGGCGGCAGTGAGCCGCTCCGACGCGCGGCTGTCGGCGACGGAATTGGTGAACGGTCGCGATCTGCGCCAGCGGGCGATGACAATGGAACGGCTCGAACGGCTGCATCCGGCGGTTGCCGTGGCGACGAGTGAAGCGCAGCTCGAACGAGAAAGGCACGATTATGAACGGTAGGCTTCTCGAAAAGTACATTGGCCGCAACGGGAACGGCGAGAGCCAATCAGCGCTCGATGAGTCGGAAATAGACGACCTCGGCTGCTTCGGCTGGCTGCGGGGAATAAAGGATCGGTCGCTTTCCGTGGAGCTTCGCCAAGCCAACGGCAACATCGTCGCGATTCCGTATCACGGCATCGAGCGGTTCGATTTCAACCCGTCGGAAGGCATCACGCTCGCCGTGGCCGGTGGCAAGATTCTGCTCAAGGGCCGCAACCTCAACACCGAAGTGCGGCCGACGATCCGGCTTTTCGAGGGTCTTGCCCGTCACCGCATTCCGTGGATACGCGAAGCGGATGGCCGCGAAAGCCAGGCGGCGGCGGGAAACGCGACCGTGGTAGATTCGATTCAGTGGTAGGCAACTCTCAGCGATGGCGGCCGTGACGCGGCTCGCGCTCCGATTCCTTCCTCAGCAAGTCGCGCAACAGGGGCTGGAGCGTCTGCACGACAGAAGACGCTGCCATGACTCCCATGGAGATCATCGCGATCTTGTGAAAGGCATTCGCATCGCCCTGCGGAGCGTTGCGGGCCATGTTCTGCGCCGTATTGGCAAGGTGCAGCGGATTTGGGTTGGTCATGGGTCCTCCGATTGGTTCGTCAAGAAGTCAATCTTATCATAAGAGTGTGACAGTTTGATGACATTTAAGGAGTTTGAGGAGGCAATGGTCCCGGTGACGCGGTAACCAGTTGCGAATCAAATGGAAATTCTCTCGACAACGTTCCGCGTTACCTTGCGGTCGCGGCGGTCGTAGACCGAACGATGTCCGAGCGGGGCAAATCGCTCCACGAAGGCGTGACGCTGCTGGAAGGCATAGGCCCACACTGAGGAGTTGAAGACATAGGCCCACGTTCGGAGCAGCGCCTTTTTTCAACGCAAAGCACCTGACGGTGACACCATCTGGATGGGCAGTCGTACATGATACAGGTTTGTCGAATGGCATTATGATCGGGGGCACCTAGGCGCATCACGTCCTCATTGGGCAACAGCGCGAATTGCGTTTTTTTTGCGAGCGCCTTGTCCGTTAGAGCACTTACTATTCTGGCGGGTGCGACGTGCGTCTTTCCCGGACCGCCAAAACGTCTGGCGACAAAGCTGATGGCGATCCAGGGCGACCAATAGTCAACATGGTCGTGGGGCGGGACGGGTGGTCGCGGCCAGCGGGCCCGAGCTTGAATTCAAGGCGAGAACCCTGCGATTCTTGGGGCATTTGAGTGGTGATGACCTTGACGGCATTCTTGATAGGAAGTGGTGTGCAGCCAAACCACGATAGCCCCGAGAAGTCGCCGGTTTCTGCCACGGTTTGCTTGCGCGATAGCTATGGCCGTGATATGCTGGAATTAGGGAAGGAGCGCAGAATGAGCGACGATCAAACTGACAAGACCCCGCCAGGGCAATACGACAGACAATCATCGTCTAATAGGCCGGGGAATGGGTTGGTAGTGCGCGAACAATTCGATCCAGAATTGACGCGAGAAAAGCACGTGCGAATTGCTGACAAGGTTGAAGTTGCACCTGCGGCTAAACGATTTGATCCGACGTTAACCCGTGACAAGTATCAAGGACCGGAGCAGACGGCTCCCAAAGACTTAGTGACCGAACAGCTTGATCCAGCGCTGACTCGTGATAAACATCGACCCCTGACACCTCCGCGACACAAATCGGACCCTTTGGCGAACCTTGTAAAAGACGAAAATGTCGCCGGGATGCGACCTTTGCAGGCTGGAATCAGCGGAGGCGAGAATGTGAATCTTGATGACAACCTGGTTCCGCCAAGTACACCAAAGGACGTGGCGCGGCTCGTTGCCGACAAGGGTGCGCCGTCTCGCGGCCAGTAACGTAGAGTGGCGCGCGCTACCGGCGCTGCTGTTCGTATGTATCCAATACGTTCCCGATGAATTCGGCCACTTGGTAGGCATCTGCGGCAAAAGGGTCTTCTTCGCGTATTCTGGCCACGAGCGCGTCTCGTGCTGTGGCAGATTTCCAGTTGTCAGACGTTAATTGACCGTCTGCTCCGAGGATGATGATATTCGCAGCAGCGGAGATTGTGAGTGGAGTTTCATTTGGAAAGAGGTCGGTGAGAGCTTTCCTAATGGCCTCGTTTCGTGTTCCCTTCGCAAGATCATGTACGAACGCGCCGCCAAGAGAACCGTCATTTGCTCTATTTCCAAGCTCGTCAGTGAGCAAGGCAAGGACGACCATAGGGATAGCGGACTTCAGCTGCTCCTCAGTTGGTCCGGCGCGAACTACTGAAAGGTCGCCTGTCCTATTGCTGGCCCAGCGATACCCACTCGCCGGTCGCCAATTGCCTTCGTTAGTGCCTGAGACCACGTGTGCCGCAGTCGGATGCGGTACACCTGCCTTCCAGGCGACGGTGAGACTATCGGGATCATTCGGATGGGTCCACGCATAGCCCGGCAACGGATGCCAGTCGCCGGGCGAAGGACCTGCTTCGAGGTGAGGATTTTGTGAATCGCGTGCGCCCGGCTGCCATTGTACGCGGAGAGAATCCTTGGCTGTAAAGGAGTATCCCGGATCAGCAACCCAGTATCCTTCTTTCTGTGCCGACGTGATATTTGCATAACTTGAGTGACGGAGTCCGGGTTTCCAACGAACCGAGAAATCCCCCGCCTTCGCAGTTGCCCAAGTGTATCCGGGTGCCGGTGTTAGTTTGCCGCCCTCCAAACGTATTACGTTTGCAGGAAGAGTTGGGACCGGCGCTGGCGAAGGTGTGGAGTCGGAGACAATCGGGAGCGCTTGATTCGCTGCCGCGTGGTTGGTTGCTGCTTCGCTTGTGGAATGCGGGCGCGAGCCGTTTGCGACTACCAGAATCACCACGGTGAGGCCGGCGATTGCGACAGCTCCTGCGGCGAGTAATCCACGGCGTCGACGAATGGGCTGCCCAGTATTCGACTGATCGCCATTGCATTGGGTGACGGGCGATTCGGACTGTTCTATGCCATCGCTGGGACTCGCGGGTACGCGTGAGATGACTTGTGAATCCGGAACTAACCGCCCAGGCCCGCCCTGCGCGCGTTTGTGTTCTGAAAGCGCAATAGGTGTAATTCCCCGTCGAGCAAGGCGCTCAACCGCGTGTTCTCTGGATGAGGCTTCGACCTTTGCGACAACCCGTTCACCCGTTGCTTTGCGAACACCACGAATCTCAAAAATCATGGTTGCCCTCCTAGGTCGTGACGGATGCGGGCATTATATCGCCTTCCAGAAACGCGCAAGATGCGAACTGGAAGGTCGTCTGTAAGTCATTATCAGCAATTGAGTTATGCAGAATCTGCTTGGCGGAGGGCTGATTCTCGTCGCGCCATACGGTCGAAACGAATCGGGGTGAGGGGGCGACGCACGGGATAACCCGCAAGCACCGTAAGCTCGCAGCGAATCTCAATTCACCCACCGCCATTCGTGATTCCTGAATCTGTCTTTTCCTCCTGCGTCTGTTGCCGCCGATCCTTCTTGCGGTGTGGCTTGCTCGGGCGCGTTGTAGGGGGTCTCACGAATTGCCCGCCCCTTCCTTTCCTTGGAGTAGCTGCTTTGTTCTCCGGCTCTCGCGGAGGCTTGGACCGTTCTCGCAATGGCAGAGTGCGGCGCTCCCTGTCCGCCGTAGGCAGAGTATCGCTGGGGGCTGATTCTTGAAGATGTGGCGAGGGAGTATTGCTTTCTGGACTTGTGCTCGGAACGGGAACCGATGCCGATTCATGCTCCGGTGCGCGTAACGTCGGGTGATGCTCCCCAATGGTCCAGGCGATTACGCGGCCGGGCTCGACCGAACCTTGCCCTCCGGTGAGAGCATTGGCAGCAGCAAAGAGCGTCGTGCCATCGGCGCTCCAAGCGACGCCGGGGTAAATGTCGGCAGACCCGGCAGTGAGTTCGAGGAACGGCTGCTGTGTGGCAAGGTCCCACAGGCGGACTTCGCCGGGCTGCGTGTCGTCGATTCGCAGGAGCCCGCTGCCGCTGGCCAAGCGCGCCCCATCGGGAGAAAAGGCAAGTCCGCCGATTTCGCGGCGGTGTCCTTGCAGCGTCGCGGTTGTGTCGCCCGTCTTCGCATTCAATACGCAGATTCGTCGGTCAGCGCTCCCGGTGGCGAGCATCGTTCCGTCAGGCGAGAACGCAAGAGCGGTGACTTCGCGCTGGTGCGGAGCGACGGACCATGTCTTCTCGGCGTCGCCAGTCTGAAACAGGTCGATGCTGCCAGTTTGCCGTCCGACGGCAATCCACCTGCCGTCATGGCTTGCCGCGAAGACCGAGTAATCCTTCAATCCTCGAATTGAGTCCGCGAGCGGAGACTCGGCGTTCCCGATGACGGCGCTGCCGCAAGCAATGGCGTCGGGCAGCACGGCAACCGTCTCCGTTCCGGCCGCCAAGCCCGACTCGCGCGTAACGCTGCCGTCCCGAAGTTTCCATGTCAGGAGCATCCGGCGCTCGGATCGGGAATGAAGCTCGCCGCCGATGCCGACGGTCATGTGTCCGCCGTCTTCGCAAAGGACGGCAAGGCGGCTGCCGTCGCCGGCTAGCGCACGGATGCCGAAATCATGGGCGAAGGCGACGCGGCCCTGGCTGCTATCGGCCGTCCGCCAAACACGGACGTTTCCTGCCGTGTCGGCAGCGGCGATGAATTGGCCATCGGGGCTCATCGTTACTGCGTGGACGAGCGAACCGCTGCCGGGATACTGGCCACTGAGTTTGCCCGTCTTGACGTTCCATCGCTGGACACTGAGCGGACCGGTGGTGACAAGCTCCTTTCCATCGGTCGTGAAGTGCGGCCGTAGCTGCCCGTAGGGCAAGAACGGTTCGGTCGAAAGGACGGGGGCCTCCGCGATCATCTGCTGATGGGGTACTACGGTAATGGCGTGCTTGCCGGTCGTGGCGCTCCAGACGTGTACCTCGCCATGAAGTTTCGATTGCAATCGCATCTCGTAGCGGCCGAAACTCTGGCTGGCTACGTGCGATCCACCGAGATTGAACGAAAGTCCGGTCACGGGGCTGGTATGGACCGGACCTCGCGCGATGATATTTCCCTTTTCGGTATCCCATAACTGCGTAGCGCCGTTTTCGTAGCCGATCGCCAGCATGCGGCTGTGCGGCGCAAACGTCGCCGCCGTGACCGCTCCGTTTTGAATGTCGAGGCTTCGATCAAACTGCCCGCGCCTGTACGCACGGGTAAGGTCGGTTCGGTCCGTGCCGGAACGCGACCACAGGAATAGGTCATTGCCGGGACTTCCAGTAAAAACTGTCTGGCCGTCGGGCTTCAGGGCCAAACAGCTTACAAGGTGTCCCGTCCGAAATTTCGTTGCAGCAGCGCCGGTCGCGGCATTGAATGCAATGACGCGATCCGTGCCGGAAGCGGCAAGAGCGATGATGCTCGCGCCGTCGGGAGTGAAGTCGAAATCCGATATCGGCAGGTCGCTGCTAAATACTTCGGTCGCGTCGGGCAAACGAAAGACGGTCAGTCGTCCCTGCCGGTCGGTGCAGGCGAGTCGGCTTCCCGTGCGGTCAAGGGCGAGCCTGTTCCACACGACGCCGTCGCGAGTGATGTGTGTCGGTGATGAGGCATGGGCGATGCGATACAGGTAGTGCCACTCGAAGCCTCGCGGATCGTCGCCCGCTGGCGCTTCGTACTTGGCAAGCAAGCGAATCGCGACGGGAGTTTCGCCTCTGGTCAGTGCCGCCTGGGCGTCTCGCATGTCGGCGACGTATTCGCGGCGTAGCCGGTCGCTCGTCGCTGTTTTCTCGCGGCTTTCCGCCGATTGGGCGCGGGTGGCGAAGTGAATGGATGCGGCGGAGCCTCCCAGCATGGCAAGAGCGGCAATCGCCAGAACGGCGGTGGCTACGGGTCTGCGCCCGCACCATCGGCGCGTCCTGAGCAATCGTCCGGGCAACCGAGCGGCAACTGGTTCACCGGCTGCAAACCTGCGAAGGTCGGCGGCTAGTTCCGCCGCCGAGCCGTAACGATCCAGGGGGGATTTCTCAAGGCATTGCAGACAGACGCGCTCGACGGTTTCCGCCACGGTGAAATTCAGCTTGGTCGGCGCAATGGGCCGGTCCCATGCAATCTGGTGAAGGACTGCATCACGTCCGACGCCTGCCATCGTGGGAAAAGGCGGACGGCCGGTCAGGAGGAAATAGAGGGTCGCCCCCAAGCCGTACACGTCGCATGACGGCGTAATGGGACCGAGCCGCGGGTCGGCCTGCTCTGGCGGCATGTAGTGCGGCGTGCCAAGACGTTGAAGCGATTTTGTCAGCGCTGTTTCCGAGTCAAGCTGTTTGGCAAGACCAAAATCGGCAACCAGCACACGGCCGTCGTCTTCGATGAGTATGTTCTCCGGCTTGATGTCGCGGTGTACGACGCCCGCCTGGTTGGCGCAGTGACAGGCATCGGCAGCGTCCGCAACGATGCGGGCGGCGAGGGTCGGATCGATGGGCTGCGCCCGCGTGAACCGGTGAAGGTCTACCCCTTGCACCCGTTTCATGGCGATGAACGGGCGTCCATTCACTTCGCCGATTTCGTGTACGGGCACAATGCCCGGATGGCGCAACCGTGCAACGATCTGCGCCTCCTTGCGGAATCGGTGCATCACCTCCGGCTGTCCGGCGTGTTCATCGCGGAGAATCTTGACGGCAAACGACTTTGGCGAGTCGTTGCGAGTAGCGTCGAACACGTCGCCGAAACCGCCGCCGCCGATGCGGGCTCCAAGCGCGTAATTCCCGAATAGCTTTGCGGGAAATGGCAGCGCTGCGATGTCGCTTGAACCGGCCGATCTGCTCAAGGTTTCGGCGCTGACGGGATTCATGGCGCGGATGCGCGCCTCGCGGACGCGTAGCGCATTGAGGATTTTCTGGCGAAGGTCGGGAAGCGCCGGATAGGTGGAGCAGAAGGCTTCGATGTCCGCAGGCGTGTGGGACTGCCTCGCCAGAAAGGCATCAATCAGTTCGGAGACGGCTGTATTCCGCTGTTGGTTCGCCATGACGTGCGCCGCTACTCCGAAGAAATGTTCAACGACGTGGAACCGAGCGCTTCCTTCAATCGCTCAAGGGCACGGTCCATACGCGAGTTGACCATCGCTCGCTTCATGCCGAGCGTGTCGGCGATTTCAGAAAGCGTTAGACCCTTCAGCCGCAACTCGAACATCTTCTGCGTGTCCTCGGGCAGCGTTGCAATGGCGGCGTTCAACCGCTCGTACCGTTCCCTCTTACGCTGAAGCTTGCTCACCGTCGGGCCCTTTTCGGGCACTGCGTCCCTCGCATCGCTGGCCAGCTCAAGCAGAGCGCGCCGGCGCTTGCGGCCGAAGTAGCGGACGGCATTGCGAACTACGGTGCCCAGCCACGCCTCGAATTGCCGCTGGGGTTGTTCGTCCAGCGCCAAGCCCCTGATGTCGCGGAAACACGTGGTCATTGCGTACTGAATGATCTCATCGGCGTCGGCATAGCGAAGTAATTGCGGCGAAGCGGCCTTAAGCGCGACCTGAGCCATCCACGGCTGATACCGCCGCAGGAGCCTTTCCAGGGCCTCGGCATCCCCTTTCATCGCCTGAAGGATCAAGTTTTCGTTTTCCATGTCGGGGCCTATCCATGCCGGGCGTCGGTCGAGCCCGGCATCCTAACTCGAAAAAAAATCGGCAACGAGCGAGAGCGCGCGGGCACCTCGCGCACCAGAGGAGAGGAACGGGCGGCCGTGTTCCGCTCAACACTGGTTTTCGGAGCAGTGTAATGGACGAGAAGGTCATTCAAAACATGCCGGTGGACAGACTCGTCTGCGAACCACAGGTCCGGGAGCATTTCGACGAGGACGCCCTCGTCGGGCTGGCCCAGAGCATCCGGGAGGTCGGAATACTCCAACCGCTCCTGGTCCGTCGGCAGGGCGATTCCTTCGTCGTGCTCGAAGGCGAAAGGCGTCTACGGGCCGCGCGTCGGGCCGGATTGGCAAAGGTCCCTGCCATCATCGACGACCGGGAAATGGACGGCGTGGGTATCACGCTCCGCCAGCTCGTCGTCAACTCGCAGCGGGAAGACCTGACGCAGTTGGAACGGGCCAGGGCCTTTGCTCGGCTGATCGAAGAGTCCGGCTGGACGGCGGCCGAAGTCGCCCGCCGTACAGGGTTCTCGGAAGCGACTGTCTCGCGGCACACGGCGCTGCTGACTCTGCCTCCTGACGTTCTCCGGCGTGTCGAGGCTGGCGAGATTCCCGCGAGCACGGCCTATCAGATTGCCATTGCCGGCGATGGTGAAACACAGGCACGGCTAGCCGAAGCGGCAGCGAACGGCGGCCTCACGCGAGATGCGTTGGTTGAACGCACCAAGCAGATTCGTTCGGGGCGGACTCGACGCAAGCCGAGACGAGATCGCGCCCGCTGTCCGCGCGTGACCATCCCACTCGACGAAGAGCGGATGCTTATCGTGTCCGGTCCAAGCGTCAAGATTCAGGAATTCGTTTCGTGGCTTCAGGTCCTGCTGAGCCGTTTCAGCGGGCTGACGCCGCAAATTGAGTTGAGCGAGGCGGTGAAGGCGCTCGCCAGAAAGGAGAAGTAGCCATGAATCTGATGAAGATCGCATTGGCGGTTCTGCTCACCATCCTGGGTGGCATGAGCGGAGACTCGAAGAGTAAGTGATGGATGGGAGTGCGTCGCGGCGCTTCTCGCGAAGCGCCGCGACGAGGCAATTGTGATGGCGGAGGTTTCAGTTTACGCAAGCGTCGTCGCACGCGAGGGCGACAAGCGGGAGGCTACGTGATGCTCGGCAGACTATTCCGGCGAAAGTCCAATCATCCCGCGCGGCCCACTCGATGGGAATTGTCCGACGAACTCCTGCGATGGTCGGGCGACGACGCATGGACGCTACGCGATGCCGTGGAAGGGACGCTTATCCTGGGAGCCACAGGCTCCGGCAAGACGAGTGGTTCCGGTGCGACCATCGCCCGCTCATATCTGTCCTCGGGATTCGGCGGACTGGTGTTGACGGCGAAATCAGACGAGCGGGCGCTGTGGGAGTCCTACTGCCGCGAAACCAATCGGCTTGGGGACCTTGTCGTCGTCGGGCCAGATGCAGAGTGTCGCTTCAACTTCCTCGATCACGAATTGAACCGGACGGGAAGCGGAGCGGGACTGACCGAGAATATCGTCACCCTGTTTTCCAACGTCATGGAAATTCGCGAACGCAACGCCGGCTCCGGCAGCGGTCGTGAAGACGGAGATTTCTGGAAGCAAGGGGCGCTCAAGTGTATGCGAAACGCCGTCGATCTCGTTTCGCTCGCGACGGGAAAGGTCTCGGTGCCTGACCTCGTGAATGTCGTGCTCTCCGCACCGCTCACTCCCGAACAGATTCGGGAAAAGCTCTGGCAGGAGAGATCGTACTGCTTCCACTGTCTCGTTGAGGCATTGGACAAGTCGAAGACGCCTCGCCAGGAGCACGATTTCGGCGTCGTCTGCGACTACTACATACTGGAGTGGCCGAATCTGTCTGAGCGCACGCGGAGCGTCATTCAGGCGACGTTCATGGGCTGGGCTGACCTGCTCGTGCGCGGCCTGCTTCGAGAGCTGTTCTGCACGGACACGACGATCACGCCGGAGGCGGTCGAAAGCGGAAAGATAATCCTCATCGACTTGCCGGTGAAGGAATTCGGCGAGGTCGGTCAGTTTGCACAGGTGCTTTTCAAGTATTGCTTTCAGCGCAGTATCGAGCGGAGAAAGGTCGCTGAGAGTCCGCGTCCTGCCTTCCTGTGGGCTGACGAAGCGCAGAACTTCGTCACCTCATACGACATGATGTTCCAGACAACGTGCCGCGCCGCGCGCGTGGCAACGGTGCTGCTCTCGCAAAACTACAGCAATTTCACTGCCGGCCTCGGTGGGAACGCGAAAGCGCAGGCCGAGACGGATTCGCTGCTCGCCAACCTCAACACGCGCATCTTCCATGCCAACGGCGATCCCGTGACGAATCACTGGGCGTCGTCGCTCATCGGAAAGTCACGCCAATTCATGATGAATGGCAACAGCCGGTGCGACGACGATGACGACCAGTGGTTGGCGGCTCTGGGTCTCGACTGGATGTGCAGGGGCGCAGGCGCGTCGGCGGGGTTCAATGAGGTGCTCGAACATGAGGTCCAGCCTCGGGAGTTCACGCGGCTGTGCACCGGCGGGCCAGCCAACGGCTGGTTCGTGGATGGAATCGTGTTCCAGAACGGGCGAATGTTCGCGGGAAGCGGCCGTACCTGGCTCAAGACGGCATTCAGGCAGAAAGCATGATTTCCCTTCGGTCAGTGGATCAGTGAGATGCGGGGCAAGGCCTCGAAAGCGGAGTTTGCCATGCAACATGAACAACGAAGACCGGACCCGCGAATCGGCTTCAGAAACTTCGTCAGCATTCTTGTATTTCTGGCAAGGACGCTCGCCGTGTCGGTCGAGGTCTTTCTGCATCGGTCTGAGACTTTCGGTGAGCGATACCTCGATTTGCAGGCAGCCGCGGCGTTGCTGCTGATCTTCTTCTGGCCGGCGTTCTGCGAGCCGGTGCATGACCCGCTGCCAATGCTGGTGTTTCTTGGGCTGTATCTGCTGGCGTGTCTCACCGTGCGGATTGCAGTGCACAGGCGCATTCGGCGCGGCGGGCCGCAGCAGCATTCGCGGTACACGGGAACGCCCGCGCTGATGAAACGCTTCCGCCGCACGCCGGAGATCAAGGTCAAGTGCGTCGTCGAGCCGATCGTTGTCTTCCTCGTCGGCAGCGTGCTGCTCGGTTTCAGTCCGCCGCTCGGCGGCTACCTGATGGTCGCCAGTGCAGGCCTGTTTGTTTCGACGAGCCTGGCGGAGAACTGTGACCGCAAACGAAATCGCGACCTCAATGACGCGTATATCGAACAGACTCGCATCGCGGAGCGGTTCCGTGATGAGCACTGTGAATGAAATCTATGACTTGGTGAGGATAGACAAATGGCACAGAAAGGACCCAAACCCAAGCTTGGGGCGGCGCATGCCTCTGCGATGTTCCGGCAGGGCCTGGCGGAGCTTCGCGCCGCGCTCTACCCCGAATCGAACGTGGCGCAGCCGCCGGTATACGGAATCGCAGGGACGCGAACTCCTGGCGAGGTCATGGAGGATAAGAAACTGGAACTGCGCGACCCTGACGAGCGGCCGTCGATTCTGAACGAACGCCTCCCGCAGGTAGAAAAGAGCGACGCCGGGCGCGAGCCGGAGCCGCGCGAGCCGGAGCGGGATTAGTGTCTTCGCTCGCCGAATGGGCGTGCGTGTTTGCGAAGAAACAAGAGGTGCTGGCGATGATTGGCATTGCACAATTGGCAGTGGGTTTGTTGTGCTGCAAAGCAGGCGAATGGCTGGCCGCGAAACTCGGCCAGCAGAGCGATATCCCGGAGGTGAAACCCACGGTGCGTTACCAGGATGACGATGCTGGCCGCCGCATTCACATTGCACTGCCGCGCGGCTCTGGCGACGGCAATTATGCGACCGTCATATTGAATTCGTCGCCGGGGGTTTGCATGAAGGCCGTCCGCGAGTACGCCGACGACGAGGGCGATTTCGTACAAACCGGCGCATTTGTCAATGATGAGTTTCTGATATACGTGCCGTTTTCAGCCCTCATCTATCCAAGAGCCGGCGAATATGGGCTGCGCCTGGTGGTCTCTCGCCTTGATAGCGCCACAGTCACCTTCGCTCACCTTGGGCTCTGGACCTATGAGTTTTCGTTACCCGCGCCCTCGCGATGGGACAAGCTTGCCCATCTCGCTCCCTTGATTGATCTCTGCATGATGGTTGTTCGCGCGGGCGGCGGCGCTGTACCGGAAAAGGTCCGGCACCTGAAGTCGTGGCTTTCCGAGCGATTTGAATTGACAACCCCAGAGATTGCCGGGCTGCGCGATGTAATGAAGAAAGGGCGCTCTGACGACGCATCGTCACTGGCGGAGCGGACTTGGTTTCGGTTCTTTACTTTGCAGGCAGGCGGATTGCTCGGGCTTCTGGCAAGCATCGCCAAGAGCGATGGAGATCTGACTGCTGCAGAATTGTCGATTATTCGCGAATCGGCGTTGTCGATCGCCATTCCGGAGTCTGACTGGCCATCGGTGTCGGAGCAGTTGGGACTCGTACTTGATGATCCCTGGCAAACGCTTGGGGTTCATCACGGCGCTTCGCCCACGGAGATCAAAGCCGCCTATCGCCGCAGAATGCAGGAGTTTCACCCCGATCACTACGGGCGGGTGCCCAAAGAATTCGAAGAGCTTGCGACAAGGCTGACCATAAACGTGCAGCGTGCGTATGACCGGCTGAAGGTACGGTTCGCGGCCGCCGGCATGTGAGCTTGCCAGTTCAAGGCAGTGATGACTGGATAAGAAAGTGAGTACCTGACCGATGGTTATTGATTGTCTGTCCTTCGTGATGACCGTTGCGATGCTCTACTGTTTCGCGCGCCACGGCATCTATCCCGCGATTCGATTCGTCGTTCGCATGATTGCTGTGACAGTGCGTTTCGTCGCGAAAAAACTGCACCGGCGTCAAAACGGCGTGCGCGAAGTGCAGCGTGTTGAGGTGCGCCGGCTCATCGCTCCGCGGGACGAGCTGGCTGCTGCCAGCCCGGCCGGAAGTGGCCAAGGGGGTTGAAACGTGAACCGCAAGCTGACGCTCGACGAGATCACCGGCGCCATGGCCAGCGCGCCAATGCCGCCGATTCTTACGCCACAAGAGGCTGCCCAACTTTTGCGGATAAAGGTCTCCACGCTCTACCGCCACGCCAGCGAAGGCCGGTACGGCTCGGCGGTGAAGAGAGGCAAACCGCTTCGCTTCTGGCGTGACCGGCTCATTCAGGAATTCATGCGGTGAATGCGCGTAAGGACCGGACGGTTTACTCAGCCTGCAACGGCTGCACGGCCAAGTGGTTCGGGCGTCGAAAGCTTGCCCACTGTCCTCGTTGCGGCGATTCACGCCTGCTACACACGCCGGCGGCGCCGCCCTGGCAGGTATGCTCAAGCGACTCCCACGAAATCGCCGGTCGGCTCCGGAAATCGCGCCAGCGGCCGTCTACACTTGTTTGGATATCGACGGAGGAAAACTCAATGAAGCTCGTGGATCGCGAGAGGGTGGATGGGACGCAGGTGACGATCGGGCGACGCGTCTTTTACGAAGGCGGCGTCCAGAAGGTGGGACGGCGCTACGCGGCCGAATACCGCGATTCGGACGGCCGGCAGGTGACGGAGGCGCTGAAGACGACGAACAAGTCGCAGGCCCGCCGGCAGGCGATTGAGATTCAGCAGCGGCTGGACAATGGCACGGACAAGCCGCTGGAGGCGACGATCTCGGTGGATGACCTGGCCGACCGCTACTTCGAGGCGGTCAAGGCCAAGGGCGTCGCGCCCAAGACGGAGTGGAAGTACCGCGCCGATCTCGACAAGCTGAAAGCCTATTGCAAGGAAGCAGACATCCTGCTCGCCCGCCGCTTCTCGGCGGACGATCTCTTCCGCTTCCGGCAGTGGCTCATAAAGCAGCACTACGCCGCGAAGACCGTCCAGGGGGCGGTCGTTCTCGCCCAGCAGGCATTCAAGTGGGCATGGCGGCAATCGGTGCTGCCTCAGTATCGGCTGGCGTCAGTTTCGCTGCCGAAGGCGAAGGCGAATCCGCAACCCTGCTTCACCACGGCACAAGTGGAATCGTTGATCGAAAAAGCTGAGGGCGAGGAGAAAACCGCCTTCGCCATGATGGGCTACGCGGGCCTTCGCATCGGCGAGGTCGAGCAGCTTCGGTGGGAAGACGTTCGCCTCAAGGATGGCAAGCCGATGATGCTGCACGTCCGGCGTGGCGGCTCGAACGGCACAACGAAGGACAAGGATGAGCGCTTCGTCCCCGTGCATCCTCGCATCGCCGACCTGCTCGGCGCGCCGAAAAAGTCCGGGCTGGTGTTCTCAACGATCAGCGAGCGGACGTTGCTCGCCCGGCTCAAGGATCTGTGCGGGGCCTGCGAGTTCGAGAAGGCCGACGAATTCAAGCTGCACTCGTTCCGGCACCACTTCGCCAGTCTGTGCGCCAATCACGGCGTCGCGCACCGCAAGGCTCTGGCGTGGCTCGGCCACTCGTCGTCCGACATGCTCGACCTCTATTACCACCTGCACGACGACGACAGCCAGCAGGCGATGCTGGCGCTGGCGGCGGGAGCCGAATCGCTCACGCCGCGCGGCAACGGCGACGGTCGCGTTGAGGGCAGTTTGAGGGCAATCGGGCAGTCAACAATCGAGAAACTTTCGCAAGTGCGAGAGTTTCAAGAGTTTGTGAACTGCCTCGAAATAGAATCGGAGAGGGGGGGATTCGAACCCCCGGTACGTGTTACCGTACACATGCTTTCCAAGCATGCACCTTCAGCCACTCGGACACCTCTCCACGGGTCCAGTTGACCTTGCACGCGATTTTCGCCGAAACCTGCCGACGCGCCAACAGGATCATCCGGTGGCGGCTCAATGCCCCGTCCGCCACGTGCGATGCGACCATTCCCGCCCCGCTGAACGGGGCGATTCCGCCGCGCCGGCGCTAACCGCCGTCCAAAAGACTGCCGGATATCAGACCGGACGCCTTGCCGCCGCGTGTTCCGCAGCTGTTACGAAAGCATAGGCGCCGCGCGGCCGGCGCGCTTGCCTTGGCGCCGAATCGCCCTACGATGACCCCATTAAAACGCGCGAATCAAAACACTCCGAACCACCGACGAGAGGAAACCCATGGTCACCATCGGCATGAACTACAAAGTCCTCCCCGGCAAGGAAGAGACCTTCGAAAACGCCTTTCGCAAGGTCATTCACGCCATGCAGTCCATCGCCGGCCACACCGTCACGCGCATGTACCGCAACATCGACGACGCCCGCGAATATGTCATACTCTCCGACTGGAGTGACCGCGCCGCTTTTGACGCGTTCATCGCCTCCGAAACCTTCCGGGCGGTCGCCAACTGGGGCAAGGAGCAGATTCTTGCCGGACGGCCCACGCACAACTACTACGAACATTGAACACCGGCAGCAACATGGCGGCCGACTCAAGTCCGGCCCCGCATCGAGCCTCCTGGCCCTACCTGCGAGCGCCGCTGCGCATCTACCTTTCGGTCATGGGGCCGATCTGCGTGCTCCAGTGTTTTTTGATCGCCACGCAGACGCCGGCATGGATCAAGATCAGCGCGGGGCTTGTTATCGCGCTCACCGTCCTGGGTCTGCTGCGCGGATATGCCCGACGGTTGCTCCTTTCGCCGCAAGGGGCAACCCTGCGCGGCCTCACCCGGAGCATCGCGATTCCCTGGTCGCGCGTGCGCCGCACCGGAAAATACATCCCCGGCGGCGGCCTCGGAGCGACTGAGTACGCGTACATTACCACGCACGACCGGCTGCCGCAGGGCAAATGGGAAATCGACGCGGATACCCTTCAGGTGCAATGGTCGGAGGGGCTTCTCGATGCGATCGAGTACTACCGCGGCCAATCGACTCCGTGACGGCGCGATTGCCCGCTCGGATGCTGCGAACGGGCAGTTTCGTGCCTGGCAATCCGCTCCCGCTTGGAAATTCAATTGACGCGGTCGTGATTTGGCCGAGGCGAAAGGTGGTGGCAGTGGTAACGAACCGCACGGCACGGCGCGTCGTCGCGCACGAGGAGCAAAGCGGCGGTCGCGCGGAAAGGACTCTTGCGGCCGGCCCCTTCGACGATCACTGACCGCCGGGCGGTGGAGGCGGTGCCGGCTCCCCGCCTGGCTGACCTTCAGGCTGGTCCGGCTTGCGGGGAGGTCGGCCTCGACCTTCGAGCTGCTTGTTTACCGTATCCCGCTGTTCGGGCGTCAGCGCCGCGAGGACGTCGTCGTACAGCTTGGCGTTGGCCTTCTCTTTCGCGACGTGATTGGAACCGGCCTCGCGCACCGCCTCCATGTTCGCCTTGAAGAGCGCGTCGATTTGCTGTTTCTGTTCGCCGGTGACGTCGGGAAGCTTCTCCACGAGGGTCCGCAAAGCCTGCGGGCTTCGCATCCGCCCGCGCACCGATCCACGCCGGACCATGCGCTCTTCCCATATGGATTCGAACTTCTCATGCTGATCGGGCCGGAGAATACCCTTCAAATCGGTGTGAAGCGTGTCCTGAAGATCCTGCAACTGCTGACGCATCGGGGCAATCTGGGCGTTCTGTGTCTCACGAATTGCGCGAAGCTCGTCCGATAGCTGCTTGATTTTATCCTTGTCGCCCGCCTGCTGGGCCGCCCGCATCTCGCTCAACAGCTGGCGCGTGCGGTCGGATGCCTCGGGCTGCGGCCGAAGGGACTTCCGCACCTCGATCTGTTTCGTTCGATAATCCGTAAGCAGGCTGAGGGCCTGTTGCCGCTGTGTTTCGTCCAGCTGCAACTCCGTCGTCAGCGCGTCGAGCATGCCTGTCGGGTCCATCCCATGCAGGGGGCGGGCCGGCGGCCGATTCGGCGCCGCGCTCTCCACTTTGGCCGGCTCCCCCGGCGCGCCTTCCGGCGACTGTCCCATCGCATACTGCGAAATCAAGAGACCTGCAAGGATTGACAATGTGAGCGTGCGAAACATGTCGAGTACCTCTGCCTTAAAATACGGACATTCCAGCGATCGGGGGCGTATTCTAACCGCTTTTTGTCAACCTGTGACAAGCTGCGGCTGCCGGGTGTCAAACAGTTCGCGGACCGGCCCTGCCTGTGTGCGACGCCCACCCCCGTCCGGAAACTCAGCGATCCTCCGCACTACACAGCTATGTACCCCATCTCATAAGATAGGGATGCAATGTACTTCGTCGTCATTATGGCTTTTGCGCTCGTCCTCAGCGACGACCTGCCTCCGAGGCAATTAAACCTGTTCGCCGGCCGTCCCCTTGGCGACGCCGTGGTCCTGTGGGGCACGATCAGCTGGGCCGTCGTACAGATCGTTCTCGTCGCACTTGTGAGCTGGCTCTTCCGTCGCCGGACCATCGCCGCACTCGACGGCACCGTCGCCGGCCAGGACACCGCCGGGCGCAGGTACTCCCGCGGACAGTTCATTCAGCTCGCCATCCTCGCGATATTCCTGATCCTGACGCTTGTCTGCACACCGTGGGCCCGGATCGTCCGCCAGCCGGACGGATGGAATCTCGATCGCATCCCGTTGGTCGGCGACCTGATGCTCCTCGCGCCGTTCTTTGCCTCGCTGACCATCGCATGGATCGTCCAGTACGCCGCGGAGCACCGCCTCAAGAGCATGACACTCTCCGCTTCCGCTGGTCAGGATGATCTTTCCGCGGGCGAGTCCGGAAAAGGCGGAAGCCCTGACGCCCGCGCGGCATTGACGGCCGCCCGGCGATCCAGTGAAAGCCCCGAAAGCTCCCTTGGCTCATACCTGCTCGACAAGTTTCGCCACCAGGTTCTGATCATCGCCGCCCCGATGGTCCTGATCGTCCTGGCGAAGCATTTTACGGACCAGGCCCGCCCATCCCTGTTTCGGACAACGGGTCTGCCGTGGGTCTCCGACGCGATTCTGGGGGCTGCGTCTATCGCGGTGCTCGTTCTCGCGCCGGTCATGCTTCGCTACATCTGGGCGACCGAGCCGCTGCCGCCCGGGCCGCTTCGAGAACGATTCGAGAGCACCTGCCGGCGGATCGGACTGCGGTACCGCGAGATACTCCTGTGGCACACCCATGGCATGACTGTCAACGCGGCGGTCATGGGGTTCATCCCGCCGCTGCGTTATATCCTCGTATCAGATGCCCTGCTGGAGACACTCAGCGAGGAGGAAATCGAGGCCGTGTTCGCCCACGAGGCCGGGCATGTCCATCACTGGCATCTGCCCTTTTTCGGCGCGTTTGCCGCCACATCCATGTATCTGTCCGGCGGCGTCGTCATGTTGCTCGACCACACGAACATTGTGCGCGACTACGGACTTCTCCAACTTGCGGGCCTGTGCCTCCTGCTGGCGATCTGGCTTTTCGGCTTCGGCTGGCTCTCGCGCCGCTTTGAAAGGCAGGCCGATCTCTTCGGCGTTCGCTGCATCACGCCCGACGTCAGCGGATGCCTGAGCTGGTGCCCGGTGCACGGTGAGCGAAGGTCCGCCGGCCTTTGCGTATCGGCGGCCAACATCTTCGGCCGGACTCTCTGCAAGATCGCCAGTTTGAACGGCATCCCGCGAAAAGCGCCAAGCTGGCGGCACGGCAGCATCGAATCGCGATGCCGCCTCATCGAACACCTCACGGCGGAGCCGCACGCCCTGACAGGTTTCGACCGGAGCCTTGTCCGTGTAAAGGCGGCGCTAGCCGTCGCTACGCTCATCGGCACCATCGGCGCGGCCGTCATCTACTACGACGGAATCGCGAAGGCCCTCGGATGGCGCGCGTGAATCGACCGCGAATCAGGCCGGAAACAAGTGGGCCGGGTGCAGCGCACGAGGGCGGGGCGCAGGAGTCTCGCCACGTCTTCTCGTACGGCGCGCCGGCTGCACCGTCGAAAGCAGCTTTCGGGATTGCAATTCACGCCGAGTCGCAATCTTCAGCGCCATGTGCAGCCCGACCATCGCGAACATGAGTTCGAGGTACTCCTCGTTATGAAAGAGTCCGTGTATGCAGAACGCGCACATCCCGAGAAAAAGCCCGCGCGACCAGTAGTGCGCCCAGCGCAGGTCCACCGGCAGCCGCCGGGACCACCGCATGAACCGGTACATTGAGAACAGGCTCCCGAATACCAGAAGTAGCCAGAGCGGGTGTCCAAGGAGTCCGAGCTCCGCCAGGTTCTGTAGATAAATGTTGTGCGCCGCCTTTCGCCCCCCATCGAACTCACGCCGCGCCAATTCAAAGTTGTTGAAGCCCACGCCAATCACCGGACTCTGCCACAGCAGGTCTCCCGCCACGGCCCAGGTGGCGAATCGCGACCGCGCGGAGTTGTCCTCCCTGTAGTTAAAGATTGAGTCAATCCGCTCGCGTATCTCCGGGCCCGTCGCGATCGTCGTGACAATCACGACAAACACCACGGCCGCGAGCGCCCGTACCCGGTGGCAGTAGGTCCATGCCATGCCCATCATCACGAAGGCGAACGCCACAAAGCCCGCCCGCGAATGCGAACCGATGATTCCCAGGCAGATCAGTGCAGAGCACACCATGAGCAGATTTCGCCACCGGGCGCTGCGCACCGAAAGCGCGAAGTAAAACACCATCGGAAGCGTCATCACGCTGGTCAGCGCGAAGAAGTTGTTGTCATAGTTCTTGCCGTAGATCTGGTGCGGGCCAAGCACAAGCATCTTCAACCCTCCCTTGATCGCCCAGAATGCCGTCGAGAGGGCCACCACGATGTACAGAATCCGAAGCCGCCGATGATCCGACGCCATGCCCGTCACCAGGGCCGTGACAAACATGATTTTGATCAGCGCCCGATAGAGATCGGCATTGTTCTCCAGCGGATACGGCACGAGGAGCCGCGTGACGCTGATGTACACCAGAAGCAGGGCGCAGACCGCCAGCGGCCAGGCCGGTTCAAACATCGTGCCCTGCACGATGCGCTCGCGAACGCCGACCGGACGGCCGGTCAGGACCTCTCGCTGCGGAATCAGTTCGCGGCGCTTTACGCCTATGAGTATGGCACCGACGACCAGCGGAACACCCACGATCATCGCATCCTGAAAGGCCGGATGCCAGGCGATGTACTTCGGCTGCAGCAACGAGACGACGTAATACACGCACAGCCCGAAGAACGGCCGCAGCAGCACAAAGGGCAGTATGCTGAGTAACAATGCCACGTAGATTGCAAAACGCATGAGCGATTCCTGTCGTCTCACTGTCAGGCAGCCGAAGGCTGCGTCGCAGGGGCGATCAGCGCCTCGGCCGTGCGCGCCCTTTCCCCGATCTCCAGTACGATTTCACTGAGTCTGGCCCCCGCCGCATCCCAGGTGAATTGGTCTACTACGTATCGGCGGGCCCGTTCGCCCAGCCGTCTGCGAAGTTCCGCGTCTGCGGCAAGCGCGTCGATGGCCGACGCGAGCGCGCCCGGCACGGGCGTATCAACGAAGTATCCGCAGCGTCCGCCGTCGAATACCTCTTCTGTCGCCGTGCACACGATGTCTCCGTCCGGACGAAGCGCAATGCACGGCAGACCGCAGGCCATGGCCTCGACCAGCGACCCGCCAAACGACTCTCCCTTCGACGGAAAAACGAACGCATCCGACACGTACAGGTACGGTTGAACATCGGCCACGGCCCCGATCAATCGCACGGTGTCGCGAAGTCCCGCCGACGATACCAAATCCGCCAGGTCCCTTTGACAGGGTCCGTCGCCGACAATCAGGACGACGTCCGGACGGCGCGTGCACAGCCGGATCGAGCGAATAAGCAACTCCACGTTCTTTTCAGGAGAGAGCCTGCCCGTCCAGCAGAGCACGAAATCGCCGTCGCGAATGCCCAGCTCCCCGCGCCGCGCGCGCTTCACAGCGCTGTCGGCAGGCTGCATCTCTTCCGGGTCAACGCCGCCATGGACCGTGTAGTGTCTTTCGTGTGCGATTCCGTACGTATCAGCCACGCGCTTTCGAGTCTGGTTGCTGTCGAACACAACCGCATCGGCGCTGGCAAACGCCGCCCGCTCGTTTGCGTGCTTGAGCCGCCGGTCGATGGCCGCCGACAGTCGTGTCGTCCACGAGTCCTCGGAGAGCCGCTGTATGTCGGATTCGTCGTGAAGGAGCGTGGACCCGCCGCACACGAACAAAACCGGCCGGGCATCGGGTCGCCGCCCATAGGCCGCAACGACCTCCGGCTGACACGACATGAACACGTCATGATCCGGATCGATACGCGACACCAGCTCCCGCGCCGCTGCACGGCGACTCAGCGCCTGAACCGACCAGTGCCAAGGCCGCGCGTCGGGCAGATCCAACGGCAATACCGGCAGACTTTCGATCGCCCCCTCGCTCGCGTCCGTCCGATTTCGACGAACCAGAAACGTCACGCGATGCCCACGCGCGCGCAGCCTGCGGGCCAGTTCGACCGCTCGCCGCGACAACCCGCAGCCGAATTGCCGCAGAATCGGCATGTGCCAGAGGATGTTCATGCCGCCTCCACGGAGCCGAACACGGTAGCATCGATCGTAAGGCGCGGCCCGCTGCCGACGCATGCCTCGATGATATCGGCAAACTTTGCTGCCAGGCGATCACGCCGAAACCTTTCAACAACCGCCATGTTCCGCGCGCGCGACAGCGAGCCGGTGCGCCATTGATCAAAGCACGCCTCAATAGCCGCTCCCCATCCTGAAGGCGTTGGGACTTCGACCCGCGTACAGCCTCCCGCATCGTGCAGCGCTTGCGCCAGCGACGTTCCTTCATGCACCCAGGCAATGATATGACCGCCGAAGGCGAGATACTCGAAAGTCTTGGCGGGTATGCAGTACCGCCCTCCTTCGACGGCAGGTACGGTCAGCAATAACGCATTCGCCGAGGCCATTTCCCCGATCGCTTCGGAATGGGATCGATAGCCCGCAAGTTCCAGAAACCCTTCATCCGACTCGCGGACAAACGCCCGTTGTGCGGCCGAAAGCGCGCCCGCCACGCGAAAGGCGATGCGTCCGCGCACATCTGGACGCCGAATCCACAATTCACGAAAGGCAAGAAGAATCGGCTCGATGCTCTGCTGCCGGTAGAAAGATCCTGCATGCACCAGCACGAAGCGATCGTCTCGGCGCGCCGCGCGCGCGGGGCGATCGGAGGGGTCGTAACCGTTGGGTATCGCCACGATGCGTGCGGCAACCGCGGGGCCATGTCGATCCGCGAGCTGCTCGCCAAGCTCGGGACATGTCACCACGATGCGATCGGCCTCGCGCACAACCATGTTCTCAAACCATCGTGCGTATCCACACGACATGCGTGAGCCGCCGGCCAGTGTGAAATTGTCCGTCATCGGGTCACGAAGATCGGCGATCCACGGAAGGCCAAGCCGGCGTTTGAGATGCCGGCCGACCAGATGCACCGCATGCGGCGGCGACGTCGTCACGACCGCCTCGATCGGCGCGGCCTTCACGAGGCTGCGTGCCGCACGGATCGCCAAGGGCGTCCAGAGCGCTTCGCGCTCCGGCACACGGGCAGCCTGAACAAGTCTCTCAATTCGCCAGCATATGCGGTCTTCGATCGCCCATGCCCGCACTCCGTCGTTCAGGAGCGCGCCGACCCGTCGTGCAATACCGGCGGGTTCAAACCCGGCAACCGGGCGCACAAATCGTGAATCGACTTCATCCAGCAGGCTTTCGTCGCGCAGCGGGTAATGTCGATGAACTCCGCAGATCACGTGAGCCCGCCAGCCCGCGCACGGAAGATACTTCGCCAGCTTCGCGGCTCGCTGCACGCCGCTTCCGCCCATGGGGGGAAAGTGATAGGAAATAAGCAGTGCTTCGCGCATCTTCAAAGTCGTCTTCCAGGGCCATGCCCGCGCCCGGCTACACGAGCTTCTCCCGGACGAGTCGCCGAATCCGCCAAGGCCACACGGTGTCGCCCGGCGCCTCGAGGAGCCGCGAAAGTCCTCGCCGGATTCGCCAGCCCGGGCGTAGCGCCCATTGCGTCGGCCGACTGCCTTTCTGCAGGCCGATCGCATCGACGCTCCGCAGAATGCCGCGCTCGACATGCTCCAGGGCCGGCTGCCATCCGCATTCGTCGTACCGACACGGCGTCCCCAGCGGATTCCAGATCGTTTCGTAGCGCTGTCGATTCGTCATGCCCAACCGGGTCCAGCGGCACTCCGCACCGCTGCCCCACACGTAGTGCGGACATCGACACAGGCTTGCGAGGTGCAGACCTCCCGTGGACGCCCCCGCCGCGAGCCGTGCGCCGGAAAGCTGCCGAATCGCCTCATCCAGCGGCATGCGGTACAGCTCCACGCGGAGCCCGCGCCGCTCCAGCCGCGCGGCCAGGTCCTGCCACCATGACCGCGGCAGGTTTCGCTCGCCGGCAAAACCGCGCTCGCGGGGCACGAGCACGACGTCCGTCACGAGGGGACACGCTACGCGAAGTTCGCCGAATAGCTGTTGATCATCGCTCGTCGTCCACAGGCCCCCGCGGTAATCAGGCGTAAGTATCTCCGCATCATCCAGCGGAATGCCCGCGCGCCGGCAGGCGTCGGTCACTCGGTTCCACACGAGGTCGCGGAGGATTTCCGCGGCGATCGGCCGCCCCTCTGCGTCGACACGATGATCCTCGTTCGCCGCGCCGGGCAGTTCGAATCCCGCGATTGGACAGAACAGGACCGGCCGCTCGCGATCGGAGCCGGAATACAGTGCGCGGCGATCCGGACGCGCGCACACGATAAACCGTTCGTGACGCCCGTCGGCCATGAGCCGGCGCGCGCGCCCCTGCCAGTTCATGAGTTCCCAGCCGAACTCACCCACATATGGGGAGATGACAAGCGTTCGTCGCACCGAATCCATCAGCGTCCTCGCCGCCGCGGCGGGGCCGCGTTGTCGGGCCAGTCCTCGATCGCCTGCTCAAACGCACGCTGCGATCCGCACGGGGCGGGCTTTCGCGACAGTTCGAAGGGGCTTGCGCCCGCGCGGTTTATCCTGCGCCGGGCATCCAGGGCGGCCCGATGGCCCGTCTCCGCCGCCAGACGGATCGAATCCGCGTTGTAGTGGCGTTTCAGCCCGAAAGGATAAGCCAGGGCCAGAGGCGGCCGGCCGGTTATCGACTTCAGAATGTCCCGCGCCCGCGTCATTTCCATCCGCTGGGCGTCCGCGTCGAGTGCCGAGAGTATGGCATGCGTGTGCGTGTGATTGCCGAATTCCACTAGGCCGGGATCGACGTCTGCCATTTCTTCGGCTTCGAGGTAGGGCCGCATCCGCGCCGCAAGCTCCGCGCCGCTGGTTCCTGTGGCTTCGACGATCGACTCCAGTATCTCCGGCAGATCGGCGCGATAGTTCTGACGAACGTATTCCTCCGCGGACTGCCCTTCCCTCGCGGGCGGATATCCTTCGATCGCCATTGCCTCCGCAACGTTTGGACCGAGTCCGCTTTGAATCAACCAGGTCAGCTTATGCTGCCATTGGAGGTCCTTGTTGCCGATGACGGAAGTGACGGCGAAGACCGTCATGGGAATCCGGCGGCGCACCAGGATGGGCATAGCGTGTCGCAGCGAATCAGCCAGTCCGTCGTCAATGGTGATGACGACGGCCCGGCGCAGTGTTTCGCCCGATTCCAGCGCGGCCACGACGTCGCCGAGTCGAACCGGCCGATAGTGCGTGACCAGGTAGTCCATGTGCCGCTCGAACTCCGCCGGCGTATGGCGAAGCGTCGTCCCGCGCGTAAACAGGCTGTCCTCCGGGGCGATGCTGTGATAGGCCAGGATGTTGACGCACTCTTCATTGTGCCGTCGCCGAAGCCGACGAATCCATTGCCCGCTCCATGTGTCAAAATCCGTTCGCGCCAGCCATCTGCTCATGGTGTCAACTCCTTGACTCCCGCTCCGACCGCGGCGTCGAATAGCCCCGCGAGGCGCCGGGCTTGTCCGCGCCGCGTCATCGTTGACAAAGACTCGCCCGGTCGCGCCGCCGGCAACCGGCCCGCCAGCCAGAGTGCGTACATCTCCGAAATCGCCCGGCGGATCGCCTCCACGTCCCTAGGCGCGCACAGCCAAACGCCTCCGTGCCCGCGCAGTTCCTGTGCCGCGGATCCCGCGAGCGGTACTGTGGCCAGAACCGCCCGCCCGCAGCCCAGGCATTCGTAGAGCTTGGCCGTCGTGTCGGCCTCGCTGCCCGGCACGTCCGGGAGAATGATCAGGTTCGCGTCGGCCCGGGCCATCTCCGCCATGGCTTTGCGGTGCGGAAGAAGGCCGAGATAACGGATCGTGCCGCCGTCCTCGGCTCGATTCATCTCGGATTGATACGGGCCCGGACGGCCGGCAAAGTCGAGCCGCGCGTGCGCGGCGCTGCCGGGCGTCTCGTGAATAAACCGGCGAAACGCGGTAAGCACCCACTCGGGGCTTCGCGTTTCATAGAGGGAGCCGGCGTACAGAAGGCGGAAATGGGTCCCCGGGGCCTGTTCGCCAGGGGCGGCAAAGTCGTCGGGATCAAACCCGTTGGCAATGGTGACGAACTTCCCCGCCGTGGCCCGGCGATAGCGCTGCGTAAAGCGCGCGGTCATGTGATCGTTTACGCTGATGACGTGCGCCGCGCGGCGGATGACAGCCGCCTCGCACCGCCGCGTAAGCATCCGCCCCGCCCCGCTCTGCCACTGCTTCCAATGGATGTATTCAACCCAGGGATCGCGAAAATCGGCGATCCACGGCCTGCGCAGCAGGTGCGACACCACCCAGGCAATCAGGTGATCGCTGAACGGCATGCCGCTCGAGAACACCGCGTCGAAGCAATGGGTTCGGTGCAGCGCCAGCGCCGCGCCGACCGCCGAGGGCAGCCGCCAGATTCCCCGATCGGGAAAGCACAGCCGATCGTGCACTCTCTGAACGCGCCACTTGAGCATCCCGCTCCACGACGCCTCGCAAAGGCCCAGCGGCCACGTCACGCGCGCCAGCGTCCGCGCCAGGCTGCGCGTCACAAAGCCGGGCCAGTTGTCCGGCACCGGGCTCAGCCGGTGCACGGGCACGGACGCCGGCACGTCGGCCAGACTCTCGGTATCGACGGCTCGCCGCGCTTCGTGGGCGCCCGGCCGCGCGGTGCGCATAGCGCCAGTGATCACGACCGGATCCCAGCCGAAGTCGGGCAGGTACTTGACGAATTTTCGCACGCGAATCGCCCCAACCGACGCGACCGGAGGAAACCGACTCGCAAGGACCAGGACGCTTCGCCGCGCCTTTGCCCCAATGGTTTCGGGGGCGACCATTCCCGTCGTCTCGAAATGCGCACACGCAGGCGGTTCGTAGCGCAGCGCAACGCCGGTCCACTCGCCCCGCGGCGGTTCATCGAGCACGACAGCATGAGCCTTCACACGATCCAAGAACGCTTCTCCAGGCGCGCGGCGCTCCCACCAGACGACGACGATTTAGCTATGGATGTATCGAGCGTCCGAAAGCGCGACTGAAGAGATATCGGAAGCGAGCTTTCGTGTTATGGGACGCTGCCAAAACCCTCGTGGCGCAACAGCCTCATGTCCGCACATACTCGGCCAGTCCGCGGAGTACGCCCGAACGAGCAGCAAAGTCTGATTGCAGCGAGCGACCCGGGTAGGGCCGGTTGAATATCGACGTTCGCGAAGGCGCCACGTCCTGCCCGACTGTCGCCGGACGATCGCCGGACTCAGCCCGGTCCTTAGCATCCATATGTTTTGGGCGGACAGCGAGATCACCCAGGACGATCGACTCGAAGCGCGCCATGGCCTCGGGCCAACTGTGATATCCCGCCACGAAACGATATCCCGCCTCTCCCACGGCATCGCACAATCGATCGGACCTGCACAGGGCGAGCACACCCCGTGCAAACGCGCCCGCGTTGGCTCCGACGAGCAAGTGCCTGCCGGGCCTGGCATCGAGACAGCGCGCGACTGCCGGCGTGGCGACAACGGGCCGCCGCATGGCCATCGCTTCGAGCACCTTGTTCTGCAACCCACGGGCGATCTGCAGCGGGGCGACGACCGCGCGCGATCCGGCAAGCCAGGGCCGCACGTCCGACACTTCACCGATGACCGAAATCCCGGCGCGTCCATCAAGGCACCGCACGGCAGCCGAAGGGTTTCTCCCGACGACCATGAGCTTTGCGTGCGGTGCTTCTTCCCTCACCAGCGGCCAGACCCAACGGACGAACCAGCGGATGCCCTCGACGTTGGGGCGATAGTCCATGGCCCCGATGAAGCTGATCACAGCGGCGCGCGTCGAAGCCGGCGCCGGCGCGCGCATTGGGAGGTCCGCCCCGTTCGTCACTACGTGAAGTTTCCGGTGCCGCCCCCCCGGATCGAGGATTTCTCGTTCGCGCTGCGTTATCACCAGGGTCGCGTTGAATCGTCGCAGACAGGCGAGTTCGTACTCCCGCAACCGGCCATGCTCCTCGGCATAAAGCAACGAGGCCGGAAAGGGGGCTGAGTCCGCGTAATCCCGCCATTTTTCACTGTCGGCGTCGCACAGATCGAGCACATGTCTTCGCGCCGGAACTTCCAGCGCGATCGGCGCCATGCAGGCCGAGAAACATGTCACCACGTCAAAGCGCACGCGCTCGCACACTTGCGCGATCCTCCGCCGCAATGCGTCGCTTTCATACGCCGCCAGCGTCAGCGGCCCACCGCCGGCCAGCGCCTTGAGGGCGCGCAGCCTGGCCCGATTTCGATTCCACTCCACCGCCATCACGCCCCGGCACCACTGGTGCAGGGCCGCGGCATGCACGCGGTCTTCGGACGTATCGACGAAGCATCCGCACCAGACGTTGTGCGACGCGGCGAGCCGCTCGATCTGGTGAAACGTCCGGATCTTGTCCCCCTTGTTCGGTGGGAACGGCACCCGGTGCGCCAGGTAAAGGATGTTTCGCTTTCGCGTCATTCGCCGCCCGTTGCCCCATCAGCCCGGTATCGAGCGCGCCAGCCACGCTCCCAGCGGCCGCGTCACACCCAGCGGCAACAGGCGCCACACGCGCCGCGCCGCATGCCACCGGGCCGACGTGGGCGCAAGATCCGGCGCGGCCCGGCCCGGCAGAACGTAATCCTGGTACTCCAATACCTGCGGCTCGAACCCGCACAGTTTCTTGAATGCGAACGCCCCGACGTTGTCGATCCGGCTCCGCCCGAAATCGTACATGTCGAAACCGTTCTCAACACCCCACCGCATCGACTCGGAATAAAGAAACTGCGAGAGCCCGTAGATCTCGACCCGCTCGTCAAACCCCACGAAATACGGCATCACCGTTCGTCGATGCAGAAACGAAAGCAGCCCGGCCACCGGTCGCCGGGCATCGCGCACCAGGAGCGAAATCGTACCGCCCGGCGCGCCCGACACGACGGCATCGAAGAATCGCCGCGGGTAGTTCGGCGATGCCAGCCTGCGCATCGACCGCGCATAGAGCCGCCAGACATCCTCAACGAGATGCTCTCCGAAATCCACGGAGAGACGTCCCGTTTCGCGCGCCTTCCGCGCCGCGGCCCGGGCCTTGCGCGGCAACATGCCCAACACCTCATCCGCGCGCACCGGCAGGGCCCGGCAAAAGGTCGCGTGCGAGCGCCGCACCGGCAGCGACAGTTCCGATGCACGTAGGGAGCGAAGTTCCAGCGAGCACGCGTCGAGCCGCCGCGCAATCGAACACGCCTCGTGAATCAGCACGGCGGCGACATTCTCATCGTCTGCAATGGCCCCGCCGTACGTTGCGTAGGGCAGGCTGACGATCATGCGGCCCGCCAGCACGCTGTCCACCACGAACAGCGGAAGCAGTCCCGTGACCTCGCATCCGTGGCGAGCCATCAGGTAAATCGGCCGATGCGAGAACGCCTGTTCGACGGCCCGCTTCCAGGAAAGCTGATGAAAATAGGTTGATTCCGGATGGCACGAGACGTATGCGTTCCAGGCGTCGCGATCTGTTGAACGGAATTCAGTAATGCGTACGACTGACATGTTCGCGCTTGCAGAGATGATGGGACGGCCGCCCTCTTCCGCCTAACCTTCGTCTTCCTCGCGATCATCCCCGCCGGCGTCCCGCTGCCCGCACCCCGCGGCGATCGTACCCAGCACGTGGAGGTTGTTCGCCTGCAGCCACTGGAGTGACTGCCGAACAACGCCCATGGGCGTCCGACGCATGCGAACCACCATGACGATGCCCGTGCAAAGCGCGCCGATCACGCCGATGTCGGATACGCGATGCACCGGTGGTGTATCGACCACGCTGTAGTGATATCTCTCGCGGATTTCGTCGAACGCGCGGCTCGCGGCCACCGAATTGAACAGCTCCGTTGGATTCGCCCCGGCCAGGTCCCCGGCGGGAAGCACCCACAGGTTCGGCAGCGGTGTCGGGACGATGGCTTCGTCGAGGCCCAGCCGGCCCGAAAGTACATCGGCGAGGCCAGGAGCCACCCGAAGGCGAAGCAGCCCCGCCAGTTCCCCGCGCCGCAGGTCGCAATCCACGAGGAGGACCCGCATCCGCCGGATTTCCGCCATCACGACGGCAAGATTTGCCGCCGTCACGGTCTTGCCCTCGCGCGGCATGCTGCTGGTCACCGCCAGCGCGGTCCGCTCATTCGGCCGAACCCTGGCCAGAAGCCAGGTTCGCACTGCGCGATACTGCTCCGTGATCGGGCCTGTCCGGTCGATCGCCGAAACGACGCCCGCATCCACATCCCAGCGAACATCACCGAACGCTTCCGCAGGATGCAGAGAGTCGAGCGCGGACACACGCTCCGAGTCTCCCGTTCGCGGAGCCTCGCCCGCCGCCGGCCGCGCTCCGCGCAGCCCTTGGACCGCCACCGCCGCCCTGCCTGGAACGGCTGCCAACCCGCCGATCCGACCGGTACCGATTTCCCTCATCGGCAGCGAGGACGCGGGCAAGGCATCGAGCAGCGGCGTCGGTGAACAGCCGATGCCCGCGCCACGCTCCTGGCGTGCTTTTTTAAGCGCTTCCGCGATGTGTCCCATGAGTCGCCTTTCCGATGTTCCGATTCGTTCGTTCACGCACCCGTTATGAATCGGCGTTCGACGGCGATTACCCGCGCGTCATCGCGCATCGCAGCCAGATTGGCAGGCGGATTCTGCGCGGACCGCGACGCGATCAAACCTCGTCCGCCCCCATGGCAATCTCATAGACCTTGCCCGGCGACTGCCGAATCTGCTCGAGTCGATCCGGCTGCTCGATGCTGAGAAACGCCACCGCCCCCGCGACCGCCACCGCGACCACGAGTACCGTGGCCACTGCCGGCATGAGCACAAGCTTACGAACCAGGCGCCGCCGGCGCTTTTGCCGGGTGAGTATCTCATCCACACCTTCGATGACAGGCACACCCAGCGTGGAGCCAAGCTGCTTGACCGTCCGGAAGGAATGATCCAGCAGCTCCACGGATACCACCGTGATCCCCCCCGCCGCCGCCCCAATCGCAACGCAAACGAGAAGAACAAGCATGGCGTTCGGCGATGCGGGCTTCGGCGCCCGGGCAGTATCCCGCAGAACCGAGAACATGATGCCGCGATCACTGTCCTCCAGGGTGAGGACGTGGCCGATCGGCCCGAGATTCGCCTGCCAGCCGTCCAGCTCCCCGCGCGTTCGGTCGGCCTGCTGGCGAATCTTGAGATACGCCTCACGTTGATCGACCGCCTCGAGTCGCCGCCGCTCCATCACGCCGATGCGAGTGGAGATCTCATCTATGCGCGCCCGCGCCGCGGCCAACTTGGTGTCCGCGTGCGCCAGCCGTGTCTCCGCCTGTTCAAGGGGGGTCGGACCCGCCGGAGCCGTGTTTCTTGTGGGCGACAGGTCGGGCACGGTCGCCGGAAGCGACGCAAGCTCCGCGCGCCGGGCATCGAGCGTACGCCGTATCCGAACCACGGCCGGATGCTGATCCGTCATCAGGCGGATGGACTTGGCGGTCAGGAGCTCATCTTCCAGCACGCGAATCTCGTCCATCACTTCCGCAATCGCGGGGTTGGGAACATGGGGCACTTCCTGTGTCAGTGCTCCACCTGCATTCACCGAAACCCCGGACACCCCCGCCATGCCGGCAGCCGCGTCCGAACAGTCCGCCGCGAGTTTCTCGACGCTGGCCGCGAGCTCTTCACGCTGAGCGCTCAAATCTTTGATCTTCCCCTCGAGTTCGATGCGCTCCGTCACGAGTGCCGCCTGTTCGACAAGCGTGGGATCTGCCACCTGCGGATCGATACCCGGATACCGGGCTTCAAACTCCCGAAGTTGCTTCTCGAGACCGGCAAGCCTCGCGCGGCATTTGTCTGACTCGGCTTGAAAGAACTTCTGTGCGTCGCGCAGGATGCTGCCGGTCTTCTTCTTGGCCAACCGGGCATACTTGTCGCGCAGATGCGACAGAATCTCCGTAAGATGGGTCGCATCATGAAGCGAAAGCGTCATCTCGACGATGTCGCGGCTCGACGAGGAGTCGATCGACGTGACCTTGAGCCCCTCCCGCACTTCCCGCGCCAGTGCCGCGCGGCGGGCGGCGCTGGCCGGAGTCAATTCGCCGTTTTCAAAGCGCTGAAGCCCGCGCGGCAGATCAAGCTCGTCGAGCGCCTCGGCGACGAACTCGATGTCCGCCATGTCGCTGGCGATGCGCTTGCGGATTTCGCCGTAGGGTTCCGTCCAGGCCTGGCCCATCATGCTGGCCAGAACCGGATCCTGCTCGCGCTTCACGATCGTGGAGGCCGTGTAGGTGCGCGGCACCCAGACCGAGCACAGAAGCGCGATCGTCGTGATCACGCAGGAAGGCGCAATGAAGTACCAGCGCCGATCCCGAACGACGCGCCAGACTTCGCCTAGCGTATGGCGGATGTCCGTCATCGTGTACTCGTCATGGTGATGCTGCGCGGCCATAAGGACTTCCTCGGACTCCGGACCCCGCCCCCTATTCATCGATCAACCCCCTGTTTTCGTCCACAGATCAATCGTCGTCATCGTGGTACACGTCATACGCGGCCATCATGTTGGCGGGTGTCGTGTAGGCCTGCCCCACCGGAATGAGCGGGAAGAGCAGTTCCCGCAGCCGCAACCCCATCCAGCCGATCACGGTCGGCGGGACGTACACGATGTCACCCTCCTGCAGAAGCACGTTCTGCTCCAGCTTGCCGTGTTCCATCATGCTGTAGGCGTCGATCACCATCACGTGACGCTTGTCCGGCTCGTGGCTCGGCCGGATCACCTTAATCATCTCTTTCGCGGCAATGAACGTCGGGCGCGACGCCGCCAGCGCGTTCAGCAGTGTGTCCCTTCCCGTATAGGGAAACGCCCCCTCCTGCGCCACTTCGCCGAAAACGTAAAACCGCTTGCTGCCCGCCGTGCTGACCCGCACGCTCACGTGCGGTTCGACGTAATACTGCGACAAGAGCGACTCGAGCTTCCGCGAAATCTCCACCGGTGTCAGACCGGCTACCTTGACCTCGCCCACCAGCCGCAGGGTCACTTTGCCGTCCTGTCGGATCGTCTGAATCTCGCCGTCCAGCTCCGGCGCCTGCGCCGAGCTGATCTCCAGCGTATCCGGCGGCTGAACGCGATAGTCCGCGGCCGAAACCGAGGCCTCCCAGTCGTGCACGAATGCGTGAATCTCGTCGTCCTTCGGCCCGCAGCCCGGACCGCTTAGTCCCAGGGACACCGCCAGAGCCGCCGAAACCCAGGGCCCCGCTCTTCCATGTCCAAATGCCGCACCGTTTGTAATTCGCCGAACGTTCATGACCCTTGACCCCGCGCGGCCGAATGCCGCGTGACGGATTGATTCCGTGTCATGTCGTGTTGGGAAGCCCCACCGCGGGCCGCCCGCCTCAGATCCCTCGCCGGCGGTTTATCGGGTGAGAGCGATGCAGACTGAATATATGACCTTCGCGAATCGGCCCGATACTTTCACGTTTTGCGCGGAATGCCCGCCAGATCTCTCCGCACGCCGCGATCACGTCGGCAATTTCTGCCCGACGCGCAATTCTCGACGCGTCAAGCATCCCCGCAATGGCTTCCGATAACCAATGCACGGGCATGCGCCCGCATCTCGGACATTCCGCGCCGCTGCCGCTAAGGAGTCAGGCATGTATTGCGATTTCTTTGGACTCGCCGCTCTCCCCTTCAACAACACTCCTGACCCCCGCTTTTTCTTCAATACGCCGGAGCATGAGGAAGCGCTTGCGTCCCTGCAGTTCGCCGCCGAACAGCGCAAGGGATTCGCAGTCGTCTCCGGCGACGTGGGCGCCGGCAAGACACTCCTCACGCGTCTCCTGCTGGCCCGCCTCGGCCCCAACGTTCGCACCGCCGTCGTCACAAATACGCGCCTCACGCCGAAGGATCTTCTCTCGGCGATCTGCCGCGAGTTCGAAATTTCGACTCCTCCGGAATCCGGACTGCCCGAACTGTCGCGGGCCCTTGAAGAGTTCCTGCTTCAGCAATACGCAAGGGACCGCATCGCTGTGGTCATTCTCGACGAAGCGCAGAATCTGCCGGTCGAGTGCTTCGAGGAGCTTCGCCTGCTCGGAAATCTCGAGGCCGACGACGCCAAGCTCCTCCAGGTTCTCATTCTCGGCCAGCCCGAACTCCAGCACACCCTTCGCCGGCCGGAGCTCCGCCAGCTTCACCAGAGAATCTTTCGCGCTTTTCATCTGCCCGCCCTCAACCGCGAGATGACCGCGGGCTATATCGCCCACCGCCTCCGCGTGGCCGGGCTCCCGGAGGAGCGCGAGATCTTCACGGCCGACGCGATCGACGCCGTCTACCATCATTCAGACGGAATCCCACGGCTCATCAACCAGATTTGCGACAACGTCCTCATCGGCGCGTACACGCGCTCGGCGGAACGCGTGGACGCGGCCCTTGTCAACGAGATTGCGGAACAGATGATGGTCCGAATGCCGCAGCCCGCGGCGCGGACGCCGAAGAGTGCATTTGCCCGGCATTTCGTCGGCCCGCCCCCCGCCGATGCCTCCGCCACTGCCGCGGCGATCGATGTTGCGGAGATTGCCGAAATGCGCCGTCAGGCCGCGGCGTTCCTTGAGGAAATCGGCGTGGCCGCGCGCGAGGCATCCCGCCGCGGTCGCGAAACCCGCGTCGAGGTCGAAAGGGAGGCGGAATTCGAACGCCAGGCCGCCGAGGATGCGCTTCAGAAGACCGAGCGACAGGTCGCGGCACTTCGTCAACAGGTGTCCGAACTGCTCGCGGCCGAAAAGGCGGATCTCGAAGCCGCGCGACAGATGCGCGAGCAGACCACGGAAGCCGTGCGGGAGCTCACGGCGCAGCTCCGAGACAGCGCCCGCCAGACGGAGCGCCTTCAGGCGGACGCCGCAAGCGTCGTCGAGGATCTCCGCCGGCAGGCCCGAGAGGCGCTCGAGGCCAACGAAAAACAGAACGCCATCGTGCAGCGCCAGGTCCGCCAGGCACTCAACGAGCTGCACAGCTACACGCATACGCAGAAGGTCAATATGAGCCGTCTGATCGAAGAGGAAAAGGCCGGCTTTCAGAACGCGCGGAAGATACGCCAGCAGGCCACGGCGCTCTTCACCGAGGCGGCGGCCGCGGCCGAAGAAGCCCGAAACCGCGCCGAGGAGATCAAGCGCCAGACAGAAGGCGTCATTCGCGACGAACTGACCGCCGCCCTGAGGCAGATCGAGGAACGCGTTGCCGAGGCCCTGCGCCGAACCGAGGCTGTCAGCCGCCAGTCCTCAAACACCGCCACCGATTTCGGCGAGAAAGTGCGACACGCCAACCAGCAGCTGCTGGCCGCCATCGATGACGCCCACCGCGCCGCCGACGAAGTCAAGGCGCGCGGGCGCGACAGCCTGACCGAAGTGCGCGAACTGCTTCTCCAGATGACCGACCGCGCCGCGGCGATCCAGGCCGACATCGTGCGTGTCGGAGACGATGTTCAGAACGCCGCCCGCTCCGGCGCCGCCGCCGTCCAGAGGACCGGGGTCACGATCGCAGGGAAGATTGCCGCCTTCCGCGACGACGTGACCCGCGAAGTGGGCCTCCACTACGAGCGAATGCTCGCCGCCCGCCGAGACGCCGACCAGGCCGTCACCCGCCTCCAGCAGACCGCGGGCGTCCTGCTCGGCCGCGCCCACGACGCCGCGGCCGAACTCTCCGAAAAAGCGGACAGGCTGCTGGCGGACGCGCGCACGTCCGCGGCCCAGTCGGCGACGCAGGCGGCGGAGATTCTCGCCCGTGCCGATGAGGTGGCACAACGCGTCTCCTCCGAAATCCGCGACATGCGCCTGCATGCCATTCGGGAAGGCGAGGAAACCCGCGAAAGCATCCACGCCGCGAAGATCCAGATGATCGAAGCCCGCGACGATTCCGCCAGGACTACCCGCCAGCTTCTGGAGGCGCAGGAACAGGCCCGGGCCCGCGCCGAGGAAGTCATTCGTCATGGCGAGGAAGTCTGCCGCAAGACCGAGGAACTCCTCGCCATGCCCCGCGAGCAGATCGACGAAGCCGGTCGGTGTGCCGCGGCGCTGGCCCAGCTTTCCCGAAATACTTCCCGGATTCTCGAGCAGCTCGGCGACACCGCCCGCGAGGCCGTCGATCGGAAGGAGAATGTCGAACGCGCCGTGGCCCAGGCCGATGAGAAGCTCGAAATCCTCCGATCGCAGACCTCGCGGGTCGGTCAGCTCGTCGGAATCGTCCGACAGCTTTACGGTTCGATGGACGCCCGCGCCCGCATCGCCCAGATTCGCTCGCGTCTCGAACAGGCCGATGAACTCTGCCGCAGCGTCGTCCCGAAGGAAATGGAGAACCTCCGCTCGGTGCTCTCCGAGCAGCTCTCGACGGACGAGGCGCGCCCGGTTGGGGCGCCCCCGCGGCCCGGCCGCGCCCGGGTCCGTCCGCCCGCCGTGCCGGTTGGATCGAAGGCGCCGCAGGGTCCCACGCCCGCCGCCGGCGCACCTGCCCAGGCATCGCTTGGGGAGATAGTCGCCCGGAACAGGAAGCTGAACGAATGGCTCAAGGAGACCCTCGGAGAAACCCAGTCCCCTCCCCAGCCGGCCGCCGACGACCGCAACCGCGTGACTTTGACCTCGCGACAACCCGCCCCCCCCGCCGCAACCGGCGCCTGAGGGCCAACCGACGGCCGATTACTCGTTTAGGACCGGCGTGATGTCCGCGCCCTGCCCTCTACTGGAAAGTTCACTGCTTCCGAACCCCGGTCGTATTGCCTGCACTTGCAGCCGGCCGGTCAATCCCTGAAACTCATCGGACCCGCCATGGGTGCGAATTGCCGGGGATTCGAAGCGATCGATCAATTGCAATTCAGGAAAGGAAGCTCAGCATGCAGCAGGCCGCGCCGAACCGGGCCAATGGGCCGCACCGTATCATCCGAGCCACCTTGGCAACCTTCGTCGTTTTCGTCGCCGCGGTACTGGCCGACGCACGCACGGCGGCAGGGCAGGACGCCGCCGCCCCTGAACAGCTCAGGGAAGGACTCCGCCAGGTCATCCAGTCGGCGCGCGACAAGGTCTTCCCCGCCCTTGTGAACATCCACGTCGTCACGGTCAACTACTGGGACGGCAAGGAGCACAAGGACAGTGCCGTCGGAAGCGGCACAATCATTTCCGCGGACGGATACGTCATTACTAATCAGCACGTCACCGACAACGGGAAAAAGTTTCGATGCACGCTCGCCGACAAACAGGAACTGCCCGCGAAGCTGATCGGTGAAGATCCGCTCACCGACCTCGCCGTGCTTCAGCTCGATCTGTCAAAGCTCAAAACGCCGAGGGATCAGTTGCCGGTCGCCGTCTTCGGAAACTCCGATGATCTCCGCGTCGGCGACTACGTCATGGCCATGGGGTCTCCGCTCGCCCTGTCCCGCAGCGTGACGCTCGGGATCGTATCCAACACGCAGCGCGTCTTTGCCGGCGGCGACGACGACGATCTCGAAGAGATGGAACTTGAGACCGGGCAGCGCACCGGTCTCTTCACCCGCTGGATACAGCACGACGCCCTCATTCACCCCGGCAACAGCGGCGGCCCGCTCGTTAACCTCAAGGGCGAGATCATCGGAATCAACGAGTTGGGAGGCAACGCCATTGGTTTTGCCATCCCCTGCAATCTCGCGCGGTCCGTCGTTGACGCGCTGATCAAGCACGGCGAGGTCCCGCGCTCCTGGATCGGCTTGTCCTTCAAACCCATCGAAAAAACGGGATTCGACAATGGCGTCCTTGTCAATTCCGTCGTCGACGGCAGCCCGGCGGCAAAGGCTGGGGTCAAGGCGGGAGACGTCATCACCGTGATCGACGGCCGGCCGGTCACTGTTCGCTTCGCCGAGGAAGTGCCGCCGCTCATGAAGAACCTGGCCGACGTCGCCATCGGCGCGACCGTGAAACTTGCGTACGAGCGCGATGGGAAATCGAGCGAGGCGGCGGTCCTCACCGAAAAACTCACCAAGGACCGCGGCGAGGAGACCGCGCTCCGCGCGTGGGGCATCACCATCGAGGAAATCACCGACCGCATGGCCCGCGAATACCGCCTCGACAGCCGGGACGGCGCCTTCGTCGGCAGCATCCGTTCGGGCGGGCCTGCTCAGGTGGCCGAACCGCCCTTGTCCTACGGGGACGTCATCCGAAAAATCGACGGCCGGCCGATCCGCGACCTCGCGGACCTCGTAAACCGCTACCGGCAGATCATGGACAGCAAGCCCCTGCCGGAGTACCTGCTGATCGAGTTTGACCGCGGCGGCAAGAACCATATCACCCTGCTCAAGCCGAAGCCGGAAGAGGACGAAGACCCCCCGCGCGAAGTCCCCAAGGCCTGGATCGGCGTCGCCACGCAGCCGGTCATCGACAAGCTCGCGAAGCAGCTTGGCCATCCCGACCAGCTCGGCTACCGCATCACGCGCGTCTATCCGCGCTCGCGGGCGGCCCGATCGGACCTCAAGGTTGGTGACATTATAACGGCACTAAACGGTCAGCCGCTCCGCCCGCGCGGCATGCAGGATGCGGGGCTCTTCGCCCGCCAGCTTCGGAAGCTCGAAATCGATGACGAGGCCAAGCTGTCCGTCCTGCGCGACGGAAAATCGACCGACATCACCGTCAAGCTGGAGCGCACCCGCATCAGCCCGCAGGAGGCCCGGCGCGACCGCAACCGCGATTTTGAAATGACCGTCCGCGAAATCACCTTTTTCGACCGCGACGACAACCGCTGGGACGAAAACGTCAAGGGCGTCATCGTCGAGCAGGTCGAATCGGCCGGATGGGCGGGCCTGGGAGGCATTCAGCCGGACGATCTCATCATCCGCATCAACGACCGGCAGATCCAGGGACTCAAGAGCTATCGCAGGGCCATGGAGCAGGTGACCAGAGACCAGCCCCGGCGGGTGGTCTTCGTCGTGCTTCGCGGCGTGCAGACCCGATTCCAGTTCGTCGAGCCCGACTGGAAACCGCAACTCGGAAACGAAGCCGAAAAATCGAACGGCAAGGAGTAACGCATCATGACCCGCAGCAACATTGATTCGTACATGCCGCGGGGCGGCTTGGCCCCCCGCATGGTGGGTTCGCCCGCCTTGCCGTTGATTCTCGTGTGCGGCCTCGCCGTACCCGCCTGCGTCGTCGCACCGGCGCGCGCCGATGAGGGCGTTGCTTACCGCCAGATTGTAGAAAAGCACGCCCCGGCCCTGGTCACCATCAAGTTCCTGCTTCGAATGGAGAGCCAGTATGGCAAGCGCGAAACCGAAAGCGAGATCACGGGCCTCATGATCGAGCCCACCGGCCTTGTGCTGTGCGCCAACTCGAAGCTCGGCGCTCCGCGGCGGTTCGGCAGTGTCACCCCCACTGACATCAAGATTCTCATCGGAGACGACATTGAGGGCATTCCGGCGAAGGTGCTGGCCCGCGACACCGAACTGGACCTCGCCTGGGTGCAGGCCAAGGAGCCGCCCCAGAAGCCTTTCGCCCACGTTGACATCAAGAAGGGGGCGGTCCCCGAAATCGGCGACGATCTTTACGCCCTGCGCCGGATGGCGAAGTTCTTCGACCGCGCCCCCGTCGTCAGCGACGGCAAGATGTCCGGTCACACCAAGAAGCCGCGCGAGCTTTACGTGCCCTCGGGCGTTTCCGTCGAGGCCGGCCAGCCCATCTTCACAGAAGACGGGACCCTCATCGGTATCGTCGTACTTCAACTTCCCGAGGACGATGAGATTGAAGCCAACCCGATGGCATTCATGTCGATGGGACGCGACATCGGCGGCGGACTCATCCTGCCCGCCGCGCAGGTTCTCAAGGCCACTGAGCGGGCCAAGCTCGCCACCGCCGACGAAGAGGAGGCGGACGCCCCGGCCAGCGAACCATCCGACGAAGACACCGAAAAATCTTCCGACGACGGCGATTGATTCGCCGCCGCGCGGTGGATGCGATCGTGTGATTGCCCTGCTTCGCGCGGCCGCGCCAGCAGTCCGTTACTCACCTATCAGGCGGACTTCGTCCCCGATGCGAAGGACGCCGCCGCGCACGATGCGCCCGTGAACTCCGCCGCGCTGTTCCGGTTTGAGCGCCGCACGAAGGCCGGGTGACAGTTTGTCCATCAGGTCGCACGGCCGCGTTTCGTCGCAGACCTCCAGCTCAATCTCTCCAAGGCGGATTGTCCGGCCGATGAATGGCCCCAGCGGGCCGGTGTCGATAAGCACGTTGGCCCGCCGCGTCCACCACGGAAGGTCCACGCCCAATTCGGCCGTCGCCTGCCTCCATTGCTGTGCCGAGATCAGCGTCATCCCGCGATCCGGCCGCGATGCCGGATCCCCCTCGATTCCCGCCTGCGCGACGCACCGCGCTTCGCTGACCTCGTGCATCTCTCTCTTGTCCGGGCATCGCAGGGCAATGCCGAGCACCTTGCCGATCATGGACTCCATGCTTTCTCCTGTGTTCATTACGGGCGGCAACCGGCGTCCGCCGTGGTAACTACGTAATATTCAGTCCGTAGATCGGTGCAAATTTCGTGCGGATGTACCGCAAGAACGGCTCGACGGTCAGCGGCGCCCCCGTGACGCGGTGGACCAGCTCTCCCGCCCGGTAACGCATGCCATGTTGGTGGATGTTCTCCCGCAGCCACGCGAGGAGGGGCGCGAACTGTCCGCGGCGCAGCTCGTCTCGGAGGTTCGGAATGGCCCTCAGGGCCGCCTCAAAAAACTGGGCTGCGTACAGGTTCCCAAGCGCGTATGTTGGGAAGTACCCGAACATCCCCGCCGACCAGTGAATGTCCTGAAGGCAGCCCTGCGCGTCGTTCGGCGGCGAAACGCCCAGTAACTCCCTCATCTTCCCGTTCCACGCCGCGGGGATGTCCCGAACTTCAAGCGTGCCGCCGATGAGCGCGCGTTCGATCTCGAAGCGCAGGATGATGTGCAGGTTGTAAGTCACCTCGTCGGCCTCGACGCGGATCAGCGACGGCGACACGGTATTGATGGCTCCATGAAACGCATCGAGTGACACGCTGCCCAGGGCATCGGGGAAGGCACGCTGGCACGCGCCGTACATCCCCTCCCAGAACTCCCGGCTTCGCCCGACGAAGTTCTCCCACAGCCGCGACTGAGATTCATGAATGCCGAGGCTCACGGCCTGACCGGCCGGCGTGAACATGTGCGCCTCAGGCAGCCCCTGCTCATATATGCCGTGTCCCGCCTCGTGCAGCACGCCGAAGACCGAAGGCGCGATGAAGTCCTCGTAGTACCGCGTCGTGAGGCGCACGTCCGCCGGTCCCGTGCCTCCGCAGAATGGGTGCTTCGACACATCCAACCGCCCGCGAGAGAAGTCGAAACCTATCGCCTCGGCCAGGTGCCGCGCGAACGACTCCTGCGCCGCCCTCGGAAAATTCCGATGCAGCACGGAGGAATCCGGCTTGCGCGGGGCATGGGCCAGTCTGCGCACGAATTCGCAGAGCGGCCCACGGAGCGCCGTGAATACTTCTTCCACCTGCGCCGAGGTCATCCCTGGCTCGTATTCGTCCAGCAGCGCGTCGTAACGCTCGCCCTTGTACCCGATCAGGTCCGCAATATGCCGCTTGATGTTCACGAGTTCCGAAAGGTGGGGCGCGAACGCCGGGAAGTCGGAGCCGGCCCGCGCCTTGCCCCAGGCCTCCTTCGCCAGGACCGAAACGCGCGACAGCCGCGTCACCAGTTCCGCCGGCACACGCGATGCCCGCTCGTACATCCGCCGAGCCTCGCTAACATTGGACTGCTCGATCGGATCATCGACGCGGCTGTCGAGCTGCTCGATCAACTCGCCCAGCGTGGGGCTCGTCCGCCGCTCATGTGCCAGCGTGGCGATCAGCGATATCTGTTCCGCCCGTGCCGAAAGCCCGCCGTCGGGCATGATCGTCTCGCTGTCCCAGTCGAGCAGACCCTCAATCGAACCCAGTTGACCGATCTCGCGTATCGCCTTGTGAAACGCTTCGTATGCGCTCGGCATTGGTTTGCTCCATTCCCCCCGTCTGAATCCGCGGGATTGTAACGGCCGGATCGGATTTCCGGGGCACCGGTCCAATCGCCGGTCGACCCCGGCGGATTGGCCATGCACTATACTGTCCCCATGACCCGATCGTTCGATCCCGGACCGGTTACCCTCAGCGGGCATTACGCCCGGCTGGAACCTCTCTCTCCGCGACACGCCCAAGACCTGTTTCGCGCCGGAGGCCACGAATCCATCTGGCGCTACATGCCGACGTCTGTGTTTCGCGCGCCGGGCGACACCGGCGCCTGGATCGATACGGCGCTGGCCGACGCGGCAGGCGGGAGCCAGGTTTCCTTCGCAATCATTGACATGGCTCAGGGACGGACGGTCGGCTCCACGCGTTACCTGACGATCCGCCGCGAACACCGCGGGCTTGAGATCGGCTACACGTGGCTGACGCCCGATGCCCAGCGGACGGCGATCAATACCGAATGCAAGCTGCTGCTCCTGACACACGCGTTCGAAACGCTCGGCGCGCTTCGAGTCGAGTTTAAGACGGACCTGCGTAACGAACGGTCTCAACGGGCGCTCGAGCGAATCGGCGCGGTGCGCGAAGGCGTCTTCCGCCGCCACATGATCCTCTGGGACGGCTACATCCGTGACTCCGTCTATTACAGCATCGTGGATACGCAATGGCCGGAGGCGAAGGCGCATCTGCGGGAGAAGCTCCGGCCGTGACGGCCCTCGGCCCGGTTGCGGGGCGTGTCGCACGGCCGTAGCCTAATAGTGTAAGGATAGCGGCCGGGGCCCTTGCACGCTCACTCGTGTACACACATGCGTCCATTATCGGTTGACCTGCAATGAGAATCGCCTACTTCGACTGTTTCAGCGGCGCGGCCGGAGACATGATCCTCGCATCGATGATCGCCGCCGGCCTGCCCGCCGACGAGCTTCGCGCGCAGCTCGGCCGGCTCAATCTCGCCGGATACGAACTCGATATCCGGAACATAAGGAAACAAGGCTTCGCGGCTGTGAAGTTCGATGTCCGAATGACCGACAAGCCGGGCCACCGCCACCTCCATCACATCATTCAGATCATCGACGACTCGTCACTGTCGCCGACGATTAAGGACCGCGCCCGGCGCATCTTCACCCGACTTGCCGAGGCCGAGGCGAAGGTCCACGGCACCACGATCGAGAAGGTGCACTTCCACGAAGTCGGCGCGATTGACGCGATTGTCGACATCGTCGGCGCGTCGATCGGCATGGAGTTACTCGGCATCGAGCGCGTCGTCTGCTCGCCTCTTCCTACCGGCGGCGGGACCGTCCGATGCGAACATGGCCTGATGCCGGTCCCCGCGCCGGCCACGGCCGAACTGCTCATCGGCGTCCCGCTCGCACCCTGTGAGGAGACGGGCGAGCTTCTGACACCCACCGGCGCGGCTGTGCTGACCACGCTGGCCGATTCGTTCGGACCGATTCCGCGAATGGAGATCGCCCGAATCGGCTACGGCGCGGGCACGCGCGAGGGCAGGACCCGGCCCAATATCCTGCGACTCCTCGTCGGCGAGGCCGTCGCCTGCTCCGGACTGGTCGATGACGAGATCGTCGCGCTCGAGGCTAACATCGACGACGCATCCGGTCAGCAGATCGGACATGCATTCGCGTCCCTGCTTTCGGCCGGAGCGCTCGACGTGTTTACTATCCCGATCCAGATGAAAAAGAACCGGCCCGGTGTCTTGCTCTCGGTGCTCGTGACGCCCGACAGGATCGCCGCCTGCGAGGAAATCCTCTTCACCCAGACCCCCACCTTCGGTGTGCGGCGATACGCCTGTTCGCGGCGCAAGCTTGACCGCCGGATGGAAACCGTTTCGACGCGCTTCGGCGACATTCGCGTCAAGCTCGGTCTCCGTGGCGGGCTCGTGTGCGTTGTGGCCCCGGAATACGACGACTGCGCTGCCGCCGCCGCCGCGCATCGCGTTTCGCTCAAGGACGTCTTCTTCGAGGCCGAATCCGCCTGGCGGGCAAAGCATCACTCCTGATTCCTCTTCGGATCTGTCCTTTGCCACGCCGTCGGTTATCATGTGCCGCGCCTCCGCTCGACGGGGCGGAGGCCCGATCGCCCATACGCGCGGGATCTTTCGAATGACATCGTTCACGGTCATCGCCGCCGGCACCGAGGTCACATCGCAGCAGTGGCTCCTTCTTGCCGCTGCGGTCCTTGCCGGCTTCATCTTCATGCGCATGATACGGCGAACCACTCCCTCCGACGGAACGCCGCGCCAGTACCGCCGAGAGATCGAAGCCGCGGCAGGACAACAGGCCGCCATTCGGCACGATCTTGAGGCGATCCTGATCGAGCTCGACAAGCTCTCGCGCGACGTCGGCGGCCAGATCGAAACGCGCTTCGCGCGCCTTGAACGGATCATCGCCGATGCCGACAAGCGAATCGCCGCACTGCGAATCCTCCTCGACGCCGCGAAGAGCGCCGGCGCAACGCTTAACGTGCAGGACCCGACGGTGCCGTCGGGCGCAACGCCCGCGCCCGCCAATCCCTCCGACGCGGCCCCCGCGACCGTCGAATCGCGCACGCGACGCATCTACGAGCTCGCCGACCAGGGCATGACCGCCGCTCAGATCGCGCGCCAGCTCGACCAGCATGCCGGCGAGGTTGAGTTGATCCTCAATCTCCGCGACGCCACGGGCGGCAGGGGCTGGCCCGGCAGGTAGGCGCCTTCACCGATCGCGCGCCGCTTGTGGGCCTCCTGCTCGCGCCGCTAAACTACCGCTCATGAGCAAGCCGCGTGTCCTTGTTCTTCGCGCGCCGGGAATCAACTGCGACGAGGAAACCTCCTTCGCGTGGGAACGCGCCGGCGCGATGCCGCAGCGATTGCACATCGGCCGGCTCATTGAGGCCCCGCACGCTCTTGATGACTATCAGATCCTGACCATCCCCGGAGGCTTCTCCTACGGCGATGACATCGCCAGTGGAAAGGTTCTCGCCAACCAGCTCATTCATCATGTCGGCGACGCCCTGCGGCGGTTTATCGACCGTGGCGGTCGCGTACTTGGAATCTGCAACGGGTTCCAGGTGCTCGTGCGAATGAACCTCGTGCCCGGTCCCGACTGCCCCGTTCGCGTCACCCTTACCCACAACGACACTGGCCGGTACGAAGACCGCTGGGTTCGGTGCCGGGCGGAACAGACGCACTGCACGTTTGTGGATCCGGACGCGGAGTTCGACTTCCCGGTGGCACACGGCCAGGGAAAGGTCCTCGTCGAGGGCGGGGAGGACGGCGTCGCCGCGCTGCGCCGCGTCGGACGGATCGTACTGGTATATGCCAGCCGGTCCGGAAGCATGCCCGTCTACCCTGATAACCCCAACGGCAGCATTGGAAACGCCGCCGGCCTCACCGACGGGACTGGCAGGGTCCTGGGACTCATGCCCCACCCCGAGCGCAACCTGTTCACGTCCCAGAATCCTGATCCAAACCGCGATTTCAGGGCTGAGACAGCGGGTTCGCGCTTCTTTCGGCGGATCGTCGAGCGGCTCGGTTAACGCCCTTCTGCCCGCCTGCCGCAATTGTTGCACCCCGGCATCAAGCCGATCGCGTCCAGGCGACGATAGGTCCCGGCGGCGCCACGACATGGGAGATTTCCCAGCAGGGCCGGCCGCGGGGAACCCACGACACGCAGGGTGGCAACAAGGATGCTGGCAATGCACAAGACGGAACGGTTGCAATGGCTCTCAATGATCTCGCTTCTCCTGGTGGCCGCAGGCTGCGGCGACATGCCCTCGCCCTTCAAGGTGAAGGACCGTTCGCCGCGCGCCGACGTCGATGCCCCCTTTGATCCGCCGAACACCTACCCGGAGTGGGCATACGACGCGCACAAGTACACGCGCGCGGTCGATGAGCTGACGCCCGAACCGAAGGTCAACGCGAACGATCCGCTGCACTACTTCACCAACCAGAAGCTGGTGCTGATACGCCAGCCGGATGGCTACACGCCGGAAGAGATTCCGCGGGTCGCGATCTGGTGGACCGACAACAACGGCTTCCACTGGAACAAGGCCGGCTACTTCGGGCGCACGCAGACGTTCTTTCCGTTCGAGACCGAGGAGGACGGTGACTACGGCATTCGCTTCGTCGGTCCCGGACAGGAGCCCGCGCTTCAGTCGCTGCCCTACCCCGAACGTGTCTATCACGTTGACACCGTGCTTCCCGCGGTTGAAGTCATGATCGACCCCGAGAAGACTTGGTACAACGTCGGCGAATCGGTCACGGTATCGTGGCGCGCTTCGGACTATCACCTGATCGAAAACCCCGTGCGTGTCGGCGTGCTCTATGACTTCACCAAGCGTGGCGACAACGCGATCGAACTTCAGCGCGACCTGTCCGATGAAGGCTCGCTTGCGTACACGATTCCTCAGGACGCGCTGGACCACGAGATTCGTTTCCGCGTCGACGCCCTCGATCGCGCCGGCAATCTCGGCATTGCCATCTCCTACGCGCTTCAGGTCGTTCCCTTTGAGAAGCAGGAGGTCAACGAACTGACCGGCCACGGCGGTATCGCCCAGAGTTATCCGGAATCCCCGGAGCCGCCGGCGCGGCATTCCTCACTGCCCGCGCCGCAGCCGGTTCGGGTCAGCCCGATGCCGGAGGCGCCGGGCACGACGGCAAGCGTCTATACGAATCCCTCGATGGCCCGAACGCCGACACCGGCGCCAGCACCGGCAACTCCGCCGGATCCGGTCCAACCCGCGCCGGTCACCGTAGGCTCGTCGACTCCGCAGCCCCCCCCGGCGCAGCCGCAGCGTACGACGACCACACTTGAGCCCGGAATGCACTGGGGCACGACCGTGCCGGGCGGTACGAGTTCATCTTCCTCCAGCCATGGAGGCACGGTTGGAACGAACACCCCCGCCGATGTCTCGACGATGACCCCGATCGACATGCCCGTAACGAATCGCAGCACGCCTCCGGCGCAGCGACCGATTCCCGTGACGCATCAGCAGACGCCGGCGCCGCCGGCGGCCCCGGCGCAGAGTCCGAGCCGCCCCGCCGACGAGAGCAGCGAGTCAACCGACAAGATGGTCCCGATGAAGGAAAGCAACGCGTCGCCCTCCAGTCCGGACGCGACGTCATCGCTGGAGCCGGAGAGCTTCATTCGAAGCTCCCCGAAGCTCGCGCCGGCTTCGTCGGGCGCAGGCTCGCCGCCGGTGGGTGTGACGCGCAGCGACGGGCTTCTCGTATCCCTGCCCGCAACGGTTCAGGCGTCGCCCGCCCAGCCCAATGTGATCGCTCACCCGTGGCGAACGCTTCAGTCCGTGATCCCGCTCGCGCTCGACACCGTCTGGAAGCTCCCGCGGCCGAACTTCGACTCGGCGGAACTCAACCGGATGCTTGACGACAGCCGCCTCGCCGGCGGAAAGGCGGCCGAGCCGGTGTCGGAGCCCGGGCGAATCGGCACGACGGTCGTGAGCGTCCCCGACGAGCAGCTCGGGTCGCATGTCGACATCCAGCCGTAGCCGGCGGATCGTTCGCGCAGAAGTGCAAGTGCCGGATCTGGTGCACCCAGGTCCGGCACTTTTCATTTTGTGAATCGCACTGTCTGCGTGTGCCAATCAGAACGACCGGGCGGCGGGCATTCGACGGGGCCGTCTCACGGTCACGGCGTGACGACGAGCTTGCCAATCACGTCGCCGCTTTCCATCTGCCGATGCGCCTCCGCAAGCTCGGCGAGCGGCCGTGTTCGGGCAATGATCGGACGAACGATTCCGCGCTGAGCCATTGCCCACGTCTTGTCGATCTGATCGGTGTCGGCATAAAACTCCACGACACCGCGGAGCGTGATCTCGCGGAAGAGAAGGTTGGTCAGGGTCAGCGTGGCATTCAGCCCCCCCACCATGCCGATCACGATCCAGCGCCCGCCCAGCGCCAGCGCGTCGAGCGTGCGCTGGGCCGTCTCGCCCCATACCGGGTCAAACGCAACATCCACGCCCCTGCCCCCGGTGACTTCCTTCACGACCTTACCGAAGTCGTGCGTCCTGTAATTGACGACGTGATCACAGCGCAGTAGCTCACGGACCCTTGCGCATTTCTCGTCGCTGCCCATGGTGGCGATCACCGTCGCGCCCATCGCCTTGGCGACCTGAATCGCCGCGGTTCCCGCTCCGCTCGCGCCGGCGTGCACGAGAAGGACCTCTCCCGGCTTCAGCCGCGCGACCTCCACGAGCCCGCGATAGGCCGTCAGATAAACGCAGCCGAACGCCGCGGCCTCCTCGTAGGAGTAATTCTCCGGCTTTGCCCGCAAGCACTGAACCGGCACGAGCACCTTCTCGGCGAAGCCGCCGGGGCGTGCAGTACCGATGATGTCGAGTCGACCGCGCGATTGCGCCCCCGTCACCCGGGCGTCGATCACCACGGCCCGCCCCACCCACGCGGGATCGACACCCTCTCCGACTTCGACCACGTCGCCGGATGTATCGAATCCGCCGATGTGGGGCAACGTGAAGCCGGGCATGGGCGCCGCCGCGCTCCGCAGAAAGGCGTCGAGCCGATTCAGGGCGGCAGCGCGAACGCGAACGACGGCTTCGCCGGGCCCCGCCTTCGGATCGGGGACCTCCTCGTACCTGATGACCTCCGGTCCGCCGGTCTGGTGATATCGAGCCGCTTTCATGACCGCTTACTCCGTGCCCATGGCCGCACCCGACAGCGCTCGAACCGGGAAAGCAATGTGCCGAGCCGCCGTCGATTCGGTGTCTTGTCGCCGAACCACAGATTAGCGGAATGCGCGCGTTGATGAAACCCACGGAGAGAACAACCGGCGTTGCACGCGGCCGCACGGGAAGCACTCGGCTCTTTTCGCCAGACGCGCCTGCGCGCCGCGCGGGCGAGTCTGCCGGGCAGAGGTGCGGATAAGAAACCTGAACGGGGGCGTGCACAAATTATTTTTATCCTGAAAAACGGCGTTTCTTGCGCAGGAAGGCTGAATGGAACCTGAACAACCTGAATGCATTCAGGTTTGGGGCGGGGCGGGGCGCGAACGGTGAGTTGCGGGTTTCGTGAGTGAAACATAGCGGCGTCCTCCGGGCGCGGAGCGGGCGGGGCGATGGGCGCGGGAGAATCCGCGCGATCGCCGGCCCGTTCTCGCGGGTTATGACCTATCTCCTTGCTCGCCGTGCGCGCCTTCTCGAAATGTCGAAACGGCGAAATGGAATTAGGGAATAGGGAACAGAGAAAGACACGCGCGCGGTTCCTTCGGGACGGGGCGAGTGCGGGGGTCGCGACCCTGGTCGGGTGACACGGCGTGTGGCACGATCGCGCCGGGAATCCCCGCTCGCTGGCGCTCGGGGCTCTGTGCGCGCGGCACGCGCAAATGACGAATGGTGATTGACGGTTGGCGAATGCCGAATATCAAGTATCGAATAGCGAATGCCGACTTGATCACTATTCAACGGGGCGAATCATTTGGAAAAACGGGAAGAGCGACATGGCGCACGGGCCGGACGCACATGCTACCACCGCTTCGCAGGCGAAAGCATAGCTTTCACCTGCACGTCAAGGGTTCGACCTGGGACGCCCCGGGCCGTAGAACAGAGCACGCCTACCCCTTGCATCGCGAACCGATGTCAAGGGTCAACAACGTCCTGGCCTTCACCACGCGGTACTTCTAATGTACGTGCTCGGTGATACACGTCCGTGCAGGCCGTGCGAATTGCCAGACGATTGCTGGACGGGGTTTCTTCATTCGATGAACAATTCAGTTTGTCGCGATGTTCGTGTGGCGTGGAGCACGCCAGCGGTCAGGCAGGAACCTATCGAGCCGGCTGGTGGGCGTGGCAGCGATGAAGCGCAGGGAGCGAAAACGGGCTTGCGCACGGTTACCCGCGAAGTACCTGTCATTTGCCGCCAGGCTCACGCACGCGCCGCGGGAACAAGCTGACATCGGCTATGGACCCGCCGGGGTCAGTACGACGTCTCCCAACTCGAACGTCTGTCCCGCTTCGACCTCGATCCCTTCGATCGAGGTATCCAGAAACCCCGTCGCCGAAAACTCCACGCGATAGGTTCCGGCTGGAAGCCCCACGAGCGCAAATGTCCCGTCATCGTCCGACACCGTACTGGTGATCTCCGTTTCGCCCTTAAATGCCGTGACCATCACGCCCGATACCGGCACGGTCGTCTCGTCGACTACACGTCCGGCAATTGATCCGGCTTCGACCATTGCGATGAGGCGCATGGCCAGCGAGGGCTGAAAACGAAACTCCCGGATCGTGCTGACATCGTCTATTCGACCGCTCGGAATCGCGGAGAAGGCGCGGCTCAGGTCAACGTCGAGCAGCAGGACGCTCGGCTCCTCGTCCGTCACCTCGAACTCGAAATGGAGCTTGATGCCGGTTTGTTCGCCGCTCGGAACATCAAGATCGAAGACGCGTCCGTCCGTCAGTGTGATCCGACCGTTCGTAACGACAAGCCGCATCTGATCATAGTGACCCACTGGAACGTCTGTTTCGGCGAGGACGTCCATCCGGCCATTTCGGAGATCAAGGAGGTCAACAGTCTTCTCGCCCTCGAAGACGGTGATGAAGTCGCCGCCCTCTCCCTCGGAGTCGTCGTCCGTCCCATTGGAATCCGAAGCGTCATCTGAAGACGCGTCGTCATTCCCCAAGCCATCGGAGCCGGCATCCTCACCGTCGTCGCTTCGACGAACATCAATTCGCGTAATGGTGACAAGCGCCTCATCAATAAACTCGACCGGGAACGGCTTGTCGGTCACCATCAACCTGAGCGTTCCCGTGGCGCCCCCGAAGAATCCAGGCACAATTCCGCACCCAACGAGCACCACGCCGCCCAGGCAAGCCAGAACAAAACTAATTCTCCTGACGTCCACGCGCATGATCCTCTCCTGTGCCGTTTGACGGTGGCTTCACCTTCGTTGGTCGGGAATGGTGCCGGGTGACCCGCGTTCCCGGGTCTCCCCGCGACAATCGACGAAGGCGCACAGACCGTCACATCGAGAAACAGGCAGGCTCGCACCGCCAGCCAAGTCTACTTTCCGTTCTGGCGTGAGGTCAAATCGATTCTCAAAATCGTTACACGAGCAGACTTTCCCAGACCTTCGAGATTGGGGATTGGATGCCGCGGCACAACAATCAGCGGCAGTCCCGGGTCGCCCCATACTGCGCTGAATTGACACAATTCGGACATCAAACGCGATCTATTCACGCCGCGCGAAACCATTCCGTTGATCCCTCGGCATGGATTTCGGCTGGTGAAAGTCGGAGATGGGTCATGCAAGGCTGACCAGAAAGGCCGCGTTCGTGGGTTGCTTGCCCAGCTCCTCGATCATCGTTTCCATCTGCTTCTGCGGCGGCATGTTCAATAGACGGCGGCGCACCCGGGTCATCTTGTCGTAGGTCGCCTGCCCCAGAAGCAACTCTTCCTTTCGTGTTCCGCTTTCGGAGAGATTCATCGCCGGCCAGATGCGCAGGTTCGCCAGCTCGCGCGACAGCACCAACTCCATGTTTCCGGTCCCCTTGAACTCCTGGAAAATGTAGTCGTCCATCCGGCTGCCGGTTTCGACCAGAACACTGGCGATGATCGTCAGGCTGCCCCCGTTTTCGATCTTTCGCGCTGCGCCGAACATCTGCTTCGGATGCTCCATCGCCCGGATATCGAGCCCCCCGGTCATCGTCCGGCCGCTGGAGCCGACGATGTTGTTGAATGCCCGGCCGAGCCGCGTGAGGGAATCCAGCAGGATCAGCACGTCCTCGCCCAGTTCAAGGTGGCGTTTGGCCTTCGCGATCATCAGCTTGGAAATGCGTGCATGGCTCTTGGCATCGCTGTCATTGCTGGAATAGACCACTTCCGGCGCGCCGTGCTGCCAGCCCGCCCCCTCCTTGCAGACGATACGCTTCATCTCGGTCACTTCCTCCGGCCGCTCGTCGATCAGCAGCATCATGAGGAATATCTCGGGATGATTGATCTTGATCCCCGCCGACATCTGCTGGAGCAGGACGGTTTTGCCCGTGCGCGGCGGCGCGACGATAAGCCCGCGCTGGCCCTTGCCGATCGGGGCCAGCAGGTCGACGATGCGCGTCGACATCGGCCCGCCCGGCGTTTCGAACCGGAGCTGTTGCGTCGGATGCACGACCGAAAGATCGTCGAACGGCTTGACCGCCGCCCACTTGTTCGGCTCAAGCCCGCAGATGGATTCGATTCGCTCCACCATCGGCCCCCGCCCCTTGCGGCTGGGCACGCCGACGATCGTCTCACCCCCCCGCAGCTTGAACCGCCCGATCAAGTCGGACGAGACCTGCGGATCATTCGGGCTGACCGCGTAATTCCTCGAAGGCTCGCGCAGATATCCCGGCCCCTTGCCCTCGCCCAATTCCAGTGTGCCCGAAACGACATTCCCGGTTTGACTCATGAATACGGCTCACGCGTTCCCCCTTCCGGGGGGAAACTTTTTTCTTACGACAGCCCACCTGCGTTAACGATGTCGCGAAGGGGGTTCGGCCGATCGACCGCAGGCGCGGGTTGGTTAATAGGCGACCTCAAAGGCCCGAAACTCTCCCGTGGCGGGGCTGTCCTGATGGTCCTCGCCGTGAATGGGTCCGGCCATTTCCTCGCGCAGCGCGCCGAGATACCGTTCGATTTCGGTCGACTGCCCCTCGATAACGGCCTCCACGCGGCCGTCCGCCAGATTTCGGACGCAGCCGGTTACATCAAAACGGCGCGCGACGTGCATCGCCGTGTAGCGAAATCCCACGCCCTGCACTCGACCGGAAAACCAGACGCTTCGACGAATCCGCGATCCGCCGCCCACGACAGGACTCCACTCGCCTGGAAGACCCCCCTTCCACCGGGCATCGTACGGGCGACCCGAATGGAAGGCAAACGGCATGCCAGGGGACGACAGGTCCGTCGCGGCTTGCCGAACGAAGCCCTGCTTCGTATCTTAAGCGGCCGCGTGGTCCGCAGTGGGACACGCACCCGCGCAGGAGAATGCAACCGACATGTACAAGAAGAAGAAAAACGCCCTCCGCAAGCACAAGAAGCGCCAGACCCGGCTCAAGAACAAGGCCCGCGAGATGAAATCGAAGGGCAAGAAGGTCTAGCCGGCCCCACCACCACTTCCGAGGCAGTTCGCGTGTCATGGCAGGGTCCCGCCCGGCCGGGTCGGCGGCTCCGACTGCGCTTTTCTCGTCAGCCGATAGATGATGCCGTGCGGCGTGACATCGTGGCTGTCGCGCAGCCATTTCGGCAGATACACACCCGCGGAGCATGAATAGGCCAGGCCCCTCTCCACGTACGGCGCGATGCCCTCGGGAGACATTTCCACGGTCGGCTCGGCCGGGGTGATGTCGCCGGGGACGCCGATCACGACATCGCGACCCGCGCCGAGCACGTCGCGCACATAGGTGACGGGGTTCTTCACGGTGACATCGCCGAATAGTGCGCCCCCGGGCGCAACCAGGGCGAGCGCCTCCCGGGCGTAGCGTTCCGCGCCGGTGTCTCCGTTCTTTCGGGGCCGGATGAAGTATGTGTAGGAGTCGCGGTACGGCAGGTCGCGCGTACCGAGCGTCATCTGCGCGCGGCGTAGGACGGTCGGCGCGACTTCATAGACAGCCGCGGGCAGAACCGCCAGCACGAAAACGAGCCAGCTCCGGCGTGTCCGACCGGATTGCCAGTGTGCAATCCCGATGCCGATAAAGAGCGCCATAAGCACATAACACGGCGTGTAAAAGACGAACTGGTCAGGCACGACGTACCGAAAGGCGAAGACGAAGCCGACCGCGAAGATCGCCCCGCCAAAAAGGGCAAACCACGTCATCGCACGATCGCGCCACGCGCCCATCAGGCCCAGCGGCGCGAGCAGGAGCAAGGGCGTCGGAAAGTTCATGACGAAATAGAGGATCGCGTTTTTCACCTGCCGGGCGAACGGAAACGCGTACGTCAGGACGAAGGTGGCCCGGTTCGGCGGGCCGACCAGCGCCTCCCACACAACGACTCCCGCGGGCCGTCCGGCCACAAGCTCCCGCCCCATCAGGTACAGGTACGGCGAACTGCCCGCGGCGAGTCCGGCGAAGACCGCCACGATGCCGCGCAGATTCAGGGTGCGTCCGCGCAGCCCCCAGAACAGGACACCGGCGTATGCGGGCCAGTGCAGAATGGCCATGAGATGATTGGACTGGTTGAGGCCGTTGGCGATCGCCGCAAAAACAAGCCATCGAGCGCGGCGACACCGGAAGAAACGCTCAAGCAGGCACAGCTCGGCCAAGAGCCCCACCGCGTACAGATCGTACACCTCGGCAATCACGGCATGCGTCCAGAAGGTGTGACTAACGCCGAGCACGATAACGCCGGCCAACGCGGCGCGCCGGCTTCGCGTCATGCAAAGCAGAAAGTCCGCGGCCAACCCCAGCGACGCCGCCCCGCACAGCGCGGAAAACAAATTCACGCGGTAGGCGAACTCCCCCAGAGGCAGACAGGCGAGAAGCCGCGCCAAAAGGATGTAAAGCGGATGCGCAAGAGGCAGGCCCTCCGTCCCGGCGAGGTCGAAGTGCCACACCCGGAACTGGAACATGGCGCTGTCCTGCCACAGGACGCCCGGAGCGCAGGTCGCGGCATAAAGCGCGAGGCCGGCCAGTGTGGATCCGATGATGAGACTTCGGGCGGCCTTGGTGCTGGATGGATCGCCGGACCCGTGCGGTGCGTCGGGCGCAGGCGCGCGGCGAGGATCCGAACTCTCCAGCCGGTTCGACATGCGAAAAAACTACAACTCGACGCCGTGCTCGACGAGGAGCTTTTTGAGCAGGGCGACGGTCATGTAATCCCCCAGGTTCTGCGCCGCGAGGGTCACTCCGAATTCCTGTTCGAGAGCGCCGATCAGGTTGATCTGGTTCAGGGAATCCCAAGTGTCGACCGAGTCCGGTGTCAGGTCGTCCGACACTTCCTGGGGCGAGACGCCCAGGATCGCGCTGACGACGGATTTGAATCGCTCCGCGTTACCAGCCGACATCACGTATGCTCCAATCCCGTTTCTACTTCGAGGGTGATCCAGTCCGGCAGGGTCACATCGGCCGACGCAAGGGACAGCACCATCCGCTGCACCGCGCCCTCCGGCTCACCGGGCAGAAACCCGCATGAGGCGTAAAACCCGGAGAACGGCTTGTTCTTTGCCGTGGGGACAAACTCGCCGACCAGTTCCTTCGCCCCGGCGACTTTCGCGCGCCCGGCGATCCACGCGATAAACGCCTTCTCGACCGTGCGGCCGAGGATGCGGCAGCTCATCAGGAACTGGTGAAGCACCCATTCGTGAGGCTTCTTGCGGATGACCGCCAGTCCGACGACGCCATTGTCGCCGAAGCGATCGGACAGAGCAAGTGTCACCACCTCGCTGCCGGAATCCGACATGAACTTGCGGACGTCGTCCTCGGCGTAGCGGATTGTGTGCATGTTGAACTGATTCGTGCGATTCGTCATCTGCGCCGCCCGCGCGACCTGCGACGTGTCATTTACGCGCAGCGCGACCTTCATCTCGAGCTGCCGGTAGAATGTCGGCATGTCGACGGCGGCCGCCGCGAGCTGTTTGCGGCCCGCCTCGGCCCGGTAGAGCTCGCCGCGCTTGCGGTCCTCGGACGAAATTTTCCACTGGTCAAAGCAGTCCAGCGCTTCGACAACGGCGGCGTACTCCGCCGGCTCCTTCGGGAGCGTGATGGTCAGCACCTGGGGCAGCGTCTGCCGCATCAATTCGCATTCGACGTCGCTGTCGTCCATGAAAACGAAGCTGTCGATGCCCAGGTTGAGATCGTCCGCAAGTTCCTGGAGGTTTTTCGGTTTCGGCTCCCAGTTCACGCGCATCGCCGCGAAGTGCCGCGGCCGAAGCACCATGTTCGGGTGCTTCTCCAGCGCCTCCTGGACCGTCCCCGGCTCGTTCTTGCTGGCAATGCACAGAACGATGCCGCGATGGTACAAGTCGAGCACGCGGCGCTGGAAGGCCGTAAAGGCGCTGCCCGGATAATCGGGCCCGAGGGCGATGCCGTCCAATCCGACGTCTCCGAGCACTCCGCCCCAGAGCGTGTTGTCGGCGTCGAGTACGAGAACCTTGCGGGTCAGTCCGTAGAGCGGTCGGAGGTGGCGCACGAGGAAGCCCGCAAAGCTCCAGTAATTCGCCGCCGAGACGGGGATGCGCGCGTAGAGCGCCATCCGCCGGTCGCTCCATGTCGCCCGACCGTGGCGCGCCACCAGCGCGTCGTAGTCGAGGACATGCACGTTGGACATCGATGCGGCGAGTTGCCGAAGGCGATCGTTCGCCCCGCGGATCAGCGCCTCCTGCGAAAAAGTCGCGGATCGATCCGCCAGTCCGAGGGCCGGCGCAGCCGGGAGGTCGTAATCCGTCACAAACACATGGGCGTCGCTGCGCTGCCGAAACGTCCGGAGCGCGGATTCCAGCCGCGAGAACCAGTCATCCAGGAGTCCGCGTCCTTCCGATTCCGAAAGCGAGTTGAAAGATTCGTAGATCGCCGGGCACACGTCCGCGAGCCGGACCGCCAGCACCACGACCTGCGGAGAGAACTGCGCGAGGCCCGACGCGGGATCAATCAGCTCGCGATCGAACTGCCCGTACGGCCCGACGTAGGTCTCAAGCGCGAAGCCGGCGCGCAGCCCCTGCAATTGCAGCGCGGGCTTGATGGGATCGAACGTGTACGAAGACGTGCAGGCGAGCCGCAGCGCGACGGGGGCAAGGTCGCGCGCATGCCCGACCAGTTCGCGCGCCGCCGTGGCGATGCGCGCCAGGGTGGGCTGCCTGTTCACCTCATCGAGGAGTGCATTCGCCCTGGCCAGGTCCATCTTCGCCGCTTCCCCCATCCCGTGCTCCCTCATAGGTCCTCCGCCGCGCGACGCATCGCGCCGTCATGCGGCGGTGTCGATCAACTCCACCATCAGGCCGTGCCACATGACAAAGGCGACACGCCGACCACCAAACGCGACGGCCGGCTTCGGGGGAGAGACCATCGTAGCGCCCTTGGCCAGAAGCTCGGCAAGCCGGGCGTCCATGTTCGCGACTTCGTAGCCCGCGTGGTAAATGGAAATCCCCCGTCGAAGTACGCTGTCCAGGGGCGACGGGTTCGCCGCAGGCTCCAGAAGCTCATACCGAAGACCGCCCATGTTAACGAACATCAGGCGCACGCCCTGGTTCGCGTCGTGATAAACCTGGGACTCAATTGTCGCCCCGAACAATCGGCAAAGCCCCTCCGCGGCCTGTCGCAGGTCGTGAACCGCCACGCCTACGTGGTGAAGCTTCCCAAATTCCATCTGGCTCGCCATTGCATCCTCCTTTTCGTTCTCGCACCTTCGCTCCCCGTCAACGCGGGGAGTCCAGCCCATGCATGTTTCGGGACCCCGCCCGGAGGTCCCGAAAGGAATTCACTTTACCGCAGCGCCCGTATCGGGAGCCGCCGCGGTGTCCTGCGGCGCCTCGGCGGCCGGCGGAAGATTCGGACTTCGCCGCCTCGGCCGGCGCCAACCGATCAGCCTGCCGCGCGCCGAACCCGCGAAATTCGCGAACGGCAGCACGCTTCGCGTGACTTCAGTCCCGCCGTGAACGACGGCCCCCTGCCCCACCCGCACGCCCGGCATGATCCGCGCCATCATGCCGACGACGGCATATGGCTCGATGACGATCGGCGCTTCCACGATGTACTGCCGATCGTTGGGCGCGGTGTGCGACATGCTGACGAGCTGCCCCGGGTCGGCGGGATGCTCGATCGCTCCGGTTGCACTGTAGAGATGCGCGTAGGCCATGATGCCCACAAAATCGCCGATCTCGACGCCGCCCCGGCCGGCGATGTGCGCGCCCGGGCCGATGTGAACGAAGTTTCCAACGCGAATCAGCCCGTGCTGCCCGTGCTTCTGCTCGCCCGCGGCCATGCGCACGCTCGTGTTAATGTGGCAGCAGGACCCGATCTCGACGTTGCCGGCGCCCCAGATTTCGACGCCCTGGTCGATGATGGTGTCCTGTCCGAGCGACTTGAGCCGGGCCTTCCAGTAGCACGCACGCAGGAAAAATCCGACGGGATTCCGAGTAAACACGCGAACAAACGTTTCGAGAAACCATGACACGACCGGGAAAACGGCCAGGAGCATGACCAGCGCCTGAAGCACGGCCATGACGCCCTGCACCAGCCGGGCGATAATCATCCATCCGGCGGCCCGGCGGATCTTGTCTTTCTGGGTGCCGCAGCCCTGGAGAGTGGCCAGGACGAAATCCGTCGAATAGACGAGCCAGCCGCGCGGAACCGGCGGGGGCGGCGCGACAAACCACAGCCGCCCCACGATGGCTGACTCCGCCTGCGGTGAAAGCCCCGGCACCTTCGTCATCACGAGCGATTCTCCGAACCGGCCGACGCAGGCCCTGCGGACACGGTCGGCGGCGTGGCGGCCGCGGCTTGCGCCGCGAGAAGATTACCGGACACGCCGGCATCCCGGCTGTTCTAACGCATCGGGCGTGGGGGCCATGCGTCTTTCTGAAAATGGCCTCTTTCGCCTGTGACTTTTGAATCTATCGACGCGGCCCTGCCGCGGCAAGCGACGGCGCGACAGGGTCCGAGTATATGGGCCGGGAAGCACGCCGAATCAACCGCCGGCCTTGCGGGCCACGCAAAACAGATTGGACGAGGCGAACCATCGGGCGTCCACGCTCTTGAGCCCTCGAAACAACCCCCTCGCGGGCGGAAGCCACCGCAGGCCAAGCTCCGGAAACACCAGGAACCGGTTCCAGAAATTGCTACCGTCAAAGTTGTCGGGAACGAAGCCCCCCTGTCGAAGGAGATTGCCCAGCTTCTCGCGCGAGAAATGTTCGTGCCATCCCTTCTTCGCGGAGATGTCGCCCATGAGGCCGTCCGGATTCGAGATGTACCGCCGCTCGTATTCCTCGCGCGAGTGCCGCGCGGAGTAGTACCAGCGATGAAGCCGCGGGAATCGGAATTTGAAATTGCCCATGTCGAGAAACGACAGGGCATACTGGCCCGGCACCGTGATGATGAGGATTCCGTCGGAACGAAGGACGCGATGCAGCTCACGCAGCAGTCCGACCTGGTCGTCGACGTGCTCAATCACGTCCATGAGGCTGACCGAACTGAACGCGCCATTCGGGAACGGCACGGGGATGGTCTGGGTCATGTGTACGAGTTCAATCTGCGGAAACCGAATGCGTCCCCTTTCGACGGCTTCGCTGGACGCATCCACCCCGACGAGCCGTCTGACGCCCTTGGCGCGCAGGCTGTCGAGAAACACCCCCTCGTAACAGCCGAAGTCCAGATGGGCGTCGCTGCCCGCCGGGACGTGTTCCCACGCAAATGCGGCGCGGCCGGGCTCGAATGGATTCTGCTCGCCGAGTCGTGTGCGCAAGGGCCGCTTCCGCCGTCAGACGGCGCTCCTTCTGAGGTTGGATTCCGACCCGGCAAAGTCCGCAAGCCGGATGCCGAGCGCCGACTCGACGATATCGCGCATCGGGGCGAAGCGGAACTCGGCGAGGAGCGCGCGGAGCTTCGGCTCGACGGTCCGGCGGTTCCGAAGCTGAAGACGATGAAACCGGGTCACCGCCCGCGCTTCCGCGGGCGAGAGCCGGGCCAGGTCCAGCGGCGCGTCGTCTTGCTCGATTTCGTAAGGGTGCATGTACAGAATCGCGGGGCGTTCGTGGCCGACTTTTCGCATCGCCCATCGCGTCACGCCACCCGGAAAGTGACGCAGGTAGCCGCCGCCGCATGCGGGCAGGCGCCGCCCGAGCACAGACACGGTCGAAAGCGGCGCTTCGACGATGCGCCGACCGCCCGGCAACTCCATGATGTGGATGTCGCTTCGAAAATCCGGCCAGCCATACCGGCGGCCGCTGATGGGAAAGACGCTCGAATCGTAGCGGAAACCGGCGTCGGCGAGGACTTCCAGTCCCCACCGGGTCGCGGGCATGATCGAAAACGCCGGCGCGCGATGTCCATGGACCGGCACTCCGACGATGTCCTCGACAATCGTCCGGGCGTCGCAAACCTCCCGCCGGAAATCCTCCGGCGTGAGCTTGAACACCTGGCGATGATAAAACCCGTGAATCCCCAGCTCGTGTCCGGCCGAGGCGATCTCGCGGATCAGTTTGGGATAATCGCGCGCCACCTCGCCGAGCACGAAAAACGTGCCGCGCGCGCCGAACTCGTCAAAAAGCGAAAGCAGCCGCTGCGTGTTCCGCACGACCGCGTCAGTCGGAGGACCTTCCCGCTTCAGCCGGTCGCGGGCGAAGATGTTGTGATAGTCCTCGACGTCTATGGTCAGCGCATGAATCATGCCACGCTCGTATCGACCGCCTCTGCAATCGGCTTCACGACGCCGATCCGGCGCCGCCCCGCAGCGCCGCATTATAGGACAACTCGTCCGTCCGCGCCCCCGGCTATCTGGCCCGCGCGGCCAATGTTAATATGACCGCCCGGCGGACGCGTCGCGCCGCTTCCGGTGATTTCGCGATGGATCAAATGCCTCAGTCGATGCCAACGGAACAGCAGAAAACGCCCGCGGCGACTCCGCGAAAAAAGGGCCGACTGCGCCGGGCAATCACCAACCTGCTCGCACTCGCGGCCCTGCTGGTCCTGTTGCTCATCGTTACGCCCGCGACGACGTGGCTGTTCGACGCCCTTGGCCGCGAAGACCCGCTGGAGCCGGCCGACTACATCGTCTGTCTCGGCGGCGACAATGGTCGGATCATTGAGTCGGCGCGCCTCCTGAGGGAGGGCTACGCACCGCGGCTGATCGTGACCAGCCACGGACCGCACGCCGAGGAGATGCGGGCGGTGGCGATCGACTGGGGCGCCGACCCGTCGGCGATTTTCGTGGACGCCGGCGCGGTCAAGACGCGCGACCATCCGCGTTCGATCCGCGACGGCCTCGGCGTAAGGCCTGACTCTGACCGTCTGATTGTCGTAACGAGTTTTACGCACATGGGGCGCGCCCGGGCGTGTTTTGCGAAGGCGGGCTACCGGCATCTGATCCTGCGCGAGCCCCGCTGGGAGCGCACGCAGCGGCCGGAGCAGCGAGACTGGAAATGGCGGTTTCGCGTCCTTCCGGATGTCGTTTATGAGTATGCGGCGTGGCTGGAGTACTGGATACGAGGCGTGGTTTAGGCGGCGCCGCCGCGCGGCCCGGCCCGCGGACAAAGATCTGACATGACCGAGAGCGACTCTCAGAAGAACTCGGGCCGACCGGCGGCTTCGCTGAGCGAACTGCCGGCCGACGAGCTGCTTCGCTACGGCAGCGAGCTGGGTCTCGACCTTTCACCGTCCATGCCGCCGGAGCACATGGCCCGGCTGGTGCGCGAACGGCAGGCGCTTCTCGCCGAGCTCGAGCGCGACGCGCTGCTGGATATCGTCGTGTGGGGGCGGCGGCCGGTGCGGAAATCGGCGGCGAAGGAACATCTCGCCCGCGAGATTCATCGAATCCAGCAGACCGACTACGACGATCTCTCGACGCGCGGCCTTTATGCCCTGGCGCGCCTGCGCGGAATTGACGCCCGACCGTCCGACAGTGCCGAGTCGCTGATTGATCACCTCGAGAGACAGGACGGCCTGTGGAAGCGCCTCTCGCGCAAACGAAGAGCGATCGTCGGATCGGTGCTGAGCAAACTCTTCGACGACGGAATGCCCGACGGCGCGAACGAGTACCGTTTCCTGCCCGAAGAACCGGTGCATGGCGCCGAGGGAGCACGCCCGTCGCTGCGGGAACAGGTGGAACAGCACGGCGTGGTCGGCGGCATCGCGCAGCGGATTCGCGGAGCGGCGGACGACTACATCCGCGTGAAGCTGGATGAGATCGAGACCCGGATCGACCAGAAACTGGAACAGATCGACAAGCGGCTCGCCGAGTGGCGGGACCGCGAAATCCAGAACAGGCTCAGGATTCTGCGGATCACGCTGATCTTCAGCGTGCTTGTAGCGGTGCTAAGTCTCGGGTACAATTTCCTCAAGAAAAGGGTGGTCGAAACGGACGGCCCGGCGGCGTCGCGCGTGTCGGTGCCGGACGAATGAGAGGATGACCGTCCTCCGGACCGCGGCGATCCAGGCTCCGTATGTATCCACGACTCACGCCACGCATGGACCAGATCATCAAGCTCTCGCAGCAGATCGCGCGGGAGTATGAGCAGGACTACGTCGGAACGGAGCACCTGCTGCTGGCCATCCTCCGCGAGGGCACGGGCGTCGGCGCCGCGGTTCTGAATGACGCCGAGGTGACTCTCTCGCGGGCCAAGGAAATCGTTGACAAGCACATGAAGGCCAGCATGGAAGACACCTGGGTCTTCGGCCGGCTGCCCGGAACACCGCACTTCCGAAACGTCATGTCCGTCGCCATCGAAGAGGCGCGGCAATTTGAGAGCAAGGTCGTTTGCAGCGAGCATCTTCTCCTTGCTCTAGCGCGCGAAGAGGGCAGCGTTGCCCAAGCCACCCTGCACGAGCTGGGAGTGCGCGCGGGGACACTTCGGGCCAGGATTCGCAAGTACCTTGATGCCACGGAAGTTCAGGCCGGCATCTCCTCGCCGGACGGCGAGTAACCGGGCCCTTCTGTTCGATCCGCTCTCGAAATCCGCCATCGGAGAAACTGGCCCGCGGCCTGACGAAAGGCACGGTCGCCCGGCCTAACCGCGCGCCCAGATAAGCCGCATCGACCCGTAGCCCGCCGGATCGGATCGCTCCCACTCCTTGCGGACGAGACCGAGGCCGTACACGCAGTACTCAAACTGTTCGCTCAGGGCGCTGAGGAGCCTGGCCGGGGGCTGGGTGTTTCCGGAGGACAGGTCGGATGCAATGGCGTAGGAACGCTTTCCCTGTTCGAGGTAGTTGAGCAGGTCATCGCGGTCGCGGCGGCGATGCATCCGTCGAAGGTTCTCGGGATAGACGCCGGTCCAGAAGAGCGTGAAATCCCCGATGTGACGATGGATTCGGCGGCGCTTTTCCTCGTTCGAGGCGAGAGGCCCGGCTTCCACGACGGCCAGTGCCTCGGCCACGTCGGCGATCTTTCGGCCGCTGCCGTCCCCCAGAAGATTGATCTTCTCAATGTGAATGAATTCGGTCAGCAGGTCGGTGAGGTAGTCCAGCATGGACGGGTCGCAAAGGCCCACCTGCTCCTGAAAGCTGGCCTCCACCAGTCCCGCAAACCAGCGACGAAGGGGGTTGTTTCCTGTCTCGGAAGACACGCCTGTACGCCTCCATGGACGCTGTCAATGTCCCAGGGAATCGCTCAACACGTCTTCTATATTCTTTGATGTCGGTCCTGGACCGCAATTCATTGTAGGATTTATGAGCACCGGGGTAAAGTTTCACACGCGGCTTTGATACAGAAAGCCTTTATCGGCCCGTCCGGCCGGGGTGACGCCATTCGCACCGCCGATCTCCATTATGATCTTCCCCCCGATCTGATCGCCCAGCGTCCGCTGGAGTGCCGCGACGCCGCCCGACTTCTCGTGCTGCACCGCGACTCGGGCCGCATCGAACACCGTTCCTTCGCGGATGTTGACGCCTACCTGCGCCCGGCCGACTGCCTCGTGCTCAATCGCTCGCGCGTCGTGCCGGCACGATTCGTCGCCTGGCGGACCACCGGGGGCCGGATTCCCGGGCTGTTTCTCAAGGAGGATTCGCCCGGCGCGTGGCGCGTCCTGCTGACCGGGGCGGGACGGTTAAGAGGCGGGGAGAAGCTCACAATTGCCGGCGGCCCGTGGGTCTTGACATGTGTGCGGCACCTCGAGCGGGGCGAGTGCGAGGTGCGGATCGAGCCGCCCGACCCGGCTCATCGCGTGCTGGAGGCGGTCGGCTCGATGCCGCTGCCGCCTTACATCCGGCGAGAGGGAGACGACGCCGAGCTCGCGCGGCTCGACCATGAACAGTATCAGACGGTCTATGCGCGAGAGTCGGGATCGGTGGCCGCGCCGACGGCCGGGCTTCACTTCACGACGGAACTGCTGGCGCGAATCGCCGCGGCCGGAACGCGCGTCGCCGAGGTCGTCCTGCATGTCGGACTCGGGACGTTCCAGCCGGTAGAGGCCGAGGACCTTCGCGATCACACGATGCACCGCGAATGGTTTGAGCTTGACGCCGGGAACGCCGGAACAATCGCAGCAACCCGATCCGCCGGGGGGCGGATCGTGGCCGTGGGGACCACGAGCGTGCGCGTTCTGGAGACGATCGTGAAGGACGGGCGGCCGCTCGCGCCACGCAGCGGCTGGACGGACATCCTGATTTACCCCCCCTACGAGTTTCACGCCGTGGACGCGCTGATCACGAACTTCCACCTGCCGGGCAGCACGCTGCTCGCGCTGGTCATGGCGTTTGCCGGGCGAGAGAGGATCCTGACCGCATACCGCGAAGCGATCCGCGAGCGATATCGATTCTTCAGCTATGGCGACGCGATGCTGATCCTGTAAAGCGGTTGGTCTCGGCCGAAGCGCCGGGCCTGTCGCTCCGAACGCGACGGCGCGCAATCTCTCGCGGCCCACACAAGGCTCGGCCCTACGGAGTCGAGAGATGCCGCCGTGGTCACGTGGAAGGTGGCGTGCAATACGGAAGCCGCAGAGTGTGTCAGAATTGCGGCACTACCAGACTACGGCACGTCGGTGATGGGCTTCGTCGGGGCGACGCCGCCGAAGAGCGTGGCCGACCCCTTGGGAAAGCCCTCGCGATACTCGTCGATGTCATGCACCTCGAAATGCGGCAGCATGCCGGCGACCTCGAGCATGTTTCGCACCTTTGAAGGCACGAGCCGAAGACACAGTTTGCAGTCGCGGCCGCGGAGGCCCTGCTGCGCCGCCACCAGCGCGCCGAGGCCGGCGGAACTGATGTAGGTCACGCCGGAAAGGTCGAGGTCAACATTCACGAATGCGCGCTCGATCTCCCGGCGCATGGCTGGGGCGGTGGCGGCATCGACCCGCCCCCGGACGACCAGGGTACGCTTCGGCAGATTGAGGGATTCCTGCCATTCAAGCGACAGGCCCTCCGGCACGTCGGAAACGGGGCCGACGGGCAGCCGGCACCGGCTTTCGGCGAGCGACGATTCACCACGGGCCGGCAGGACAATTGTGAGCCGGTCCTCCCGGGATTCATGGATGCGGACATCGACGTCGCGCGGCACGTCGATTCCGGCGTCCGCGAGGACCCGCCGCGGGTCGGCGATCAATTCGCTTCGGTAGGCGGCATCGGCGCAGGCTCTCTCGATGACGCGCTGAAGGGGGTTCGGCTTCATGACGGGAAGCTCCGCGGGCTCTCGGCCGTGACGAGGGGCGGCAGGACAATATGAATGACGCGGTCCGTGTTCTCCAGGACTTCCACGACGACGCCTTCATGCAGAACGACACCGGCGGCGGCAAGAGTTTCCATTGGCGAATCAATCAGATTCCGGCGGACATTGTCGTCGTCGACGGCCTGCTGGATGAGCCGCCCAAATGCGCTGCGCCCCCCGAGACTGCTGAGATAGCCCTCAAAGAAACGGCGAAACGAACTTCGCAATGACTGGGACTCGGCCATCTGAATCGCCCTCCGGTTCACATGTCAGGATACCGAATGGCCGCCCAGGATTCCATAAGATAGATAATCGGGCCGGCAATCCGCCGCGCGGCCCTGATGTCCGTCACCCCATATGCTTGATCACCGCGTCCCCGAATCCGCTGCACTTCAGCAGCGTCGCCCCTTCCATCAGCCGGTGAAAATCGTACGTCACGGTCTTCGCGCCGATCGCTCCGTCCATGCCCCTGATGATGAGGTCTGCCGCCTCGGTCCAGCCCATGTAGCGCAGCATCATCTCCCCGGAGAGGATCACGCTGCCGGGGTTTACCTGGTCCTTGCCGGCATACTTCGGAGCGGTGCCGTGGGTCGCCTCGAAGACGGCGTGCCCGGTGTCGTAGTTGATGTTGCCGCCGGGGGCGATGCCGATTCCGCCGACGCAGGCCGCGAGGGCATCGGAAATGTAGTCGCCGTTGAGATTGAGCGTGGCGATCACGTCGTACTCCGCCGGGCGGAGGAGAATCTGCTGGAGGAACGCATCGGCGATAACGTCCTTGATAATGACGTCGTGCCTTGCGCGGCCCCCGGCCTTGATGACGTGCCAGGGCCCGCCTTCGTAGTCCACCGCGCCGAACTTTTCCTTCGCCAGGGCATAGCCCCAGTCGCGGAAGGCGCCTTCGGTGAACTTCATGATGTTGCCCTTGTGCACGAGGGTGACACTCTTTCGCCCGTTGGCGATCGCATATTCGATGGCGGCCTTCACGAGCCGCTCGGTGCCCTCCTTGCTGACGGGCTTGATGCCAAAGCTGGCGGTGTTCGGGAAGCGGACCTTCCTGAAGCGGTCGGCAAAGCTCTGCGACAGGAGCTTCTTGAACGTATCGCAGTCCTCGGCGCCGTGCTGAAACTCAATGCCGGCGTAGATGTCTTCGGTGTTCTCTCGGAAGATGACCATATTGGTAAGTTCGGGCTGCTTCACCGGGCTGGGGACACCCTTGAAGTACTGCACCGGGCGCAGGCAGACGTAGAGGTCGAGCAGCTGGCGAAGGGCCACGTTCAGCGAGCGGATCCCGCCGCCGACCGGCGTGGTGAGCGGCCCCTTGATGCCGACGAGATACTCCTGAAACGCCTTGACGGTGTCATCGGGCAGCCAGGCCTTTGCCTCGCCGAGCTTGTCCTTGAACATGTGGAAGGACTTCTCGCCGGCATAGACTTCTTGCCACTCGATGCGACGCCGTCCGCCGTAGGCCCGGCTCACGGCGGCATCGAGAACTTTCACGCTGGCCCGCCAGATATCCGGACCCGTGCCATCTCCCTCGATAAAAGGAACGATCGGCTGATCGGGCACATTCAGCTTGCCGCCGGGTCCCATTGTGATTCGTTGTCCCGCCATGATCGATTGCTCCGCTCTTTGTCTCGTATTTTCAAGGAGTTACAAACGCCCCCGTCAATTCGTGCACGCATGATATAGGGAGAAGCGATGATCGGAAAGCCGGACGAGTCATGCCGCAATCGCGATCTGCGGGAGCGATTCTTGGAAATCCGGATTCTGGCAGACTATACCAAACGTGCCTGTCGTCCCAGGCGGGCACGAATCGCCTGGGGAAGGCTGCGAACGCGCCGATACCAATCGGCCATGATGCGAGATTCGATGCACGCTTTCAGAAGAAACGTTCAGGCCTTCTTCGGCCTCGCGGTGAGATTCCTTGCCGCGGGCCTGTTGGCCCTTGTTTCGCCCGCGACCCTTGGCTCACCGGGCTCAATCGAAGGGACCGAGATCCGCACGGCCCTCTCACAGTTTGAGCATCTTCATGAGGGCCAGAAGACAACCGGTTCCCGCAATGATCGCGAATTTCGGTCGCCGCGCGGGAGCATTCGAAAACTCGCAAGCGAGTTCACGGCGACAATCCGGACCCGATTCCGAGCGACCTGCCAGACCCAAATTCGCAGCCGAGCCATACCGATTGACATTCAGCCCATTCAGTTCACGCAGCTCAACGTCTGATCGAATCACTCGCCCTTCTACGAGAATCCCCGACCGCGGCCCGAGTCCGCCTTAGCGCCTGAAGCGTTCCGGAGAGAATCTCCCCGGCGACTCGGAGCGGAGACTCCATCAAAATGACCATGATCAGGCCGCTCGGGTCGAGACCTCCGTGCTACCGACGGCCCGTAGCGACCTGAAGAAATAAACCGGCGAGTCGAACGCACATGAATACGCTGTTCAAGCACACGCATTTACATGGAGAAGTAGGCCCGTCGCCATTCGGACGGCTGATGGCCCTGCTTCGCCCCGAGAAGTCGGACATCTGGTCGGTCGTGCTGTACTCGATCGGCGTCGGCGCGCTGACCCTGGCCGTTCCCGTGGCGGTACAGCTTCTCGTCAACACGGTCGCGTTCGGCAGCCTCTTACAGCCGCTGATCGTGCTGACGGCACTTCTGTTTTTCGGGCTGACCATCAGCGCGGCCCTGCGGGCGATGCAGACCTATGTACTGGAAATCATCCAACGGCGTATCTTCGTGCGCGTCGTGTCGCGGCTGGCGCACCGACTTCCGCGCGTCCGCGTCGACGTTTTCGATCGGACGCACGGGCCCGAACTCGTGAATCGGTTCTTTGACGTACTGACCGTGCAGAAGGTGGGCGCGCAGCTCCTGCTCGACGGGCTGGCGATCCTGCTCCAGGGAACCATCGGCATGCTGGTCCTGGCTTTCTACCACCCGATCCTGCTCGCTTTCGACGTCGTGCTGCTCATCCTGCTGCTGATCATCATCTTCGTCATGGGTCGCCGGGCGATCGCCACATCGATCGACGAATCGTACGCAAAGTACCAGGTAGCGGGCTGGCTCGAGGAGATGGCGCGGCACCCGCTGGCGTTCAAGCTCGGAGGCGGGCCGCAGTACGCGCTGGAACGGGCGGACCTGCTGGCGCGCGAGTACCTGACCAACCGGAGCCGGCATTTCAGCATCCTCTTTCGCCAGACGGTTGGAGCCCTGGCGCTTCAGGCGGTGGCAAGCACCGCCCTGCTGGGCATCGGCGGCTGGCTGGTCATCGAAGGGCGTATGACCCTGGGCCAGCTGGTCGCAGCCGAGCTTATCGTTACGCTTGTCGTGGCATCGTTCGCCAAGCTGGGCAAGCACCTCGAAAGTTTCTACGACCTCATGGCGGCGGTTGAAAAACTCGGGCAGCTCCTGGACCTTCCCGCGGAGCGCCAGGGCGGGGATGCACGGACCCGCGCGAAAGGCCCGGCGCGACTGCTGGTGGATTCTCTGACGTTCGCCTATGAGGGCTCGCCGCCGGCGATTCGCGATTTTACGCTGAGAATCGAGCCGGGAGAGCGCGTAGGAATCGTCGGGCCGAACGGCAGCGGAAAGAGCACGCTGGTGGAGCTGCTCTTCGCGATGCGCACGCCGACCGGTGGACGAATAGAGCTGGACGGCGTTGATCTGCGCGACCTGCGGCTCGACGAGCTGCGGCGCACGGTCGCGATTGTTCAGGGCTTCGAGATGTTCGAGGGGACGATTCTCGATAACGTCCGCCTGGGCCGCGACGAGATTACCCACGAACGCATTCGCGAGGCGCTGGCGGCCGTCGACCTGCTCGACGAGGTGCTGCGGATGCCGGACGCCCTGAATACGGTTCTGACGACCGGGGGTGCCCCACTGTCGTCAGGCCAGGCGCGGCGTCTTCAGATCGCGCGGGCCATCGTGGGCGAACCGGCGCTTCTGGTTATCGACGAATCGCTGGAGGACATCGAGGTACGGCCGCGGAGGAAAGTGCTCGAGACGCTGCTGGATCGCAGCGCACCGTGGACGCTGCTTGTCGCATCGCACGGGGATGACGTGCTGGCGCGGATGGATCGGGTCGTGCGCATGACACGCGCGGACGAGGAGTCCGATGCGGACGATAATAGAAATCCGGTCGATGGAAAGGAGCGGCGGAGTCATGCATAATGTCGCCTATCGCCAGTTGGGTGTCGAAGCGGCGGTCGAGGAATTGCCGGCCGTGGGCCTGGTAGAATCGCCCCGATTCGTCCGCCGAATGTCGCGACTCCTCGCGTGGGTCCTTCTCGCCATGCCGGTCGTCATGCTGCTCGTGCCGTGGCAGCAGAACGTGCGCGGCACGGGCCGGGTTTCCGCGTTCGCGCCCCTGGAGCGGCAACAGACGATTCAGGCGCCGGTGTCCGGCCGCGTCGTTCATTGCTGGGTGCTGGAAGGGTCGGTCGTCAAGTCCGGCGACCGACTGCTGGAGATCGCCGACCAGGACCCGGGACTGATGGATCGGCTGGAGCAGCAATACGAAGCCGCACGGCAGAAGCGCGATGCGGGGGTCGACAAGGTCGCCGCGTCGGTGAAGGTGGTCGCGGCGCTGGAAGACGCGCGCGAGCTGACCGTCGCCGCGGCCGACAGCCTGGTCACCAGCGCGGTGAACAAGGTCATCGCGGCGGAAAATGCTCTGGCCGCCGCCGAAGCCGACCTGGAACAGAAGCGTCTCGATTTCGACCGGCAGCGGCAGCTTTCCAGCGAGGGAATCGTCTCGGAGTTGACCGCCCAGAAAGCCGAACGCGATTACAAGGCGGCCGCGGCCAAGGTGAAGTCGGAAAAAGCCAAGGTGGACGCCGCCCGCGCCGAGGAATCCGCGAAGCGATCGGAGCGCGACCAGAAGGGCAAGGAGGCCCAGGCGAAGGTGGACAAGGCCCGCGCGGAGCTGAATGCGGCGCAGGGCGACGTCGCCCTGGCGGAGAAGGATCTGACCGACGCGCGGGTGAAGCTGGAGCGGCAGAAGACGCAGGTCGTCCGGGCGCCGCGCGACGGCCGGGTGTTGCGAATGCTGGCGAATCCCGGCGCGGAGCTTGTCAAGCAGGGTGACCCCTTGTTGACACTCGTTCCCGACACCGAGAGCCTCGCGGTCGAGCTTTGGGTGGACGGCAACGACGCCCCGCTCATCACCGAGGGGCGCGCGGTGCGGCTCCAGTTCGAAGGGTGGCCCGCCGTGCAGTTTTCGGGCTGGCCCTCCGTGGCCGTGGGAACCTTTGGCGGGCGCGTCGCGCTGGTCGATGCCCAGGATGACGGGCAGGGCATGTTTCGAATCCTCGTGGTCCCGGACGCAAACGACGAGCCGTGGCCGGATCGAAGGTATCTGCGCCAGGGGGTGCGCGCCAATGGATGGGTGCTGCTCGACCAGGTGCGCGCGGGCTATGAAATCTGGCGGCAGCTCAACGGCTTCCCCCCGACCGTGGCGATGGACAAGATGCCGCAGACGGCCGGCGGGAAAAGGGAGGCGAAATGAACGGCTTTGCTCCCAGGGTCATCGCCGTGTGCGTCGTGTGCGTCGTGTGCGCCGCGGCGTGCGGTTTCGGCGAACCGAATAGCCCGCGCCGGGTGAGCGAGGCGATGTCCGCCGCGGCACGCCCGATGTACCCGGTGAATGAACCGCCCCGGCAGACGGCGGCGGTTTCAGAATCGCCGCCTGACGCCCTCGCCCCGCTTACGCCGCCGTCGACGACGACGGCGCCGGTGCGCGTGGACGCGCCGCTCTCGATGGACGAAGTGCTGGACTCGGTGGACGCCCGATTCCCGCTGCTCCTGGCGGTGGAGGAGGAACTGAACATCGCCGAGGGTGGCCTTTTGTCGGCGGAGGGTGGCTTCGATCTGACCGCGCGAGCCGAACTGCTCGACAAGCCGCAGGGATACTATCGGTACGACACCTTCAACAGCGTCTTCGAACAGCCGACGCCGCTGTGGGGCACGACCTTTTATTCGGGCTACCGGTGGGGCCAGGGAGATTTTCCCTCGTACGACGACGATCTTCGGACCGACCGCGGAGGCGAGGTGCGCGCGGGCGTGAAGGTGCCGATCCTCCAGGGCGGCCCGATCGACGCGCGGCGGGCGAAACTCCAGCGGGCCAGAATCGACGTCGACCTGGCGGAGCCGAAGATCCAGCTCAAGCGGATCGCCTTTCGACGAAAGGCGGCGCAGCTTTACTGGAAGTGGGTCGGGGCGGGACAGAAACTCTCGATTGCGCGGTCTCTTCTTGACCTCGCCGAGACCCGCAACAGCGCGCTGCGCCGGCGCGTGGACAGCGGCGACCTGCCCCGGCTCGAACTGATCGATAACGAACGGCTGATCGAGCTGCGCCGGGCCATTGTCATCGCCGCGGAACGGGGCTTCCAGGAATCGACGATTCTGCTCTCCCTGTTTCTCCGGGACGAAAGCGGCGACCCGGTTCTGCCGGACGCGGCGCGGCTTCCGCCGGTCTTTCCCGAGGCGGCTTCGCCGCATCTGGGTTCCCTCCAGGACGCCATTGATATGGCACTGGCATGGCGGCCCGAAACGCGCGAGCTGAGCCTGCTGGCGGAACGGACGCGCGTGGACTTCCGCGAGGCCGAAAACAAGCTCCTTCCGAAGGTGGACATGCTGCTCGAAGCCTCAAAGGACTTCGACCGGGCGCCCGAGACAATGGACCGGACGCCGGCCGAGCTGGCCTGGAAGGTGCAGTTTGAAATGCCCCTCTGGCTGCGCGATGCCCGCGGCAAGGTCCGAAGCACGCGCGCCAAGCTGAGCAAGATCGCCGCCGAACTGCGATACGCCAGGGATCAGGTGGCGGCCGACGTGCGCAACGCAGTCTCCGAACTGGTGACGTCACACGATCGCCTGGTGCGCACGCGGGAAAGTCTCCGCTACGCGCGAGAGGTGGAGGCGGGCGAACGCAAGAGCTTCGAGCTGGGCAACAGCACGATTCTCCTCGTGAACCTGCGCGAGGAGGCCACGGCGACGACGGCGGCGCTCGAGGCCGATGCCGCCACCGCATTTTTCCAGGCCGAGGCCGCCTACAGGGCGGCAACGGCGGCCGACCTGTGGGATTCATCGCATGCGCCGCTCCCGCCGATTTCCGCGCCGGACCGCCCGCCGAACGTTGCGGGAGCTTCCACGCCCAATTGACGGGTCCGCGCGCGTCGGACACCATGTTTTCACTGAACATTGAATCTGGAGGATGACATGTCGCCTGGACAACAATTGCTGGACGTGCTTTTTTCGACCTTTGAGACGGTGCTGTCGGGGCTGCTGGCCAGCCTGCTATCGTCGGTCTTTGCCAGTTTCATCGAGCCCCTGTTCGACGCCATCGCCCTGAGCCTGGGCGTCCCGCAGCCGTAGCGCGCCCGCCCCGTGCCGCGATTTTCATTCGGAGTCCCACGCGTGAACACGCTTCATCCCTTCGACGAGCTTGTGCAGCGCGACGACCCCGACATTCGCCTGACGGAGGCGGCGCTCTTGTTCGCGCAGGACCACTGCCCCGGAATGGACCCCGGCGAGTGGCTCGAACGACTGGACGGACTGGGCCGGCGCGTGCGACGGATGCCGTGCAAGAGCGCCGAGGATCAGGTCGCGGCGCTGCGCGCCGTGCTGGTCGAGGAGGAGGGTTTCTCGGGCAATCGAGACGACTATTCCGACCCGCGCAACAGCTTCCTCAACTGCGTGATCGAACGGCGGCTGGGGATTCCTATCTCGCTTTCGGCGATCTGGCTGGACGTGGCGGGCCAGCTCGGCTGGCCGTTTTTCGGCGTGGGCCTTCCGGGACATTTCCTGATCAAGCGGCTGGACCGGCAGGGAGAGTTGCTTGTGGACCCGTTCGGCGGGGGCAGAGTGCTGTCGCGCGGAGGCTGCGAGCGGCTTCTTTCACACTTGTTTGGTCATCGCATCGGCCTTGATGACGCGGCCTTCGAGCCGATGGGCACGAAGGCCACACTGATGCGCATGCTCAATAACCTGCACAGCATCTTCATGAAGCACGAAGCGTGGTCCCAGGTTTCCTGCGTTCTGGTCCGCATGCTGGCACTCGAGCCGGAATCCGCCTTCATTCGGGAGCAGATTGCCCAGGTCGGCGTGAAGCTCGCCGAGTTGAACTGAATGCCCGACGCGACGGGCGCGACTCCGCCAACGCCGGGCGGAATCAAGCTATGCTCCCAGCCCCCGCCGATATAATGCAATCGTGAATCACCCCCATCCTGTCGTGCGCGAGGACCGCGGTCGCGAGCCAAGATGGCTCATTCTGGGCTGTTTCGCGCTGCTGCTTGTCGGCGTGCAACTGACCGCCGGACAACGTATTCGCATATCCGAATGGCACGTGAAGCCGGAGACCAATGCCGCGCTGGAAGAAGCACTGCAATGGAAGAAGGGCCGGCTGGACCTGGCGATGAACGACTACGAAGTCGCGCGGACGGACGATCGCCGGTTTAACGTCGTTGGGCTGGCGTTCGTTCTCATATCGTTGGTCGGCACGACGCTGACGCAACTGGCGGGCGCCGCCCCGGAGAGCTTCTATCCCCCCTATTACGTCATGCTCGTCGGGCTTCCGCTTCCGGTCGCGGCATTCGCGGCGTTTCGCACCGTCACCGGATGCAGCGTGCGCGCGGCCGTCCTGGCGGGCCACCTGATCATCGCCACAAGCCTGCTCCCGATCCTGGAGGGCTGCCGGGGCGGCACGGCGGGAGCGAGCATCTATTTCATCAACCACCTGATCGCCGTCACGGGACTGCTGATCTTCGCGGCGGATCTCCTCGGCCCCCGGCGCATCTGGCCCGGCCTGATCGGGCTGTGCCTGGCGGCGTGGTCGAGGCAGCTTACGGCGCTGTACCTGCTGCCGCTGGCGTGGCTGGTTTGGCGCGGCATCCCCGCAGGTAGCGGCAGTGCGAAAGTGGGAACGCGGAGCGTCCTCGCGGGCGCGATTGTCATTGCCGCCGTACCCATGACACTCAACTATCTCAAGTTCGGAAGCCCGCTCGACACCGGCTACGGGCGGATTTACGAGGGGCGAAGCGATCCGATCGGCCTGCGTGGAAGTGAGCGGCTCTTCTCAACACACTACCTCGCGCACAACGCAGCGGCGATGAACCTGAACTACCCGTCATGGGACATCCGCGGGGGCGCGCTGTATCCCGATTGCTCCGCCATCGACGGCGCGAGCATCTGGCTGACGACGCCGATCCTCATCGGCATCGCGGCAACGGCACGAAGCTGGTGGCGCGACCGCGTCCGGCGGGCACTTGCGCTCGCGACGCTGCCGGTCATCACCGGGCTGCTCCTTTATCACACGACAGGCTCGCAGGGCGCGGGGCATTACCGTTACGCCCTGGACTTTCTCCCGATCTGGATGCTCATCATCGCCCCGCACGCAGTCAGCCCGCGAGGGATGCCCTGGACGCTCGGCTGCATGGCGTACAGCAGCGTCTACTTCAGCCTCCTGCCGTAGGGGCCCGGTCCGTTTGCGCGACCGCCCGGACGTGTGACGTTCGGCGGCTGCCTCTATAATCCCCCTCTCGATTCCTGGCGAGTATCGCTTGCTTCGGGTGAGCCAGATGGCCGAGGTCTCCACACAATCCGGGTCCGTCGCCGCGCTTGACACCGAGACGGGCGCCGCGCGCGCCGTGGCCACGCTCGGGCTGATGCTCTTTCTCTCAATGGTGCCGGTGACCCTCCTGGTGGCGCCGCTCAAGGAGCTGGTGGGCGTGCGCTACGGCGCAGGATCATTCTGGACACACAGCTTCATGTCGATCAACATGGTCGGCGCGATCCTCGCCTCTCCGCTCATCGCCCTGTTGTCCGATTCCGGCGCGGTCCGGCGCCGTGTCGCCTCGGTGGCGCTGGCCGCCGACGCCGTTCTGCTCAGCGCGATGAACGTCGCCCCTTCGCTGAAATGGCTTTTGCTCCTGCGGTTCTTCGAAGGCGCCGCGCACATCCTCGCCATCAGCACGCTTATGGCGATCGCCGCCGGATGGGCCACCGACAGCCGCCGGGGGCGGACGATGGGAATCGTCGGTTCCGCCATGATGCTCGGCACCGCCTGCGGCACGCGCCTGGGCGGCGAAGTCTGGAAGCACCTGCCCGGCTCGGTCTTCCTGGTCTCCGGGCTTATCAGCGTGGCGGCGTCCGCGGTCGTCCTTTTCCTTGTCCGCGAGGCGCCGGGCACGGACCGGCCGCGGCGATCGATCCGCGATGTCGCCGCGCTGCTTCGAACGCGCGGCGCGCTGCTCGTTGCATACGCGTACGCCTTTGTGGACCGCTTCTGCGTGGGAGTGGTCGTCTCCACGCTCGTGCTCTTCTTCGCGGACGTGCACGGGCTGGAGCCTGCGGCGCGGGGGCGGCTGCTCGTGCTGTTTCTCGTGCCCTTCGCGCTGCTGGTCTATCCGGCGGGACGGCTGGCGGACCGGATCGGGCGGGCCTGGCCCCTGGCGGCGGGGTCGGCCCTGTTCGGCGTCGTCTTCGGGGCCTACGGTTACGCGTCGACGGAGGCGATGGCACTGCTTATGGTTTTGTCGGGCGTGGTGAGTGCCGTTATGTTTGCACCCAACCTGGCACTGTGCGCCGATCTCGCCCCGGCCGAGGGTCGCGGGGCCGCCTTCACGGGATTCAACATCGCCGGCTCCGTCGGATTCCTGCTCGGCCCCCTGGCGGGCGGCCTGTTCTACGCGGCGGCGGCGCGGCACATGGCAGAGGCTTCGGCCTATCGCCTCACGTTCCTGGCGACCGGCGCGACCGAGGTCCTGTGCGCCGCGGTCACGCTGCCCTTTCTGCTTCGGCTTCGGCGGCGCGGCATGACGCGGTGAATCCGGCCGGCCCGCGAGGGGTGCGGGCTCGCGCGGCGACGCGCGCCGCGCCTTGCGTTTCGGGCCAGCGGCCCGACAATGCCCGAAGGATCAACGGAAAAACACCCACGGAATTTCCATACCAGGAGAACTCAAAAGTGAACCACAAGAGCTGGATCGCGACTGTCATCGGGCTCGCCCTCGTCGTCACTTTCAGCGCCGCGCAGAGTCAGCCGACCGCTTCCCCGGCGTCCTCCGGGGGCAATCATCGCGTGGCGGTCATCGACCTGGTGCGGATTTTCAACGAATGCGCGCAAATTCAGGACCTGAACGAAATGATGAAACAGCAGACCGAGGCCGCGGCGCAGGAGGCGCAGCAGCGGCGGAAGGTCATCGAGGACAAGCAGACCGAACTGACGGCGTTTCGCCCCGGTTCACCGGACTTTCTCGCCCGCCGCAAGGACCTGGTGCGGCTCAACATCGACGCCAACGTGTGGCTCAAGGTGACCGAGCAGCAGATGGATCAGGACAAGTTCGACTGGACCAAGGTCATCTATGACAAGGCGCGCCAGGTGATCGAACAGATCGCAAAGGAGCGCGGCTACGACGTGGTCCTCCTGCGAAGCGAGTTCAAGCCGGACGATATCGAGCTGGCCGTTCAGACGCTGCGCCGCGTGATCCAGGAACGCACGGTCGTATTCAACGTCCCGGAGATCGACATCACCGACCAGGTGATCCGCAAGCTCGATGCGGACTACAAAGCCGCAGGCGGGAAGAAGCTCCTCGGGGGGGCGACCACGCCGTGAGAGGCCGCGCCGGCATCGAACATCGAACCGACATGCAACGAACCGCGCCGGCGGACCGGGCCATGAGAAAACGCAAATGACCCAAACCCAGCAGCACACGATCGCCGAACTGGCCGCGCGATGCGGCGGACGGTTTCTGGGCCCGGAGCAGGCCGGCGCGAAGCGCATCCGCACCGTCGCGGCGCTGAACGAGGCCGGCCCCGACGACATCTCGTGGGTCGTCAGCCCGAAGCACGCAAAAGAGGTGCCGGCATCCGGGGCCGCGGCGATCGTCGGAACGGAGGCCCTTCTCGGCTCGGACCCGCGGGGCATCGTCGTCCGAGACCCCTCCGCGGCCATCGCGGACATCCTCGATCTCTACTGGATCGCCCCATCGGCGCCGGCGATGGGCGTACACCCCACCGCGATTGTGGACGCCACGGCGTCGATCGCTAAGTCCGCGGCCATCGGCGCCTACGCGGTCATCGGGCCCCGCGCTTCGGTCGGCGACGACTCCGTGATCCACGAGGGGGTCAGCATCGGAGCGGAGGTCCGCATCGGCGAGGCGTGCCTCCTCCACGACCGCGTGGTCATCTACGATCGCTGCACAATCGGCAACCGGGTCATCATTCACTCCGGGACGGTCATCGGGGCCGACGGGTTCGGGTATATTTTCCGCGACGGGCAGCACCGCCGCGTGCCCCATATTGGGACGGTCACCATCGAGGACGACGTCGAAATCGGGGCCAATTCCTGTATCGACCGGGCCAAGGTCGGGTCCACGGTGGTGGGCCGCGGATCGAAGATTGATAACCTCGTCATGGTCGCCCATAATGTCCAACTGGGCCCGCTCTGCATCCTCGCGGCTCAGGTGGGCATTTCGGGAAGCGCCCGCCTCGGGCAGGGTGTCATCATGGGCGGCCAGGTCGGCGTCGCCGACGGCGTGGTGATCGGCAACGGCGCAATGATCGCGGCCCAGAGCGGAATCGAAGGCGCGGTTCCGCCGGGCGTCACGATGTTCGGATATCCGGCAAAGGAGCGCTCCGAGGCCTTCCGGATCGAAGCGCGGATTCGAAAGCTTCCGAGGCTGTACGACGAGGTCGCCGAGTTGGCACGGCGAATTGAGAAGCTTGAAGCCGCAACACACCATTCAGAACACGGCTGAGATCAGCGGCCGCGGGCTCTTTACCGGCGAAGAGGTCACCGTTCGCTTTAAGCCCGCCCCCGTCGATACGGGAATTGTGTTCGTCCGGGCCGACGCGCCCTCGCCGGTGCGCATTCGGGCACACGTCTCAAACGTCACAAAACGCGCCCGACGCACCTCGCTGAAAAACGGCACCCTTTCGATTGAAACCGTCGAACACTGCATGGCGGCGCTGCATGCCCTGTCTGTGGACAACGCCGAGATCGAACTGACCGGCGGGGAACTGCCGGGCTGTGACGGCAGCAGCCAGTATTTCGTCGATGCCATCCTCCAGGCGGGCATCGTCGAGCAGCAGGCCGAACAGCGCCCGTTGACCATTACCGAGACCGTCCGGGTCTGCGAGGACGACGCTGAACTAATCGCCGTCCCCACCGATACGGACGACCTGAATATTCTCTACGACCTCGATTACGGCCCGTCGGCGCGCGTCAAGCGGCAGATTTTCGCCGTTCGCGTCAGCGAGGATACATTCCTCAGGGAAATCGCGCCGGCGCGCACGTTTCTCTTTGAGGAAGAGGCAAAGCAGTTTCAGGCCGCCGGCCTCGGCAAACACCTGACCTACCAGGACGTCGTGGTCATCGGGGAGAGCGGCGTCGTCGGAAACGAGTTCCGCTATCCCGATGAGTGCGTGCGGCACAAGGTGCTCGACCTTATCGGCGACCTGTACCTCGCGGGACGGCCGCTCCGCGGAAAGATTCTCGCGCGAAAGAGCGGACACGCCCTGAATCACGAGCTGGTCCGCCGCCTGCTCGAAACAATTGAACGCAATGAACGGTCTCATCGCCTGCGGACATCGACTGCGATGGACGCTGTGGCCCTTCGGCGCATTCTGCCACACCGCTACCCGTTCCTCCTGATTGACCGCGTGGTGGAGCTGGACGGTGATCGCCGGGCGGTCGGCATCAAGAACGTCTCGATCAATGAGTCCTATTTCCAGGGACACTACCCGACCCAGCCGATCATGCCGGGCGTGTTGATCATTGAGGCCATGGCCCAGCTCTCCGGTGTGCTGCTCGCCCAGAAGCTGGAGCACACCGGAAAAGTGGCGGTGCTTCTCTCCATGGATCATGTGAAGTTCCGCCGGGCGGTTCTTCCGGGCGACCAGTTGGTCCTGGAAGCGGTTACGATCAGGGTCAAGGCTCGAACAGGTCATGTGCGCTGCGTCGCAACGGTCAATGACTCGCTGGTGGCGCAGGCTGAAATCAAGTTCATGATGGTGGACGCGGAGCCGGCCTAAGTCTGTACGCGGCAAGCAGTAAGAGCTGACCGGCAATGGGAGGCGGTGTTGCGTGCAAGCGGTCTTGCACGTGCGCCCGGGGCAAGACAGCCGGGCCCAACCGGCTTCCAAACAACGCCGCAATGCATTAATCTGCTTGCCAATTCGACCGGCTCAAGACCCCCGTCGGCACGGAGGCGGAAGCGGCGGGTTCTCATAGCGCGGTCGCCGCCGCCTCGATAGGAATGCTCGATGCCCAAAATCGCACCCAGTGCGACAGTTGACCCGAAGGCCCAGCTCGCGGACGACGTGGAGATCGGGCCGGGTTGCTATGTCGGCCCAAAGGTCACGATCGGCGCCGGCACGGTCCTCATGCCCAACGTGACGATTCTCGGCAAGACGACGATCGGCAAGGGCAATCTCTTTTACCCGTCCACGGTGATCGGCGCCGCACCCCAGGATCTCAAGTACAAGGGAACGGACACTGAGCTGATAATCGGCGACGAGAACATCTTCCGGGAAGGGGTCACGGCCCACACCGGCACAGAAGTCGCCGGCGGGGTTACGAAGATCGGCAGTCACAACCAGTTTCAGGTCGGAACGCATCTGGCCCACGACGTCTTCGTGGACGATCACTGCATTCTGTCGAACCAGGTCCAGGTCGCCGGGCACGTGCACATCGAGAGCAACGTGACGATCAGCGGGCTGGTCGGGATTCAGCAATTCGTGACGATCGGCCGCTACTCATTCATCACCGGAATGGCCCGATGCACGATGGACGCCCCGCCGTACATGATCTATGGCTACGAGGGCTCGATTCAGGGCGTCAACGTCAAGGGCCTGGGGCGCTGGGGCTTTGACGAACAGGCCATCCAGCAGCTTCGCGACGTGTATAAGAAACTCTTCCCGAAAAAGAGCCAATCGACCAATCACTACAGCCTGCGCTCGCTGTACGGCCTCCTGCCCGGCAAGAAGGAGGACCGCAACGGTGCGGCGGTGGTCAGCCTCGCGCGGCGGTTGTCGGACGTGGAGACCATGGGGAACCTCGGCGAGCACACGACCTACCTGATCGAGTTTCTCAAACGGTCCATCCACGCCGGCGTTTACGGACGCTACCTCGAATCCCTTCGCCGCGACGGAAACGGCGAGCGGCCCCGCTTCTACACCGTCGGGGGGAACGGCCGGTGACCGACGCCCCGATTCGCACCGCCGTCATCGGCGTGGGGCACATGGGCCGCCATCATGCCCGGCTGTACCACGAACTGCCGCAGTCACGGCTGATCGCCGTGGTGGACGCCAACCGCGCGCGTGCCGAGGAAATGGCACAGAAATACCAGGCCGCTGCGCTGACTTCCGTGGACGATCTTCCGGCGGACGTTCAGGCGGTCACCGTGGCCGTCCCGACGACCTACCACCGAGAAGTTACTGAAAAGCTCCTCCGGCGCGGCGTGGCCGTTCTCGTCGAAAAGCCGATCGCCAGCTCGGTCGAGGAGGCCGAGGCGATGCTGGCCTGTGCCCGTAAAGCCGGGGCCGTCCTCGGCGTAGGCCACACGGAGCGCTTCAATCCCGTGGTGCGGGCGATCCAGCGGCTGGAGATTCGCCCGAAGTACATCGAGTCGCAGCGCATCAGCCCTTTTCGGTTCCGCTCGGCGGACATCGGCGTCGTCGCCGACATGATGATCCACGACATCGACATCATCCTGCACCTGGTGAAGTCCCGCCCGGTGAAGGTGGACGCGGTGGGTGTCAACGTCCTGGCCCGCCACGAGGACGTGGCCAACGCGCGGGTGGTGTTCGAGAACGGCGCGGTGGCGAGCCTCGTGGCGTCGCGCCTCGCGCTGAAGACGGACCGGCGGCTGCGCGTCTTTTCGGAGACGGCGTACCTCTCGCTGGACTACCAGCGCAAGAACGGGATCGTCATCACGCGCGACAAGAACCTCGACATCCTGGCGCTAGCGAAGGACAGGAATCTCGACGACCTGGGACAGATGGCCGATTTTGATTTCGGAAAGATGGTCAACGTCGAACCACTTGTGGTGGACGACGTCGAGCCGCTCCGCGCGGAGCTTGAGTCGTTTCTCGAGAGCGTGCGCACGGGACGGCCGCCGGCGGTCAGCGGCGAAGACGGAGTGGACGCCGTGCGACTGGCCAGCGAGATCGTCGCCGCGATTCAGGCCCACCGGTGGGATGCCTGACGCCGCGGGTTGTCTCGCTCCTCATCGCGCCGTGAGTTCATCAATCTTCGCCGCCAGAATGAAATCGCTCTCGGTCAGGCCGTTGATCTTGTGTGTCCAGATTTCGACCTTGACCATACCCCACGATAGGTAGATGTCCGGGTGGTGGCCCTCCGCCTCGGCGAGCTCGCCGATCCGGTTGACCAGGACCAGGGCCTGCCTGAAATCGGGGAGCGTAAATGTCCGGGTGAGATGGTGCCCCTTCTCGATGCCCCAGCCGCGAAGCTGCATCAGCAGCTCGCTTACCCTGTCCGCCGGCAGCGGCGGCACGCCGCCCGTGCACGGCACGCACTTCTTTGATGCCAGTTCGCTCATGACCCATTCCTCCGGCGCTGTTTGTGCCGGGCATTATAGCCCCGCGGCGGGCCGCTGGAATCCGCGAAACCGTGCCGCCACGACCGCGCCACGCAGACGATTCGTCGCGCCAAGGGAACTGGGTACGAGCGTTTCTCGCGCGGGGTCGGCGGCGATATCATGCACCCGACCATTTGGTCGGGGTGCATCCTCGCCGCGGCCCGCCTCGCCGAAAGAGATCTATGTCCAACGAGCTGAACACCGAGCACGTTCGCCGACTGATCGCCCTCGCGCGAGACGAAGACCTCGGCGCGCAGGGCGACGTCACCTCGCGCCTCCTGCCGCCCCACCTGCTCGACGGACAGGGGCGGTGGCGGCTGGTGGCGAGAGATGCCGGACGATTCTGCGGGCGCGAATTGCTTGAACTGCTCATTGCGGAACTTGCGCCGCAGATATCGCTCCGATGGATCGGGCCCGCCGAACCGCGCGGCGACCTGGCGCGCGGTTCGGCGGTCGCCGAACTGTCCGGGCATGTCGGCCAGATGCTGGCCGCAGAACGTACGATTCTCAATTTCCTTCAGCACCTGTCCGGCATTGCCACGCTGACCGCGCGGTTTGTCGCCGCCGTCGCGGGAACGGGGGCGAAAATCTACGACACCCGAAAGACCACGCCCGGCCTGCGAACGCTGGAAAAGTACGCGGTCCGCTGCGGCGGCGGGCACACTCACCGCACGGGCCTCTTCGACGCAGTGCTGATCAAAGACAACCACCTCGCGGGCATTCCGACGAACCGGCTGGCCCACGCGGTGTTTGAGATGCTGAGCCGGCTGTCCACCCTGCCGGCGACGCCCGCCTTCGTCGAAGTGGAATGCGACGGTCTGGACCAGCTCGCCGAACTGCTGAAGGTCGTGGGGATAGACGTGATCCTGCTGGACAACTTCGAAACCGACGCGCTGCGCGAAGCCGTGCGGCTGCGCGACGCGAGCGGGCTTCGCGGCAAGGTCGAGCTGGAGGCGAGCGGGCGGGCCGGCCTGGACACGGTCCGGCGCATCGCCGAGACCGGCGTCGAGCGCATTGCCGTCGGGGCGATCACGCACTCCGCGCCAATTCTCGACCTGGGGCTCGACGCCGCATGACCGGGGGATCTTCCTTGCATCTGCTCCGCGCCGAAGATTTCACGCGCGAACTTGGCACGCGCCGCGTGGGTCGGCAGGTGATTGTCCTGGAAGAGATAGACAGCACGAACTCCCACGCGCTCAATCTCGCGGCAGGGGCGGACGGCGCCGATGGGACCGTCGTCATCGCCGAACACCAGTCCGCCGGGCGCGGACGCCTGGGGCGGCGGTGGGTCTCGCCGCGCGGAGCGGGTCTCAACATGACCGCTCTTTTCGTCGAGCCGCGCGCGGCATTCGCACACGGTCGGTGGATGATGGCCACGGCCGTGGCGGCGCTCGAGGCCATCGCTGAGAGCACCGATGTCGAGCCGGTCATCCGCTGGCCGAACGACCTGTACGTGCGCGGGCGGAAGCTCTGCGGCATATTGATCGAAACGCGCGCCCTGGGCGGCGAGCGTCTTGCCGTCGCCGTCGGCATTGGCGTCAACTGTCTTCAGCAGGTCGGACACTTTCCCCCGGAGCTGCGCGAACGGGCCACATCGCTCGAGATCGAATCACGCCAGCCGATCGAGCGAACGGCGGTCGGCCGGCAAATCCTCCGAAAGCTGGGCGAAATGGCGGGCTCCGCAAGGGCAGGCTGCGATGAGGCCCTGGCGGCGCGCTGGCGCGAACACAGCGGAGACATCGGCGCTCGGGTCACGCTGGAGGAACAAGGGGCCGTGTTCACGGGGCGCATTCTGGACGTGCATCCCTGCGAGGGACTTCTGTTGCAACTGGACACCGGCGGGCGGAGGCACTTCGACCCGGCGACCACGGCGCGTCAGTAGCGCGGCACCGTCGGATCGATGTGCAAGGACCATGCGTGAATGCCGCCGGCCATGCTTTTTACACCGGCGATGCCCGCCTTGCGCAGGGCGGCGGCGGCGGACAGGCTGCGCCCCCCGTGATGGCACTGCGTAACGACCGGACGCCCGGCCGCCATGCGACGGACTTCGTCCATGCGCATGCCGAGTTCGCTCATGGGGACAAGGTGCGCGCCGTCGATTCGGCAGAGCGCATACTCGTCCTTCTCGCGGACATCGAGCAGGACGAAGGGCTCACCCCGGTCGAGCATGGACTTGACGTCATGAATGGAGACTTCCCACTCCGGGTCAATTTTCTGCACGGAAAACTCCTGTTATTCGCGGGGCAGCTTCTGGAAATTCATCGCGCGACGCCGCTCAACGTGAGGGGACATTCCCTGGGGGACGGCCTCGTGAAATCACGCACAGAGCCGGAGCACTTCGCCGACAAGCTTGCGGATTCCCTCAAAGACTTCGGCCGGGCCGCGGCCGAGCATGTAGGCCGGGGTCGAGACAATCTTGTACTTCTCATCCACGACCATTTCCGTGACCGCGCAAGTGCAGTGTTGCGCCCCCATCTTGTTGATCGCGTCCGCCGTGCCCTTGTCGGTGCCGATCGTCAGTTTCGGGTGCAGGTCCTTCTTGCCGACGATGCGGGCCAGCAGCGCCGGGGCGATGCAGATCGCGCCAATGGGCTTGCGCGCCGCGAGGATGTCACCGGCGAACTTCTCGACATCCGCGTTGACATGGCAGTTCGCGCCGTCCGTGGCGAAGCTGCACAGATTCTTCGCCGCACCAAACCCGCCGGGAAAAATCAGGGCATCGACATCCGCGGCCACGAGCTTCTTGATGTTGACGATCTCCCCCCGGGCGATGCGGGCCGACTCAGCCAGTACGTTTCGCGTGCCGGCGGCGGGCGATTTGCTCAAATGATCGACCACCTGGGCCTGGTTAATGTCGGGGGCGCAGCAGACCGCCTTCGCCCCGGCCTGGTCGATGGCCAGAAGCGTGAGCACCGATTCATGAATCTCGGCCCCGTCGAGAAAGCCGCACCCGGAAAGACAGACCGCGATTTTTTTCATGGCACGCCTCCACGGAATTAACTTAGAGGATCAACGATCGCGGAGGGATTCTAGCCGCGGCCGCGGCGGGGACGCAATTGCGACGGCTGGCGCGGACGCCGATCGTGCTCCGTCGGGCTCTCAGCGCGTCTGGTAGAACCCCTCAACCACGTAGCGCTGCGTGGTGAGCTCTTCCAGGCCCATCGGTCCGTACGCGTGAATGCGGCTGGTGGAGATGCCGATCTCCGCGCCAAGCCCCAGCGAGAAGCCGTCGTTGAAACGCGTCGACGCGTTCACAAGCACGCAGGAAGACTGAACCTCATCGAGGAATCGCCCGGCGTTGGCTGCGTCGGCCGTCAGGATCGACTCCGTGTGGTTCGAGCCATGCCGGCGGATGTGCTCTATCGCCCCGCCGATGTCGGGCACGACGCGGCACGCGACAATCAGATCGAGAAACTCGCGGCCCCAGTCCTCTTCCGTCGCCGGCTTCGCGCCGGCCGCGAATTTCCGCGTGGCCTCGTCTCCACGAAGTTCGACTTTCTCCGCGGCCAGCCGCGCCACGAGCTTCGGCAGAAAGACCGGGGCGATCTTCTCGTGAACGAGATAGCACTCCACCGCGTTGCAGGCGGCGGGACCGCTCGTCTTCGCGGTGGTGCACACTTCGACAGCGCGGTCCACGTCAGCCGTTGCATCGACGAAGATGTGACAGACACCGTGAAAATGCTGCACCATGGGGATCCGGGCGTGCTCGTGGACAAAGCGGATAAGGTCTGTCCCGCCTCGGGGAATAACCAGGTCGATGTACTGGCTCAGCTTCAGAAGGGCCTTCATTTCTTCGCGGTCGGAACCGGTAAGCAGTGTCACCGCGTCTGGGCAGACACCATGCCCCTCCAGCGATGCCTTTGCCATGCCGCTCAGCACCTGGTTGGAATGCGCGGCCTCGCGTCCCCCCTTCAATATGCAGGCGTTGCCGCTCTTGAAGCACAGTGCGAAAGCGTCAATCGTGACATTGGGCCGCGCCTCGTAAATCATCAGGATCACGCCGATCGGGCAACGCACCTTTTTTACACGCAGGCCGCTCGGCAGCATGGTGTCGCGCGTGACGCCTCCGACCGGATCGGGAAGCGCCGCAACCTGGCGCAGCCCCGCGGCCATCTGACGAATGCCGGCATCGCTCAGGGTCAGGCGGCGCAGCTTCGCGTCCCCCAGCCCAGTCGACCGGGCGGCGGCAAGGTCTTTCTCGTTCGCTTCCTTGATCTGGGCGATGCCGGACTCGATCCGCCCGGCGAGTTCAGTTAGGCATGCGTTTTTGGTGGCGGTGGGCAGGCGCGCGAGCGCGCCCGCCGCTTCGCGCGAGCGGGCCGCGAGAGATTCGGTGTCCGTGGCCATTTCGGTGCGCCTCCCCGGTCAGCTCGTGAGCAGAACCATGTCGTCCCGGTTGATGATCTCCTTGATGTACTCGTAGCCGAGCACGTCGCGGACCTCGCTCTGCTTCTTGCCCTGGAGCCGTTTGATCTCGTGAGACGAATAGGAGACCAGTCCGACCGCGAAGATGTTGCCCTCTTCGTCCTTCAGGTCCACGCGGGCGCCCATGGTGAATTCGCCCTCGACGCGGCGGATGCCGGAAGGCAGCAGGCTCGCACCGCGGCCGACAACGGCCTGTTTGGCGCCCGCGTCGACCGTGATGGCCCCGAGGGAGCGGGCGCGCAGGGCGATCCACTGCTTGCGGGCGCTGAGCTTCGTCTCGCGCGGCAGGAAGATCGTTCCAAGCACTTCACCCGCCAGGAGTCTCGGCAGGACGCCCACCTCGAGACCGTGGGCGACAATGGTCGGCACGCCCCAATGGGCGGCGAGCCGCGCTGCCGACACCTTGGCGAGCATTCCGCCGACGCCGCTGGAGCTGGTCGTGCGGCCGATGTGTTCGTCAATCGACGAGCCGACCTCGACCTGCGGGATCACCGGACCCGCGCCGCCGTCGGCCTGGAGGCCCTTGGCGACGCTCAGGACGATCAGCAATTCGGCGGAGGCGAGGCCCGTGATGAGCGCCGCCAGGTGGTCGTTGTCGCCGACCTTGTTCTCGTCGTGCGAAAGCGCGTCGTTTTCATTGATGATGGGAACGATTCCCTTGCCGATGAGCGTCTGAAGCGTATGCCGTGCGCTGATGAACCGGCGCCGGTTCTCGACGTCGTCGGAGGTCATCAGAAGCTGGGCGACGTGCGTGCGGTGACGCTTGAAGGCCTTCGAGAGGATGGCCATCAGCCGATGCTGTCCCACCGACGCCGCGGCCTGTCGTTCGACGACCTCGCTCGGCGGCGCGGCCAGGCCCATCGCGGCATACCCGGCCGCAACCGCACCGGAGACAACCATGATGACCTCGATCCCCTGCCGGCGCAAGATGGTGACATCGTGGGCGACGCCCTCGATCACCTTGGGGCGCAGCCGGCCGTTTCCGGCGATGACCGCGCTGCCCACCTTGACCACAACTCGCCTGATCCGCCCCAGATTGCGCTTGCCGTTGGCCTGTCCGTCGGTGCTCAAGACCGATCCGACTCCTTCAAGGCGGCCATGAGAGCCGCCGCGACGCGCCGCGTTTCCGTCGGAGACGCACAGCCGACGGTCTGATACCTGTGTACCTGCGTAGACCATTCTACCTCTTCGCTCTCTTTCATTCCCGAAAGCTCCTCCGCCGTCGCATGATGCGCCTGGCGAAGCGGCATGCCGGCCGAAACCTTGGCCTCCATGCGCAATGTGGCCCCGATATGCCCCTGGGCCAGAGAAGGGGCGAGACGGGCCGGGTCGAATTCCAGCCGACCGATAAACGCGGCGGCCAGTTCAAGCATTTCCGCCAGCCGCGCCGCGGTCTGCCGCACGAGCGGCTTGATACACTGAAGATCGCGGTTGTAGCCGCTCGGAAGACCCTTCAGCAGCAGAACGGCCTGCCCGTGCGCGGCGGCGATTTCGCAGCAGGCCCCGCGCAAAAGCTCCATCGCATCGGGGTTCAGCTTATTGGGCATCATCGACGACCCGGTGCCGAATTCCTTCGGATACCGCGTCCACGCCACCGCCGTCTGCGAAAACACGATCACGTCCGTCGCAAACGATTGCAGATGCAGCGCCGTCTGCGCGGCCAGGGCAAGCAACTCAAGGCACTCATCCCGGCTGGTCGTCGAATCCAGGGCGCTCCACGAAGGCCGATCAAACCCCAGCAGCCTCGCCTGAATCCCTCGATCGATCGGAATCGACGAGCCCGCCACCGCCCCGCTGCCGAGCGGGCACTCTTCGCGCCAATGCCGAACCGCCGTGCCAAACCGCCGGCACAAACGCTCACACGCCGTGGCATAGCGCAGCGACCAGAAGCCGACCGTCCCCGGCGCGGCAAACTGCGTATGCGTCTGGAGCGGAAAGATCAGTTCGCTCCAGTCGTTCCCTCGTTGACAGAAGGCAAGCGCCAACCGGCGCAGGGCCTCGGCAAGCCCGCCGCCCGCGTCGATGGCGTACATCTTGAGAAGCGTCGCGACCTGGTCGTTGCGCGAGCGCGCCGTGTGAATCTTGCGACCGGCGTCGCCGGCGAGGTCCGTCAGCCGTCCCTCGACCCAGGTGTGCAGGTCCTCCGCATCTGAGTCTGGACACGGCCCGCCCACATGATCGCGCTCAAGCCGGGCCAGCGCCCCGGCCAGCGCGCGGTGTTCCTCGACCGAGAGCAGCCCCGCGGCGCTCAGCGCCTGCGCATGCGCCCGCTGAAGCTTCAGCTCATGTGGAAGCAGGAACCAGTCCTCGCTCAGACACCGATTGATCGCCGCAAAGGTCGGGTGCAGAGTCCCATCCTGTTTCCACAGCGCCGCCATCCGGTTCCTCCGCCGGGCGAGGACCGACCAGGCCCAGCCAGCTCAGGTGAATGAAGCCCGCCGCGTCGGCATGGGCGTAATCGCTTCGCTCGAACGTGGACAGGCTCTTGTTGAAGATCGCCTTCGGCGCGCGAATCTGCGCGACGTAGGGCGTCGGCACGAGCTGCACCGCCACTTCGCCGGACAGGTGTTTCATCAGGGCCGAGCCGGTCGCTTCCAGCGCGAGCCGCTGCTGCGAGAAGTATTCACCCCGGTACATCATTGTACCGTACTGCCGGCCAAGCTCGCAGTAATGGTCGTAGGTCGGCTTGTTCAGGACGGCCCGCGCCAGGCCGTCCACCGCGGCATGCAACAGCTTCGCCGCCGGATTGATGTACAGCCCGCGCGACTTGATGCCGGTAAACCGGTTCTCAATGACCATGTCCCATGCCCAGGGCGCGGCGCGGTAGGTCTGGTTCAGCCGCGCTACAAGCTGCGGAAGCCCGATCGGCAGGCCGTCGAGCGCCACGGGAACGCCCTTGTCAAAGGCCACGCGAACAATCGTCGGCGCTGTGTCGGCCGCGGGGCCGCCCGAAAAGCGATTGCTCACCGTCCCGAGCACCTTGTCGACATTCACGAACGCTTCGGGGTCCTCCAGCTCGCTGCCCTCCACGCTGAGATGCCAGAGGTTCTCGTCGAGGCTGTAGTCCTTCACCACGGCAAAGTCATCCTTCACCCCCGCCGCATGCAGGTACGCGATCATGTCCGCCCGGCCGGCGAGGTCCCAGACCTTCCACGGGGCCAGCACCGGGCACTCCGGCGCGAGCGACTTATACGCGAACTCGAAGCGAATCTGGTCATTGCCTTTGCCCGTCGCTCCGTGGACGAGCGTTGCGCCGCCGAGCGCCTTGGCCGTGCGGACCTGCTCCAGCGCGATGAACGGCCGGGCCAGCGCCGTGCCAAGGCGGTAATTCCCTTCATACGTCGCGCCCAGGGCGATCGCGTAGGGCACGACCGATCCGTACATCAGGGGCTTGGCGTCGCGAATCACCGCCGTCTTCGCCCCCATGCGCAAGGCTTTTTCCGCGAGAGCCGAAAGATCCTCCTGCTGGCCGACATCGACCAGCACGGCGTGAATCTCATACCCCTGCCGGGCAAGCCAGATTACGATCGTCGACGTGTCGAGGCCGCCCGAATAGGCCAGAACGCATTTCTTGTCATGCTTCATGCTTGTCTCCAAACCACTGGGCCAGCCGCCGCAGGACCACGGCCTGCGAGCGGCGGCTCTTTGTGAGCACCAGGATCGTGTCGTCACCCGCCAGGGTGGCGACGATGGCCGGCTCGGCCTTCTGATCGATGGCGATGGACACGCCCTGGGCCTGTCCGATCGTCGTGTGCATGACGATCTGATGCGGGCCGCAGGTCGTCCAGCGGACAACCAGTGCCGACAGATCGACGTCGCCGACCGGGGGCGCGACCACCGCGTCGACGATGTACTTTCCGGCGACCTTTCGAATGCCCAGCTCGATGAAGTCCCGGCTGAGGGTCGATTGGTCGACGGCCATTCCGCGCGCCTTCAGCGCCTTTCGCATCTGGGCCTGGGTGGCGACCGTCCCCTCCGCCACGAGCCGCCGGATGGCCGCCTGCCTGTCCTCCTTCGCCGCCATGAGACCAGTATAGCATATTATGCAAATGTATGCAACATATTTTTTGGAGGGCAGGGGCCCCGCGCCGCATTCGACGCGCCCCTCGCCCGCGCGGCGATGTCCCCATTCCGCCGTTCACAATCCCCGCGCGGCCGCCACGGCCCACCTCTTTTCGCGGGGCTATCTCGCCTCTGCGCGCGAGCGCGGAGCAAGCAGGTGTGATCGAAGGCCTCGACGGCCCTGCGGCATGCTCCGACTCGACCGCGCGGCCGCATGTCAGCAGCATTCAGGCGGATTCTGGCAGATTTGGCTTTTACTTTTTTTTTTGTGCTCGCGCCCCAGGCGGACCAGTGCTGCCCCCGCACCGACCCGCGAAAAAATCTCCCACGATCGTCTCCCGTCCGTCGCCGACCGGGCACGCGGCAGATCCCGCGCAACCCGTCAAAAAAGGTGGGATCGGACGGCCGAGCGCGGGCGGCTGCGGCGCGGTGCCCGCGTCCATCGCGGGACAAAAGAGCGTGGGCTCGGTTACGGGGGCAAGCGTGAGTGGATGTCGCCGCGGCCGCCGGCGGCGACGGCTACGCCCCGCTTACCTTGACGGTCCGCCCCGTGGCCTCCGCCTTTTTCGGGAGTGTCAATTCGAGGACACCCAGGCGGCACGTGGCGGAAATGCCGTCTTCGGCGACGGACCCGGGCAGCTCGATCCGGCGGCAGAAGCTGCCGTAGCGGCATTCCGCGCGCAGCGTCCGCTCGCCCTCGTGCGGCGCGCGCCCCGGCTTCTTACAGCCTTTGACGGTCAGCACGTTGGCGAGGATGGAAACGTCGATCTCCTCGGCGGTCATGCCCGGCGCCTCGAGGCGAAGGTGATAGGCGTCGGCCCCCTCGACGAGGTCGATCGACGGGGCCCAGTCCTGGCCGTCCAGCGGCGCGGTCGAGAGCCCGCCGTGCCAGACGCGATCGAGCAGGCGGTCGAACTCGTTGCGGATACCCTGAAGCGAGAACGGCAGATCGGATGGAAACGGCATGTTGGCCATGGGAGGACCTCCTTCAAATGGGGCGACACCTGCGCCACGACTCATTTTAACGCGCCGCGCTGCCGCCGCGCCTCATAGAAAAAGAGGGCCGCAGTGGCTGACACGTTCAGGCTGTCCGCCGCCCCCATCATCGGCACGCGGACGTGCTCGATGTCCCCCTGCTTCCAGTCCCGGCCCAGGCCCCGCGCCTCCGACCCGAAGACCATCGCCGTCGGCCGCCGGAAGTCGATCTCAGTGTGGAGTCGCGCGCCCTTGGGCGAGGCCGCGACGAGCGCAAGGCCGCGCGCGCGAAGCCAGGCCAGGGCCTCGCCGCCCGCCGCTTCGACCAGCGGAACGGTGAAAATCGTCCCGATGCTGGCCCGGATCACGTTGGGACTATATACGTCGGCGATCGGGTCCGCGGCGATCACCCCGTCGATGCCCGCACCGTCGGCGCTGCGGAGGATCGCGCCGAGATTCCCCGGCTTTTCGATCGCGTCAACGACCGCAATGAGCGGGCGGTCGCCGGGCTTCAGGTCGGCGAAGGTTCGCGTCGGCCGCACAGCCGTGAGCACGAGGCCCGTCGTACGGTCGCCGTAGTTGAGCTTCTCCATGACATGCGGGCTGACCTGGATGCACTTGGCGCCGCGGCGCCGGCAGATCTCGACGACGTCCCGGCACTCGGGACTTGCGCCTTCGGAAAGATAGAACGCTTCCAGCAGTTCGAGATCGGCCTCGGCGGCGCGGCGGATTTCGCGCAGGCCGTCAACGAGAATCGTGTTTCCCTCGGACCGGCCGCGATGCGCGCGGAGACGGGCGAGGGCCTTGATGCGGAGGTTCGCGGTGCTCGAGATGATCGGGTCGGTGGTCAATTCGGCGCGTCGTTCCCTTTCATGCGTTGTTCCATCTTATCGCCAGATAGATTTGCCGGTACCGCCAGACCCAGATGAGGCACAGGAGCGCCTCCATGGACAACATCGTGAATACCTCGATCGGGACGCCGAGGATGAACATGCGCCGGCCGAAGGTCCATTCCTGAATCGCCCGCACCTCGTTAAAGAACAGGATCTGAACGGTCATGCTCAGGGCCGTCCACGCGGAGAATCCCCAAAGAAAGGCCGATTCATAGTAAGCGGCCTTCAGCCCCCAGACGGCGTCACGCAGGGAACCGCGAAGTATCCAGCCGGTCGCCATGAGGGCGAGGATCAGGCGGTGGAGCATCAGACCCACGAGAGGGACCCATAGCAGAAACCCCAGACCCAGCGCAACCTCGAGCGGCACTTCACCCGAAGCCGCGGGAGGAGAACCGATCAGCACAAGCGTTGCTATCCAGACGGATGCAACGATGCCCATCGTCAGGTAATTGAGTCGTGCAAAGCGAATCGCGGCGGAGCTGCCGTTTCGCAGCCGCAGTTGACGGAAGAACATGGACGGACGGAAGAGAACGGACGCCCACGCCGCCATTCCGCTGCGCAGCCCAGGGCGCGTCTCCCAGGCGATGCCCCGGCGGGCGGCGCTCTCACCGAGGGAACGCTCGACGGACGTGCCGCACTCGCTGCACGTTCGGGAGGCCGGCAGATGCGTCAGGTCGTAGCCGCAGAATTCGCACAGCGGCGCCGCGGGCTCGACGTGCCCGCGGGAGGCGGAGCGCATGGCACGACCGAGCCACGCAATGAGCAAGAGACATGCCGTGGGAAAAATCCAGAACATGACCAAGTCGGCGACGTGTAACCTGCGAGAGACCCCGACGGCGCGCTCGTAGCGATCGTGGTGGTCGGCCAGATTGATCGCCGCGCCAAACCCGGCCGCCAGAAGCATCGCGGGCCAGCCTGCCGCAGTGGCGATGCGCGCGCCGCAAAGGATCACCGGCGCCACCCGACCGCGGCGGTAAAGATCGATCAGAAAAACCCATGTTGCGAGGGACACGAGGGCGATGATGACCATGCCAACCGCGAAGAACTGCTCGATCAATTCGTATGCTGCATCGGCGCCCCACGCCTCCCGAAGCAAATCGCTCCAGGCACGGGTCTCGACCATCGTGCGACCGTCCATGGTGTAGTTGCGCACACGGTCATTCCACGCAACGAGCGCCGAGATCAGCACGAATGCCAGGACGGCGGCCAGCAGAAAATTGCACAGCCAGGCGGAGGTGGCCATGCGGGCTGCAATCGGACCGCAGTGCGACGGACGGAAGCAGTAACGGATCGGCCCGAGGAACTGCGCCCCCCACGACGAGCGCTGCGCTTCTCCGGTAGAAGAAATCTGCTCGTCCATAGCCCGGTGTGTGTATCCGTTTTCTGGCCACCGTCCGGTCCGTAAGCGGATCGTTCATCCGGCGGCAATGATGTGTTATACGATTCTGGCGGGTCCGTGTTTCTCGAATTCTTCGGGATCGCGAATGGATTCCAGGCTGAATGTGTCAACTGAACGGCAATACAGAGAGCCCCCCATGCGCGCTACGGCCCGCAGCTTCTGAGGGTCGCAGACCATGTCGCCCGGCACGATCACGGATTCGTCGACATGAACCGCAAGGACGTCGCCGAGGACAGCCTGACCTGCCGCGGGCCCGTCACCGAGACTGATGACCTGGCGCAGTCGGCATTCGATGTTAACGGGGCTTTCTTTCACCAATGGCGGGCGAACGCGGCGGGCGGGTGCGTGCGTCAGTCCGCTCTTTTCGAATTCGCTGACGCCATGCGGGAACTCAGTGCTGCAGATGTTCATGCGCTCGGCGATCGACTCGGTCACCGTGGCAATGACGAATTCCTTTGTGGCCATGATGTTGCGCAGGGTGTCCTTCGGCTGACTGTGGCGATTCAATGCGGGCGAAAAAACGACAACCGGCGGGTTCGCCGAAAGCATGTTGTAGAACGAGAACGGCGCGAGATTGACTGCCCCCTCGTCGCTGATGGAAGAGACAAACGCAATCGGCCGGGGTTGCACAAAGGAGAGATACAGCCGGTGCATGGCGCGGAAGGAATGCTCGGTATTGGAAAGATCAATGTACATGGTCACTGAGCCGTGTTCCGTGATTCGTGTTCCACTTGGTTCTCGACCGAACCCAGCTCATCAATCTCCACGCGAACCGTATCGCCCGGCTTAAGAAACCTTTTCAGTTCCGCCCCGCAGCCGCCGCCCACCGTACCGCTGCCGAGCACGTCGCCGGGGTACAGCCACCGCGCGGTGCTGGCAAAGGCCACCATCGCCTCAAACGAATGCTGGACGGTTCCGTAATGCCCGTCAGTCCATTTCTCACCGTTCACGAACGCCCGCATGCCCAGCGCGCCGAGGTCCTTGATCTCATCCTTCGTCACGAGATACGGCCCGAGGGCGCTGGCGAAGTCCTTGCCCGGCGCGGGACCCATGTTGATCGGCATGGCCTTGGTCTGCCTCGCCCGGGCGGAGAGGTCATTCAGCACCGCGTAGCCGACGATCGCCTCGCGCGCCGTCTCCGGCGTCGCGTTGCGAACCGGCCGGCCGATGACGCAGGCCATTTCGCACTCGTAGTCCATCCGCTCCTCTCCGGGCGGGTAGTACGCCGTCATGCCGTGGCCGATCATGCTCGTCGCGTTGGAGTTGTAGTACGCGGGAATCTCGTACCATTCGGGCACGATAAAATCGAACCCGCGCTGCTTGCGCATGGTCATGACGTGCTGTTCGAACGCGTAGAAGTCGAGATATTGCGACGGACGAAGCACGCACGGGCCGAAGTACACCTTTGCCGGATCAACACCATTGCCTCCGCCAAGATTCTTCACTTCCTCTCGAAAGCCAGCCCACTCGGGAAGTCCGGCCACGCTGGCCGAAAGCACGCCGGCGTACTGCGGAGAACGAATGTCGTGGTGCCGGGCGGCCCGATCAGTAATGTCAACGATGCGACCCTCGACCAGCACCCCGAGGCGACCCCTCTCCGGCACGCGCCGCGCGAGATCCTCGGCCCGGTCTTTTTCCGAAAGGTAAAACTGGCACAGACGCATCGAAACCTCCAATCGTCGCGTGTTCGTCGAATCCGGATCTCGCCGCCGGGTGATCGTGTGCGCTCGTTCGATCTCTGCGGCTAGAGCCTTTTGACGATGATGGCCGTCAGGTCGTCGCCCTGAACGGTGCCCGGCGCGAAGGCGAGCACCGAAGCGTAGAGGGATTGAATGATCTCGGCGGCGGGCCGGTCCCGGTCGCGGCGAATGATATCAAACATCCGCTCCATGCCGAATTGTTCGTGTTCGTTGTTCTGCCATTCGAAAAAGCCGTCGGTAACAACCACGAGCATGTCGCCCTTTTTCATGTCAAAGCGGTCGGGTGCATTGAACGGAATGTCAGGCATGATTCCGAGCGGCATGGCATTCGCGGGAAGCTCCAAGAACTCATCGCGCTCGCGGATGTACTGGATGATCGGACCGTGTCCGGCGGACAGGTACGAGACGGCATGTTCCTTCGGGGAAAGCAGCCCGAAGAATGAGGTGACGAATCGATCGTCGGGCAGATCCTCGCTGAGCAGATTGTTTATTCGGAACACGATCTCCGTCAGATCGTGCGACACGGAGACGAGGGCACGAAACAGAGCTCGGCATTCGGCGATCATCAGCGCGGGGCCGATGCCGTGTCCGGTCGCGTCGGCGACGATCATCGCCAGCGAGCCGTCCGCGAGAGTGAGGTAATCGTAGCAATCGCCGCCGGTCTCATCGGCGGGCCGGTTCCACCCGGCCACGTCGAAGCCGGGGACCTCCGCGGCCTTTTCGGGAATGAGCCCCTGCTGAATCTCGCGGGCGATGGACAGATCGCGCTGGAGACGCTGTTTTTCGGCGTAGTGTTCGAGCAGAAGCTGTCGCTGGAGCGCGACTCCGACCTGCGCGCCAAAGGTGCGCACCAGTTCGTTGTCCCACGGGTCGAAGCTGCCCTTGGACTTGTTCAGCACCTGAAGCACGCCGACGACCTGATTGTCGAAACCGATCAGCGGAAACGTGATCATGTTCCGCGTGCGGAAGCCGGTCTTGCGGTCGATATCGGGATTGAACCGCGGATCGGCATACGCATCGGGAACATGGATGACTTCGCCGCTGCGAAGTACTTCGCCGGCAATCCCCCGATCAGCGGAAAAGCGAATCTCGTCGACTCCGGTCGCAAGCCGGCTGTACAGCTCGTTCTTATCGCGATCATAGAGGAATACGGTAGCCCGCTCACACTCGAGGACTTTCAATGCGGCGCGCTCAACTTTCTGCAACAGCGATATCAACTCGGAAATCGCGGCAAGGTCGCGCGACACTTCGAGGACGGCCCGAAGGTCGGCCACATGCTTTTCCGCCGTGCTGCCGTCGGTGCCGGGGGAACAGTATTCGATTCGGGTCTCGCTCATTGGGAGAGGGGGCCTCGATTCGCGAAGGGTCCCATGTCGACCGGAAATCCAAGGCCCTTAGCTTACCCGCATCGGGTCACGGCGACCAATGCCCGGCCGCGCGGGATGTGACGATCACCTGCCGGCATCGGCCCCCGGGCGTCGCCTTACGCAACGCCAATCGTGATGTAGATGGGAGCCCAGATATTGGCTTTCCGCTGTCGAATCTGCCGGAGTCCGGCTTCCTCGAAATAGCGGCGCATCAGGCTCCAGGGGGCGTGAAAAACCTTGGCCTGGGGGGTGCTTTCCGCCCGGGTGATAAAGACGTCAAACAACACCCAGCCGATGATATTGTCCCGGAAACCGTCGATGAGCATGAGCCTCCCCCCGGGGCGCAGAACCCGCCGCATCTCGCGGATCGCCGCCTCCTGGTGGGGATAGTGGTGAAACGAATTGCTGCACGTAAGCACGTCAAAAGACGCATCGGCGAATGGAAGGTGCTCAGCGTCGCCGTTCACGAAGACCGGGGCATCTTCGATGGCCGCCGCCTTGCCATGGGCCACCTGGCACATGCTGGCGGAGTAATCCAGCCCGACAAGCCGCTCCGCATTGAGGGAACTGGCGGCCACCATTGCCACCCAGGTGCCGGTGCCGCAGCCGATGTCGAGCAGGTCGAAGGGGCGCGGGTCATCGCGCCGCCAGGCGTACAGCTCCTCCATGAACATCCGATAAGACGGCTGGAAAAGCAGGTGCTGCACGATTGAGCGGTCGTAGGTACGGGCCCACCCGTCGAACTGGCTTCGGGCGCGGTGTTTAACAGCATGCCGCGATTGAGCGTGATGTTTATTCGCCGACGGCTTTGCCGGTTCGGCCCGCGCGCCCGCCGCCGCGTCCTGCAACTCGGTCGCACGTGCCGGGTCCGACATGGTGGGTTTCATCCTCCGAAGCTCGCCGCGAAGACAGCCGGCCAGAACACGGGATTCCGTGTCGGAATATAGGCGGGGCCGCCCCGCGTCGCAACGCGAACCGCTGTCGCGCCGTATCTAAAGTCGCAATCAGACCTCATCCGATACGAATCAGCGCCAGACCGCCCGACCCACGGCTTGCACGGCCATTCGCCCGGAAGAGACGCGATTGCAGATGAATCCTGAGACGGCCCATTCCCGGGACGACGCATTCGGGGACCGGACCGGAGAGACGCGCATGCAATCTGGCGTCCGCGCGGAGCACAGCGACATGTCCAAGCGAGAATTGATCGACCGGATCATGAAGATCAACCGGTCCGCTCGACGGGAGTTTTTGCAGGCCTTTTCGGAGAATGAGTTGGCCGATTATCTGCGGCAGCTCGAAGCGGTTCAGCCCGTAACGATGACGTATCAGGCACGGCGGTCTGACCGCTGACGCGAGGCGCCGTCCCACGCCCGCGCGCCGCAATCGGCATGCACACCCGGCGGGAACCCGGGCGTTTCCATGTCGCGCCATTGCCGAGCGGCTTCGTCAACCGCCTTTTTGCATCCGATTAGCGGTCGCCCGGCGCACGATATGCGCATTGCCGTACCTGGCCGCGAACGTCGCGACGATCCCCTCATACACAAGCGCCGCCTCCGACGGCTTGCCCTGTTCGGTCAGCGCTTCTGCCGTCCACCATTGACACGTCATCGCCTCGATCGAGCCGGGCGGAACCAGCTTTTCAGCCATGGCATTGTGGCTCTTCGCGGCGACCTGGTCGTATCGATAGGCCGCGGCAATCCGCCCGGCCAAGACCCCTGCAGCCCAGCGATCGACTGTCGGAAGATCGGACGCATTCGCCGCCTCGGTCAGGCGCCGTTCGCAGGCGGCGATCAAATCCTCCTCGACCACGACGCCGGACTCAATCACCTCAAGAAACATCGCGATTCCGGAGCGGAAAAGCCCCTGCGAACCGGGGCCTTCGTCCGGTTCGGTAGACGGCAGGACGTCGAGCTTCGGCGCGAAGGCGGATGCGGCGTCGAACTCGGCACGGTTCTCAAAGATGAGATACGTCTCGCTGAGACTGCCGGGCCGGCCGGTCGGGACGTACAACATTTCGAGGGTCTGGCCGCAGGTTCGCGCACCGACGTGCTGAAGCATGACCAAGCCTTCGCCGCGTTTCGTGTCCTCACCCGACGGGGCTTCGCTGCGCAGATACAGGTTGTAAAAAACGCGCCCCCCCGCCTGCGATGGCGCGGCGGCGGCGCGCGAAGGCGGCGGAGCCGGGCTCGGTGGGGCGGAAGCAATTCGTGATGGCGGAGACGGCGGGGCCGACGGCGCGGCGGCAACAGCGGCCGGGGGCGGCGCCGATGTTCCGGAATCCGCCGGCGATGGTGTCACACTTCCGACATTTTCTGGAGACGCCGCGGCCGAGGGCGCCGGGGCCGGCGAACCGGGCCGCGCCGCCGGCTGCGGAGCCCGCGCCGATGCATCGCGCACTTCGATCATGTGAGGCTGCCGGCCTGGAGCGGGAGGAGGCGGTTCCGGGGCCTCGCGCGGTTCCTCGCTCCGCGCATCGCGTTCTTGTTCCACCGGCTCAAGAGCGGCGGGTTTGCTTTCCCTTGGACCGGTGACCGCTTCCGGCCGCGACGAGCCCGATGGTCGCACGATGCGCGACGGCTGCGTCCACCAGGTCGGATTCCACTCCATCTCGCCGCAACCGCCGATGAGGAGGATGAGGAGCGCGCAAGCGGCAACAAATCGTTGCGGCGCCGCGGCTCTGGTTCGCACTGAACGCATTGCCGACTTCACCGACGTTTCCATTTTCCCGCGTGGCGTCATTCCCTTCATCCTTGAATCGAGCCTCCATACATCGGCGACCGATTCGACAAGTCGGGCTTGCGTCGGCAGTCCTGCCCTGCAAGAAACCGGCACCCTGCGGGTCGATTGTGACCCGGCGGGACGGCATGTCAACGCAGTGGGCGGATTTGCGGTCCGCTCCGTATTCCTGTGGCATTTCACCGGGGGATGCGGTGGCCTGTGATATTTTCAGTTGGCGCAGCAAGTTGTGTTGCATTTGCCCCGCATTCGTTACAAACGGATGCGCTCAGGAATCGTCGTCGCCTGCCAGAAAGTCCGACCCAAGTTAAATTGGGAAAAATCTGTGGGCCTTAGTGTGCATACGCTTTGCAACGATTTCGCTGTAAGCGGCGAGATTTCCCGGACTTCCGAAGTCTGATTCGCGGCGGGGCAGCCGGCACTTTTATTGCTCGCGAAACGAAAACGAATCTTTAGCGAAAAGGCAACTCGCCTTCTGAAACATCGCGGTGTATCATTCAAACATCGAGGGGAAATTGCGATGCAATGCAGCGGAATCTCCGAGCATTTCACAAGATCATCTTGAATCGCTTTTTCTCGGGAAGCATGCAGCCGCTCCGACCCCGTTCGGGGTTGTGACTTTCGTCCGTTTCAGGTGGGCGGCGCGACTGACCAGCAAGTGGGGAGGCGGGAATGACCAGCCACGCGCGTCGGTACTCGTTCGACCGGATCCTGGTCGATTTGAATACGCAGTGCGACTTGCTTCTTCCGAAGGGAGCACTTCCGGTCACAAACAGGACCGAGATTCTCCCGAACATCCGCCGTCTGATGATCTGGGCACGCACCGAGCAACTGCCCATGGTTTCCAGCCTGGAGTCGCACCGCACCGGTGAATCGCTTCGCGGACTTCCGCCCTACTGCATCGATCGCTCACCCGGCCAGCGCAAGATACCGTTTACGCTGATGCCGCGGCGCATTCTGATCATGGGCGACAACACGTTCGACGTTCCACACGATCCTTTCCGCAAGTTTCAGCAAGTCATCTTCACCAAGCGGACGCGCGACTTTCTCTCCAACCCGAAGGCGGATCGATTCTTCCAGTCGCTGTCCGTCAATCACCTCGTCGTGTTTGGCGTAGTTGCGGAACACTGCGTCAAGTCCGCGGTATTGGCGCTGCTCGCCCGGCAGCATCGCATCGCCGTCGTGACCGACGCCTGCGGGTGCTGGAGCGCGGGCGATTATGAGCTGACGATGAGGCAGATGGATGCCAAAGGCGCCGTCCTCGTCACCACCGAGGAGCTTATCTCCGGCGCGGCCAATGAGCGCATTCGCAACAGCCGCCCGCTCATGTGCGTCCCTGATGAAGACGAAGCCGCCGTCACAGTTTCCGCCAATGGCAACGGCAATGGGAACGGCGCGGCGCATTCCGGCATCGCCGCCCACCGGGGAAATGGCAAACGCCCCAACGGAGCAGGAAATAACTCAGCACGGCCCTTGTCCGATGACCAGCTTCGACCGGCCGCATCGGAGCGGCTCAGGCCCGACCTTCGGACGCGCCGCCGACCGGCAGGCGTGCCCAAGCCCCAACCGCCGACCGGACTTGCCTGAGCCGGCCGGGGCCACTATCTTCCCTTTGAACCCGCAAGCCATGACGCGCCCTCGAGCGGGTCGTGTATTTTGCCGACCGAAACAACCCGAGAAAGCCGCCGAGACAGGCGACACGACGAATGGCGAAGAAACTCCCCAAGCAGCTCGCAATCCTCGATGAAGACCTCTGCACCGGCTGCGATGCCTGCGTGACGGTCTGCCCGGTGGATTGCATTGATAAGATCCGCGACCCCTTGCACCCCGGCTATGCAATGGGGGTTTGCTCGATCGATATCCAGACGTGCATCGGCTGCAAACTCTGCGCGCAGGTCTGTCCGTGGGACGTGATTACGATGGTCCCGACCGATCAGGTCCTAGCGCAGGAAAAGTACCTGAGGCTCTTGTCGGAGGAACAGGTCGCGGCTGTTCGATAGCCACTTCGCGCGAATTCTTCTGCCTGCTGGTTCCGGTGGCGGCGTCTCCCCCGTTTCTCACTCTCCGCTCGGCTTGTCCTTCACGACGAAGCGTTCCTGATCCCCCGACGATCCATGCAATCCACATGCGTGTCGGTGTAAAAAAAGACGAAGAACCCTGGACGCAAGCCCTTTCCGTTATTGCGGCGCGTAGCAAACCCGCCCATCCGGCACATGGCTGCCCGACCGGTCAGCCAACGTGTCGAATATGGCCCGCGCGGCATCAGATGAATGCGCGTACGCGCAGACGGCGTGACCGTTGCGATGCACCATGTAATGCAGATGCGCATACCCGAGGGACCCGACCAGCAGTTCCGCAACCGGTGAACCGACCGCGACCACATCGCCCTCGGCGACATGGACCGCGGCGCGTTGCGCCGCGCGCAGGTCTGGATCGACTGTGCCCGGCTCCAGCACGAGGCTGACCGTCCATTCGGCGTTGACGCGTAACTCGACCGTGAGGATGAACTGTCCGACCGGGTTTGAGAATGAGTTTTCGTTGAGCGAAATCCGCCGGACCGTACCCGCTGCCGGTGATACGACGGGTGAAGAGGCAAGGGAATCGCTGACCACCAGGTCGATCCCGTTGTGCGGCTGCACTCCGCTCCAGTTCGGGACACCGAAGGCCGCAATCCGATCCACGACGGCGGTGTTGCCAAGTGGAAACTCCAGAGCGGCGAATGGAACGTCCGTTTGAACAACTCCGCACCCGGAGAACATGTGCGGAATCAGGATCAGCAGGCCGGCCGCGGGGAGGAGATGGCCAAGGGAAGAACGCATGGGCCGCGCTCCGGGCCGCCGATTCCCGCGGCGGCGCATCACGTCGCGGGCACCGCCTCGCGCGGCGGCGGCAGCGTCTCGCGGCCGAAGAGAAGCCGCACGGCCTCGATGAGCATGAGCGCCGCGAGTGCCAGAAGGGTAACTCCAACCCACGGCACGGGATCCGCTGAGAGGCCGTGGGCCGACCACTGCGCGCCGATGATGCGCATCAGCGCCCACGTGCTCATCACGTACATCCAGATCATAGGCAGGCCGGTCACCAACCAGACCCAGCGGGCGCGCCGCGTCTGCCACAGCCAGACGGTCACGCCGATCAGTGTCAACGCCGCCAGGAGCTGGTTGCTCGCTCCGAAGAGATCCCAGAAGACGCGCCAGACGGGAACGATGCGGCCGCCCGGATCGGTGGGCTGACCCATCAGGAAATAGAGCGGGACTCCGGCGGTGAGGGCCGTCGATGCCACTCGTCCGGCACGGCCCCGCCAGCTGAAGAGTTCCTCCAGGACGTATCGCCCCAGGCGCGTGCAGACGTCGAGCGTGTCATAGACAAAGGTCGTAAACGCCATGAGCCCGAACGACACGCCAAAGGCCGCGGGAATTCCCAATACACCGAGGAATGAACCAATGCCCGACGCGTACAGATAATTCGGCCGCGGGCCGCCCTGGCCGGCAAGAAGCGGCGCGTCCGGCGCGAGCCGCATGACGCAGCAGAGCGAGACAACCGCGACCATGCCTTCCATCAGCATCGCCCCGTAACCGATGATCTTCGCATCCGTTTCGCGGCGTAGCTGCTTGCAGGTGGTGCCCGACGCGACGATGGAATGAAAACCTGAGCACGCCCCGCAGGCGATAAGAATGAACAGCATCGGAAACAGCGTCTCGCCCTTGGGAGTGGTCCAGCCGGTGTAGGCGGGATACTGGATCTTCTCCCCGCCGAGGACAAGGCCGAGCGCTCCGCCGACAAGGGCAAAATAGAGAAAGTACCCTCCGAGATGTCCGCGCGGCTGCAGCAGCAGCCACATCGGCACCATGGATGCGACGAAGCAATAGATTAGCAGTAACACGCCCCACAGGCGCTGCGCCGCGGCCGGTGACATCTTGAGAATCGCGGAGAAGTCCAGCGGCAGAAGCTGACCGGCCCAGATCGCGACACCCACCAGCGGGAGAAAGATGACCGTGGCGAAAGGCAGCGGAAGCCGGGTGAATCTCAGCAGCAGCCCCATGATTACGGGAAGGAGCAGATAAAGGAGGGAACTCGTGGCAATTCCGCCGCCGCTGACTTGCTCGCCGCTCTCTAGCTCAATGCTCCCGATGAACGACGACGCCGTTATGTCGGTAAATGCGACGACGATATAGACCAGGGCGAACCAGACGAACGCCAGAAAAAGCACGTACGAGCGGCGGCTCATGTGCTCGCGAACGACCTCCGCGATGGACCGGGCCTTGTGTCGCACCGACGCGACCAAGGCGGTGATGTCATGTACGCCGCCGATGAAAATCGAGCCAATGACAATCCACAGCAGGGCCGGTAGCCAGCCGAACATCACGCCCGCGAGGATCGGCCCCACGATTGGTCCGGCAGCGGCGATGGCGGAAAAATGCTGACCGAGGAGGAAGCGGGGCTCGATGGGGACATAGTCGTTGTCGTCCCGGAGCGCGACGGCGGGCGTGACGGCGTCCGGGTCCAGCCGCAGGGCCGCAGCCAGAAACCAGCCATAAAAGCGATAGGCCGCAAGTAGACAAAGGGCCGCGGCAACGACAATGGTGACAAGGCTCATGGCGTCATCCCGTTTTTGGGCCGGCCCCGCGAGACGGAAAGCCAGCTTAGCTTGTTACCTCTTGTCGTTCAAGCAGTAACGTGCAAGTGCGACGGGCAGTGCCAAAATCGGCTAGGCAAACGGGACACGCAAAGCTATGATACTTTCAGATATTCTTGAAAGGATGGAATATCTGGTTATTTCGGAGGTAGCCGATGTCTGCGAAATCGCTTGAATCACCCGGCGCGGCCCAGCCGCCCTCTCGCGTCGTGTCTAACGCCCCCCGCGGCCTTGATGAATCCAAGGCCCTGTTTATTCGCCGGTGGGGAGAAATGGCCAGCTACTGGGGCATCAGCCGCACCATGGCGGAGATTCACGCCCTTTGCTTCGTCTCGACGGAGCCGGTCTGCACCGACGACGTCATGGAAAAACTCCAGGTCTCGCGCGGCAACGCGTCCATGAACCTTCGATCCCTTGTCGACTGGGGGCTGATCCAGCGCGAACACATCCGGGGTGACCGTAAGGAGTATTTCACAGCCCTCACCGACGTCTGGCAGCTCTTCGAGACGATCGTCCGCCAGCGGCGGCGCCGCGAAGTGGAGCCCATCCTGGAAACGATCAACCGCTGCCGCGATATGACCGCTCGGGACGCCGGCGGAAAGGCGGCCCAAAACGCTGAAGCCCGGGCGTTTTCCAAGCGTCTGGACGACATGCAGAACTTTCTCGAAGCCATCGGGACCATGGTTGACCTGCTAATGAAGGTAGGCCCCAAGGGAATCAGCCGGGTCAGTGGAATGATCATGAAGCTCGCCGGCTGAACCTTCGCCGCCGACCGCTGGCGGCAATCCGCGGTCCGCATACAATGACTCCCTGGTATTGGAATCACCCCAAGGGGAGCACCCACCATGTCGGTCCGCAAGAAGTCGAGGCGAGCCGCCTCGCGGAAAACCGCGCCCGCCCGGCCGGCCAAGAATCGGAAGAAGAAGGCGACCAAGACTCGCGTGGAGAAGCCGCGCGATGCGCGGGCATCGGGCCGGTCGCGTTTGCCGGCCAAGAAGAAGAAGCCGGCGGCACGGAAGCCCCCCGCTCCGGTGGCGCCGGTTGTGTATGGCGGCATCACGAGTGAAGCGGTGCAGGCGGCGACGGGGCGGACATGGGATCAATGGCTGACGCTGATCGACAAGGCCGGCGCGGCGGACATGACCCATCGCGACATCGCGGAGTTCCTGCACGTGCGCCACGACCTGAGCGGATGGTGGTCGCAGATGATCACCGTCGGGTACGAGCAGGCGCGGGGGCGCCGGGAAAAGCACGAGAAGCCCGACGGCTTCCAGATCAGCGGCAGCAAGACCGTGACGGTGCCGCTCGAACGGCTCTTCGGTGCGTGGAACGAGTCGTCGCTGCGCGCCCGCTGGCTGGGCGAGTTCATATCCATCCGAAAGGCGACGCCGAACAAGTCCATGCGCATTACCTGGTCGGACGGACGGTCGCACGTCGATGCCAACTTCTACGCGAAGGGCGAAGACAAGTCGATGGTGTCGGTCCAGCACGGCAAGCTGCCGGACGCGCGCACGGCGGAGAAGATGAAGGAATACTGGTCGATCAAGCTGGAGCGGATGCGCGGGCTGCTCGAAACCGCGTGAGCACGCGCCGGCGCGGGGGCGGCGCCGCGTGTGCTACGCGATGTGGACGAGGACGCGCCGCGCTGCGCCGTGGCGGCGGTGCTCCCAGAGGTAGACCCCCTGCCAGGTCCCAAGCCCTAAGACCCCGCCGACGATCGGAATGCCCAACGTGGTCGACGTCAGGGCCGACTTGATGTGCGAGGGCATGTCGTCCGGCCCCTCGGCGGTGTGGGTGTAGAGCGGATCGCCTTCCTTCACCAGCCGGTTGAGCCAGGCGTCCAGATCGCGCCGGGCCGACGGTTCGGCGTTCTCCTGAATGACGAGGCTCGCCGAGGTATGGCGGACCATCACGGTGCAGAGGCCCTCGGCGAGACCGGCGGCCGCAACGAGGGCCTGAAGCTCGCGCGTAAACTCGTACAGCCCCTGCCCGCGGGTTTGAATCGTGAGTTCACGGACCATCGGCGTTTCCCGCTGCGCGGATGCCGCACTTGCGGCACTCACAGGGTAATGACCTTCTCCGCCCTGTTCAGTTCATCCACGATGCCGTCCATCGTGCCGATCTCGCCGACGGCGATCCTGTCGCGCAGGCCGAAGTGATCCACGCAGGTCGCGCACGGCGAGATGTCCACGCCGTTGTCGTGCAACTGGCGCAGCTCGGTCAGGACGGGCGAACCCTCCGCAGCAAGCCGGACCCCCGCGTTATACAGCAGTACGGCGTGCAGATCCCTGATTGCGACGCTCTTTCGGAAAAAGGTCGCGAGAATCCGGCGACCCAGCTCCGCGTCTCCGTGGCCCATTCCGTCGTGTCCGAGCAGCAGCACGGTTCGCATCTTGCGCCCTTCCCTCGTCGGCACCTTCGACCGGCCGCCCGGCGGCAATCGCCGCCACGCCCCGGCCTATCCGCCGGAGTGTAGGGCCGTGCGGCGCGTTTCGCGAATTTGCGCCGACGCGGAGCGGGGGCACGGACCGACGGCCGCGGCAACGGGCGAAGGGACTCCTCACAAGGCCCCCGCGCACGCGCGGCGTGGCATACCACGGCCGAGGCGGCGGCGTTACCATAGCGGCCTTTCCAAAGGCCCCCGAGGAGTCGCAGGATGGCGGACAACAACATACTCATCGTTCAGTCGCACGGCCCCGTGACGGTGCTGCAACTCAATCGACCCGACGTGCTCAACGCGCTCAACATCCCCCTCATGGACACGCTCATCGAGACGATGGAGCGGCTGGATACCGACCCCGCGGTCCGGTGCATCGTCGTGACGGGCAACGAGCGGGCCTTCGCCGCCGGCGCGGACATCAAGGAGATGGCCGAGGCGAGCGTCGTCGACATGTATGAGCGCAACAACCTTGCCCGATGGGAGCGGATCAAGCGCATCCGAAAGCCCATCATCGCGGCGGTGAGCGGGTTCTGCCTCGGCGGCGGCTGCGAGCTCGCGATGCACTGCGACATCGTCATCGCCAGCGAGACGGCGAAGTTCGGCCAGCCGGAGATCAACATCGGGGTCATGCCCGGGGCGGGCGGGACGCAGCGGCTGTCGAAGACGGTCGGGAAGTACCGTGCGATGGAGCTGATCCTTACGGGGCGGTTCTTCTCGGCGCAGGAGGCGCAGGCGCTGGGGCTGGTGAATCGGGTGCTTCCGGTGGAGAAGTACCTCGACGAGGCGATCTCGCTGGCGAAGGAGATCAGCGAGCGCTCTCCGGTGGCGGTGCGCGTGGCGAAGGAGGCGGTGCTGAAGGCATTCGAGACGGGCCTTTCCGAGGGGCTCGACTACGAGCGGAAGATGTTCTACATGCTCTTCGCGACGGAGGACCAGAAGGAAGGCATGAAGGCGTTCATGGAAAAGCGGAAGGCGGAGTACAAGGGGAAGTAGGCGCAGCGCGAGGGAAAAGAGAACGGAGAAGGCAGCGCAACGAGTCAAAAACTTCGAAGAGTCGAAACGGCGGAACGGGGTCCCAAAAAGGCACGGAGGCACGACGGGTTGGGCGAAGGCGGCGAGGGGGGCGCGGGACGGCGCGGGGGCCGCTCTGGAGGGTCCGGATAAGAAACCTGAGCGAGGGCATGCACAAATTATTTTTATCCTGAAAAACCGCGTTCCTTGCGCAGGAAGGCTGAATGGAACCTGAATAACCTGAATGCATTCAGGTTTGGGGCGGGGCGGGGCGCGAACGGTGAGTTGTGGATTTCGAGAGAGAGGCATACGGGCGTCCTCCGGGCGCGGAGCGGGCGGGGCGAGGCGCGCGGGGGCTTCCGCGCGATTGCCGGGCGGGCTTCCGGCTTTTGACATCATGACTTGCTCGGCGCTCGCGCGCCGGACGAGGATTGCCAGCTGGTACGAAGCGTCTGCCTTTCGGGCGGCAGTCGCGGAGCAGGAGGAAGGTGCGTCCGCGACGCTCCCCGCGGTTCTCATTCGAACGCACCGGGCACGTGCGGGAGGCGGCGGGTGATCAAACCGGCGCGCCGGGAATCCCGCTCGCGGGCGCTCGAGACTCTGTCTGGGCAGGAAGAAGGTACGCTCGGGACGCGGCCTGCGACCTCGCGGGGGCCTACGAGAGGTTCTTTGGCGGCGTTTTGCGTTTCGGGTGTTTCGGCCGCACAATATGCGGCATGGCAACGAAAAACGCGAGCTATGAGACGCTGCTGGTGACCGTCCAGGACGGGGTACGGACGATCGCGTTCAACCGCCCGGACGAGATGAACGTGGTCGATGAACGGGTGACGAGCGAGCTTCAGGCGGAGCTTCGGGCCATCGGCAAGGACAAGGCGACCCGATGCGTGGTGCTCACGGGCGTTGGGAAGGCCTTCTGTGCCGGGCAGGACCTGAAGTCGGCGACTTCGCGGGAAGGCCCGTTCGACTTTACGGACGCCCTGCGTCGCCGTTATAACCCCGTCGTCCTGGGATTCCGCTCGCTGGAACTACCGGTCATTGCAGCCATTAACGGCGTCGCCGCCGGGGCGGGCTGGAGCCTGGCACTGGCGTGCGACCTGCGCATTGCCTCGGCGAGCGCGAAGTTTGTCGGAGCGTTTTCGAGGATCGGCCTGGTGCCTGACAGCGGCATGACCTGGATCCTGACGCAGCTCGTGGGAACGGCGAAGGCGCTGGAGCTGGCCTGGCTGGGCGAACCGCTGACGGCCGATGCCGCCTTGCAGCTCGGGCTGGTCAATCGTGTTGTGCCCGCTGAAGAGCTGGAAGGCGCGGCGCGGCAATGGGCCGTGCAACTCGCGAAAGGGCCTACCAAGGGGCTCGGCCTGACGAAGCGAGCCGTGTACACCGGTCTCGGCCGGGACCTGGAAAGTCAACTGGAATACGAGGCGCTTCTGCAGGGTGTTGCGGGCAGGACGACAGACTATGCCGAAGGCGTGAAGGCCTTCATCGAGAAGCGCGCTCCGGAGTTCAAAGGTGAGTAGCAGCGAAAGATTGATCGGCGTCATCGGCAGCGGCACCATGGGGGCGGGAATCGCCCAAGCCGCGGCCGCCTCAGGCTTCACCGTCAAGACGCTGGACACGAAGCCCGACCTCGTCGAAAAGGCCTACGCGGAGATCGCGGCGCGGCTGGACGAGCGCGTGGCCAAAGGCAAGCTCCCGAAGCACGACCGCGACGACACGATGGCGCGGCTGAGCGTGGCCTCGGGATACGGCGACTTCGCGCATGCCGAGTGCGTCATCGAGGCGGTGACCGAGGACCTGGGCCTCAAGCGAAACATCTTCAAGGAACTGGACAAGGTCGTGTCGGCGCGGACGCTGCTGGCCACGAACACGTCGAGCCTGTCGATCGCCAAGATCGCCGAGGGGCTCACGCACGCCGACCGTTTTCTCGGGATGCATTTTTTCAATCCCGCCCCGGTGATGAAGCTCGTGGAACTCGTCCAGGGCCCGCAGACGAGCGACCAGGCGATGGTCGACGGCCGAGCGATTTGCACGAAGCTTGAAAAGACGCCGGTAAAGGTGAAGGACTCGCCGGGGTTCATCGGGAACCGCGTGAACCGGCCGTTTTACCTGGAGTCGCTGCGGCTGCTGGAGACGGGGGAAGGGGATATCCGCACGATCGACGCGGCGCTGCGAAAGGTGGGCGGCTTCCGGCTCGGTCCGTTTGAACTGATGGACCTGATCGGGATCGACGTCAATCTGAAGGTGACGCAAACCGTCTGGGAGGACTTCGGCCGGCCCGCGCGGTTCACACCCAGCCCGATTCAGCAGAAGCTCGTCGAGGCGGGCCATCTTGGACGAAAGACGAAGCGCGGGTTTTACGACCATTCGAGCAATGATCCGGTACCGGCGTACGAGGGCCGCCTGAAGGACACTTCGGGCTGGACGCCGACCGCCGCGCTGAAGGCATTTGCGGAGATGATCGAGAAGCCCGCTGAACGGGCGACATGGCTATATGCCCGTGTGATGCTCGCGGTGATCAACGAAGGGGCGATCGTCGCGGACACGATCGCGCTGCCTCGCGACGTGAATCTCACGATGGAGCTGGGCTTCAATTACCCCCAGGGACCGCTGGCGGTCGCGGACGGCATCGGGCTTGATGTCATACTGAACCTGATGAACGAGTTCCACCGCGAGGGCGGCGGCGACGATCGGTACAAGCCCGCGCGACTGCTGGAGCACCATGTCAAGGCGGGCGAACTGGGCGAGAAATCGGCCAAGGGGTTTCTCCACCACTGGCTCTAGAGCGGTCTTCAACTGGCCGCGGCGCCGGGCACTGTCCATTGTGAAAGCGGCGGGATGAGGCGCGTCCTTCCCCCACCTCACCAGGGGACATGCCACACGTGCGCGAATAACCCACCCACGACATCGGCGGTTCCTCGCGATCGGGCAAGCCGCGCGTTTGGCTTCCGGTCGGGCACGACGATCCCCTGTGCAGACTTTCACGGCGGCACAGTCGGGAGGAGCCCGATTCGTGCAGCGCGAGTGGCTCCTTAACGCCTCGCCCTCCTATCCCCCAAAAAAACGACGCATGATTCGAAAAAGTGACGAAAACGCATGGCCCCTGGGCGAGGCGGACGGCGCAACTCCTGACGACCTCGCGCAACCGGCATTGCCTGGCGGGAGCGTAAGCGGTGACGGCACAACTGTTTATGTCCGGCAGCGCAATGTCTCGACCCGGGCGGAGCGGGCAGAGGGGCTCACTCAGGGTGTTACAAACGTCACAGGAGTGACTTATGAATCGGCGAAAAATCATTGCGTGGAAGGTGTTGGCGGCGGTTGTCGTTGCCGCGGGGACATCCGGAGTGCGGGCGGATACGATCGATTTTGACAACTCGTGCGGGGATACGTTCTGGCATAGCTGCTGCGGGCCCGCGGAGGGCGTTAAATCCAACAATTGGAATGTTGCCGAGTCCCCCGCTCCGCTTTGTCCCGCGCTGCCGACCGCGGCCGACGACGTGAACATCGCCGGTGACTGCGCGATCCAGGCGGCGATGACCGGCGCGGCGAAGAATCTTGTGCAGACGAGCGGCACATTCACTGTGAACGGCAATCTTCAGGTCGCCGAGATCGGCACGTTTGACGGCCCAGTGATGTGGAACGGGGGAGAGATCGGACGAGCGGGCGGGGCGCTGGCGCAGCAGGTGATCCTCAACGGCGGGCTGACGATGCAGGGCAGCGCGGAGAAGTTCCTAAGTTTCTTCGGCGGATTCCGCATGACGAACAACGGTGCCGCCACATGGAGCGGCACGGGGGCCTGGACGATCGGGATGATACCCGGCGCGTGCTGCCCGGCGATCTTCGAGAACGCCGCGGGGGCGACGTTTGAGGTACAGAACACGGCGTCGATTCTTCAGACGGCGTTCGGGGTGGGCGTGATCGAGAATGCGGGGACATTGACGAAAACGTCCGCCGGCATCAGTGAATGGGCGGTGAACCTGAACAACACCGGGCTCGTTCAGGTGCAGAGCGGCGAGCTTCGTCTGACTCGGGCGGGCGTGATTGGCGGGACGTGGCAAATCGAGCCGGGGGCGGAGCTGGGAATCGCGGGGAACTTTTTCGAGCTCGAGCCCGGGGTGGTCATCAACGGTCGCGCCGTGGTGAAGCAGTCGGGCACGAACCCCGGCATCGTCGTGAACAGCGAGGTGACCATTGACGACCTGACGATCGCCGCAGACGGACGCCTGGGCGGCACGAGCACGCTGAATATCGCCGGGACATTAACGAATGAAGCCGGCGCTCCGAGCGTACACATTCACATTCTGCCGGGCGGACACCTGGAGTCCTCGGGCATCGCGCCGTTTTTCGGGAGGCTCGATGTTGAGGGAACGGCGCATTTGCCGGCCGGGGCGAACATGGGCTGCTTCAACCAGGTCCTTACGATTCTGCCGGGCGGCGTGTTCACGATTGATGACGGAGCGACGCTCGGGCAGACGGGGCTGCTCACGCAGCCGATTGAGAATCATGGGACGATTCGCAAGCCGGCGACAGCGGGAACGGCGACGATCCTGAACGCGTTCAACTGGTACATCAATAACCACGCCGACGGTACGCTTTCGGTGGAGGGTGGAGTGACGGCCTGCCCGAGCCGGCTCGAGAACAGCGGCACGATTGACATAGCGGCGGGCGCGGAGTTTCGGCAGCAGTCGTGGGCCACGTATTACGCCGGGACGACGATTACCGGCGAAGGCTTCTACCATGTTGATCATGCCGCGAACAACATCGTGGATGACGGGTTTGAGCTGGAGATTCCGCGGCTCCGGCTGTCGGGCAACATGAACGCGGGCCACGGCATCGGCGGCAACGGGAACCTGGCGATTACGCAGGAGTTCGATCTTCAGGGCGGGCGGATCTACAACCCGGTCGTGACGATTCGCGAGGGCGCGACGATGAATGTCACCGGGCCGGATGACGTCGGTCCTCCGTTCACGGGAGGCCATATCACGTTTGATAACTACGGGACGACCAACATCATCGCGCAGGACTTCCACTTTGCAGTATTTAACAACCATCCGACGGGGGTCGTGAATATTCAGGGTGACTTCCAGTTCAGCCGCTTTTTCAGCGGCACGGTGAACAACCAGGGGCTTCTGGTCAAGTCCGCCGGCGCCGGCGACAGCCCCTTGCTGACTGCGCTGACCAATACCGGCACCGTCCGGGTAGAGACAGGCAGAATGCTCTTTGATACGGCGATCGTCCAGAACGCTGGACTCACCGAACTTGCCGGCGGCGACATGCAGGCGCCGCTCCTGACGCTCAATGGCGGAATACTCCGCGGGGCGGGCGACCTGACGGCAAGCGTTACCAACAACGGCGGGACGATCGAGCCCGGCGCGTCGCCCGGCACCCTTAACATTCTCGGCAACGCCAACCCCTTCATCGCGGGAACCTACACGCAAGGGGCGGGCGGGACGCTATCCATTGAAGTCGGCGGGCTTACGCCGGGCACGCAGCACGACCGGCTCGTCGTGGCAGGGACGGCGAATCTGAACGGCACGCTGGAACTCAGGCAGTTCGGAGGATTCAACCCGTCGCCCGGACAGGCGATTACCGTTCTGACCGCGGGTTCGATCATCGGCAACTTCTCGAGTGTGCAACCTGTCGGATTCGCGGGCTGCATCACGGCATCGGCACAGGTCGTCGGCAACGCGGTGGTGGTGACCTTTGGCGCGGCGGGCCCGGACGGAGACGGCGACGGCACGCCGGACTGCGTGGACGCGTGCCCGGCCGATCCAAACAAGATTGCTCCCGGTGTGTGCGGCTGCGGCGTGTCCGACGCCGACAGCGACGGTGACGGCGCAGCCGACTGCAATGACGGGTGCCCGTCGGACCCGAACAAGACGGCTCCGGGGGCGTGCGGATGCGGCGTCGCGGATATCGATAGCGATGGCGACGGCGTGCCGGACTGCAACGACGTATGCCCGAACAACGCACCCGGCCTGGCGGTCGACGGGGAGGGTCGGCCGGTGCTGGACGACAACGGCGACTGCGTGGTTTCTCCCAGCGAGGGTCCGCCGCAGCCCGCGCCTTCGCCGGTGAATCCGACGCCCGTACAGCTTTGCGGCATGTTCTCGCTGGCGCCGCTGATGGCGTCGTTCGCGATGCTGATCGGCGCGAAGGCGGTTCGATCGCGTCGGCGGAGGCGGTAGAGCGCCGCACACCGACACAACCCACACCCATTCGCGGGTCGAGGGGGTCTGGCGGCCGTGCCTGTAGCCGGGCGGTCGCCAGACCCTATACTACCGACCCATGCGACAAGCCGTCATTGTTGAATGCGTTCGAACACCGATCGGCCGGCACCGGGGGGCCTTGTCGGCCGTGCGGCCCGACGACCTCGCGGCGATTGTGATTCGCGAGGTCGTGACGCGCTCGAAGGTCGACCCGGCTCTCATCGATGACTGTTACTGGGGCGCGGCCAACCAGGCTGGCGAAGACAACCGCAACGCGGCCCGCATGGCCGTGCTGCTGGCCGGACTGCCGGAGACGGTGCCGGGCACGACGGTGAATCGCCTCTGCGCGTCAGGGCTGGAGGCCGTGGCCATTGCCGCGCGGATGATCGAGGCGGGGCACGGCGACGTATTCCTTGCCGGGGGCGCGGAGTCGATGACGCGCGCGCCGCTCGTCCTCCCGAAGCCGGAAGAGTCGTACGTCCGCGGCAACCAGACCATGTACGACACGACGCTCGGCTGGCGAATGACGAATCCAAAGATGGCGGCGCTGCATCACCCGTACAGCATGGGCGAGACCGCCGAGAACGTCGCGGAAAAGTACAAGATAAACCGTCAGGACCAGGACGGCTTCGCCTTTCAGAGCCAGATGAAATGCAAGGCCGCCGTGCAGGACGGGCGGCTTGCGGAGGAGATCGTCCCGGTGGAGATCGACCTGGGACGCGGCAAGAAGGCGCTGGTTGATAAGGACGAGCACCCGCGACCCGAAACGACCCTGGAGGACCTGGCGCGGCTGCGGCCGGCTTTTCGCGAGGGCGGGACCGTGACGGCGGGCAACAGCTCCGGGATCAATGACGGCGCGGCGGCACTGCTGTTGATGGAGGCGGCGGCGGCGGCGAAGGCAGGGCTTCGGCCGTATGCCGTCGTTCGACCGTCGGCGTCGGCGGGCGTCGAACCCGCGTGCATGGGACTCGGGCCGATCCCCGCGACGAAAAAGGCGCTTGCCCGGGCCCAGTGGGACGTGACGGACCTCGATCTTGTCGAGCTCAACGAGGCGTTCGCGGCACAGGCGCTGGCGTGCATCCGCGAGTTGCGGCTGGACCCGGCAAGAGTCAATGTCAACGGAGGAGCCATCGCGCTTGGGCATCCGCTCGGGTGCAGCGGAGCGCGCCTCGCGACGACGCTGGTGCGTGAGATGCGGCGGCGCGGAGCGCGAAAGGGGCTGGCCACGCTTTGTGTCGGTGTCGGCCAGGGGTTGTCCGTGCTGTTCGAGTTGCCCGAATGATCGGCCATCGAGAAAAGACGGCTGCCGCGGCACATGCGCGCAGTGCCATCGCGCGGCGCAATTGCAAGGAGGGCGTCCGCAATCCGACGCGCGGGGAGCGGAGGCGGATCGGCCAGGCGACCGCTCTGTGGCTCGGCTTCGCGCTGGGCCATGTCTTCGTCTTCGGGTGCGTTGTCGAGCCGGTGGTTCACGACGTGTCCGACGAAGGGCCGCCGCGACTCGACTGGTCCGACTGGGGCCTGGTGCTCAACCGCGCCGTGATGGAGGACCGGGTTGATTATCGCAAGATTCTCGCCGACCCCGCGCCGCTGGAACGGACCCTGGCGATGATCGCGCGGGTCGGGCCGAAGACCACGCCGGACCTTTTTCCCGATGGGGATTCGCGGATCGCGTATTACATCAACTGTTACAACGTCACGATCCTGCGCAGCATTGTCGCCCTGGCGCGGAACGGGAACGTCCCGGACAAGGCCCCCACCGATCTCGACATCCGCTTCCGCTATCGCGTAGACGGCGAACTCTGGAGCCCGGCGGATCTGCGCGAGAAAGTCGTCGCGCTGGCGGGAAATGACTGGCGCGTCTGGTTCGCGCTCTGCGACGGCCGGCGTGGCGGGCCACCCCTGCACCCGCGGCCGATTCTCGGCGAGTTACTTGACGGGCAACTGAACTTCGTGACGCGGATGGCGCTTTATGCGCCGGGGGTCGTTCAGATCGATCACGGGGCGGAGCATCGCATTCTGCTCTGGAGAGGGCTCTACTCGATCAAGGACCGGATGATCGCGGACTATCAGGCGCGCATGGGCACCACCCATGCGACCATTCTCAACGTGCTGGGCGAGTGGTCCAATCGTCTGCGGCGGGAATACCTGAATACGGCGATCGGCTACAGCGTCGCCGAGCATCCCTTCGACCAACGCATCAACAAGCTCGAAGAAATGCCGCAGCCTGCGGGGCTGAAGCTGTTCTGACGCGGCGCGGCTAGTGGTTCTTGGCGGCGCGGTTCATCTTGACGACGAGCTTTTCCTTGCGGCCGGGCCGACGATCGGTCAGGACCTTGAGGGCCTTCTGCATGTTGTCGACCTTGAAGATGCCGACGGTGCGCCCCCCCGCCGCGCCGCTGGTCACGTAGGCGTACTTGATGCTGATGTGATGCGAATTGAGCTTTGAGCAGACGTCGGCCAGGGCGCCCGGGCGGTTCGGCATCTCCACGGACAGGACGTCCGTCTCAGTCGTTGGGATGTTCAGCGTTGAAAGCGCCGCTTTGGTTCGCTCCACGTCTTCCGAGACAAGCCGAAACACGCCGTGTTCGACCGAGTCCATCAACGTGAGCGCGACCACGTTGATTTTCTTCGTGGCCAGTTCATCGCAGACCTGCGACAGAATGCCCGGCTTGTTGACCAGAAACACCGAGAATTGCTTGACGGCTTTGACCATGGTTGTGAATTCCCTTGCGGCCCTGAGATGCTCCTTGATTGGCCCGCGTCTGGCGGACCGTCCACCTCGCACTATTATAGTGATCGCACGCACGGTCGAAAGAGACGCGGGTTCGGCGGAATTCGCCGCCGCGACGCCCTCGCGCCTCTGTCCGGGACGTTGTCACGACTTGTCCGGTCGCCCTATCGCGGAAGGAGCCGCACCTTGTCGCTTCCGAAACTCGCCTTCGTCGGTCCGCCGCACGCTGCCACAAGCTGGCTGATCTCCAGTCTTCGCCGCCACGGAACATTTGAAGCGCTCTGCGACGCCGACGCCGAACGCGAGGCCGCGCGGCTCCAGGTCCGCTGGACGTTCAATGACCTGGCCGACATGCTCCGCGAATCCGAGCCAGCCGGGGTCGTACTGGCCCGGCCGCCGCGCGATCGAGTCCGGCTCATCAAGCAGTGTCTGACCGGCGGCGCGAGCGTGCTGGTGACCGGCGCTCCCTGTTCCGCAAGCGCCGCGGGAAGACTGTCGCTGTTTGCCCGGCTGTCGGGGCGCTGCGTCCTTGCGGCACCCGCGATCCGATACAGCCCCGCCGTAATGCTCGCACGGAGGCTGCTCGACTCGGGCAAGCTCGGCGCGCCGATCTCGCTGTCGCTGCGCTCGACGCGCCGGGGCCTGCCGCGCGCCGACTTCGACGATCATGGACCGGTTCCGGCGGACCAGGTCTTCGAGGCCGTCGACGTCGCATCGCATCTGATCGGGCCGATCCGGCAGGTCGCGGCGGTCCCGCATGCCGACGGGGTGGTGGTCGTCGCCGCGGAGTCCGCCGCGGGCGTCCCGGTGTCACTCGTGCTGCACGCCAGTGGCCCAGCCGAGTCGATCGGCCTGGAGCTGGAAATCCGTTCCGCCGACGGGGCCAGCCTGCGCATCGATCGCAACTGCGAACTGGCCTGCGGAAACGGATCGCGCGTAGATGCCGTCCACCGCCCCAACCTCGCCGCCAGCGATCCCGCCGTGGAACTCGGCTATGACGGGCTCATCGGGGAATTCCTCCGCCTTCTCCGACCGGGCACGGCCGCGGGACTGGTCGGGCCGGTCGCGCCCAGCGCGGCGGCGACCGAGGCGATCCTGGCCAGCGCCGCCCGAGGGAGGCCGGTTTGCGTGCGCCTCGGCGAGTCCCCGCGCAGGCCGGGCACGCCGGAGGCCACCGCGAGCGGCGCGTAACCACTGTGAGACAAAGGAATTCCGACCGGCCGGGGAAGGGGGCACGTGCGGCTGCCGACCGGTTTTCAAGACGAGGCAGCGGGTTGACAAAGCCGAAACTGCCTGTAAAGTGTTGGGTTCTCAACTTTTGGGAACGCCACAACCTTGCGAAGCGAGACACTCCGATGTCAGTCGTGACTGCAAAATGCTATCAGGCCAAGACCGGCGAAGTGACCCGGGACTGGTATCACGTGGATGCCGACGGCAAGATTCTGGGTCGCCTCGCGACCAAGCTTGCGACGGTCCTCATGGGCAAGCACAAGCCGACCTATACCCCGCACACGGACGTCGGCGATTTCGTCGTCGTGACGAATGCGGAAAAGATCAAGGTCACGGGCAACAAGGCCCAGACCATTGAGTACGACTACTACACCTATTACGCGGGCGGTCACAAGTACGTCACCTTTGCGGACATGATGCAGCGGCACCCGGAGCGGATCATTGAGCTCGCGGTGCGGCGAATGCTTCCGAAGAACGCGCTGGCCCGCAAGATGCTCGGCAAGCTGAAGGTCTACAAGGGCTCGGAGCATCCGCACCAGGCACAGAACTGCCAGCCCCTGGACCTTTCCAGGATCTAACCCACGGCTCTTAAACGGCGGAGACACGCAACGTGATGGATCAGATGAATACCGCGACGACAGGCGGCGAACCCCTCGTCGCTCCCGCGCCGGCCACGCCGGCCCCGATGGTCGGTGGATATCACTGGGGTACCGGGCGGCGCAAGACGGCCGTGGCCCGCGTCCGGATCAAGCCGGGCAGCGGCAAGTTCAGCATTCACGGCCGCGAGATCAACGACTACTTCTTTGACCCGCGCTATCGGAACGACGTGATCGCCCCGCTTCGGGCGACCAAGGCCCTTGGCAAGTTCGACGTCTTCGTGAATGTCCGCGGCGGCGGCCAGACGGGCCAGTGCGGGGCGATCATCATGGGTGTCGCCCGCGCCCTGTGCAAGGCGGACCCGACGCTTGAGGCGATCCTGCGTGATGGAAAGTACCTGACGCGCGACAGCCGCAAGGTCGAGCGGAAAAAGCCCGGCCGACCCGGCGCCCGCAAGCGGTTCCAGTTCTCGAAGCGCTAATCGTCGCCCTGCGGCGAACGACCGTTTTCAACCCCTCAGCCCGAAGACAGCCGTCTTCGGGCTCTTTTCTTTATGGCGCACCCATTCCAGGGTGCGCGGCCCGGGACCATGCCGTTCTTCGAGCACTTTTTCTATTACCCCGACGCCCGCGACCGAGGAAGCCCGGCCGAGGCGCGGCTCGACTTCGAAGACGCCGCCATCCGCACAGCGGACGGCGTGACGCTGCACGGCTGGTATCTGCCGACGCCCGCACGGCCCGCGCGCGGGACGGTTCTGCATCTGCACGGCAACGCGGCCAACATCAGCGGGCACTGGCCGTTCGTGGGCTGGCTCCCGGCTGCGGGGTACAACGTGCTCACGTTCGACTATCGCGGATTCGGCAGGAGCGGCGGCAAGGTGACGCGCGAGGGGACGATTCTCGATGCCGAGGCCGCGCTGGACTACCTGCGCGGTCGGCAGGATGTGGCCGGGCAGCGCGTCATTCTGTTCGGCCAGTCCATCGGGGCAACCATCGCGGCTGTCATCGCCTCACGCCGACACGGGCAGGTCGCAGCGGTCGTCATGGACTCGGCGTTCACGGGTTATCGCGACATCGCGGCGCACCACATCTACCGCAACCCGCCGATGCTGCTGATCGCATGGTGGTTTCCGTTCGGCGTGTCAAAGACCTACGACGCGATCGACCATGTACCGCAGATCTCTCCCACGCCGATCCTGTTCATGCACGGCACGGCGGACCGGATCGTACCGCCGGTGATGTCGCAGAGACTCTACGAAGCGGCGAAGGAGCCAAAGGAGATTTGGATGGTTGAAGGTATGGATCACATGGAGGTATGGGAAGAACGCGGAGATCTCGCCGCGCGTCGGTTCGATGAATTTGTTCAGGCAACGGCTCGCGGCCGCACCTAGCCGTCGCCCCTCCTGCACTCGGCGGTGACGGCTATCCACGCTGCCGGCGAATCTCCGCGATCACATCCGGCAGCAGCTCACGCTCGACGGCCATCACGCGCTCGCCCAGCGTTTCCGGCGTGTCCCCCGCTACCACCGGGCACTTCCGCTGGGCGATGACCTTCCCATGATCGTACTCGTTGTCCACCCAGTGGACCGTCGCCCCGCTCTCGGTCTCCCCGGCCGCGAGGACCGCATCGTGCACGTGCCGTCCGAACATGCCCTTGCCGCCGAACTTCGGCAGGAGCGCCGGGTGGATGTTGATCACCTTGCCCATCCAGCGGTGCGGGAGCTTCCAGTAGCAGAGCCACCCGGCCTGCACCACGAGGTCCGGCATGTATGCATCCAGGGTCAGGGTGATATGGTCGCTGAAGCGGTCGACGTCGGGCAGGTCCTTCACGCGGATGACATCGACCGGCATGCCCGCCGCCTCGGCCCGCCGGACCCCCTCCACACTCGCGCGCGATGAGATAACCACGCAGATTTCGACGCCGGGCAGGCGACCGTCGCGGATGCGGTCAATCAGGTTCTGAAGGCTTGTGCCCGCGCCGGAGATCATGACGGCGATGCGGAACACTTTACCTCCGCCGCCGTGCCGGCGCTCGCGCCCTCGGCTCATGAACCTGCCTCCCGGGATTGTGCCGCGGCGGGTCCGGATACGACACCGGCGGCGCGGAGAAAGGCCTCAATGTCGCGCCAATACGCCTCCTCATTGGCGTCGCCGGGAAAGTCGTTGTGCCGGCAGTCGTATTCGTGGTACGTGCCGCGCAGAGCCAGGTCACGGAGCTTTCGCCCGTGCGCGACGGGGATGATGTCGTCGGTCGTGCCGTGGAGAATCAGCACCGGGACGTCGAGGGAGGCGATCACGCGATCGACGCGGAACGGGTTTTTCGCGATAAACGCCGGTGCGTAGTAGTGTCGAGCCATGGCGCTGACACTGGTGAAGGTGCTTTCGAGGACGAGGGCTGACGGCCTGCGGCGGTCGGCGAGGCCCGCCGCCACTCCCCCGCCGAGCGAACGGCCGTGAAAGACGATCCGGCCGGCGTCGAGTTCGCGGCGATTCACGATTTCGTCAAAGAAAAACTGTGCGTCGTCGACCAGGGCCGCCTCGCCGGGGCTCCCGTCGGAGCGGCCGTAGCCCCGGTACTCGGGCAGAAGCACGCCGAACCCCATTCGCTGATAGCCGAGGATGATCCGGGACTGGTCGTCGATGATCTCGGCGTTTCCGTGGAAGAAGACGACGAGCGGGGCCGGCCTGGCGCGATTCAGCGGCGGGACATACCACGCGACGACCTCGCCTCCGGCGATCGGGCGCTTCAGAACGACGGTGGACGTGTCATAGCGTTCGCCGGCATAGGGCGCGGGGGCCAGGTCCGCGGGAAAGAGCAGCCGGTCCTGATAGAAGTACAGGGCAATGCACCAGAGAATGTAGAACACGGCGAGGTTGATGAGAATGCGCAGCCACCAGCGGCGCTTCGGCTTCGGCGCGGGAGTATCGGCGTCCGTCGGCAACTGACTGGGGTGGTGCGAGTCCATGCGGCCTCCTGCGGGACTAGCAAGCCATTCTAGACTGTCCGGCCGGTCGCGGCGACGCGCGAGATGTACTCATGGCACCGCCACGATATAGGCATTCCATCCGGGGCTGTTGTCCGCTTTTTTGCGTACGCGGTAGACGCCGTTGCCGTCGCCGTTCTTGTCCTCGTCCTCCCAGTAGACTTCGGTGCGCGCGAAGCCGGCGTCGATCAGGGCGTCCTGAATCTCGCCCAGCGTCCAGAGCCGCCAGTCGTAGGTGAAGGCGCGCTTGATGGACTTTCCGTTGGGAAACTTGAACGTGATGTGGCACATCGTGTGGTCGTTGATCGGATTGTAGGCCGACTGTTCCCAGACGTAGGTAAAGCCCTTGAGCCTGGTCTTCTCCTTTATGACCTGCTGCGATTCCCAGCCGCCGTAGGCGTCGCAAACGAAAAGTCCGCGGGGCAGGAGGGATTTTCGCACGGCGGTGAAATAGGCCAGAAGGTCGCGCCGCCGTTTGAAGATGAAATAGCTGAAGTTGAATGCTCCAACGAGATGGACCTTCGGCGTGATCACATGGCGGACATCCTGCCGGACCTGGTGCACGCGCGCGGCCTGCCGCGGCGGCAGGCGGCTGATGTTGTGCTTAAGGCCCCAGGCGAGGGTGGGCTTGTGGAGGTCGACGCCATAGGCGACGTTCTTCGGCCGGAGCTTGACCCATTCGCAGGAGATGAGCTGAGTCCCGCAGAAGTCCTCGCGGAAGAGCGCCGCCCGCGTGCCGTACTCGTTCCAATAGACGCGGTCAACGAACTCGGCCTCGCAATCGGGGGACTGAACGGCGGCCTGGTAAAGGATGAACTTGTCGGTCTTGTGTGTGTATTTCGGCATATCCTTGAAACCAAGCTCCTTCCAGACCGGGCTTACGCCCGATGTCGGGTCGGCCTCCTCGCCGACCGCTTCGCTCCCGCAACGGCTCATCAGGGTGGTCACCGGTGCGCGGGAATTCAAACGGCGCTGCGGACTCCTCGTGCTACCGAACTTCGACGGCTCGCGGCTGCATTCCCTCGCGGCGGTCACACCGGTCGGACGTATATCTGCGCGCTATGGCCTTCCGACTCCGCCGGGGTCGGCGTGATTCCGCTGACCGGGGTCGAGAGGAGGCTCTTGGCAAGCGTCTCATTCTGGATATACCCGGCGAAGCGGTTCACGATGCGTTGCACGTCGGGCCCGCCGACGATGGCGAGGTCGATCCGCTGCTCGTACTTGAGGTCGAGGTTCTTTCGCACCTGCTGAATCTGATTCACGAGGTCTCTCACGACCCCCTCTTCGCGCAGCTCATCGGTCAGGTGCGTATCCAGCACGATGATGCCCTGGCCGGGGATCCTCTCGGCCGACCAGCCCTCTCTCGCGTGCAACTCGACAAGCAGCTCTTCAGAGGATAATTCCGCCTCCTGCCCGTCGACGGTCAGGGTATAGCTGCCGGACTGCTCGAGCTGCTTGACGATGGCGTCGACGTTCGGGTGTGCGGCCAGGGCGGCCTTTATCTTCGGGGCGAGGGGGCCGAACCTGGGGCCAATTTTCTTGAAGTCCGGCTTGATCTCGTAGTGGACGTACTGGTCGATCGCCGCGGACGTCACGAACTCAATCTTCTTGACGTTCAACTCGTCGCGGATGAGCTCCTCGTGTTTGCGGATCAGGTCGGCGCGGCGGTGGAACAGCTCCATGCGGCTCAGGGGCTGACGGACGCGCAGCTTCGTCGCCGCGCGAGCGGCGCGGCCGCAGGAGACGACCTGGCGGACCCGTTCGATTTCCTCGTTCAGGGCCTTGTCGATTCGGGCCTCGACGGCGGCTCGGTTGGCGGCCGTGACGGGGTAATCGCAGAGGTGAACGCTTTCCCGCGCCGATGCGTCGTGCGTGCGACCGAGATTCTGGTACAGCGCCTCGGCGAAAAAGGGCGTAAACGGGGCAATCAGTTTCGCCGTGGTAACGAGGCAGTGGTGCAGCGTCTCGTAGGCGGAGCGCTTGTCGTCGTCCATCTCGCTGCGCCAGAAGCGGTCCCGGCTGCGGCGGACGTACCAGTTGGAGAGGGCGTCGACGAAGTCGATCAGCGCCCGGGCGGCATTGAAATTGTCGTAGGCCTCCATGCAGTCATAGACCTTCACCGCACAGTGATCCAGCGCTGAAAGGATCCACCGGTCAAGCTCGCTCGCCCCCCCCTTCGTGCCTTCGTGCCCTCGTGCCTCCGTGCCTTGCGCATTCGGCGTCCATTTGTCGATGTTCGCGTAGATGACAAAGAAGCTGTAGCAGTTGTAGAGGCGGATGAGGAACTCCCGCTGCCCCTCGGCGATGGCCGCTTCCTGAAAGCGGATGCTCGTCCACGGCGTCTGGCCGGAGAAGAAGAGCCAGCGCATCGCGTCGGCCCCCTCGTGCTCGAAGATGTAGGTCGGCTCCTTGTAGTTCTTCTTGGACTTGGACATCTTCAGTCCGTCCTCGCCCATGAGGAGGCCGAGAACGATGCAGTTTCGGAAGGGGACGGGGTAATCTGAGATTCGAGATTTCAGATTGGGACCTTTTGCGGCCACGCCGTCCTTGCCGAACAGCATTGTCGCGATGGCGGTCAGCGAATAAAACCACCCGCGGGTCTGGTCGAGGGCCTCGCTGATGAAGTCGGCCGGGAACTGCCGGGCCATCATCTCGTGGCCGGCGTGGGGCCAGCCCCACTGGGCGAAGGGCATCGCGCCGGAGTCGTACCAGCAGTCGATGACCTCGGTGACGCGGCGCATTCGCGCGGCGGGATCCTTCGGGGACTGGTAGGTGATGGCGTCGATGTACGGCTTATGCACCTTCAGATGTTCGCTCAGGCTGGGGTCGCTTTTCTTCGCGCTCTCCCAGACATCCAGACCCTGCACGCCCGGCTTGCCGAGCAGTTCCTCGTACGAGCCGATGGCCTCCATGTGCCCCGTCTTCTCGCAAACCCAGATCGGCAGCGGCGTGCCCCAGTAACGCTCGCGCGAAAGCGACCAGTCGACGTTGCTCTCCAGAAACTTCCCGAACCGCCCGGTCTTGATGTGCTCGGGCAGCCAGTTGATATGCCGGTTGTTCTCCAGCATGGCGTCCTTGAACTGGGTCGTGCGGATGAACCAGCTTTTCCGCGGGTACTGAATCAGCGGGTCTTCATCGGCCCGCCAGCAGAAGGGGTAGTCGTGGCGATATTGCTCCTGATGGAGCAGCACCGGCACATCCCCGCCGGGCACCTTGCGCTCCTTGAGCTCGCGGACGATGTCCTTGTCGCATTCCTTCACCCAGCGGCCTTGGTAGGGCGGGGCGTCATCGGTGAAGTTGCCATTCGGCGCGACAGCGCAGAGCAGGGGAATGGATTCGGGCTGCTTGAAGCGCTTTCGCTCCTCCTGGAGCAGGTCGAAGTCCACCTCGCCGAACGCCGGGGCCTCGTGCACGAGTCCGGTTCCGGATTCGAGTGTCACAAAGTCGGCATGGAGCACGCGCCAGCAGGCGTAGTCCTTTCCACCCGCGGCAAGTTCAAGCATGTAATCCCCGAGCGGAATGCCCGGCTCGGCGTGGGGAACGAAATCCTTCGCCGGTCGCTTGCGGTAATAGTCGAAGGGCGGCCGGTAGCTGAGGCCGACCAGATCGGCCCCCTTGACCGTCGCTTCGACTACCCATGATTTCCTCTTCGCCTTCTTGGCGATCTGCTCGACGAGCGCGGCCGCGAAGATCAGTCGTTCGCCGGTTTCTTCGTCGTGGACGATGGCGTAGTCGAAATCTTTGTGCACTGCGGCGAATGTATTGCTCGGTAGCGTCCACGGCGTCGTCGTCCAAACCAGCAGGCTCACCGGCTGGCCGGAGGCAAGCACCTTTCTGATTTCGGCGTTTTGGCTTTTCGGCTTTTCAGCATTTGGAACCAGTGGGAACCGCACATAAACGCTCGGATCATCGACTTCGCGGTAGCCCTGTCCGACTTCGCCGCTCGAAAGCGCCGTGCCCCCCTGCGCCCACCACCAGACGATCTTGTGTCCCTGGTAGAGAAGCCCAGCGTCAAAGAGCGTCTTGAGGCTCCACCACACGCTTTCCACGTAGCTCTGGTGGTACGTGACATACGCCTCGTCAAGATTCACCCAGAAGCCCAGCCGCCGCGTGAGGTCTTCCCACTGCTTCGTGTATCGAAAGACACTCTCCAGGCACTTCTTGTTGAAGGCCTCGATGCCGTATTTCTCGATCTCCTCCTTGGTGTGGATGCCAAGCTCCTTGCACACTTCGACCTCGACCGGCAGGCCGTGGGTATCCCAGCCGCCTTTCCGCATGCAGTAGTGCCCGGTCATCGTCTTGTAGCGTGGAAACAGGTCCTTGATCGCCCGGGTGAGGCAGTGTCCGGGGTGGGGCAGTCCGTTGGCCGTGGGCGGTCCTTCAAAAAAGACGAAGGGCGTCGCGCCTTCGCGCTGTTTCAACGATTTCTCATAGATGCGGTTCGACTCCCAGAAAGCGAGAGTTTCCTTCTCCATCGTGGGAAAGTCGAATTGACCTGGCACTTCCTTGAACATGGATCACCCAATGGGATTCAGCTTCGACTTCTTGCGCCGAATGTGATTCAAGGGCGGGCCATACCCAGCCTGCAAGACCGCACCGGCTCAGGGTGGGCAGTGCTCACCCTACAAAACTTCCCGCGCCTTTTCACCAGCGGGCCGCCAGCGCTCGCGCGGCAGCTCGTATCGAACCACGTTTTCCTCTCCGGAAAAGCCGGTCACGCCCGCGGCGCATCGGGCGAACCCGCACTTTTCCAAGACCCGGATCGACGCCACGAGTTCGTCAAACGTCTCGCCGACAATCGTTCGTACTCCATCCTGGGCGAAAGCGAGATCTATCATCGCCCGCGTGGCCTCCGTCGCATAGCCGCGCTTCTGGTGCGAGGCGACGATGGAATAGCCCAGATCGACGCGGCCGTCCGCCGGCGGCGCCTTGAAGCCGAAGGTGCCAACCAACACGCGCGGCCCGCGCTGGAGGACGAACCACATGGACCAGATGCCGGGTTCCGGCTCGCGATCCAGCTGGTCAGCCACCATCGCACAGGCATCGTCCATGAACTGTGGCGGCCAGTCTTCCGTCACCTGCGCGGCGAGCATCTCGGCCATGGCGAATCTGTTCTCCAACGCCGCCGCCCGAAGCACCGGCACCGTTGCGCGAACCAGTTCCAGCCGAGGCGTAACGATCGGTTGAATGTTCATGCGCCCACTCCGATCTGCTCGACCTGAGCCTCGACCGGGGCGGGAATCTCGACGGGCTTCACATCCGCCTTGAACAATTCAATCTTTCGCCAGGCGCCGCGCAGAAACCTCCCGCGCAGGGCAAGCCCGGTGAGAATAATGTACAACGTGCACATCATCCAGGGTCCGTGGTGGCCGAGGCGGGGCAGGTATCTTGAGACGAGATACCCGCCGACAATGAACACGCCCCAGTTGCACACGATCACAAGTATCGCCGGCCAGCGCGTGTCGCCGGCCCCGCGCAGGGCGTGCACGTAGGTGATCCCCATGGCGTCGAAGAGCTGAAACACCGCGGCCCAGACGAGCACACCGGTGCCGACGGAGATCACGTCCGCGTCGTTCGAGAGAAGGTCCACCAGCGGCCGCCCGGCCGCGAGGAAGACCAGCCCGATGACGCCCATGTAGACCGATGTCACGATGAGCCCGGCGCGGGCCCGCAGCGCGGCCAAATCGTGCTTGCGTTCTCCGATGGCGTGGCCCACGAGGGTGGTCACGGCACTGCCGATTCCGAGGGCCGCCATGAATGACACGTGCATGAACTGAAGGGCGATGTTCGACGCGGCGAGGGTCGCCGTGCCGAAGCCGGCGATGAGCACGGTGAGAAACACGAACCACGAACCGACGTCCAGCGTCCACTGGATGCCGGTCGGACCGCCGACGCGGAGGATCCCGCCGATGCGATTGAAGCTGGGCCGCCACTGGCTTTCGCTGTCGAAGTCGCGGCGGAACTCGCGATTCCTGAAGACAAAACCGAGAATCGTCAGCCGGACGACCCACGACACGAGCGTCGCCACGGCCGCGCCGCGAATGCCCATAGCAGGAAAGCCGAGCTTGCCGAAGATCAGGGCGTAGTTGGCGATGGCGTTGAACACCACTGCCGTCATCACTGACACCAGGGCGACTTTGGGCCGCTGCACGCCATTGAAAAAGCCCTCCAGGCCCACGCAGAAAATGGCGACCGGGATGCACCACAGCACGACTTCGCTGTAGGCGAGTTCCATTTCCTGCACGACCGGGTCATGTCCCACGCGCAACCAGAGGGCCGGCAGCATCATCGTGCCAAACCACGCGATGGGAACAAAGGCGAGCCCGACGTACAGGGCCTGCCACGCATAGGCGGCCGCTTCCTTCGGCCGGCCGCCGCCGACCGCCTGCGCCGAATAGGTCTGGACGCTGTTGGCCATTCCCAGGCCGAGGCAGAGAAAGGTATAAAGCAGCATGGTGCACGGGCTGATCGCCGCGGTCGCCTCGGTGCCGAGCTGTGACACCATCAGAAAATCGGTGAATCCCAGCAGCATGCCGGACATGGTCGTGCCGACGATCGGCAGCCCAAGCGTGACCAGTCCGCGTATTTCACCCCGCAGACTCCAAGTCGAGGCGCTTGCGGTCCCGACGCTGATATTTTCAATTGCCGATTGCATTGAGTCGCCTGTTCCTGAAACAAAAAAACCCTGGAAACCTCAGGCTTCCAGGGCTGCTCATTGTCGATGCGTGCGCTCGAGCGTCAGTCCCGGAAGACCTCCTTCAACGTGGTAATGGCGATCACGCGGTCCTTCCGCGGCAGATCGACCAACTTCACGGTGATGGCGGGCGTCTTCATCGTTCGGAACCTCTCTTGATCGGCAATACCTCGAGCCGCGATACGGGATCCTACCCGGCCGCCGACGAGGCTGTCAACATGCCCGGCACAAGGCCGTTGTTATTGCCGAAGGGGGCTCAGGGAAGCACGAAATCGTGTTCCGGGCTACGCACCGTCAGGACGGGGCATGGGGCCTTTCGAACGACCTTTTCGGCGACGGACCCAAGAAGCGCCTGGGCGATCCCGCTGCGGCCGTGGGTGCCGATGATGATCAGGTCGATGGCCTTATCCTTGGCGTACTTGACGATTTCGAGGTAGGGCCGGCCCACAACGACGGCGGTCTGCACGGGGAACTTCATGCTTGCCAGCTCGCCGTTGACCAGCTTTTCCAATTCGGTCTTCGAGGTGTTGGCCAGTTCTTCCGGCGCGGGGCCGATCGGCAGGCTGTTGGGCCCCATGGCCATCCAGTACTGGTACGACTCATCCACGATATGAATAACGTGGACTTCCGCCGAATAAGCCTCCGCGAAAGAGCGGACATAGACGAGGGCGTGTTTCGCCAGATCGGAAAAGTCCGTCGGATACAGGATTTTCTTGATTCTGATCATGCCGCACCTCCCGAAAATACGCCGCCCGTTCCTCGAAAGGGCCGCCACGGTTTGATCCAAAGCTACCCCAATGCCGCCCCCGCGTAAATGCTTTATACTGTAGTACCGCGCGGCCGGGGCGTCCGCCGCGATGGAGGCCCGGCGGGAAGTATCGCCATACGACACCGCCCGGATGCCCGATTCGTCATGCCGCGCGGGCGACACAAAGAGATTCGTACCACCATGCAACTGACCATTCTTGAACCCGCACGACCACCCGAGGGCCGGCGCCTGCCTGCCTGGCTGAAGCGCCCCCTGCCGACCGGCGATGTGCTTCTTCAGACCCGGAAAATCGTCGCGGCGAGCGGGGTCGCCACGGTCTGCGAGGAAGCACAGTGCCCCAACCTAGGCGAGTGCTGGTCCCACCGGCACGCGACGTTCATGATCCTGGGGGATCGCTGCACGCGGCGGTGCCATTTCTGTGCGGTCTCGACTGCAAGGCCTGAACCTGTCAAACCGGATGAACCCGCGCGGCTCGCCGAGGCGGTGCGCCGGCTGGGGCTTCGCCACGTCGTGATTACCGCGGTGGCGCGCGACGATCTGCCTGACGAGGGCGCGGGGCATTTCGCCGAATGCGTGCGGCGCATCCGGGACACATCGCCCGAATGTGCGATCGAGGTGCTGCCGGCAGACTTTCACGCCCGCGACGAGCTTCTCGCGGTGCTCGTCGACGCGGGCCCCGATATCTATAACCACAATCAGGAGACGACAGAGCGGCTGTCGCCGAAGATCCGGCCGCAGGCACGCTACCGCCGGACGCTCGACGTTCTACGAAATGTGAAGGAGCGCCGCCCGGCCATGTGGACCAAGAGCGGGCTGATGGTGGGGCTTGGGGAGTCGCGCGAGGAACTCACAACCACGATGCGCGACCTGCGCAGCGCGGGAGTGGATATCCTGACGGTCGGGCAGTATCTTCGGCCGTCGGAAGATCACGCGCCGGTCGAGCGGTATTACCCGCCGTCGGAGTTCGACGACATTGCGGCCGAAGCCCGGGCCATGGGGTTCGCGAGCGTGGCGTCGGGGCCGTTTGTGCGATCGAGTTACAACGCGGCGGAAGTATATGAAGCGATCAGTCGCCAGCGGAGGGCGTAGCGTGTCGGGCGAAGCGCTGGATCGCCTGCGGGGAAAGTACATCGTCTTTGACGGCATCGACGGAGCGGGCAAGGGGGCCCAGCTCAACCTGCTTGAGGCGGCGCTAAACGAGCGAGGGATCGAGGTGGTCCGGGCGCGCGACCCGGGCGGGACGACGATCGGCGACCGCATCCGGCATGTCCTGCTGGACTACGACCTTTCCGAGATGGACGTGCGCTGTGAGACGATGCTTTTCATGGCGTCGCGCGCGCAACTTGCCCGCGAGGTGATCGAGCCGGCGCTCAAGGCGAAAAAGGTGTGCCTCGGGGACCGGTACGTCTCGGCGACATGCGCCTACCAGGGGGCGGCGGGATTCGACCCGGATCGTGTCATCGAATTGGCACGATTCGCCATCGATGGTACCTGGCCCGATCTGACTCTCATCCTTGACGTTCCGCCCCACAAGGGACACGAGCGAACCGGCAAGAAGCCGGGGGCGAAAAAGCAGGAGGCGACGGGTTCCCGCCACCCCACTCTATTTCACGACGTTCACACCGACGCGATGGAGGCGCGGCCCATGAGCTTCCATGAAAAGGTACACCAGATGTTTCTCGACCTGCCGAAGTACTACCCGCGGCCGGTCGTGATCGTCGACGGGATGGGAACGGTCGACGAGGTTCAGACCCGCGTGATGAAGGCGATCGCCGATGCCGCTCTCTGACGTATTGCACCAGGACGCCGCGCAGGTTCATCTTCAGCGCGCGCTGCGTGCCGGGCGTCTGCCACATGCCTATCTGTTCACCGGCCCGGCCGGCGTCGGAAAGGAAATGCTGGCCACGCGGCTTGCGCAGGTGCTGCTTTGCGGCAACGCGGGAGTCGGTGCCTCCGCTTCGAGCGCGGCCGCGCACGCCGCGGCGCCCGCCGACGCCGATGTGCCGTCGAGCGGAGGCGGGCTCTTCGCCGACGACGCGGGGCCGTCGCTCTTCGGGGAGGACACGCCCTCGCTTTTCGGGTCAGAGACCGAGGATGCGGCGGCTGCGGCGACGGCGAAACCCGCGCCAGCGGACGCCGGACCGGTCTGCCCCGGAAAGATCGACGCCTGCGGTCATTGCATCGACTGCACGCTTTTCGCGGCGGGCAACCACCCGGACTATCACCGCATTCATCGCATGCTGGCCAAGGCGCATCCGGACAGCACCGTGCGCGGGCGAAAGGCGACGACGCTCAGCGTCGATGTCATCCGCCACTTTCTTCTCGCGCCCATCGGCGTGCGGCCGAGCCGCGGGCGGGCGAAGGTCTTCGTCATCGTCGAGGCCGAGCGGCTCAGCGACGAGGCCCAGAATGCCATGCTAAAAACGCTTGAGGAGCCTCCGCCGCGGAGCTACCTGATCCTGCTTGCCGGCTCGCCCGATTCCATGCTCGCGACGACACGGTCGCGCTGCCAGCAGGTTTCCTTCGGCACGCTGCCGCGCGAGTTTATCGTCGAGCGGCTGCAGACCGATCGCAGTCTCCCGGCCGAGTCGGCTGCGTTTCTTGCCGAGATCTCCCAGGGAAGCGTCGGCATGGCCCTCAAGTACGCCGAGCTGGGGCTCCATGAAAACGTCGCGCTCGTCGCGGGGGCGATCGGCCGGGCGGTGACCGATCCGCTCGGGGCGAGCAAGCTGCTCCAGGACTTCGCCAAGGAACTCGCCGCGCCGCTCAAACAGAACCAGGACGACGACGAAGCCGATACGAACGCTTCCCGCGACGCACAGGTGCTGATCCTCGCGATGATCTCCACGATCCTGCGCGACGCGCAGCGCCGGCTTGTCGGCGCGGCCCCGCTGGCCCTCGGGGATCATGCGCTTGTCGCCCGGCTCGCGGCCTCGGCGGATACGAGTTCGTTGCGGGGAGCGATCCGCGCGCTTTCGCGGGCCGAGTACCAGGTCGGTCGAAGCGTCAACACGGGCCTGATCTTCGACGCGGCGGCTATTGCCCTATCGCGCGCCGTACCGGCGCCGATGTGATCGGTACAACCTGCCGATTCAACGCGTGCTTCTTTTTTTCCACCCGTCTCGCGAACGCGAACCGATCCGCCGACCCGCGCGCCATGAAGTGCGGCTGACAGCGTTGCGAACGGCGCGGGGGCACCTATGATGACCGCATGGGACCGAAACTCTGCCCCAAGGTTATCCTCGAAGGCACGCGCCTGACGCACAAGACCGACATCGCCTTTCGCCTCAACGAGCATCCGGAATTCGTCGGTCCGCGCAAGTATCGGTATCACTCTCCCATTGTTTCGGCCGAATGGTGCGCGCTGACGAACCAGCCGTGGGGCCGGGGGCTGATCAACTTTCTGCCGGAGGAGGCCGCTCGCGCCGTCGAGGCGTATCACACGTGGGTCCGGCTTTTTGAGCTTCTTCCCTATTACTCGTGGATCGTGGACCGGTTTCACATCTCGACGCGCGCGTACCAGCTCGCGACCCACCGTATCGAATATGACCTCGGCTGGCTGGATGAGCGCCTGGCCAATCTCGGCTTTCACCTCGTGCTTTGCACGCGGCGCGGCGACAGTTTTGCCGCGGCCCGCGCGGAGCGGCTCAAGGTCTCGGGCAAGCCCTCTCAGTACGACGATCTGACGGTATTCATGCAGGAACAGGAAACGCTTCGCATGCTCTCCGGCCAGACGCGCATGCCGCGGCTCGAGGTGGACGTGTCGGACGGGGACATCGATGCGGCGGCCGATCGGATCGTGGCGTGGATGCGCGAGTCCGGCGGCCTCTGGGCGAAATAGCGGGGCTATTCGGCGGGTTCGATGGTCGCCGTCATGCTTCCCTTGCAGCGCTCGATCCGCCAGTCGGCACCGTAGGCGTGAATCTGCTCGCGCTTCAACTCCGCGCGCTCCAGCGTCGTCGTGTCCACGATGACCCGGCCGGTCGTATCCACTTCGCGGGCCATCTCGTAGGCCCTGACGAGATCGTGCGCGAACAAGCGGCGGAGCATTTCGACGACGTAATCGTAAGTATGGTCGTTGTCGTCGTGGAGGATTACGTGGTAGCGCGGCTGCTGTTTCGGCTTCGGCTTCGCCTTGGCGGCCGCGCTTTGCCTGATCGGGCTGTCAACGGTGGCGTTCGACATGGCTTGACGCTCCGCGAACCACGCACGAAGCAAACAACAGTATCATAATCGCCCGGCCGGCTCGCCGGAAACGGAAAGGCCGCTTTGCCGGGGCGAGATTGGACCGTGCCTGGGGGCCCTGGGGCGAAGGGTCACACAGCTCGCTGCGCCGCCAGCTCGAGCAAGTCTTCCGCGATCGTCTGTGCCGCGTCGTGGCGGCCCATTGCCGCTGCCGCCCGGCTCATCCGTTCGCGACGCTGGGGCGATTTCATCAGTCCGGCGAGGATGTCGCGGAGCGCGACGGCGTTCGCCCTGGCATCGTTCGCGTCGTCGACAATCACCGCCGCTCCGGCATCCGCCAGAATCCTCGCGTTGGAAAGCTGGTGCTTTTTGCGGTCGAACGGATAGGGCAACAGCACCGAGGGCAGACCCATTGCAGAAATTTCGGCGAGGGTAGACGCCCCCGCCCTGGACACGATCAAGTCCGCCGCCGCCATACAGAGCGCCATATGTTCCGTATAGGCCAGTACCTTCGCGGCGACTCCCTTTTCGCGGTACTGCCGTTCGCACATCGCCCGTTCCGTTTCGCCCGTCAGGTGCACGATCTGCCAATCCTCCGCGGCGCGCCAGAGGTCGCACAGCTCAAGCATCGCCGCGTTGATCGAGCGCGCCCCCTGGGAGGCCCCCGTCACCAGCAGGGTCGGCCGGTCTTCGCGGATCTTCAGCGCCGCGGCCCCCGCTTTGCGACTTGCCTTCGAGAACTCGGGCCGGATGGGACAGCCGGTGACGCGCGCGGCGCGGGCCTTGTCAAAATGTTCGAGGGTGGCGTCCCACTGGACGAAGACGCGATCGACGAGCGGCCCAAGGCGGCGGTTGGCCCGGCCCGGTACGGCGTCGGGATTGAAGATCGCCGTGGGAACGCCGATCTTCGTGGCCGCCGCGATCGGCGGCCCGGCCGCGTAGCCGCCCAGTCCCAGGACGACCGCGGGCGCGCGGTTCGTGAAGCGATGCCGCGCGTACGATACCGACGATCGCCAGGCCTTCAGGAAGCGCGGCCAGTGCCACAGCTTTGATGGAAACGCCTGGACCTGCTGGCGGACCAGTTCATAGCCCCGCGGCGCGGTCAGCTTTTCGTCGATCGGTCGGGTCGTCCCAAAGACGGTAACCTCAAAATCGGGTTGCAGCGTCCGCAGTGCTTCAGCCACGGCGAGTCCGGGATACAGGTGCCCCCCCGTCCCGCCGCCGGCAATCACAAACCACGGTCGATCGGCTTTCATCGCCCTGCGTTGTATCGAAGGTAACGGAACGTTTGAAGCCCGGGCGCGCCGGCCCGCTTACAACTGCGCCGCCATGGCCGCCCCGATGGGCATCGCCGGCCGGTCGGCGCGATCACCCCGGACGGGGTGCGCGGCCCACTGTGTCTCGACGCCCTGCCGACGGCGCGCGACGTTGATCATCAGCCCCAGCAGCACGCCGAAGAGGAGCACGCCCGTCCCGCCCGCCGAGACGAGGGGAAGGGCGATCCCCTTGGTGGGGATCGACACGGTGACCACGGCGACGTTCATTGCCGCCTGGAAACCGATGGTGAGCGTGCCGCCAAGAGCGAGCATCCGCCCGAAGTCGGTGTTCGCGCGGAGCATGGCCTTTCGTCCGGCCCACAAGAGCACGGCAAAGAGTCCCAGCACGGCGATTCCGCCGACCAGCCCGAGTTCCTCGCAGATGACCGCAAAGATGAAGTCCGTCCGGCCCTCGGGCAGATAGCCGTATTTCTGTACGCCCGCGCCGAGACCCTGACCCCACCAACCGCCCGATGCGATGGTGATAAGCGACTGGACCTGGTGATAGCCGCTGCCCTGCGGATCAGCGAACGGGTCGAGGAAGGTCTTGAGCCGTTCGAGGCGATAGGGCTTGTCGATGATCAAATAAACGAGCCCGACAACGCCCGGCAGCGCCGCCAGGGCCAGATGCCAGACCTTGGCCCCCGCGCCCAGCAACATGCAACCGCCGACAAGACCAAGAAGGGCCGCCGTACCGAAGTCCTCAATGCCCACAAGCCCGGCAAATACCGCGATGATCAGCAGCATCGGGAGCAGGCCAGTCCAGAACTTTCGCACGCGCTCCCCCAGACGGGCACACAAGCCGGCGAGCAGCACGACCAGCGTGAGCTTGGCCAGTTCGGACGGCTGAAACGATACGCCGATGCTCGACGGTCCGAGCGAAAGCCACCGTCGGGCGCCGTTTCGCTCTTCGCCGATTCCGGGCACGAGCACCGCCGCCAAAAGGCCGAGGGTCAGAAGGGCGAGAAACAGAGCAGGCTGGAACCATGCTCCCTTTCGTATCTGCCACGACTCATAAGGGCACAGCCCCACCATGAGCATGATTACGAGGGCGGCGAAATTAAACGTGGCCTGCCGGAACGAGGGGTTGGAAATGACATTCTCAGTGATGGCCGGGCCGGTCAGGCTCGCGCTGGCGGAAAAAACCATGACCACGCCCAGCCCCATGAGCGAGGCCGCGACGATGGAAATCGTGGTGCTGGCCCCTGAGGGCCTGCTGTCCAGCCAGGTCATGTAGTTCGCCTCCGTGCGAAACTGGCGTAAGCCATTTGGCGGCATGGGCTTGCGGCGCTGGGCACCGGGCGCGGAATCCATGCGCCCGACGGCAGCCCCTGCGCGGCACCGCGCATAATCCTACATCGGCGAAAGATGCGATGGAAGCGGAGCCGGGCGGAGACCCGAATTCCCCCTCGCGCCGGCGGAGGGTATAGTCCCCGCCATCATGCAGAGCAAAGCCAAAACCGTACCCGAGTATCTCGCGGAACTCCCGGCCGACCGCCGGGCCGCAGTCCAGGCCGTCCGCAACGTCATCCTGAAAAACCTCGACAAGCGATACGGCGAGGGCATGTCTTACGGCATGATCGGTTATTACGTGCCGCACAGCGTGTATCCTGCCGGGTATCACTGCGACCCGAAATTGCCGCTGCCTTTTGCGGGACTGGCGTCGCAGAAGAACCACATGTCGTTGTACATCATGTCGATATACGCAAGCCCCTCCGAGGAAAAGTGGCTGCGCGATCAGTTCGCCAGGGCCGGCAAGAAGCTGAACATGGGCAAGTGCTGCGTCCGGTTCAAGAAGCTCGAAGACCTTCCGCTCGACGTGATCGGTGAGGCCATTCGGAGGGTGCCGGTTGAACGGCATATCGAGTTTTACGAAACGAATTTCCGCGGCGCGCGCAGCAAAGCGTCGTCCCGGGCGGCAGGCGGCGCGAAGAAGCCGCCCGCCCGGAGAGCCGCCGCCGGGAAAAAGGCTCCCGCAAAAGCGCGAACGGCCGCGAAAGCCCGGAAGAAGTAGTTTCCGAATCGAACGGCGACACATCTGTACGGAACGCGCGCATGACCGCCCCATCCCCTACCGTGCGCGACGAAACGCCAAGCGACGTTGACGCGATCCGCAGGGTCGTCCTGTCGGCATTCCCAACGCCCCTCGAAAGCCGTCTGGTGGACCGCCTGCGCGAAAACGGCCGGCTCACGATCTCACTCGTCGCGGAGTCAGGCGGGCACGTCGTGGGTCATATCGCCTTCAGCCCCGTGACCGTGGCCGGATCGGACACCGGTGGGCTTGGCCTCGCGCCGCTGTCCGTAGCGCCTGAGTGTCAAATAATTGGCATTGGCGGGGCGCTCGTGCGTGCAGGACTCGACATGTGCCGAAGGCTCGGCGTGCCCTTCGCCGTAGTTCTCGGCGAGCCGGATTATTATCGCCGGTTCGGGTTTTTGCCGGCGGCGACGCGGGGTCTCTTCGACGCGTACGGCGGCGGCGACGCCTTTGCCGCGATTGAACTCGCGCCGCGCGGAATCCCCGGCGGCGGCCGCGTCGACTACGTGCCGGAGTTCTCGGAGTTTACAGACGCCGCTTAAAGACGCCGCTGCCTAGCGCAGCTTCGTCGTCGCCAGGGCCAACGCGGCGAAGAGGACGGCAAGGAGCCAGAAGCGCGTCACGACCTGCGTCTCGGTCCAGCCGCCGAGCTGAAAGTGGTGGTGGATCGGGGCAACGCGGAAGATCCGCTTGCCCTTGGTCAGCTTGAAGTAGCCCACCTGCATCATCACCGACACCGCCTCCATCACGAAGACGCCGCCGACGATCAGCAAGAGAAGTTCCTGTCGGATTACGATCGCCACATAGCCGATCAGCCCGCCCAGCGGCAGACTGCCCGTATCGCCCATGAAGACCTGCGCGGGATGGCAGTTGTACCAGAGGAAGCCGAGGCACGCGCCCATCATCGCGCCGCAAAGGACCGCCAATTCTCCGGCCTGGGGGATGTGCGGAAAGAGCAGATAATTCGCCAGCGCCTCGTCGCCGACGGCGTAGGCAAGGACCATGAACACCATGCAGCACAGCGCCGTGCAGCCGCTGGCCAGGCCGTCCATCCCGTCGGTCAGGTTGACGGCGTTTGAAGTCCCGGCGACGACCAGCACGGTGATGAGGTAAAACATCGGCAGGGAAAGGAGGATGCCGAACGACTGCTCACCCTTGAAGAACGGGAGCGTGAGCACGCGATAGGTCTGAAGGTCCGAATCGGCGAAGGCCTCACTGCCTCGGCGATAAATGAAGTATGCCAGGACCACGCCGAGGCCGAACTGAAACAGCAGCTTCTGATAGAACTTGAGCCCGTCGCGCGTACCCTTACGTCCTTTCGAGGTCAATTTGATCCAGTCGTCTATGCTTCCGACCGCGGCGAGCCAGGCCATGCAGAAGAAGGCCATGTGGATGTAAAAGATCCGCAGGTCCGCAAGGAGCAGCACTGTTGCGGCGATGGAAAAGAGAATCAGCAGCCCCCCCATCGTGGGCACGTTGGCCTTGTGCTGAGTCAGCTCGTTGAGGCCCTTGTGATCAAAATCGGGTATGTCGCCGAGGCGCTTGTGAATCAGCAGTCGGATGACCTTCGGACCCATGATCCACACGATGAAGAACGCAACCATCACCGCGATCACGGCCCGGAACAGCGGGTTTTCATAGCCGTAGTGGCCGTGGGGCGAAAGAAAATGCTGCAACAGGTGGTAGATCATGAACGCTTCCGGCGACCGATCCGCGACGACGGCGTGTCCCTTGCCGCCTGCCGGCACTCCAGACCCTTACGCGACGACCCTTCCGGCACACGCCTCTCGGGCTATCCGCACCGGACCACCTCGGCGGCGGCGCGAATCGGTTCAATCAGCCGCTCCAGCTTCACGCCGCGCGAAGCCTTCAGCAGCACCACGTCGCCGGCGTCGATCAGGGCGCCGATCTTTTCGGCAGCCGCCTCGACCGTCGGAAACGAGTAAATCCGCTTTGTCGTGCCCGCCGTCGCGGTCGCGCCGTCCGCGACGACGCGGGCATAGGCCCCGACCGCGATGATGATCTGTGCGGTCGAACGCCCTGCATCCTGTCCGAGCGCCTGGTGGCAGCGCGGGGACTGCTCGCCAAGCTCGCGCATGTCGCCGAGGACGAGCACCTTCCGGCCGGGCGTCGCGACAGCGTCCAACACACCCAGCGCGATGCGCATGCTCGACGGGTTGGCGTTGTAGGCGTCATTGATCAGGGTGATCCCGCCGATCCGAACGCGCTCCATGCGCATCGGGGGGAGACGGACCTGCTCAAGGCCCTCGGCGATCTGGGCGGGGCTCATGCGAAAGCGGCGGGCGACGGCGATGGCGGCAAGGGCGTTGACGACGTTGTGCCGCCCGAGCACGGGCAGGTAGTACTCCGTCCCGTCGTTGATGCGAAACCGATGTCCACGGTCGTCGGAGGCGACATCGACGGCCCGCAGGCCGGCTTCCTCGTCGAACCCGTAGGTGAGGCTGGTGACTTCGCGCAGGGCGTGGGGCGGGGCGTGGGCCGCGGCCTGCATGTTCATGGCCACGAAGGGCCGGCCGGCCATGCACGTCAGGAGGGAGAACTCCTCGCGTGCCACCGATTTGACATCCCCGAAAAACTCAAGGTGCTCCTCGCCGATGCTGGTGATCACGGCCATGTCGGGCCGGGCCATGCGCCCGAGGGCGGCGATCTCGCCGGGATGATTCGTGCCGATTTCGACAACGACGAATTCGTCGGACGGCTCGACGGAAAGCAGCGTCAGCGGAACGCCGATGTGGTTGTTGAAGCTGGCCTTCGCCCATCGGCCGCGCAGCCGCGACGCAAGCACGGCAGCGACCATGTCCTTCACGGTGGTTTTTCCGTTGCTGCCGATGACCGCGATCACCTGCGCCGCGAACTGCCGCCGATACCACGAGGCCAGCCGGCCCAGGGCGGCGACGGTGTCGGGCACCTGCACGATGCGGCCCAGCGCGAGAAGCGGCTTGTCCACCTTTTCGAGGTCACTGACGACGGCACACGTCGCGCCCTTGTCGAGGGCGGCGTGGACGTAGTCGTGGCCGTCGTGCGTTTCGCCCTTGATGGCGAAAAACATTGACTCCGGCTCGATCCCGCGGGTGTCGGTCGACACGCCGGTGACGCGCGGCATCGTAATCTCGCCGTACACGCGGCCGCCGATCGCCACGACCATTTCATGCAACGTGAGCGGTCGCATCGACCCCGGCCTCCCTGCGGACAACCGCCTCGCTCGCGACTTCGACATCGTCGAAGTGGTGCTTGGCCGTCCCGATGATCTGGTAGTCCTCGTGACCCTTGCCGGCGATTACCAGGGTGTCGCCCACCTCCAGGCGCTCCACGGCGTAATAGATCGCCTGCCGCCGGTCGGCGACGGTCCGGTCGTGTCCCGATCCGCCGGGCGGAAGGCCGCGCTCGATGTCGGCGAGAATCCGCACGGGGTCCTCGGTTCTCGGGTTATCACTGGTAATCACGAAACGATCGGCCAGCTCGGCAACGGCGCGGGCCATAAGGGGCCGCTTGGTGCGGTCGCGATCGCCGCCGCAGCCGAAGACGCACCAGAGACGTCCCTTCGTGAGCGGTCGCACCGCGCGGAGCACATTCCGAAGCGCGTCGTCCGTATGCGCGTAGTCCACGTAGATGTCGAAACCCAAATTGCCCGTCGGCACGCGCTGAAGTCTTCCAGGCACGCGCTCGACTTCGGCAAGTCCGAGCCGGATGGCGTCAGGGCTGATTCCCAGGGCCATCGCCGCGCCCGCGGCGGCCAGGGCGTTGTAGATATTGTGCCGGCCGACCAGCGGCGTGAAGACTTCCATCGTGAGGGCCCCGGCCTCCAGCACAAACCGGCAGCCGCGCCGGTCCTCGCGCGTCACGCGCGCCCGAATGTCCGCCGGTTCGCGGATTCCATAGGTGGTCACGCGTGCCCTGCACTGCTCGGTCATGCGCGGGCCGGCCGGGTCGTCGATGTTCACGACGGCGGCGGCGCGCTCGTCGAGCCGATCGAACAAACGTCGCTTGGCAAGGAAGTAATCCTCCAGTGAGGCGTGATAGTCGAGGTGATCCTGCGTCAGGTTGGTGAAGACGCCGACATCGAAGCGGATGCCGTCGGTTCGTCGCTGATCCAGGCTGTGGGACGACGCCTCCATGACAATCGCCTCAGCGCCGTGCTCGCGCGCTTCGACAAGGTACTTTGCCAGCAGGATCGGATCGGGCGTAGTCAGGCTGGACGGCGCCTTCCGGCCCACAAGGTCGTATTCGATCGTGCCGAGCAGGGCGCTGCGCTTTCCCGCGGCGCGAAGCAGGCCCCGAATCATGTACGCCGTCGTGCTCTTTCCGTTCGTTCCGGTTATGCCAATCGCGGGATAGGCGCCGCCCGCCTGGGCCGCGTCCAGCCCGCACAGAAGCGCGGCGAGTCGCGCAAGCGCCTGCCGGGCGTCCGGTATCCGAATGACCGGGATGTCGACCTCAAGCCGCGCATCCGCGTCGGCCACGACGGCGACCGCTCCGCGCGCGGCTGCGTCACGGGCAAAGGCCGCACCATCGGCACTTCGGCCCGGCACCGCGACAAAGAGACACCCCGGCTCGGCTGCACGGGAGTCGCAACAGACGCTGCGGACTTCAATGGATTCGGCGCCCGGCGGCAAAAGACATTCACCGACGGCGCGATTGATAAGATTGCCCAGTTGCACGGTGTTCACATCCTTGCATCGAAAGCGGCTGATCCGTCCTGTCCCGCGCCCGCGAGCGACCCCCGACTTGCGGCGCGCCCGTGGCGTAGAGATGGACAGTGTGTTTCATCGGCGGCCGGGACGCAAGGTCTGGACGAACGGAGATTATGGTTTCCCGGCCGAGGCGGGAAAGCGAAGCGGACTGTGAAATATCGGATTGCCTAATCCTGCGGAAAGTCAGCGATGCCCTCGGCATCGGATTCGGCCGCGGCGCTGAGCGAAGTGGGCGCCTTGTCGGGCGAAATCTGAAGATACGCAAGCGCGTGGGTGAGAATCTCGCGGACGACCGGGGCCGCCACGGTACCGCCGTAGTAACCCAGGCTTTTCTTGGGGCGGAACACCGCCACGCAGACGACCAATTCCGGATCACTGGCCGGGGCGCCGGCGATGAATGAACTGACGTACGCGTTTTCTTCGTAGCCCCCGCCGCCCTTGCGGGCGATCTCCGCCGTACCGGTCTTTCCAAACACGCGGTAGTTCGGGAGCTTTGCCTGCTGCCCGGTGCCGTGCTCGACGACTTCGCACAGCACCTTGTCGCGCAGCAGGATTGCGACCCCGGCCGGGATGGCCTCTCCGCCGGGCGGGGGGTTTGAAAAGTCGCTGACCAGCCGGCCGTCGGACGTCATGACGGCCCGGATGATGTACGGCTGCACCAGGACCCCGCCGTTGGCCAGCGCGCAGAACGCGCGGGTCAGTTGCAGCGGGGTGACGGCCACTTCCTGGCCGATGGGAATGCTCGTCGTGGTGAACGGTCCCCACCGGGAGAACGGCAGGACGATACCGGGATCCTCGCCGATGAGGTCGATGCCCGATCGAGACCCGAAGCCGAAGGCCTTGACGTACTCGTAGAGTTTTCGATTTCCGAGGCGCTTGCCGATCTTGGCCATTCCGACGTTGCTGGACTTGATGAGCACTTCGTCGAAGCGGAGCGCGCCGTAGGGATGGTGATCGTGCAGCACGCGGGCGCCGTCGGCCCAAGTGCCGTCTTCGCAGTAGATCACGTCATCAAGCGTGACCACCTTTTCGGCGAGGGCCGCGGCGGCGATGAACGGCTTGTAGGTGCTGCCCGGCTCGTAGGGGTCGGTGATGGTGCGGTTGCGATAGCGGTTCGCCCCGAAGTCCTGGTAATGATTGGGATCAAAACTCGGAACATTGGCCATCGCGAGAATGGCCCCGCTCTTGGGGTGCATAACGACGGCCACGCCGCTGGCGGCCTGGTATTTCTCAACGGAGGCGGCCAGCTGGCGCTCGACGTTGGCCTGAATCTCGGCGTCGAGCGTGAGGACGACGTGGAAGCCATCCCTCGGCGGACGGTATCCGCCGTCGGCGAGCCAGAACGCCTTTCGCCGCGCGTCGCGGATGATCGTCTTGATGCCGTTCTGCCCGCGAAGCCACGCTTCGCACTGGTACTCCAGGCCGCTCACGCCGACGCCGTCGGGGGCGACAAAGCCGATCAGGGCGGCGGCGAGGGTGTTCATGGGATAGGTGCGGTAGGGCTCGTCGAAGACGCCGAGGCCGTAGATATCCGCCGTTTCGATGGCGCGAGCCTGGTCTTCCGTTACGCCGCGTCGAATGACGAAAAACCGGCGGTCTCCGGCAGCGAGAAGGTCGGGCATGATCTCTGCGGGCGGAATGCCGAGGATCTCGGCCACCCGCCGCGCAGCGGCTTCCTTGTCGGGAATGACCTTCGGATCGGCGAACACGCTCTTCTGGAGCATGGTGCCGGCAATGACGCGGCCCTGACAGTCGACGATCAGTCCGCGCCGGTGGCGCAGCGGAACGACGCTGCGCTGCTGCCGGTCCGCGCGGGCCAGAAGCCGCGTTCCTTCGTAGGCGTTGATGTAAACAAGGCGGCCCGCAAGGGCGACGAGGCAGATCAACACCACTGCGATAAGAAACTGGCCCGTCAGGATGGAACGGCGAGAGGGCAAGGCATCCATTCCTTTGCTGGTCGATCCCATGGGAAACGACCCATCTCGGAGAAGCTCACGCATCACGGAAAGGCGCGGCGCCTTCCCATGATCATAGACACCACAGGGCGGGGCATCCGGCTCCGCCGGAAACAAACGTCGCTTGCGCCGCTGGCCCGTCGATGCGCAAAATCCGCCGGACTTTCATCGGCCGGGGGACGGTGCATTCTTTGGCGGATTCGCAGTCGGGGGAATCAGGTCCAGCCCCAGTTCCGAGGCGCGCTTGCGGATTTCGTCCGGCCCCCGCAGCCGGGCGAGTTCCATCTCCTTCGCCCAGAGCTTCTGCTCGAGTTCGACCTTGCGGTGGTGCAGCTTCTGGACGCGGTTGGCCGCCTTCGCGGACTCCCCCCGCACGCCGACGATCATGAGCCCGATCGCGGACATCATCAGAATGATCAGGAGAGCGCGCGCGACGGTCATGGCGGTCTAGATCATACCCCAACCGGAGCAGGCCGCACCGAACGCCCCATTACGCCTGCGCCCGACGCGGGACATCAGGGCATATCGTCAACGTTCGATGCCGACAGCACGGTCCGCGACTCCGCCGCGGCCGACGGCTCCGGCAGCCGGAGTTTCATGCCCGGCTTCAGCGAGTTCTTATTGTTCAGGATGTCCTTGTTGAGGCGGTAAATCTCGCTGTACAACCGCTCGCTGCCGAGTTCGCGGCGGGCGATTCCGCTCAGCGTATCCTTCGGCTTCACTTCGTACACGCGGAACTTGACCTTGTCGGGCTTGGGAATCTTCGGCTCGTTCTTTTCGTCGGGCTTGACGGATCGAAGGGCGGCCGTCGAATCGCCGCGCGAGGCCAACAGCTCTGACGCGTCCGCCGGGGGCTTCTCCGAGATTGGTATCGGGATGCGAACCTGGCTCTCCTTCGATGCGGTCGCGAGCGGGGCCTCTCCGGGCGCAGGCTTCTTGCTGGCGGCCGGGGCCGGCGGATCGCTCGCCACGAGCTTTGGTGGATTCTTCACGTTGGTCAGGGCGAAATCCGGGGCGGACTCAAAGTCGGCACTGGCCTCGCCCAGGTCGGGGATCTTCAGCTTCTGCCCGGCCTTGACCATGTGCCGATCTTTCAGAGTTTCCTTGTTGGCCTCGTAAATGGCGTCGATTCGGGTCGGCGTCGAGGTGCCGTAATGCTGGGCCGCGATCTTGCCGAGGCTCTCGCCCGACTGCACCTCGTGGACGGTCTTGATTGTCAGAAACTGGGTCTGCGCCGAGGCGGGGAGCACGGTCGGCTCGTCCCGAGTCGATGAGGCCAGCGACGTCTTTGCGGCTGATTCGCCCGCGCTGCCGGGCGATTGTTTCGCCGCCTCGGCAGATTTCTGCGGCGCATTCGCCAAGGCCGATTCCGGAACCGCTACGACCGGGGCCTCAACCGGTTTGGCCGGTTCAGCGGACTTCTCTCCGCCCGGCGGCAGGGTACCGTTGATCAGGCTGATGACCGACTCCGGAAGGGGCGGCAGGTCCTGTCCGCCGACGGGCGTGCTTTGTGCGACTTCCTCTTCGCGGAGCGGCATGTTCGGGTTTACCCCGATGGCCGGCTGAACGATCGGCGGAAGCTGGGTGTCGACCGGAAGCCGGCCCGCGTTGTTGAGCGGCCGCTGGTCCGACGCGGCGGGACCGCCGGACTTCGCGGCGTCAGCGACGGTGAAGGCGGGCAGTGACGTATTCCGACCGGAAGGGCCCTTTTCTGAAAGGATGATCGCAAAGACGATGATGAAGGCAAGTCCGACAAGCAGTCCGATCTTGGTCTCCCGGGTCATCTGGATGCACCTCCGTGTGCTTCGGCGACAAAGATAGCACAGAATTTGTAATTCTCAAGGGCTCGATTCGCGCTGCGCGACGCGAAGCTTGGCACTCCGGCTCCGCGGGTTCGTCGCGCTCTCAACTTCGCCGGCACATACGGGCTTTTTCGTCACGAGTTCATAGATGCCCGCCCGCGAACGGGTGCGGAAGTCATCCTTGACCAGCCGGTCTTCTCCACTGTGAAAGCTGATGACGCCAATGCGGCCTCCCGCACGAAGGCAGTCCGGCGCCTGCGCCAGGAGCCGCTGAAGCGACGCGGCTTCGCGATTCACCGCCATGCGCAGCGCCATGAATGTCCGCGTGGCCGGGTGAATGCGGCCTCGATGCGCGTCCGGATTCTGCCCGACGGCGAAAGCGACCAGGCGCGCAAGCTGGACCGTGCTGTTGATACGGCCCTGACGCCGAACCTGGCATATCCGCTTTGAGATTTTTCGGCTTAATCGTTCCTGGCTCTGCAAGTAAAGAAGATCCGCCAGTTCCCCTTCCGGAAGGCCGTTCACCAGGTCCGCCGCCGTCGTTGTCAGGTTCTCGTCCAGCCGCATGTCGAGCGGACCGTCGACCTCAAATGAAAGGCCCTTTTGCGGGTCGGAAATCTGATTGCTGCTGACCCCCAGATCGGCCAGGATCGCCCCCGCGCCTTCGACCTGCAAGCGCGTCAACACCTCGCGCAAGTCGGCAAAATTCGCCTTTACAAGCTGGATCCGCCCGGCAAAAGGCGCAAGCCGCTCGGCGGCAGCCGAGAGGTTGTGGGAATCCACGTCGAGCCCGATCAGGCGCAGCCGCGGCGACCGCTCCAACAGGAGTCGCGCGTGCCCCGCAAGACCCAGCGTGCAGTCAACCGCCACTTCGGGGTCGCATGCCAGGAGCAGCGAGCAGACTTCTTCCGGCAGGACGGGCACATGAACTGAGGGTGAATCAAGCGCGTCGCTCATGACGCGCACCATCTTAACCGGCGGGAAGGTTCGCGTGGGGTTGCCGACGTGAGGAAGCGGTGCGAAGCGCTTAATGGACGGCGGTCGCGACGCGTTCGGCCAGTTCGCGGAGCCGCGCAGGCGCATGCAGGGCGACAAACCACTCACGCGACCAGGAGATTACGTTGTTCGCAAGCTGCTCATTGAGGCGCGCCGCCTCCTGGCGCAGTCGGGTCTCGACACCCGGCAGGGCAGCCAGCATGGCCTGATTGGCCGCGCGGATGCGATCAAACCCGTGTCGCCGGGCCATGCGGTCCAGGGGAGCGGATGCGCGCAGCGATTCGGCCGCGCGAATCGCAGATTGACGCTCGGCCAGCAGCCCCTTGAATAATGTGGCGTCCGCGCCGTCGAGAAAGCGCTGCGGGTTATAGCGAATGTCGCGCAGCCGCCGGCGCGCCGCGCGCACGTCGCCCGCGCTGACTCCGTACCGCGCCAAGGGCAGTCGCAGCGTCGCGGTCACGCAGGCATACGCCGGGGCCGCCGTTCCGAAGAACCCGCGAATGATGTCATCGGTGATCTGATCGTACTTCGCTCCGCCGATACCGTGAATGAATAGTTCGCAGGCGAGCAACCGGGCGTACATCGTCAGCGCAAGTGCCCGCGGCCGCAGACCGATTCCCTCGGGCATCAGGCCGGCCAGCGACGTCGCGTCGCTTTGCAGGCGCGTCGCGTCCAGCTCGACGATGACCTCATCCGCCGCCCTCAGCGTCAATGCGCCGGTGCCGGAAGTCGATACGAACAGCCGGCGCCGCGGTTGATCCCTGCATACCACCCAGAACGGCAGCTCGATGGACTCGGAGGACTCGTGCAAATCGGGGATCGGGTGCTGGTTTCCTGCCATGCCGCGCCGCGCGCGATACCGCGCAAGCGCCGCGTTGTATTCGGCCGCGAAGCGCCGGGCGTTCAGAAGAAGATGCACGATGAATGCCGGTACATCCGCGCGGAATACGCCACGGCCGCCGAACACTTCCGATACGCGTACGAATTCCGGCGAGCCCGTGTCCACGGCCCCTTCAACGGCGGTCATTCCCAGCACCCAGCGATCCACGTAGTCGGCCGGGCGCTCCGTGGCAAAGGCGTCTGCGAAATCCTTGAACGACGATTCTCCCGCGTTCGGCACCTGGTCCAGGAACTGTCGCCACGCCCCGCCGGAAAGCGGCGGGAAGCGCTCAAATGACGCCCCAGACCCACCGACACCGGGAGACGCCCAGCCTCGGCGGAGCCGTCCGTCGACCTGTTCCGGCCACGCAAGCCCGAAGCGGAGCGGGACATCGCTGTCCACCAGGAGATATTGCGCGCGCGCCCCCACGACCCGCGCCAGCGCGACAACCGCCGGGTGCTTGGCCCACACGCCGGGATGAATGAACTCGGGCTGGTGCCCCGCAAGAATCACGGTGTCATCGCCGCGCGAGAGCCTGCGCCACTCTCGAAGCGGCCGATCCACCAGCATGGCCTCGGCGCCGGAAAGCAGTCGGCGGTTTTCCTCGACGAGCGCGGGAAGCGCCCGAGCGTCCGGCCATACGAGAATGTCGCCATCCGCATCGGGAGCGGCCAGGACATCGATCGGCGTGTCGGTCAGAAGGGACATCAGGGCGGCGGTCCAGTTGAAGTTTAGAGCACGGCGGGGTCCGGCTCGTTACAGCCACATGATAGCCGCGCAGCGGGCGCAGGGATCGGCCGGCGTTTTCTCCGGTCGGCCCGTGGTAGTGCTCCGGGAAGTCGAACCCCGCCCGACGCAATCCATCGGCGCGTCAGGCGCCGCAGCGGACGCGCGGCCCCTTGCAGGGCGAGGGCCGGGCCATCTCCGTCTCAAAGACTTCGAGGTAATGATTGAGCCGGGAATCCGGGTCGTCCAGGATTCCGCCGAAATGCCGCGTGGGGTCATTGTAGATCAGCGGGACGGGAAGTTCGCAGATATTCAGGCAGTGCCGGACCGCCTGCACCCAGAACTGCATCGGAAACGCATAGCCGGGCACCGTCAGCGGCAGGGCCGCCACTTTCGCTGCCCGGTACGCCTTGAACCCGCAGAACGCGTCGGTCAGCGCAAGCCCCAGCCGATCATTGAGCAGCCGCGTGATAGTCCTATTGATTGTGCGGCGGTCGGCCGGCGCGTCGGTGCTGCCGGGCATCTCGGTCATGTAACGAGAACCCGAGATGATGTCGACGTTGTCGAGTGCCGCCCGATTCACGAACTCCGGAATCCGCTCCGGCTCGTGCTGGTCGTCGCAGTCGATGGTGATGATCCAGTCATAGCCGCGGCCGGCGGCATAGGCGAAGGCGTCGATCAGGCTCTGTCCGTAGCCCCGGTTTTCCGGATGGCGGATCACGTCGATATTGCCGATGCCGCGCAAAATCCGCGGCGTGTCGTCGGTCGAGCCGTCATCCACTACGAGGACATCCTGCCCCTGCGCGCGCACGTCCGAAACCACGCGGGCCACGTACCGGGCCTCGTTAAACACGGGAATGGCAACAAGTACCTGCATGCGCCGCTCTTTCCCTCCGGGACAGGATCGTGCGAACACCCGGAACCTGGAATGGGGACACCGGGAGATAATAAGAGCGGACGCGACGAAGTCAAAATCCGAAGGGTGCAAATCCTGCGTGGACACGCGGTTACGCAATGCCGAAGCCCCGCCCGGCCGATAATACCGATGGCCCGACCCACCCGCGCGGGCAGCCGGAAAGGCGTTCATGGACATGCGTCGCAAAGCTAAGCGAGAATCTGCCCGGCCGGGCGCGGGCCTGGGAGTCGCCCTAGTGACACTCGGCGTCCTGGGAGGCTGCCAGGCTGCGGCTCGGTCACCCTCGGACGGGATGAGTCCCGCCCGGGCCGAGCTGCTGCGGGGCCGCCAGCTTCTCGAACAGCGTCAGTACCCGGCGGCGCAGGAGGCTTTCGAGGAGGCCCTCGCGAAGGACTCGCATTCGGCGACGGCGCGGGCGGGGCTGGGCCTTGTGCGGGAACTGGCCGGAGACCTCGACGGGGCGATCCGACAGTATCGGCGGGCGGTAAAGGAGGCCCCCGGTCGGAGTGACTACGCGGTGTCACTTGGAAACGCCCTGCGCAAGAGGGCCGTGGCGAGCGACCGCCGAGACGAGCAGCTCGAGGCCGCGCAGCGCGCCTATGAGCATGCGCTGAGCGTCGAACCTCGATGCGTCGAGGCCCAGATCGGGATCGGGCTCTGCCACAAGGCGCGCGGCCGCAAGGAACAGGCCCTTGACGCATTCCAAAAAGCCGAAAAGGCCGACCCGGAGTCCCCCCTGCCGCATGTCATGATGGCGTCGCTGTACCAGTCGATGCGCGAGAACGACAAGGCGCTGGAGGAGTACCGCGCCGCGGTGCGGCTTCGCCCGAACGACCCGCGGCTGCACAATGCGATGGCCATCCTGAACGAGAACATCGGCCTTTCCGGCGACGGGCGCGCGCGGCTGGCGCGGCAGCGCGCCGCGGCGCTCTATCGAAAATCATTGCAGATCGAGCCCAACCAGCCGCAGGTCCGATCGCGGCTCGCAGCCCTCGATCACGAGGGCGATGCCCTTGCGACCGCGGGCCTTTCTGAAAACGAGTAGCGCGCAGCTCAGGGATCGGAGGGCGCGCAGCGGCCGCCAGGGCTCTCGGCCGCGTATCCGGCCACGTGGTCGTAGAGCGTCGCGAGAAACCCCATCACCGGAAAACGCCCCCGCGGAAAGGGAATCGGCCCGAGCATCTTCAGCACGGGCGTCGTGTCGTTTTCCGGGAACTTCGCCAGCGCGTCCAGGTCCGCCGTGCTCCTCCAAAAGTGCGTCGGGTCGGCCGGCAGGTGCATCGGCGGCGCGTCGCGCGGCTCTGTCGGGCGATCGTTTCTTTTTCGGCTCATGTCATGTCTCCGAAACCGCCTCGGCGGACAGCTTGAGATACTCGCGCAGCTCCACGGTGCTGAGGTTCGTCAGCCATTCGTCGCCGCTGCCGACGATCCGGTCGGCGAGGGCGCTTTTCTCGGCAAGCAGCCGATCAATGCGCTCCTCCACGGTGCCGATGCACACGAACTTGTGCACCTGCACGCGCCGCGTCTGCCCGATGCGATGCACGCGGTCGGCGGCCTGCTCCTCGACGGCGGGGTTCCACCACCGATCGAAATGGAAGACGTGATTGGCCCTTGTGAGGTTCAGGCCGAAGCCGCCCGCCTTGAGCGACAACAGAAAAATGCGATAGCGTCCCGTTTCGTCCTGAAACGCGTCGATCATCTGTTGTCGTTTCTTGATCGGCGTGCCACCGTGGAGGAAAGGGATTTCGTGCCTGAGGCGATCCTGCATCATCTGCTGAAGCAGATCGCCCATCTCGCGGAACTGCGTGAAGACCAGCGCGCAGTCGCCCTCTTCGAGCACCTCCTCGAGCATTTCAATGAGTCGTTCGCACTTGCCGCTTCGGTCGTCGAGGGGGGCCTTCTGGCGAAGCAGGTGCGCGGGGTGATTGCACACCTGTTTGAGCTTTGTCAGCGCCGCGAGAATCAGCCCGCGGCGTCGGATTCCGGTCGCCGTGTCCACCTCCTGAAGCGTCGTCGCAACGGTACGTTCGTAGAGGGCAGCCTGTTCGGGGGTGAGGTTGCAATAGACCCTCATCTCCATCTTCTCAGGCAGGTCCACGGCGATCGAAGGGTCTCCCTTCAGTCGACGCAGGATGAACGGACGAATGAGGCGGCGAAGCTGCTCGGCGCGCTGAGGATCCCCCATTTTTTCAATCGGCACGGCAAAACGGCTGCGGAACTGGGTCGCCGTGCCGAGCAGGCCGGGGTTCAGCACCTCCATGATGGACCAGAGCTCGGAAAGGTGATTCTCGATCGGCGTGCCAGTCAGCGCCACACGATGGGTCGCGACAAGGCCGCGCAGGGCGATCGTCTGCTGGGCGGTCGGGTTCTTGATCTTCTGGGCCTCGTCCATGGCGATACAGTGCCAGGGGACGCGGGAGAAATCCCGGCTCTCGCGGCCCGCCAGGCCGTAGGTGGTCAGTACAACGTCGCAGTTCCGCGCGGCGTCGACGAATGCGTCACCCCCGAGCCGCAGCGGCCCGTGATGAACGAGCACACGGAGCGACGGGGCAAAGCGCTGCAACTCGCGTTCCCAGTTTCCGACCACCGACATGGGCGAGAAAAGAAGCGTCGGCCCGGGGGCGTTTCCATCGCTGCGCTCGTGCAGGAGCAGGGCAATGAGTTGAATGGTCTTGCCCAGTCCCATGTCATCGGCAAGGCACGCGCCGATGCCGATGCGGTCGAGAAACGCGAGCCAGTGCACGCCGCGAAGCTGGTATGGCCGAAGCGTCCCCATGAAGCCGTGCGGCGGATCGAAGGCCTCGACCTGCATTTCGGGCGACTCGCGCAGGAAGTTCTCCAGCCAGTCGGTCCCGGAAAGGCCGATGATCGGCAGCCCGCTGTCGGCCTCGTCGGCCCCGCCGGCAAGGCGGATCGCCTGCATCAAGGTGATCGGCCCCTTCGGCTGCCGCTTGAGGAAGGCCAGTGCCCTGTCAGCGGCATTGTGGTCCAGGCCGATCCACCGGCCGCGCAGCTTGACCAGCGGAGCCTTTTGCCGTGCAAGCTGCTCGAACTCCTCCATTGTGAGCCGGTCGCCGCCGACCGCGATCCGCCAGTTGAAATCGAGCAGCGATGACAGGCCGAGGCGGCTCAGGCTGACTTCACCGCCGCCGGCTTGATCGCGCGGCTCCACGTGAAGCTGGAGGCCGAGCTGCTGGTCGGCCTGAACCGCCCAGTCCGGAAGATCAATCTCGAAGCCTTCGGCTTCCAGGAGCGGCGCGCGCTCGCGCAGAAAGGCGTGGGCCTCGGCCGTCGTCAGGCGAATCTCCGACGACCGGGCGCGGGCCAGGGCCCGCCCCACCTCCGGAAAGAGCTCCGCCGCGCGGGCGAGCATCGCGGCGAGATGCTGGCGGCGGCTCATAAAGTGGGAACCGAGAAGGGTGGGCTGATCGCCGCGCTCGGCCCAGACCTGCACGATGTCAAGTGTTTCGCCGGTATCGGCGGCGCGCAGTTCAAACTCAAGCGTCCACGGCGCGGAGGACGGTTCGTGCCCGTCGGCAGGTTCCCGAAGGATGAAGCGTAATTTCGGCGACGGACCGTCGTCGCCCTCGGCCTGGGCGATCCAGGAGCGGACCTGTGCCGCGCCGGAGGCATTCTCCTCCGCCTCGGCGACCACCCCCCGTCGGTCACCGACGAGCGCCGCCAGCCATTTGAGGTCCCAGTTGCCGAACTCCTCGGCCTTGCGCGGGATCTGCTGATAGAACTCGTCATCGGCCAGCGTCCGGCGAATCACGCAGTCCGCCGCCTCCGCGAGAAAGCTCTCGACCAGCGATGTGGCGTCCGACGGCGTACCCGGCGCGGCGGCGACTGCGCGGCACACGGGCGGCATCGCCGCGACGAATCGTTCCAGCCATGTCAGCTCGCTTCGATCCAGCACGAAGAGCCGCCACCGCGCGACATACTCCTCCTCGCGCGCTTCGCTGATATCCGGGCAGAACTTCTGCCGCGCGAGCTGCGAGAGCAGGAACCGGGCCAGGATTGCCCAGTAGCGAAGCGAATCGGACACCGAAGGTGCCCTTTCCGGTGCGAGCCCGGCGAGAAAGTCAACGGCGTCGGCCGGACCGAGGGCCAGAGCCTGGACGTCTGTCGTTCGAAGGTCAGGCTGGGCGCTGTCGCCGGTGTCGCCGCGTGTGTCCGCTGCGCTCCGCGGCAGCCAGAGCGTGAGCGAAGACTCCTGCGCCGCGGCAGCGATCAGGCTTTCAGGCGAAAGCTCTTCGATGGCGGCTCGCAGCTCCGAAATGGAACACGGAATCGCCGGCGGCGCGTGCGCCGCTGATGCCTCCCGGGAGTCATCGCGCGTCGAATCCGGCAACGGAAGTGCGAATAGGTGCAGCTTCGCATCCCACCAGACGGCGTGAAGGATCGCGCTGGGCGACCCGATGGACGGCTCCGCGGTCGACATCCCCGTAAGGATATCATGCCGCGTGCCCTTTGGTAATCGCGGCCGGCTGTTGGTTTCCCTTTCGCAGCGATTCCCGAACCGAGCGGAGATCGCGTCAGACTGACAAACGCGGCGAATGCGATTACAATCGCCGGATTTGGAACTTCGGGTCTCCGGTTTCCATGCCCGGCGGCGCCGCTCGTTTCGCTGTTCCGGTGCTCGCGGTGCCGACAATCAGTTCGGAGGTGAAACGTGGACCTCATTCAGATCTACGGCCTCGCTGGAAAGCGAGCCATCGCCTGCGGCAGCACGCAAGGCATCGGCCGCGCCTGTGCCATGCAGTTCGCGGCCCTGGGAGCCGAGGTCACGCTCGTCGCTCGCGATGAGGCGGCGCTGCGCAAGGTGCGCGATGAACTGCCCGCCGGCGAAGGCCAGCAGCATCGCATCATCGTCGCGGACTTCGACGACCCGCCGGCGCTGGCCGACCGCGTGCGCGCGTTCCTCGGAGAGACCGGCCCGGTACACGTCCTTTTGAACAACAGCGGCGGGCCTCCGCACGGGCCCATCACCGAGGCCAAGCCGGAGGACTTCCTCAAGGCCATGAACCGGCTGCTCGTCTGCAATCACCTGCTCACGCAGGCCGTCCTGCCGGGCATGAAGTCGATGGGCTATGGGCGCATCATCAATATCATCTCGACGTCGGTAAAGGAGCCGATTCCCGGCCTCGGCGTTTCAAACACGACGCGATGGGCCGTCGCCGCATGGGCGAAGACCACGGCCGGGGAAGTTGCGAAGTTCGGAGTCACGGTCAACAACGTGCTGCCCGGCTACACGGACACGGCGCGACTCGGCTCGTTGATTCAATCCAAGGCGCAGGCGGGCGGAACAAGCGAAGAGGCGGTGACACAGGACCTGATCGCGCGAATACCGGTGGGCCGGCTGGGCAAGCCCGAGGAAATCGCCGCGGCGGCCGGGTTTCTCGCTTCGCCGGCCGCAAGCTATGTCACGGGCACGAACCTTACGGTGGACGGCGGACGGACGGGTTCAATGTGACGGTCTGTCATGTCTCCTGAGGGTGGCCCGCGATATGATTCAGCGGTGGCGACCAGATCTTGAATGATGGTGCAATTCCATGCTGAGGATTCTCAATTACATCAACGGCCGGCTCGTCGAGCCCATGGGGGGGACATATCTCGACAATTTCGAGCCCGCCACGGGAAAGGTGTATTCCCAGGTCCCCGACGGTGACGAGCGCGACGTCGAGGCCGCGGTCGCCGCGGCGGACGCGGCCTTCCCAAAGTGGTCCCGGACCCCGGCCGCCGAGCGATTCCGCCTGCTTATGAAGATCGCCGATCTCATCGACGCCCGCGCCGATGAACTGGCCCGTGCCGAGACGATCGACAACGGCAAGCCGCTCACGCTCTCCCGGTCGCTGGATATCCCGCGGGCGGCGACGAACTTCCGACACTTCGCGACGGCCATACTGCACACACACTCCGAAACGCACGTCACGGAGGGGGTCGCGCTGAACTACACGCTCCGGCAGCCGCGCGGCGTGTGCGGGCTTATCTCTCCGTGGAACCTCCCGCTCTACCTTCTCACGTGGAAGGTCGCGCCGGCCATCGCCGTGGGCAACACGGCCGTCGCCAAGCCTTCCGAAATCACGCCGATGACCGCCTATCTTCTCTCGCAGATCTGCATGGATGCCGGCCTGCCGCCGGGCGTGCTCAATATCGTGCATGGGCTCGGCGCCAAGGTCGGCAGCGCAATTACAGCCCACCCGAAAATCACGACCGTCTCCTTCACCGGCGGAACGGTGACCGGGCGCGAGGTCGCGAGGACCTGCGCGCCGCTGTTCAAGAAAGTCTCGCTGGAACTCGGCGGCAAGAACCCGACGATCGTGTTCGCCGACGCCGACATGGCGTTGACGATACCGGGCACGGTTCGGGCGGCCTTCGCCAACCAGGGCCAGGTGTGCCTGTGCGGCTCGCGCATTTACGTTGAGAAGCCCGCGTATGAGCCGTTTGTCTCGCGCTTCGTGGAGGCGGCGAAGAAGCTGCGCGTCGGCGACCCGCTTGAGCCGACGAGCGACCAGGGAGCGATGGTTTCGAAGGCCCAGCTCGACAAGTCCATGTTCTATGTCGACCTTGCCCGGAAGGAGGGCGGCACGATCCTCTGCGGCGGCGCGCCGCCGACCGGGCTCAACGAGCGCTGCCGCGACGGGTACTTCTTCCAGCCCACGGTGATCACCGGGCTGGACGACACCTGCCGGGTGAACCGGGAGGAGATCTTCGGCCCGGTCGTGACGATCATGCCCTTCTCGACCGAGGAGGACGTCGTTGCGCACGCCAATGGCACCGAGTACGGGCTGGCGGCGAGCGTGTGGACGCAGAGCCTGCCGAGGGCGCACCGGCTCGCGGAGAAGATCCAGAGCGGCACGGTCTGGGTGAACTGCTGGCTGGTCCGCGACCTGCGCGTGCCCTTCGGAGGAATGAAGCAAAGCGGCGTCGGCCGCGAGGGCGGCGACGAGGCGATGCGGTTTTTCACGGAGCCGAAGAACGTGTGCGTGCAAGTGCCACAGGTGTAACCGGAGAGTCGGCGATGGCCGAGGGCCCCGCGAACAATCCGATTTTAGAGAAACTGAAAACACGCGCGAGCCTGATGCAGGCCATCGCCTGGGCGCGTATCGCCTTCGGCGTACCTCTTTGCTTTGTCCCTGCACTCGTCCTCGGCACGATGTTCTGGTTCGCCGGTTCGAACCTGTTCGGACACTGGGGCGACTGGACCTGGTACTTCTGGATTACCGCGATCGTCACAATTCCCCTGTTGTTCAGGCTTGAGGTGAGGACCAATGGCGACTACCTCGGCAATGTGGCTCGCGATCCCGGGCCATCGGTCCCCGGCGGCGAGATGCTGGCCGTCGCCGCACACCTTGGGTTGGGGACGCTTGCGGGAGTCGGCGCGACAACGCTTGCGAATCCGCGAATGGCCGCATCGGGCGTCACCGAAATCTTTCTCGCGGGGCCGCGCATGGTTCTGAACGGCAAACGCCACTTTGATCAATTGAGAGTTCTCAAGAACGTCCGCCTCGATCGGGTATCGCAGCTGCTTTCGCAGCTCATGGCTTCCTCCCAGGCCAAATCGCTGGGCGAACTCTGCCACAAGGGCGAGAGCCGAGTCGATCTCATCCCGGTGTTGTGCTGGCTGAAGTTGTACGGATGGATCGGCGTTTCCGGGCATTCCGACAAGGTCATTCTCTTTTCCGAATCGAGGGACAAGCTCAAAGCCGCGTAGCGTCGGGGCGTGCCATTTGGGGGGAACAATTGACTGGGTCGTGATGCCATTTCGCCCGCCCCTCAAGCAACACCCAAAAGGGTCCTTTCATGCCAGACGACATTCAAAGCAGTCGTGCGCCGGAGCCGGTGGGCGCGTATCCGCACGCAAAGCGCGTGGGGAACCTCCTTTTTGTATCCGGCATGGGTCCGCGGAAGCGCGGAAGCAAGGAGATTCCGGGCGTAACAATCGACGCGGGCGGTGGTGTCGTCGCGTATGACATCGAGGCCCAGTGCCGGTCGGTCTTCGAGAACATCCGCTCCGTGCTGGAGGATGCCGGCTCGAGCTGGGAGCGGATCGTCGATGTGACCGTCTTCCTTACAAACATGAAGGGTGACTTCGCCGCGTTCAACCGCCTCTACGCCGAACACTTCGCCGGTCCGGGCAAGCCCAATCCCACGCGCACGACGGTCGAGGTGACCGCCCTTCCGACGCCCATCGCGATCGAACTGAAGGTCATTGCGACGATGCCGTGACCCTATCGCCCGTGGCGTTTCGCCCTCCGCCCTCCCTCCGCCGCTGACAACCGTCCTGCGGCCGACTTCGCTTCGGCTTACCGGCGCCTTCGCAAATGAGCAAGATTACGGAAGTCTGCCCGCCCCGGCCGGGGTATTGTCTTTACAAGAGAGCGCCGTTACCTGCGGTGACCGGAAAAAAACTAAAGGTGATTGGCTCGCCCACCGGTCCCCTGGGTAAGGCGCTTCTCTTTTTTTGATGCTGCAATCGCCCGCCCGATCAAGGCGGGTGCATGCCATAGGCCGAACACGCCTTTTCCGACCCACCGACCGGCGCGGCGCCCGGCACCCGCGGGCGCCCGCCGAAACAGGCTTACGCCCCCCAATAGACCACTCCCACTCCACCCTTGGGCGGGCGTTCGTGGCAGCCTCCGTCGAAACCGGAGGCTGCCATGTTCCTTTTTCTCGGGACCGAGGGGGTTGATTCATACTGCCCGAGTGCCCGACGTGTCGTTCGGCCGCCCAGGCCCGTCACGGTCCGAGGCGAAGCCGACTGGCCGACCCCCCGCCCGGAGCGCCTGCTTGTCCAACCCCCCTGCGGCGCGGCGTCGAACGTCGCGGAGCACTCGCAAGAGAATCACCGGGTATTTTTTTTGATCAAGGTCGCGCCCGAGAGGCGGCGCGGGCAGAGCGCGCGAAAAATAAAAAGAAAACCAAATCCGCCTGAAACGTCCTGAATCGCCGCCGCCGCGCGGATGTGGAGCAAACAGGGAGGGCCGTCTTCGCCTTCGATTGCTTATATTTGCTCCGCGCGCGCGGGAAGGCGGCGATGCCGCGCGGAAGAAGTCGGGAGACCTGCGGCCAAGGGACACCGGGGGCGGGAGTCCACAGGTCGGCCGGTTCGGCTATAATGCCGCCGGGATTTCCGGAGAAACCGCCCATGAGCTTCGAAGAACGTGCCGATGCGGTGGTGGCCGCCCTCGACGGCGAAGAGCTGAAGCTGATCTACCGCGTCCTCCATCAGCATCTTGCCGAGCATCCCGAGCTCATGGACACCGACTTTCTCATCGAGCTTCAGAATCACCTTCAGCGCCGGGCGAAGGCCGACGGCGTGGACATCAGCGACCACGGCGCGTGGGACCGCTGGATCGGAAATGACAGCGCGACGCCATGCGACGAGCGCATGAAGCGCCGCCGGGTCATCCGCGACGAATGATCGGCGCCCGCCTGTCATTTGCACGATCAACATGACAACTGCGAGGGACACTCTCATGGTTCCGTTCAAGCATTCATCGGCGCTTCAACTCGTCACGTTCCTGGCCCTTGCGTCGTCCGCCGTCGCGGCGCCGCCCGCGAAGAACGCGGATCGATACTGGCCCCAATGGCGAGGGCCGAACTGCAACGGCGTGGCCCTAAAGGCGAACCCGCCCACGGAGTGGAGCGAGGAGAAGAACATCCGCTGGAAGGTCGAGATCCCCGGCGCGGGGCATGCCACGCCGATCATCTGGGGCGACCGGGTCTATATCCAGACCGCCGTCAAGACGGAGAAGACCGCCGACCATGCCGGCAAGAAGGACGAATCGGCGGGCTTCTTTCAGCCTCAGCCCGGCCGGCGACGCAGACCCGGCGGCGGCTTCAACCGGCAGCAGGAGAAGCCGCGCGAGATCCACGAGTTTCAGGTGCTCGCGCTGGACCGCACGACCGGTAAGACCGTCTGGACGACGACCGTCTGCGAGGAAGTGCCCCACGAGGCCGGCCACGGCGACAGCACCCAGGCGTCGAACAGCCCGGTGACGGACGGGAAGCACATCTACGCATACTTCGGTTCGCGCGGGCTGTACTGTCTTGACACGAAGGGCAAGGTGAAGTGGAAGAAGGACTTCGGCCAGATGCAGACGCGAAACGAGTTCGGCGAAGGCAGCTCGCCGGCACTCTACGGCGACGTGCTGGTCGTCAGCTGGGACCACGAGGGGGATGATTTCGTGATCGCCCTCGACAAGCGGACGGGCGATGAACTGTGGAAGGTGGAGCGCGACGAGCCGACGAGCTGGTGCACGCCGCTGGTTCTCGAAGTCAACGGCAAGCCGCAGGTAATCACTTCCGCCACGAACTTCATCCGGGCCTACGACCTGAAGAACGGCAAGGAAATCTGGCGCTGCAAGGGCATGACCATGAACACGATTCCTTCGCCGGTGGCCGGAAAGGGCCTCGTGTACTGCATTTCGGGCTTTCGCGGCAACGCCCTGCTGGCGATCCGGTACGGCGCGGCGAAGGGCGACATCACCGACACCGACGCCATTGCCTGGAAGCACGACAAGGATACGCCCTATGTGCCGTCCGCACTGCTGTACAACGATGTGCTTTATTTCCTCGACAACAACCGCGCGATTCTCTCCGCGTTTGACGCCAGGAGCGGCGAGGCCCTGTACGGCAAGCAGCGCCTGGAGGGGCTGGACATGATCTACGCTTCGCCGGTCGGCGCTTCGAATCGCGTGTATATCGCGGGTCGCAACGGGAAGACGATCGTCCTGCGACACGGGGCGAAGTTCCAGGTACTGGCGACGAACACGCTGGACGACGGATTCGACGCCTCGCCGGCCATCGCCGGCGATGAACTGTTTCTCCGCGGACGCAAGCACCTGTACTGCATTGCCGCCGAATAGATACGCGGCCCGTCAAGAAGCGAACGAGGGTTGCACATGATCGCGCAACCCTCGTCCATTCTTTTTCTATCAATTGGTCATTCGTACACAGCCACGCGTCGTCATTCACCGGCCGCGTCGGGTTCTGCGCCGCAAGCCCATACCCATCGCCCCAATCGCGGCGACACAGGCCATCATCGGTGAAGCACAACCGACGCCGCAGAGTCCACCGCAGTCCGGGACCACGCTGTTTGCGGTCTTCCTGGCCGCGATGGTCCCACCCAGAAGCGACTCGTTAGACGCCTGCGGCGACTGCTCCGAGCCGGAACGCGGGGCCGCCCACTGGAACAGCTCGAGGAAGCTCAGTTCCCCGTCGCCGTTCGTGTCGCTGTCCGCCGCCCGAAACGCGTCGATCAACTTGCCGGCAAACAGGCTGTAGGGGTTGCCCGCGGCTGATGTCTCGTTGAAGTCGCTCGCCGTGATGAAGCCGATCTCGCTGCTCGATGCCTTGTCCAGCGCCGCGCCGCCCTTGGCGACCCGACCTGCAGCAAAGCTCAACGCCACGTTCTGCGTGAACACGTTCAGCGACCGCGCCGCCGACGCTTTGCCCGCCCCATCCTTGAAGAGGCCGGCGGAGTAGCACGCGTCGATGATCACCACGATCTTCACGCCGTTCGGAAACCAGTTGGCCAGGTCGGTGCCGAATTGCGTGTCCATGTAGTCGCCATCGTAGGTCGACAACGCCATGCTCGTGCCGGAGATCTGCCCGCCGTGGCTGGATTGGAAGAACACGCACACGTCGCCGGCCTGCGCCATCTGCCCCATGTTGTACAGCGCCGTGCGGATGCCGTTCGTCGTCGCCGACGAATCGGTCAGCTTGGTGATGTTCGCGCTACTCCACCGCGACGAGTCGGCTGTCGTCGCCTCGATGAAGCCGTTTACGTCGCTGATGCACGACGGAAGCGGGCTGGCCTGCATGTATTGATCGATGCCAACGGCCACCATCCGGTGCGTGCCGGTGCCGGACACCTGCGTTGTGCTGGTCGTGTCGATTGTCGTCGTGTCATCGGTCGGCGTGCCCGTCTCGCCTTCGCCGATGTAGATCCAGCCGTAGTACGGGTCATAGATCCAGCCGGGGTAGTTTGGATCGGTGTAGTACTGACCGAAGGCCGCCGAGGCCGACAAGCCCAGGCCGACGACCACCGCGAGAATCGCGGCTCCGGCGCGTCGCTCGCTGTTCCGGGCACCCATTCTGCCATTGGCATTTCGGTTCGCGTTCATGATTCACCTCTCGTATGTGCTTGAAGACCGTTTCGCTTCACTGCGGCGGGCCACACGGCATCGCCGTCGCAGGGGGTACACCAACGGGAGGGTGATCTGCCATGAATTCCAGTTTTTTCTGGGTGGCTCAAATCGGCATCTGTTCCTGCGAATTCGCGGGAAGATGGGCCTCTTGAGGGGGTACGGATGGCAGGAAATGGAGCTGCGCCGGCAGGGCACGGTGACCCGACCGACCCAGGCACGCGTTGAGCCGTTGTCCCTCCACGAGCCAAGGAAGACGGCTATTCCGGATCCGCTGAATCCAAAAGGCGAATGCGTTATGATGCAGCCCGAGCAAACACACTATGGATACCACTCGGGCCAGTCTGCTGCTTCGCATCAAGGACCCGGCCGACGCAACGGCGTGGCGGGATTTCGACGCCATTTACCGGCCGATGCTGAAACGATTCGCGACGATGCGCGGACTCGAGCATGCGGCGGCGGAGGATGTGGTTCAGCACTGCATGGTGGCGGTTTACGAACACATTCGCGGTTTCGAATACGACCCCAAGAAGGGGCGATTCAAGGGATGGCTGCGCACCCTTGTGAACAACCGAGTCCGCAATCTTCATCGCAACCGCCACGAGGACGAGGCGCGGACGCAGGACTTCCGGCGCGACCAGGAGCGGGAGCTTGCGCCGGACGAGGCATTCGAGAGAGTATGGATGGAGGAACACCTTCGCCATGCCATGCAGCTGCTTCGCAAGGAAGCGGGCGACGCGGCCTACGCGGCCTACACGGCCTACGCCATCGACGGCAAGCCGGTCGAGGAAGTCTGCAAACAATTCGATCTGACCGCCAACCAACTCTACAAACTCAAGTGGCGTCTCACGCAACGGCTCTCCGAAATGTTGAAGGAATTGCTGGGCGACGAGGACTAGGTTCGGTGGAGCGGCGTTCAATCATGGCCGGATGCCTGAGCGACGAAGATCTGCACCGTTATCACTCGGGCGATGTCCCACCTCGTGTTCTTGAGGCGGCGCGCCAGCACCTCGACTCATGCGCGCAATGTTGCAGCCGCAGCGCGGCGCTTATTGCCGAGCAGGATCGACTGCTCCTCCATGCCCGCGAACTGAGGCGCCAGCCACCCCTGTCTACGGCCGTGGCTCCCCCCCCGAAACCCGAAGGGCAGCGTGTCGGGGCATCGGAACAGATCGGCCCGTATAAACTCCTTGAAGTCCTGGGCGAAGGAGGGCTCGGAACGGTCTGGCTCGCCCAGCAGGAGCAACCGGTGCGTCGGCGGGTCGCGCTGAAGGTTATCAAGGCCGGCATGGATACGAAGGAGGTCGTCCGACGATTCGAGGCTGAGCGGCAGGCCTTGGCAGTCATGGATCACCCCTATGTCGCAAAAGTCCTCGACGGCGGCGCCACAGTCCAGGGTCGGCCCTACTTCGTCATGGAGTTCGTCGCCGGGGAACCCATCACCCGTTATTGCGACCGAAACAAGCTGGGCGTGCCGGAGCGCCTGGCTCTGTTCATCGGGGTTTGCGAAGCGGTGCAGCATGCCCATCAGAAAGGGATCATCCACCGGGACATTAAGCCCTCAAATGTGCTGGTGAGCGTAAAGGATGGCAATGCTGCGCCGAAAGTAATCGACTTCGGCGTGGCCAAGGCGATGAATCAGCGATTGACTGAGCAGACCATCTACACGCAACAGGGCCTGCTCATCGGCACGCCGGAGTACATGAGCCCGGAGCAGGCGGAGATGTCGGCGACCGACGTCGATACCCGTGCGGACATCTACTCGCTGGGTGTACTGCTCTATGAACTGCTGACAGGGTCGCTTCCGTATGATTCCCAGATTCTCCGCCGCGCGGGTTACGCCGAGGTTCAGCGGATTATCCGCGAAGTGGAACCGCCGCGCCCCAGCACGAAGCTGTCCTCGATTCAGCAGGCCGACGTTCAAGAAGTCACCCAGGGCGTTCAACCGCCGAAGTCCACCGTCGAGATTGCCGAACTGCGCAGCACGGACACGCGAACGCTGCTTCGCCAGCTTCGCGGCGATCTGGACTGGATCGTGATGAAGTGCCTGGAGAAAGACCGCACTCGACGCTACGAGACAGCCAACGGACTGGCGCTGGAAATCAGGCGGTTTCTGAACAACGAACCGGTACTGGCCGGGCCGCCGAGCGTTTCGTATCGGGCAAGGAAGTTCATTCGCAGAAATCGAACGGCTTGTGTTGCCGCTTTCGCTATCCTGATGCTTTCAGTCGCCTCAGTCATTGCCACTCAATCGTTTCGAAAGGCGCGTGCAAAGGACGAAGAGGCGAAGGCCCTGCGCATCGAAGGATTCATCCGACAAGGCGTGGACCACCGGGCGAAGAGAGAGTGGGATGGGGCGGAGAAAATGTTTCGCAGCGCCCTTTCGGAAGACGCCAATTGCTATCGAGCGATTGTAAACCTGGTGGCAATTCAGCGATTTCGATATGAGGACAAGCTGCCGGCCGCCGTGGTTGATGAATGCGTCTCGCTGCTCGATCGTGCGCTGCAGGTTGATCCCGGCCGCGCGGAGGCATGGAACGCCCGGGGAGTGATTCTGCGCATGAGCGGAAAATACGACGACGCGATCGAATCACATCGCCGCGGTATTGAAGTAAACGAGAACTTCTATGCCAACTGGGCTAGTCTGGCTTCCGTGTATGCGTTGCGTGACCAGCTGGTCGAGGCGGAGAAGCACCTGGCAAGCGCCTGTGCACTCGAGGGAGCGTCGACCGACAGCATGCCGTGGCACAATCTCGCGGCCGTTCAACTTCAACTGGGAAAGACGGACGAAGCACTGGCGAGCATCAGCCGCGCGAAGTCGATCAAGCCAAGCGACCTTGCGACGATTCTCCTTCAGGTTCGCGCACTTCTTGCACGACAAACGAGGGATGATGCCCGACAAGCCCTTCGTGCTGCAATCACGGCGGACGGGCTGGACACCGGACCAAGCAAAAACCCTCGCGTCGCTCGGTTGCTCGCGTTTGCCGAGTTGGCCAATGGAGAATGGGGCGAAGCACGCGCCGCCGCCCAACGCGCATTGGAGGCTGGCGATGATCCAGTGTGGCCACGCGTGGCAATGGCCATAGCGGAAGGGCAGATGGGAAACACGGAGGAATCAATGCTGCACGTGGAAGCGGTCCGAAAAGCATTGCCCATTCAGTTTGGTGATTCCACAAAAGTCGTTCGAATCGAGCAGGGCCTCCTTTGGTTTGATGCAAGGGCAGAAGCTGAGGCACTGCTGGAAAGGGCCGATTCCGCGAGGGGTGACTCCTCCATTCATCGAGACGGCAACTCGAAGGGCGGCCGGCCGATGCCGTGAGGCTCGCCGTAGCAGTATTGCTTCGTGATATTGCGATTCAATAGAATGTTACAGTGAGGAAAGGGGCCGGGCGTGACTGCAAAACGAAGAACAACAAGAACTCGGCGCAGGAATCGCTTGCCGGTGGTGATAGCCACGGTCCTACTGTGGGCTGTTACCCTTTCGATCGCGCCCGACGGCGACACGGTCCTCGCACAAGGGGTAAGCCCCGCGCCTTCCGGAGCCTCGCTTGAATCGCGCAATCATCGAGGCGGACCGGACACTGACGGCGATGGCGTCGCGGATGCCGAGGACAATTGTCCTGGCGATGCCAATCCCGGGCAGGAGGATTGTGATCAGGACGGCGTTGGCGATGCGTGCGATGCGCCGATTCCATCGCGGCTCTATGTTGATCAGAACGCCACCGGGGCCAACGATGGCAGTACGTGGATTGATGCCCTGACTGAGTTGCGCGTCGCCCTGGATCGTACCGCCTGCTCCAGCGGTTCCGTCACGGAGATCTGGGTTGCCGATGGTGTCTATCGACCTTCGAACTCTTTGGACCGGACGCCCGCATTCCAGTTGCTCAACAACGTCGCCGTGTACGGGGGCTTTTCCGGCGGCGAGACACTGCTATCTCAGCGAGATATGGCGGGGAACATCTGCATTCTCAGTGGCGACCTGTCGCAAAATGACGGTGTCGACTTTACGAATTATGGCGAGAACTCTTACCACGTCGTGACGGCGAGCGGCACGGACGCGACGGCAATTCTCGACGGCTTCGAGATTCGAGCCGGCAATGCCAACGCCGGCTCAGGCGCCGACAGCACGGGCGGCGGCCTCTATGCCAGCGAAGGCAGCCCGACGATTCGCAACTGCACATTCCGCCGCAACCGCGCCCGGAGCGGCGGCGGGGTCGGGATCGAGGGCGTCACAAGTGCGATATTTGAGTCCAACCTATTTGAGGAGAACACCGCATTCGTGGAAAACGGCGGCGGCATGCGGATGTCGGGAATCAACGGTGGGCCTTACGGCTCACCGGTAATTCGCGATTGCCGGTTTGTTCGCAACACGGCCTCTTCAGCCGCCGCGGGCGGGGCAGGCGGCGCCTCGATTGGCAATGCAAACGCAACCATTACCGGTTGTCATTTCGAATCCAACGCTGGCGCGCGTGGAGGCGGGATGGGCCTGGCAGCCGGCGGCACGATGCTCGTGAGCTATTGCACTTTCTTGCGGAATTCGGCGAACGGTCCGTCCCCTTTCTGCTTTGGCGGAGGCCTCGCGTTGGCGAATGCTTCGTTGTCGGCCCGGATTGCCAACTGCCGGTTTGAAGGGAATCGAGCGATCAACGGAGTCGACGGCCGGGGCGGCGCTCTGCTCTATCACAACGGCATTCTCACACTCACGAATATTACATTCGCAGGAAACATAGCTGAGAGGGGCGGCGCGATCTATGCCGGGTCCGGCGGTAATCGCCGGCTTGTGAACTCTGCACTGATTGCCAATCGCGCGATGATCACTGGAGGAGGCATCGATTACGACGCAGAACCGGGTCAGATGATCACAACTGCAAACTGCATCCTTTTTGCCAACACGGACTCCAGCGGCGGTGCGACCGCGCAACTCTCCATCGTGAATGTCGCCTCCAGCGTCAACGCGACCTATTGTCTCATTCAGGATGGCTACCCCGGCACAGGCAACATCGATCTCGATCCACTCCTGTATCGACTGCCGCACCCCGGCCTCGATGCCCAGTGGGGAACGCCCGACGACGACTACGGCGACCTCCGCCTGCTGCCGGGCTCACCCTGCGTCGATTCCGCCAGCACGCCCGACGTCTCCATTGACCACACTGACCTCGATGCCGACAGCAATACGAACGAGCAGGCGCCCTACGACCTTGGCGGCAACAAGCGATTTGTAGACGATCCCTGGACGGCCGACACCGGCGTGCCGGGCTCGCCGGTCGTCGATATGGGCGCCTATGAGTACTTTCCAGACTGCAATAACAACAACATCGACGACGCGGACGATATCCTTGCCGATCCTTCCATCGACATCAATCCCACTGACGGCATTCCCGACTCGTGCTGCTTCTGCGCCGCGGCCGGCGTCTGGAGCGACTCGATGACCTGGAGCTGCACGGCCGTGCCGGATAACGGCACGCCGCCGGGAAGCCGATACAACGTGAACATCACCTGCCCTGCGCCCACGGTGACCCTCGATATTCCTGTCACGATTGATTCCGTCCGCGTCGATCCCGGCCAGAATCTGGAGGTGAGCGGCGGCAACCTGACCATTGACGCGCCCGGTGGCATCCTCAACAACGGTACGATGACCATCGGCCCCGGGCGCAGCGTGGTAGCGGCGACCAGCTTCACACTCAGCGGTGCTGCTCCGGTGCGCCTCGACGCCACGACCGCAAGCCTCTCTTCCGCGTCGATCGCAGACGTCGTGACGAATCTGGGAACACTCTCCGGGCGCGGCGCCATCGATGCATCGCTTGAAAATCACGGGACGGTTCGGGCGAATGTGACGGGAGAAGCACTGATCGTCACAGGTCCGGCAAAGAACAATGAGGGAGTCTTCCAAGCTGACTCCGGAGGCATCCTGCTCATCCAGGACGCGCAGATCGAAGACAACTCAGGAAACTCCGCCGGTCAGTATGTGGCGGATGGCGGAACGATTCGTCTTGATCCCGCGTCCCCGCTCGAGCGTGGTCCCGGCACGTCAATCGGAGGGCTGTCCGCCCGAGTCGTGAATGGGGGATCGATCGAGCTGCTCGCCGACGCTTCGATCTCGCTGAGCGGCGAACTGCTCCTCGACGGGGGCTCACTGGTCGGCATCTCAACGCCAAGCGGCGCAATTACCGCGGGAAGCATCGAGATCACGGGAGAATCCTCGCTCGGAGAGCTCAGTATTTCAGGCAGCATGGCGGTAATGACGACCGGCCGCGTTCGTGTGGCGGCGCCTCCATCCATGTTTCGCGGGATCATTCCGCCCGTGCTGAGGATCGCCGAATCCGCCACACTGTTTGTCGCCGGCGATTTCCTTGTGGAAGGCGACGCACAGTTTGAACTCACCTCCAACGAACCGGCACATCTTGAGGGCGATTTCGACAACCACGCAACTGACGAGTTCCTCGTCGACATGACGATGGGCACAATCTGGATGGAGGGAACTGAACCCCAGACCTTCGAGGCGGCCGGTACCGACCACGGCCCGCACAATCCGGCCGGCTTCGTGGACAATCATGCCCTCGGCATGCTCCGGATCGAGCCCGGTCGGACGGTCGATATCGTGAATTCATTCGATAATCTCGGCGATGGTCCAGGCTGCGAAGTGCTCTACCTGACCAGCCTGAGCCTTGGGGCAGGATGCACCCTGCGGATCAACGGCTGCGCCGTGTACTATGAATCGCTCATCGTGGAACCCGGCGCGACAATCATGATGGAGGAAGGCGCCGTCCTCATGAGCACGACCGCCGGCGATCTGGACGGGAACTCACTCACGGATACGGCGGACGCCGACCTGTTGATTGCGATACTTCTTGGAGACTCATGCAGCCCTTCGTGCCTTTCCAGTGCGGACTTGAACGGCGATGGCCTGATCAACGCGATTGATGTTTACTACATGACTCGAATCTTAGCCGGATGGTGATGTTCGCGCTTATCCTTCATGGCAATCGCGGGCTGTCGCAACGGGAAGATACCCGTCGCTGACGTGTACACTTCCTGTCCGGATTGCCTGACTGCCAGCCTGACGAGGACTGACGGTCGGTAGGCGACAGGCTGGGACAACGACCGACACCACAACCTCCGGCACGGAGATGGTCATGCCGAAAGGAATCCAGTGTCTCACGATCGCCGAGATCGAAAAACTGCATTCCGGCGAACTGGCAGCTGAAGTTGTCGCACGATTCAGCGCGCATGTCGACCGTTGTCCGGACTGCGCCCGCCGCAGCGCCTCGATCCTGGCCAGACATGACGGCCTGCTCCAGCGCGTTCGGGGGATTCGTGGTTTGCTGGACGACGGCGGAATGGTGGACCGCGCGTCGGGCAAGATGACGCACACGGCCGCGACGACCACGCCGGGGCGAGGGTTCGCGGACGCGGCGATTGGTGAGTGGATCGGTCCCTATCGCCTTTCGGAGGTTCTCGGCGAGGGTGGCTTCGGCGTCGTCTATCTCGCTGAACAGGAGAACCCGCTTCGCCGCCGGGTCGCGCTCAAGCTCCTCAAGCCCGGAATGGACTCGCGACAGATCGTCGGCCGTTTCGAGGCCGAGCGGCAGGCGCTGGCGCTGATGGATCATCCAAGCGTGGCCCGCGTGATCGATGCCGGGACGACCCCGGCCGGGCGGCCCTACTTCGTGATGGAATATGTCGCGGGCTCGCCGATCACCGCATATTGCAACGACACCGGGCTGGGCCTCGGCCGGCGGCTCCATCTGTTCGTGCGCGTGTGCGCGGCGGTCCAGCATGCCCATCAGAAGGGAATCATCCATCGCGACCTCAAGCCATCCAACATTCTTGTGACGCAAAGCGGCGAAACCGCCCTGCCGAAGGTCATCGACTTCGGCATCGCCAAAGCCATCGAACAGCCGCTTACAGACGCGACGTCGCATACCCTGGAGGGGCATTTCGTCGGCACGCCGGAGTACATGAGCCCGGAACAGGCCGGCGGCGGCGCCGTCGATACGCGCACCGACATCTACTCGCTGGGCGCCGTGCTGTACGAGCTTCTCACGGGCGCGCTACCCTTCGATTCGAAGGCGCTTCGCATGCTGGGCCATGCGGAGATGCTGCGAATCATTCGAGAGGACGACCCACCGAGGCCGGGCTCGCGCGTCGCCTCGGGAAGTTCCCTTTTTTCGCCCGACGTGCGCCGCGGCACGGCAGCGCAGACGATCCCTCCGGACTTGGACTGGATCACCATGAAGGCGCTGGAGAAGGACCCGGCGCGGCGATATCAGTCGGCGTCAGAATTCGCGGCGGACATACAGCGCTATCTGGACCATGAGGTAGTCCTGGCCAGCCCGCCGAGCACCGGATATCGGATTCGGAAGTTCATCCGCCGGCACCGATTCGGGGTCGCGGCGGGCGGCGCAATCGCAATGGCGCTGATCCTGGGAGTCATCGGCACGAGTTGGATGGCGATCGCGGCCCGGCGCAACTTGCTTCTCGCAGAGCGGCGGGAGAAGGAGACCCGCAAGGTCGCGGAGTTCGAGGCCCGGATGCTGGCCGACCTTGATCTTCAGGCAATGGGGCGGAGCCTGCTCGAAGAGATGCGCCGCCAGGCGTCCGCGATTGACGTTCTTGCGACAAAGGGCGGCGCAACCACAAAGAAGAGCGGCGAGGACGAAACAGCGGGAGCCAGAGCTGCCGTCCTTGACGATCTGCTCTCGGCCACCAACGGGACCGATCTGGCGCGGTCCGTCATCGACAGGCACCTCCTCACGCGCACATCGACGACCGCGCTTCGCGAGTTCAGCGAAGAGCCGCTTATCTGGGCGACCATCCGGGAAGCTGTGGGTCGCGCCTATTCGGGGATTGGGGTCTGGGACAAGGCGGAGAATGAATTGAAGGCGGCCCTGGCAACTCGCCGGAAGTATCTTGGAAAAGACGATCCGCTGATCGCGGACACGCTTGACTATCTTGGGAGCGCTTACTTGAGACAGGGAAACTATGTTGAAGCTGAGTCAATGTACACCGAGATGCTTGAGTTCGCGCGACGGGACCCTGAACAGCGCGCGGCGTACCTCGGGACGGCCCTCAATTCCCTTGGACTCGTCGCGCTCAATCTCGGGAAGCTCTCGCAGGCTGAAGCTCGCTTCCATGAGGCACTGCAAGTCCGTGAAAGGACTCTCGGTCCGGAGTCCGAGGACGCGCTCGCCACAATGGGAAATCTCGCGACGCTTCACTATGAACGCGGAAACGCGGCTGAAAGCGTGCGGATCTCGCGAAGGATTGTCGCAATACGCCGTAAGCAGGAATCGTCCCCCGCCGAACTTGCGCGCGCCGTTGCCAATCTGGCGACGCAGCTCAGCGATACGGGGGATCTTGACGAAGCGGAAAGGCTCTTCCGCGAGTCCCTCGAAATTCGAAGAAATCTCCTCGGATCCGAACATTTGGACGTCACCATCACGATCAACAATCTGGCGTGTCTCCTGCGCGACAAGGGCGATTCCAAAGGCGCAGAATCGGCCTTTCGAGAGGCCTTACGGATCAACCGCAAGATGCTCGGCGATACGCACCCGGACGTCGCGCTGACAATGGCCTACCTCGCCGAACTCTTCAGGTCGCTGGGGCGCGCGGGCGAAGCCGAACAGTATCACCGGGAGGCATACGAGATTCTGAGGAAAATTCTGGGAGAGGAGCACCCGATGGTGTTGGGGGTCATGACCGGGTATGGAGCGGCGCTGGCGCGGTTGGGAAAAGGCGCCGAGGCGGAGGAGATCGCCCGCAGGGTGTACGAAATCCGCGCTCGTACGCTGAGTCCCGATGACTGGGTTCTCCTAAACACAAAGAGCGTTCTTGGCGAAGCGATTCTCGCGTCGGGCAAGAACGCGGCGGACCGCGGGGAAGAGCCACAGCCCAGGCTTCGCGAATCCGAAAAGCTCCTTCTCGAAGCATACGAAGGCCTCGTAGCGGCGGGCGACCGCGTACCGCCCACGTTCAGGGGCGCGCGACTCCGCGACGCAGCCGAGCGGCTCGCACTACTCTACGAGACCTGGGAGCAGCTGGAGCCTGGCGGGAACCACGAGGGATCGGCACGGCGCTGGCGCGAAGTCCATTCCAGAATCACGACTACCTCAGTCGCCCGGGCACAACCGACGACGTCGCCTTCCTAGCTCACGTCGCCTTCCTCGTACACTGGGAATACTGACCGGCCGCGGACAAGCGATGCATGACGCGGGAGGGACGCCCGCGGAGCCGGCCATTGCGTTCGCGTTACCGCTCAATTGAATAAACCTGCACCGCCGGACCGATCATTACCAGATCGGAATCGGGGGATGTAGGCGTGCGTCCGACGCAACGGCCGGTGTACTTGTCGATCCCGGTGACGATTCCCCACGCCTTGTCATCGGGCGGAGGCCAGCCCATCCAGGCGAGAACGGGATCGCCACGGTCCAACGCCGAGCGGATGAAGGGCATATAGCTGTCGCGGAAATGCTGCTCGAACTCCGGCGGCGCGACGGGAATCGGCGCGGCCTCGGGCGGGTGCAGGTCGCGCAGTTCCAGTCCCCACTTCCGGGCGGCCTCGACGATGCGATCCGCCCGCGCGCGGCGGGGAACAGCATCCGGGGCGGGCGTTCGCGCGTCATCGGAATTCGCGCCCGGTGTGTGCAGCGCCTCCGCCAGGGAATCAAGCTCCACGTCCGCGCCGAATGCCCTCAGGATCGCGTCGAGGGAGAGCAGGAGCGTGTCGCCGTGGGCGGCGGATGTGCGGAACCGGATGGACTGAAGTCTCTGGCTCATTGCTGACGCGGCCGGTCAAAGTCCGTGATCAGTTCGGCTACGAGCTGCTTGGCGCGGTCGATGAGTCGGATCGCTTCTTCGATGTCCCGGGTCGGACGGTCCGGGTTTCGCGGCTGTTTGCAATAGGCGGCGTGCGTGCCGATGGTGATCTGCACATCGCTGAGAATGTCCATCGCCCCCACGAGGCGGCCCTTTGTCCGCCCGTGCTTGAACTCAAGATCCTCCAGCCGGTCGCGGTGAACATCAGGATCGGTCATCTGTAACCCTCGGTCATTGCAGAGACGGCGCGGAGGTCCTTACCGCGTACGGTGAACCATGGTGCTCGCGGCCGTCGTGATCCCGCGGAGGCGGCTGGAGAGGGCCTCGGCGTTGGGGGCGAACTGGAGCGCCACGTCCATGAAGACCATGTCCTCCTCGACCAGCCGGGCCAGTGACGAGGTGAAGCTGCACATGCCGTCCTTTTCACTGGAGGCGATAAGCGCCGGGATGTCCTGGTCCTGTTCCTTGCGGATCAGCTCCCTGCAGGTCGGCGTGTTCACGAGCACCTCCGTCGCCGGAACGAGTGGCTTGTCCTCGTGCGCCCCCGGCAGGAGGCGCTGGGCGCAGATCGCGCGAAGGCTGTTCGCGAGCGAGCCGCGGACGAATTCGTGCTCGGTGCGCGGGAAGAACTCGAGAATGCGGGCGAATGCCTGCATGGCGTCGGCGCTGTGAAGGCTCCCGAAGACCAGGTGGCCGGTCTCTGCGGCCTGAAGGGCGGCGGTCATGGTGAACTTGTCGCGCATCTCGCCGATGAAGAGCGTGTCCGGGTCCTGGCGGACGACGTACTTCAGCCCCTCGGCGTAGTCCGGGATGTCGATGCCGATTTCGCGCTGGCTGATGATGCACTTGCGCGGGCGAAACAGGTACTCCACCGGGTCTTCGATGGTCACGATGTTCTCGTGGCGCGTCTCGTTTATGTGCTCGATCATCGAGGCGAGCGTGGTGCTCTTGCCCGAGCCGGTCACGCCGCAGACGATGATGATCCCCTCGTTGGTGTTGTCAATCAGCTTGCGATAGACCGGGGGAAGGAGCAGTTCCTCAAACGAGGGGATTTTTGAATTCACCCGGCGGATGGCGGAGTTCATCTTTCCGCCGGCGCGAAAGATGTTTACGCGGAAGCGGTCGCCGTCGGGCAGTTCGGTGGCAAAGTCCAGGTCTCCGTATTGATCGTAAAATTCGCGACGGCCGGCCGGGATGATCGGGTTGATGATCCGTTCGATGTCGTCGCCGGAGAGCGCGGGGATATTGATGGAGCGCAGGTGTCCGCCGACGCGGTAGGTCGGCGGCAGCCCGGCCTTAAGGTGCAGGTCGGACGCGCCGTGCGTTTTCATCGCCGCCAGAAACTGCTGAATCGAAAGACTGCCTGCCATGGGATCCCTGTGCATTTTAGCCCGTTCGACCGGCTCCGGGCCGGCGGGAGGTTCACCAGTTATGCGCCGAGTACCGCGAGCGGAATGCCGCGCTGACGAGCCAGCGCGGCCGACACCGGCTCGGACGCCGGGCCCTCCAGCGTGCCGTGCAGCGTGTAAGGCGTCGCAGCGACGATCCGGACGCGGGCGAATCGACCAATCAGTTCGGAATCGCCGTCGAACACGACGATCTGATCGCCCGACGTGCGGCCGACCAGCTGGCCCGGCCCGCGGACCGTCGGATCGACTTCCTCACCGCGCGACTGCTCTGATTCCTGCATCTTAAGAGCGCGCTTGCTCCTGCCCTCGACGAGCACGTCGATGACGCTATCCATCATCGCGCGATGGCCGGCCAGGTTGATCTCGGCCTGCACGGCCAGCATGTCGTTGTTGCGGCGGCGCTTGACCTCCTCGGGCACATCGTCGGAGAGGCGCTCGTCGGCGTGCGTGCCGGGGCGGGGCGAGTATTTGAAGATGAAACAGTTCTTGTACCGGGCATATCGGAGCAGATCGAGGCTCTGCCGGAAGTCCGCCTCCGTTTCTCCGCAGAAGCCGACGATCATGTCGCCCGCGATACAGATGTCCGGCATCATGGCCCGGGCGCGGTCGAGCAGGCGGCGGTATTCCTCGACGGTGTATCCGCGGTTCATCCGCTTCAGGACGGCGTTGCTCCCGCTCTGTGCCGGGATATGCAGGTAGCGGCAGATGCGCGGCGATTCCGCCATGACGGCGAGGGCTTCGTCGGTGAAATCGCGCGGGTAACTCGTCACGAAGCGGAGCCGGGGCAGTTCGGGCACTTCGTCGTGAACGCGGCGCAAGAGTTCCGCAAAGCTCGTCGACGGGCGGCCCGGCTCCCGGTAATGATAATGGTTAACGGTCTGCCCGAGCAGAGTCACTTCCATGACACCCGCCTGGGCCAGCCGGCGGACTTCCGCCACGATCTGTTCCGGCGGCCGATGCGCTTCGGGCCCGCGCGTGTAAGGCACGACACAGAAGGAGCAGTACTTGTTGCAGCCCCGGGTGATGCGGACGTAGGCCTGGTGACGGCCGAAGATTTTCGGCGTGTCCACGTGGGACGAGAGGTTGAAAACCCGTCCACTGTCCAGCGCCTCGAGGTCTTCGTGCGCTCCGGCATGACGAACGGGCGTGCTGTGGGCGCGCAGGCGGCCGGAAAGGGCGACCGCCGGGCCGCGCCGATCGCGGACATCGTCGAGGAGACCCGGTAGGCGATGCAGCTCGCCGGGCCCGCAGAGAATGTCGACGTGCGGCATCTTCGCCAGGAGTCCGTCGCCATCGCGCTCGGCCATGCAGCCGATGACGGCGACGACCTGGTCCGGGCGTCGTCCCCGGACGCTTTTGAGGTGGCCGAGACGGGAATAGACCTTGTCCTCGGCGTGCTGGCGGACGCTGCAGGTGTTCAGGATGACCAGCTCGGCGGCATCCAGGTCGTCGGTCGGGCGGAATCCGCGGGACAGCAACTCGCCCATGACCAGCTCGCTGTCGAGGGCGTTCATCTGGCATCCCATTGTTTCGAGATAGACCGTGCGGGGGAGTGTCATTTTGAAGGCACCTTCCCCTTGAGGCGCGCCAGACCCGCCTCGGCGCGGCGACGCACTTCCGGATCCACCCGCTTTGTGTTCATGCATTCGCGGAAGAGACTCGCCGCCTTCTCCGGCCGGCCCAGGCCCTCGTAGGCTTCGCCGGTCAGGCACAATCCCTCCGCGACACGCGGGCTGTCCGGCTGGAGAATCACCACTTTCATGGCGGCGAGGCCCGCGGCCTCATAGCGCTTCAGTTGCAACTGAATCTTCGCGTCGAGGATCCGCCAGTCGGCGATGTCCTCGGACTTGATCGAGGGCCGCGTGGACTCAAACACGCCTCGGGCACGATCGACCAGCCGTGTCGCCTTCTCAATGTCTCCGGCGGCCAGCGCTGCCCTGACCTGCTGGGCCGCGTCGGGCAAGTCGCGGGCGCGCAGGCGACCGTCTCCCGAGGCACGGCTCCGCCGACCCTGGCTTGGTCCGCTCTGCGACCCGGCCACCCCGCCGTTCATTGCAAACCGGCCCCCCTCGCGAACGGGCAGTCCGCCCGACGGGGGCAACCCCTGTCGTGCCCAGACCAGCCCGGTAAACAGAATGAAAACAGCGCAGGACTTCACCCCTCGATGGTAACCTGCGGCGACGGGAAAGGTCAACGCCGGCCGTTGCCCGGACGGCACTAAATGCTTGTAATATCTGAATATGCAACCCAAGCTCCAGAGAACGAACTGCATGTTATCAGGCGTCTATTCTTCCGGCGGAGTCGCGCGGACCTGTCTCCGAACCCGCGATGTTCGAGGCCGGCTGGTTATGATTGTTCTTTGCGGCCTCGCGGGCTGTCACAAACCACGACAAACGACGGGTATTCTGCCGGCACCGGGAGAGGACGTACCGATTCTTCACAAGATGCACGGCACCCATTCTCATGAAACGCGGGCGATGCAAGTAGCGGTACGAGATCTGGCGACGCTGGCCCAGATTCCGCTGGCGGATGTCCCCGTCGACTTCAGCAGCGAAATGCTTCTTGTAGTCACTCTGGGCCGAGTTATTTCAGATCAATACTCCATCGATATTCGCCGAGTCTGGCGTGACGGCGGCGTGCTCCGGGTGGAGACCGTTGTGACGGCTCCCGCTCCGGGTGTGCCGACGGTAATGGCCAGTCCGTACTGCATCGCGGTCATTCCCCGTTGCGACCTCAACGTCGCGGAGTTCGCCAATGCCCCGCCCGCGCGGGAGCGGTCGTGGCAGCAGAGCGAGCCCCCCGAAAACTGGGGCCGCTAACGGGCTGCTCCGGGGCGCGCCGGGAACCGGAACCGCAAGCCGCGGCGGAACGGCGCGCCGCGAAAGCGGGAATGCACCGGTTTTCTCACGTCGAGGACGGAAAATCACAGCTTCTGCGCTTCCCCGGCGAACAATTCACAGGATATCGACGTAGAGCAAGGCCGGCTGCGGATTTTCGTTGTGCAAGTTGCGGCGATATTACAAGGGTGCACGTAAGGACACGTCGACCGCTCGTTTGTTTTTGCGGGCCGCCTCGGATATACTGCCCCCTCTCCACGGATGGGGGTCCACGGCCAAGGTCGGTCGGAAAGTTCAGACGATAGTATCACCCGCCGCGCTGTCGCGGCGCACGCGAGGAGGTCTCGGAGGTATGGCCGAAATGAACGGGGAGTTTCCCACCATCATAGGTTCGGACGCACGATTCAAGGGGGAACTCAGCTTTGAAAAAGGAGTGCGGATCGAGGGTGCGTTCGACGGCCATATCAAGTCGAAGGGGACGCTCCACGTCGCCGAGGGCGCGAAAGTCTCGGCCAACGTCGAGGCTTCAAACGTAAAGGTCGAAGGCGAGTGCAAGGGCAACCTGATCGTCAGCGAAAAGCTGCACCTACTTGCCACGGCCAAAGTCGAGGGCGACCTGCGCACCACGCGGCTGGAGATCAACGACGGCGCCATCTTCGTCGGAAACGTCATCGTCGGGCAGGCCGCGGCCGAGGCCGCCCAGCGCCGGCCCATGCCGTCGATTGAATCCCACACGCCGGCCCCCGCGGTCTCGCCGGATGTCTCCCGTATGTCACCGTCCGGCCCGCCCGGCGGGATGGTCCGGCAGGCCCCGCGACCGGCGGAGATTCGCGTCCCGGCGAATCCCTAGTCTTCGGACCCGTCACCCACGCTGTTTGCAATGCAGGCGACGCGGCCCATTCGCGCTTACGGTGATTCTCGCGCGCGGGCCCATGCCTCGTAACGCGTAATCGCTTTTTGCGACACATTCACCAGCGCCGAGCGAAAGGCGTCCAAAGTGGCGCCCTCGTCTCCCCGCGGAATGCAGACCAAATCGTACCCTCCCGGCAGCCGGCGAAGCTCCAGCCGAAAGGCCTCGCGCAGCAGGCGCTTGATGCGATTGCGCTGAACGGCGGTGCCAAGCCGACGGCCCACGGACAGCCCCAGACGCGGGTGCGGCAGGTCATTCGCCGCGGCGTAAATGACCAGAAGCCGGTTGGACGCGCTGCACTTCGCGGCGAAGACGCGTGCGAAGTTGCGCCGGCCCGCCAGGCGGCAGGTGCGAGGAAACTTGTATCGCGTCTGCTTCGTGTTGCTCACGGGTCGCTCCGAGGGATGAATACCCGCGGAAAGGAAAATGTGCAAAAGGTGTGAGTTACGGTGAGTTTTCGTGGAAAAGATGCGAAATGTGCCGACGGCGTGGGACTCGCAGCCTGTGAAGAACAAAAAACCGCGAAGATTGCTTGAAAAATTTGCGGCGCGTGCCGGCGCAGTTTGGTTCCCGGAGAACGGCACTTGCGCGCCGCGCCCTTGCCGTAAGTCGGGGCAGCCCCCCTGTGAATCTCGCCGTTCGACCGTTTTTCGTTGACGCAGGGGAATCATGGGGTATGTTCGAATTGCTACTGATGAGTGGCGCTTGATCGGCGCCGATCAGCGGCCCTGACAACCTCGGTAAACCCAGGTCGGCCCAAGGAACGGGCGGCGGCTTCGCGGCACCGCGGAGCGACCCGCAAGGTGAACACATAGCCCGGGCCGGCGATGCGGTTGAATGCCAGGGACGTTGAGGCGCGAAAACCCTGAGAGGGGTGTCCGGCCCACCGGGCCGGACCTAAGCGTCGGCTGATTGAGACTCCGAGGCGCGGACGGGTGATTCGGGGCAACCCGGTATCACTCAGAAGCGCGTGGGAGGAGGCTGGGCGAAATCCCGGCCAAGGTCGCCGCCCAAGACCCCTGGGAGGGCAAAGCCCAAGGGAGCATCCGGCAAGACGCAGGCTAAACACCCGCGTTCTTGCGAGGGACTCTTGGCAGGAAGTACCCGGCAACCGGGCTGCGGGATTCGGCTTGGCCGTGCTTCGGCGCGGCGATGAGGGTCTCGTGTGTAACGGCAAGCGGGGCGTGCTGCGGTGGTAACGCCGGAGCGACCTGTCTGGAGGAGAAGGCTCCGAGGGGAGAATCCCACAGGTGCTGCCGGCCTGAAACACGGTGGGCAAGGCACGCGAGGGAGCAAACCGTCGAGAGGGTATCCAAACCCTGAGGGCGGAAGGTGGCGGGCAGGCAAAGCCCGTGTGAACCGGACCTCGCGGGCCGCATGTGCCAAAGGGAACAAAAGCGCAGGGAAGGTGCCGGATCCGAGAGGATGCGGCTGAGCTCGACCCGGAAAGGCCCTGGAGGGCGGCGAAACTCGACGAGAGGTGCGCAGGCGGATATTAAACCCATCCGCACGCGACGGTCGGTTGGGAAGACCACCCGGCCGGGCCAAATGGTAACGGCGAAGTGGGATCGCGAAACCACAATCCGTGATACCAATCGACCGCATCGGACTCTGAACGAGATCGCAAGCCCATGAGGGATTGGCCCGCCGGTGGCAACACGGCGGGTTCACGGGTCGCGGCTGACGCCTTCGGAGCGCAAACGGTCGATCGCCCTCATCAGCAGCATTTTTCTCTTTACCGACGCCTACGGAGGGGTGCGGACGTTCGCTCAGGCGGCGCGGCCGTGCGAACGCGTCGGGTTCCCGCAAGGATTGCATCTGGAAGAGCATTCGCGCCGATGTTTTTTCGGCGGTCTTGCCGCTCCGAAGATGGATCTTTGGGGCGCAGGCCGCTCTTTTTTCGCGCAAATCACGCCGTAGTGAACCCGCCCCCTCGCCGCGTCGATGTATCTGTATGCGCGACCTCTCCGGGGCATACGTTTCGGTCATTATCCCGAGCTACAACTCGGCATCGACCCTCGGCGATGCCATCGCCTCGGTGCGGGCTCAGACGGTCCCGCCGGATGAAATCATTGTCGTCGACGACGGCAGCCGCGATCAAACCGCGGACGTCTGCCGGACGATTGGCAGGGCCGTTCGATACCTCCGCCAGGAGAACGCGGGCGCGTCCGCCGCGCGCAACACGGGCATTGCCTCGTCGCATGGCGACTGGCTGGCTTTCCTCGATGCGGACGATCTCTGGGAACCGTCGAAGCTGGAGACCCAGCTCGCCGCCCTTCAACAGCAATCCGAGGCCGATTTCGCGGTGACGGCGGTCCAGGCCTGGTCCGAACGAGAACAGGCTTATCACTACCATTTCTGGGAGGGATCGCTCGACCCGGCAATCCTGCGCCGGGAACTCCTCGTGAAGAACATCTTTACCGGGATCTGTTCCTCGCTGCTTATCCGGCGCGAGGCGATTCTGAGTGTCAATGGATTCGCAGCGGGCGCGGCCGCGGAGGATCGGCGGCTCGCCGTGGAGCTTCTCGCCCGGTTTCAGGGGCTTCTTCTTCCACAGCCGCTGGTACGGCAGCGTCCGGGGCCGGCCCACTGGACAGACCCGGAGCGACATCGCCGCGAAATGCTCAGGTTTATCCATGACTATGCCGCGCTCTACGAACTGGCGGACCCGACGGGGCGACTTAAGCGGCGGGCACGGGCCCGTGTCCATGAGCGGACGGGGATGCACTATCTGGAAAACGGCGACCTGGCTCGTGCCGGACGGGAGCTTTTCCGCGCGGCCCTTCTTCAACCGACCCTTGCCAATCCATGGCGCGTCCTTGCGAATTACTGCCTCGGTCGCCTGCGGCTTGCCAGAGTCGCCGCCGGGGCTTGAAATCCCTCCGGGGAAGTCACGCGGCCGCCAAGCCGGCGATGCAAACGCCCGGCCACCGTGTTCTCCCCGCCTGGATTGCCCGCCCATGAAATCCCGCTTCCGGCCGTGTTTTGCGACCGTCGCCCTGCTTCTGAGCCTCTCCGCGTGCAGCAGACCGCCTGTCGGGCTTTATGAGACGGCATCCTTTGAGGCCGTCGAATACGTGCGGCGCAGCGGGAAGCCGTTGGAAATGGACATATTTGTTCCGCTGGACGGCCGCCAGAGCCGCCCCGCCGTCGTGCTGTGGCACGGGGGAGGATGGGGCTATGGCGACCGGAGTCTTGAGCGCGACCTGGCCCGTTTCCTTGCCTCGATGGGGTATGTCACGGCAACCGCCAGCTACCGGCTCTGGACGGATGGCGCGACCTACCCCGCCGCCGTGCAGGACGCCCTCGCCTCGGTCAAGTTCCTGCGTTCGAAGTGCCGCGAATATGGCATTGACCCGGACCGGATCGCCGCGGGGGGCGAATCCGCCGGCGGGCACCTGGCCCTCATGGTCGGTCTTGCGCGCGATCACGCCGTCTTCAAGGACGACAGCTATCCCGGCGTGCGGTCGGATATCCAGGCAGTCATCGACATCTACGGCCCGACCGACCTGGTGAGCGTCTGCGAAGGTGGCGGCCCCGTGGTTCATTACCTTTGCGAAGGGTTCATGGGGTGCAAGGCGCCGGAGAGTCCGGAATCATGGCGCGAAGCGTCGCCGATCAGTCATGTCCGCCCGGACGCGCCGCCCGTACTGATCCTGCACGGCGACCGCGACAGCGTTGTCGTGTACGCGCAGGCGGTCGCGCTGGCGGAGGCGTTAGAGAAGGCCGGGACTAAGTCCCGGCTCGTGAAAGTCACCGGCGGAAAGCACGCGTGGGGCTTGCACTTTAACTCCGTCGAGAACCAGCGCACGCTGCCGGTTATCGTGGACTTTCTCGCCCGGACATTCTGCCGGGACATGCCGACTTCGGACTCGTCCCAGCCGTCGAAAGTTATGGCACAGCAGCCGCAGAGGAGGGCTCCGGCAGACTGACTCATGGGGCCGCACGCCCGCTGCGATTTCGATTGCCACGGCCCATCCCTTGTTGCTATAATGATTTATGAGGCAAGCCGGCTCCAGGACGTCGGCCCCAAGGGACCCCACATGACCCCGGCAACGAAATCCGATGACCGCCTGCGTCGCGAGGTCGCGCGGATTATCAGCGAACTGCGTCCGGCCGTTCAGGGCGACGGCGGCGACATCGAGCTGGTGGATGTGAACGACCGCGGCATCGTGAGCGTCCGGCTCCACGGCGCGTGCATCGGGTGCCCTTCGTCCGGCATCACGCTCAAATTGGGCGTCGAGCAGACGCTGAAGGATCACCTGCCGGAGATCACCGAAGTAATCTGCGTATAGGCATCGCTCCCGCCGCCGCGCGGCTATGGATTCCGCCCCTCGAATCGCGCGTTCCTCTCAAGGTCATCCATTATTACGCCGGCCTCGGTAATTCGGGCGGCAAAGCAATTCTCCATTTCCCGGATGGTCGCGGGAAGCATTCGGAGACTCCGGGCTTCGACGAGGAGGGTTTTTCCATCCTTGTCGAAGTACAGGGCCGAGGGCGGCGCCGCCGTGCCCTCGCGATCATCCAGCCGGAACGCGGTTTCATCGGCCGTCGCGCCGGGCAGCCGCGCGGCCCCCTTGAGATCGATAATCCGCGGAACAAGCTCGGCACGGGCGTGATCGAACGAGACAAATGCGAGGGTGCGCGGATTCTCCGGAGCGGAAACGAGCGCCGGGAGCATGCGCACCAGGGCCCGCGGGAGGTAGTTCCGCGCGACCCTGACAGGCGGGTTCTCGGTCACGCGCTGATTGGCGGGATCCTTCTGACTGGTGAGCAATATGCCGTCGGCCAGTTGCCCCTTCTCGATTGCGCTATCGAGCCGGGGTTTCTGTCCGCGCGAGGCGGGCAGAAGGTTTGTGACGTGCGTTTCCCACTTCTCCTCGCGGACATCGAGGCTGACCCACATTTCGGAGCGCAGCCGCCGTGCGCCGCCGTCGGCCTCGAAAATCCACCCGCTTTCCGAGACGGAAACTCCGGGCCGGTCGTCCCGCCTCATCTCGGCCTGCCGAACGACCACGTAGCCGACGGTCGTGCCATCGAGGACGAACTTCAAGACCTGTTCCGGGATGATCGCCTTGCGCAGCGAATCCGGGGTTATCGCGTCGAGCAGCGCGCGTCCCTCGTGCGCGGCCGTTGCCAGGGTTTCGCGATCCGCCAGAGCGGATTGCAGTTCAAATGAACTCAACACGTGATTAAAAAGCAGTTCACAGTTCTCCCGGCGGGCGGCCGGTCCCTCGTAAATCAGGACAAAGTAATTGCGCGGCTGGGCCTCGATGATGGCTTGCAGCCGGACGCGGGAGCGTCCTTCGCGCGCAAACGTCGCGGCCAGGATTCCGCCCGGCCGGCCCGCAATCTGCTGTTCCTGCTGGGAGAGAAACGCCACATCGCCGTGCTCCAGCTCGATATTCGCGGCGATGCTCCGGAGCATCGCGCCCATCGAAACGGCCCGCGTCGTGTTCGAGTGCTTGAGCACGATCTCTTCCGGCTCGGCGGCAGCGAGCGGGTTGACCATGCGTACCAGCGTGCTTCCGCGGCGTTCGGGCACGCGCTGGCGGAGATACTGCCAATCCTTCGGCGGGCGGATGGAAAAGCCGTGGGCCGTGTCGACGATCGGATCGGCCAGCGCGGACAAGGGATCGGCGGCGGGGGCGGAGGTCTGCCCCACGGCGAGAAGGATGCTCAAGAGGAGGCCAGGCATCGGCAGGATCGTAGCTACAAAAGGCCCTTGCGAGAAGCGGCCTTCCAGGGCGGAGGCGGAACCGACCAGTCCTGAAACTGGATCGACTCGCAGATCTTCTGGAACCGGGCGAAGTCCACCTCGCTGTAGTGCGCGGTGCGGTACTCGACCAGAATCGCCAGACCGCCCGGCGTCATTCCGACGGCGATCAGCCGGATGATCTCATCTCGCGTGAGCAGCTTGATGAGCCGCCCTTCCACCGGCCCCATCGGGATAGGAGTCGCGTCGGCCACACTCTCATCCAGCAATTCGAATGCGACATCGTCGAGGTCGTCACTTTCTCCAAAGATCTGATACACGACCGCGACTTCCGCCGCGAGCTCCGAGCGTCCGTCCGTCAGAAAGATTGCTGCGTCGCGCGAGCCGTCGATCCACTCACTCAAGATGTTTTCGTGTTCTTTGAATGCCAGAATGAACCGCTCCGGCAGGCTGAAGCGAATCGGCCAGTAGTCGAGCGAGCGCATGGTCTGCGGATTGACGCGCTGCGTAATCATCCACGCCAGGGCCGTGGTCCCCAACAGGGCCACGGCTGCCATGACAATGGCCAATCCAGGCCGGGCGGGCGTTTCCCTTGTGTACTCTCGCCACATAGGGAAAGAGGATAGTTGCGGTCGCCTCGCCGGGCAAATATCGGTGATTCGAACGAACGCCCGTTCTAGGAACCGGGGGTCCGGCTGTCGAGACGGGACCCGGCCTCTCGTGAACGATTGCCGGCGGACCTCCCCCGGAGCAAGGCAGATGCCGGTCGAGCAAGCAGGATGAGAAGGCAGCCCCACGCAAACACGTCTCCGAATCGTGTGTAGAACGTCGCACGGTCGCACGTCTTCACGTCGCAGATCAGGGCCGCAGGCTGGTTCACCGGAGCCTGCCGCTCGACCCGCCCGGTCGGCGCGATCACCGAGGTCGAACCCGTCGTCGTGCAGCGGATCAAGGTCCGGCGGTTCTCTATCGTGCGAAACGCCGCGAGCTGCTGGTGCTGCATGAGGGCGTGGCTGTCGCCGAACCACGCGTCGTTGGTCAGGTTTACCAGCAGGTTCGCTCCATTCGCGACCGACTCCCGAGCAAGATCGGGCAGAAGGTCTTCGTAACAGATGCAGATGCCCAGCTTCGCCCGTTCACCCATCACGAGAGGCTCGGCGGATGACCCGCTGCTGAAGGCGACCTCCCAGGGCGAGAATCTTCGCAGCGACGGAAACCAGTGCTCGCCCGGTATGTACTCGCCAAAGGGAATGAGCATGCGCTTGTGGTAGCGCGAAAGGACCCTCTGGTCGGGGCCGACAAGGATGGCGCTGTTGTAGTATGCCTCGGGATCGCGCTGAACGCTGTCCGCGCCCACCAGCCAGTAGCAGCGCGGGCCGGTCAGCGGAGACTGCGGCGGGCGGCCTTCGGCTTCGAGCTGCGCGGGGGAACCGAAGTCGGTAAAGCCGATCGACAGCGGGCCGACTGCCGTCTCCGGCCAGATGATAAGATCTACGTCAGCGGGCAATGCGCGGGAAAGCTCGCCGCATGCCGCCGCGCGGGGAAACCCTCGGTTGCCGGGCTGTATCAGTGCAACGCGAATGGCATCTCGCCGCGCATGATCCTCGTCGATAACGGCCATGCGCCAGTGCCCGAACGCGAGGATCGGGCCGAGGACCAGTGCGAAGGGGACCGCGTGACGGACAAGCGGCCTCCCGACTTCGGCTCTTGCCGGGGAACGCAGTGCCGCCTGTCCACTGTTCAGGATCGCGCCTCCCCACGCAACCAGAAACGTGACACCATAGGCTCCGGTGAACTCGGCGATCTGAACAATCGCCGGCCAGACGAACTGCGACTGACCGAGACGCCAGGGAAACAGGCTTGGCCAGACAAATTCGAGCGCCGTCCAGGCGACCGGCAGTGCGATCGGCGCGCCGCCGCCGAATCGGGCTACCAGCCAACCGACCAGTCCGAAACGGACGGCCCCGAGGGCATGCAGGGCAAGGCAGAGAAACCACGCGAGCGGCGCGGGATGCCCCGCGAAGCGCGTCAGGACTTCGGGCAGCCAATAGAAGCCCGTGACCTGCGTGACAAACCCGATGAGCCACAGCCGGGCAAAGGCCTGGCGCGGCGTGCTGCGATCGACAATCGCCGAAATCGCGGCGATGACAGGCCAGGTCAGCCATCCCAAGGGGGTCCAGAGCCACGGCAGCGCAAGGAGAAGGCCCGTCACGGCGCAGATCGCCAACGCCCCAAAGGACGCAAAGCGAGACTTCGGGGCGATCGTGGATCGCTCGACGTCTCCCCTTCCACGGGCTCGGCTTCGATTCTTTCGGGCCATGCGGCGTGGGAGGATAAGGCGGAGCGGCCATGGCCTGCAAATCGCGATTGGCAAAATGCGGACACGGGAGTGTATCGTGAGTGACATGCGGACGAATGATCGAGGTGAAATTGAAAGGATCGCGGGCCAGCCGGCTGGCCGCGAGTGGCCGGCGGTGGCGGTCGCGGCGATTGTCGGTCTGCCGCTCGTGACGGTCTCCCAGTTCATCGCGCATCTGAGCGACGGCGTCCTCGACGACCACCTCTTTGGATACTACGGATGGCGGATTTCGGAAGGGGCGAGGCTCTATCGCGACGTCTGGGATCACAAGCCGCCGGGGACGTTCTGGATCAATGCCGCGGGCTTTTGGATGAGCGGCGGCGCCTACAGCGGCGTGATCGCAATCTGCGCGGCGACGCAGGTGGCAACACTTGGCATTCTTTATTGCGTCGCGCGGCAGTTGTTTCGTCCGAGCGCCACCGGCGTCGTGACCGTGCTTGGCGCCGTTTACCTGGCACACAGCCAGTTCTTCGGCGGCGGCAATCGCAGCGAAACGTATCTTGTCGCATGCCAGTTGGGCGCGGCGTTCCTGTACCTACGCGGTTGGCGGCGGCGCCGCGCGTGGCACTGGCTTGGCGCGGGCGTCCTGGGCGGCGCGGCGTTTCTGATGAAGCAGAACGGCGTCAGCGCACTTGCCGCGATACTGATTCACCTGCTGGCGGCCGGAACGTGCGGACGGATCGAAGCGAGGCAAGCCCTCGGCCGCGCCGTGCAGATAATGGCGGGGTTTGCCGTAATCGTGCTGATTACAGGCATCGTGCTCGTTGCCCAGGGACTTGCGGGCGAGGCCTGGAATGCCATCGTCACGGCTAATCGGGTCTACCTGGCCATCGAGCCGACCGGGGCAGCCGACGCATCCTGGTGGTGGATGCGTCTTGAGCGGTCGGGCCTTCCGCTCTTGAAGCTCCCGCTCCTGCTCGCCGTTGCAGCCGTGGCACGGCACATCGCTTCGATCGCCGGTGCTTCAAGGCAGGCGGCACGGACACATCCGCCCGGCGCGGCCGAAGGCATGCCGCTACCGATGACGCTACTTGGTACGTGGCTGGTGCTGGAGGTCCTTTGCGCGATTGCGGCTCCCCTTCCCAGCGCGCACTACGTCGTGCCTGTACTACCGCCGCTGCTTCTGATCGGCGGTTCCATTATCAACGCAATCATCCTCGAAGGCGGATTACTCGAAACCATCCGGCGGCGGGCGCTCGCTACCGCGCTGCTTGTCATCGGCGCGTACTTCGCCGGCGACGCCGTCATGGCGCAGCTTCAGAGGGCGAGTGTCGTATGGTGGGCACGACAACCTCGTTTCGAGGGCGCACGACTCGTCATCGAGCCCACGGCGGCGGAGCGTGCTGGCGCGGACCTGAACGCCGACACCGAGCCCGAGGAGTGCATTCAATGCTGGGACTACATGCCCGGCGTGAGTCTTGCCGCCAAGAGATTGACGGCGTCGCGTTTCCCCGATCACCTGCGGGCGGAGTGGGCCGCCGCGGCGGGCGTGGCCACGCCCGATGAATTCGCAAGCGCCCTGCGGGCGGCCGCGCCGAGCTATATCGTAATTCGCACCGAATCGTTGCGCGGGCTTTCGGCCCATGCGACCACTGGCAACCCATCCACGGCCGAGGCGGCGAAGGTCCTTCTCAAAGACTACACCCCCCTGCCCGCGAGGACGATTGAGGGAATCGCCCTATTGGGCCGGCGGCTGTCGGATGACCCGGCAAACAGACCCGCGGAGTGAGGATTATTCGAGGTACACCGATTCGCCGCGCGCGATGGGAAAGACAGTCATTCGCCGCGCGATCAGGTCTTCCGCCTCCAGGGCGACGAGGGGCGAAACTTCAAACAGCCCGTCGGGATCTTCCGCAGCCTTCATCGGTATCGAAAAGCCCGCCGCGGACAACCACCGGGCCGCGCGATGGCTCATGTCTCGCCGCGCCGACTCGACCGAGTCGACCCCCGTGGCATTCTTGACCGGGCTGAACTCCTCGTCCCGAGACGTTTCCATTACCACGGGATTCTCGGCGAGCGGCAGGGCGTCAAAGACGAAGGACTCCAGCTTGACCGCGTTGGGCTTTTCCGGCTCGACGCGGCGGCGGGTGTCAGGATCCACAAACGGCACTTTCTTGTTGGCCATGTGCCACGGAAGGGCAAAACTCGCCCGGTCGGCGGTAAGGCGTTCGACGAAGGCCCGCGAAAGCACGTGGATCGCGATGTTCGCGGCGTTGAACCGGCGCGAGCCGTCGGGGTTTCGCGCGCGGGCCAGGTGTTCGGGGAGGTCGGAGTATTCGATGACAACGACGCGGCCTCCGGTCATGGCGAAATTGCCGACCCTTTCAAGATCGTCGGCCTTTGGAAGCGTCTTGCTCGACATGTCCGACCCACGGGCGTCGTGCAGGCCGATGAAGACGGGATCCACGCAATACACGAGCGGATTATCAACCTGGAAATAGCTGATATGGACGATACCGCGCCGGGCCATATCGGCCAGCATTCCCGTCGTGGCGAGTGCCAGCAGGGAGCCACCGTGGCCGTCAGGGGACAGCGCGACCCGATGCGGCTGATCGAGCAGAATCTTCCCGGCAGCGTCGAAGGCGGGCATGACGCCCTGCTGAAAGAACAAGACGTCCTCGCGCGGCAGGCCGAAGCAGCCGTTGGCGTCGAAAAACGCACGGGTTGCGGCGTCGTTCGCCGGACTGGTCATGATGTACCACGGCACGTCTGCATTGAATTTGCGCCGCGTCGCCAGGATGGATTCCGCGAACAGTTGAAACAGCGGCTTGCCGCGAACGGGCGAAATCCGAAAACACCCCTTGGGGCCGTCGTACCCCAATCGCGTGCCCTGTCCCCCGGCGACGGTAAACGCGGCGACCTTCCCCCCCGAAATCAGGCGGCGGCCGCGCTCCACGATGTCTTTCGAAACTGCGGCGCGTGGAAAGACCGGGCTCGGCTCTAGGTCCTGCGGGATCGTGTGGGCCGCGTCATGGCCCGCCGCAAGCCGGGCAAGCCGGGGCAACTGGGCGCCGTTGATCTGTGCGAGGTCGGCGAGCAATTCCTGCCTCTGAGTCGCGCTGAGACCGTCCCAGAAGGCAAAAACGTGGCCCTGGCCTGCACTTTCAAAGGTCCGTCGAAGTTCCTCTGGTCGTGAATCGGATAATTGAGTCATGATCCCTGGCCGTTGGCGGCATTCCTTATCAGCAAAACTCGTCGATATGTCATTGTGGGCGAACGACCGCGATAAGTCGAATGAACGGGCTCCGCCTTGCTGACAGGGCGAGAACGGCGGCCCGACTCCTTGTAACGCGAATGTCTCCTGCCGGACCGAAAACGTGCCTGAATCGGAAAGCGAAAACCCGATGAACCTCGCGTGCCGCGACACGACGACACGGAGGGGCTTTCTTGGAAAGCTCGCGGCGGGCGCGGCGGCGGCCGGGATTTCCGGGCTGCCACGGGCGCTGGCGGGAGCAAACAGCCCCGCCCGGCTTGTCGCGCCCGCCGGGCTAAGCCGCGTGGTACGAACCGTCTCCGAGGGAATAATCACCGCACAGGTCGTTCACCGCACGATTCTCAGGGATACGCTCGCGGAAGGGCTTCGCATACTGACCGGACACGAACGAGTGGCGGACGCGTGGAATTCTCTTTTTGAGCCGAAGGACGTCATTCTGCTGAAATTCAATCAATCGGCGGCGGATCGGCTGGGAACTTCTCCCGCGCTCGCGGAGGTGCTGGTCGAATCGCTCACGGCTTCGGGTTTCGCGCCGGAAAGACTGATGCTCTTGGAGGTTCCCGACTGGGAAGGCGCTACGCAGCGTCGCACCCGCGGGGCGGACATGCGCTGGCAGGGGTCGGCGGTAAAGTTCGGCTCGTCGGGCGAAGATGTCTTCCTCGCGGCACTCGATCAGGCCACCGCGATCATCAATGTCCCCTTCATCAAGACGCACAGCCTCGCCACCATGACCGGTTGCCTCAAGAATCTCTCGCACGGGCTCATTCGACACCCGGCGCGATTCCACGCCGGCGGCTGCGATCCGGCCATCGCCGAGATCAACGCATCGCCAGAGATTCGGCGGAAACTCCGGCTGAACATTGTGAACGGTCTGCGCGTCGTCTTTGAGGGCGGGTCTGATGCCGATCCAAAATGGATCGACGCACCTGGTACCCTGCTCCTCGGGACGGACCCGGTGGCGTGTGACTCGGTCGGCTATGGGATTCTCAATGAGGTTCGCTCGGTGCGGGGCCTGCCTCCGCTGCTGCCCAAGGCTGCCCTGCCACGGCAGCTTCAATCCGCCGAGCGGCTGGGGGTCGGGTTCGCGGATGCCGAGCGGATCAAGGTTTTCACAACACGGTTGTGACGTAATCCGTTTGGGCGGCCAGGGGGCGGATAGAGTCGAATGTTCATGGGTCCCGGTGCCATTCGAAATTACAAGGCCAGGCATAATCACGTCCAGCTTGTTGGTAACCGCGGGGGCGCAATTCATAAGACTCGGGAATTCAAGCACTTATAAAGACCCCTAAGCTTACGCTATCGAAGTGAAGGCACCCCTTAATTGGACATAATTTATCGCTAATATGCGAGTCCGCCATCAAATACGGTTGCACTGCGTCCAATTCACAACACAGGAGAATGATGGACCGAGAATCAACCCCATAAACGAGGCGATATTCGTTGACAGCGGCGGTTCCTATGGTACGATATAGCTAGAGAGTTAGTGCGTTCCGAAGGCTTGTCCTCGGTGTCGAGGGAAGCGTGAGTTGTCGGAAGCGGCCCAAGGCGAAAGCGTTATCATACCTTCTTTTTTCCATGCCCGCGCGGGGGTAGAAGAGCCCGCGAGTCATTCCTTCCGCTAGCACGCCGCTGATACGACATTCAAGCCTCCGCAAACCGAGTGAGCAAACGGCTTCCGCGCTTCGCGGCTGATTCCGCAAGGAGTCCACCGTGGCGGTGTCGGAGTCGGTTGAAAAACAAGCCCCGCGAAACACATTCGCAAGTGCAGAATTGACGGCCAGGCCCCTCGCCTTGGGGCGAGGGAACTTTCCTGAGCGTCAGAACAGATGGTCCCGGTTCGCTGTCTGGCAGCGCGCCCCGGGATCCGACGACCGGTGCCTCCCAAGGGCAGACCGGCAGGCTGGTCGATCGACGGCATCCTGCTCGCAAGCGAGAGCCGCCGTGAGACATGAGGATTCATTTATTGCTTGTTTTGTTCGCCTCGGCCTGCCTCGCGGGTACGGGTCGGGTGACAGGTGACTGCCAGGAAGGAGCATGAACGTGAAAAAGAGTAAGGCGTTTACATTGATCGAACTGCTGGTCGTAATCGCGATCATTGCGCTGTTGATCTCGATTCTTCTGCCCAGCCTCTCCCGTGCGCGAGAGCTCTCTAAGCGCACCGTGTGCTCGGCCAACCTCCGCGGTATCGGCCAGGCCATGTACATCTATGCCCAGGACGAGCCCGGTGTCTTCCCGGCCATCGCCGAGATCTTCACCGGCACGGGCAACAACATGGTGCTCTTCCGCCCGGCAGACCGCACCACACCTCCGCCGACGACGGGTATTCCCTCGCCGACGGTTGACCTGTGGGCCCTGGTCCGCCAGAACAACACCACGCCCAAGCAGTTCATCTGCCCCAGCACGACGGACGTACCCGATCCTGCCCAGGACTCGCTGGCCTACTATGACTTCGAGTCGGAGCGGAATCTGAGCTACGCCTATCAGTATCAGCACAGCCCGAACCGGCAGCCCATCGGCACCAGCTCGGAGCCGATCTTCCCGGTCATGGCCGATGCCAACCCGTACCTCAAGGGCAAGGTGACGACGCCGATCAACATCGATCGCACCGGTGCCTTCCGCGGGAACAGCAACAACCACACCAACCGCGAAGGTCAGAACATCCTGTTCCAGGACTCGCACGTTTCGTTTGAGAAGGGTCCGGACGTTGGTCTCTCCGGCCTGCACAACGCAGGTGCGGTCGGCCGCGGCCGCGACAATGCGTACACGGTCCATGCCGCCACCGGCCAGGTCTTCGTCGATCCGGGCAACAACCCCCCGACGAGCACCCAGTGCCAGCTCGGCACGCGATCGGACGCCTGCCTCGTTCCGTAAAGTTTACGGATCGGGCGGTTTGGTAACTCACCCTGGAGGCGGTCGGATGCGAGATGCGTTCGACCGCCTCTTTTTTTGCGTGAATATGAGTCGCGCGTCGCCCCGAATCGTGCGCGTTATCGCGTGCGCCGGGCCTCAACGGCCCCGGGCGGGCAAATGCGCATCCTGGCGTCAACCGCGACAAGGCCCTGGCCCGGCGGAAGCACCTTGACCGGGTTGAGGTCAAGCTCGAGTAGCTCGGGCACGGCCTCGGCAAGCGCCGAAATACGAAGAATCGTCTGTATCAAAGCGTGCCGGTCGCCCGGCGGCCCCCCGCGATACCCCCTCAACAGCGGAGCGGACTTCAACTGAGCGATCATCTCCTCCGCATCACGGTCGTGCACCGGAGTGAGGCGAAACGCGACATCCTTGATCAGCTCGACATGCACGCCTCCCATGCCGCAGACGAGCAGAGGGCCGAAGACCGGGTCCGTGGTCAGCCCGATCATCATCTCGATGCCGTTGCGGACTTCGCGCTGGACCAGCACTTTTTCGAGCTGAATGCCGATTTTCGCCAGCTGCTCGCGCATGCGGATCGCCGCATCGCGGACTTCCTGCGGCGTCTCCAGACCCAGTACGACACCTCCGACGTCGCTCTTGTGAACCAGGCCCGGGGCGATCGCCTTCAGCACCACCGGAAAACCCACCTGCTCGGACGCGCTTGATACTTCATCGATCGCCACCTCAATGGACCGGGCGTATGAAATCCCAACCGTGTCGAGAATGACCCCTACGTCGGTCGCCGGCAGCCAGAAGGGCTTCGTCGCGTTTTCGACTTCCGCGTCGATGATCTGCCGAATTGTGGCCGTGACCACGGGGTCAAGCGTGCAGGCGCGGCCGACCGGGCGTTTGCGCCACTGCCCGTATTGATACGCCGCCGCAAGGGCCATCGCCGCGTTCTCCGGAAACGCGTAGGAAGGTATGCGACCCCGTTCACCCGTGCTGAGCAGCTCGGGCTTGCTCAACGCCGACATGAATACGCCCTGGACCGGCTTATAGCGCGGGATCGCCGCAGCGCCGCGGCCGATCCCCGCGGCGACGTCCTCCGGCCGCGTCGTGAGCAGCGGCGGAATGAAGATCACGACGACGGCGTCGATGTTCGGGTCGTTTCCGACGAGTGTCATGGCCCGCTCGATAAGGGCCGGGTCGTCGGAACCGACGAGATCGATCGGGTTGGCCATGCCGGCATGCGGCGGCAGGAAGGCGCGAAGCGCGTCGACCGTATCCGGCGCCAGTTGCGGCAGACTCAGGCCCCGCGCCTCGCAGGCATCGGCGAGAAGAATGCCCGGTCCGCCTGCATTTGTTACGACACCGACGCACGGCCCTTCGGGGACGGGCTGCGTCGCCAGTAGCGCGGCCAGATCAAACATATCTTCGAGGGTTTCGGTGCGTATGACGCCCGCCTGCTCGAAAAGGGCGCCCACGGCGACGTCGAGACTCGCCATTGCCGCGGAATGGCTCGACGCCGCCCGGCTGCCGGCGGCCGAACGCCCCGCCTTCACGGCAATCACGGGCTTTTGCCGGACGACTTCGGGGGCGATTCGGGCGAACTTTCGCGGATTACCAAAACTCTCCAGGTACAGCAGGATGACGTCCGTGTTCGGATCCGACGCCCAGTAGATCAACAGGTCGTTTCCCGAGACGTCCGCCTTGTTACCGACCGAGACGAAGGAGGAGATTCCGAGGTTGAGGGCCTTCACGTGGTCAAGAATCGTCAGGCCCAGCGCCCCGCTCTGAGAGAGGATGGCGATGTTGCCCTCGGGCGGGTAGATCGGCGTGAACGTGGCATTCAGGCGGTATTTCCTGTCGGTGTTCAGGACGCCCATGCAGTTCGGTCCGACCATGCGGATTCCCGCCGCACGGACCTTTTCGAGAATTCGCCGTTCCAGGGCGCGGCCCTCCGCCGACGATTCCGCGAACCCGGCGGTGATGATTACCAGGCCCTTCACCCGGGCACGCACGCAGTCATCCACGACCTGCTCGACAGCCTTGACCGGCACGGCGATCACCGCCAGGTCGACGGATTCTCCCACCGCAGTCACGGACGGATAGGCCTTGAGACCCTGTACCTCTTCGGCGGTCGGATTGATCGGGTAGATCCGCCCGGTGAAGCCGTCCTGAAGGAGGTTTGAGAGGATTGAGCCGCCGATCGAATTGAGCTTTCGCGACGCACCGACGACAGCCACGGAGGCGGGACAGAGAATGTGATCAATGCCGTTGGTTCGTCGCGCGAGGTCCACAGGTGCCTGTTCCTTCTCGGCTGATGCAAGCGGCGCATCGCTCCGCGCCGATGGAATATGATAGCACCGGGCAGATGGAGGAACGCACCGAATGAACCGCACATCAAAGCCGCAGCGCCGGCTCCTGGCGGTCGCCGCATGTTTGCCGGCTGCGATCATTTCGTGCAATCCGAGCCGATCCGAAATCGCTCCCGGTATCGATGCCCACGGTATGCCCCCCTCCAGCGCGCCGGTCCTAACCCGCACGAAGGTCGTACTGCTCGGGACAGGCACGCCGAACGCCGACCCCGAGCGCATGGGTCCCGCCCTCGCAATCGTCATCGACGAACAGGCCTATCTCGTGGACTGCGGGCCCGGAATCGTGCGGCGTGCCGCTGCGGCTCATGAGCGAGGAGTCAAGGCCCTGGCCGTTTCACGCCTCGAGCGTGTGTTCATCACGCACCTTCATTCGGACCATACGCTCGGCCTGCCCGATCTCATCTTCACGCCGTGGGTGCTCGAGCGGACCGGCCCTCTGCACGTATTCGGCCCGCCGGGCACGCGACGAATGGTTAACCACATTACTGACGCGTGGGCCGAAGACGTGCAGGTCCGCCTCGACGGATTGCAGCCCGCCAACCACACAGGGCATCACGTCATCGTCCACGAGATCGGTGAAGGCGAGGTCTATCGAGATGCCAACCTGACTGTCACCGCTTTCCCGGTTGATCACGGAGGCTGGGAACACGCATTCGGGTTTCGATTCGAAGGGCCCGACCGCACGGTCGTCGTTTCGGGCGACACCCGGCCGAGCGAGCGGCTTATCGGCGCGGCGAAAGGGTGCGACGTCCTTGTGCACGAGGTGTACAGCGCGAAACGATTCGCCACGATCCCGCCGGAATGGCAGAGATACCACCGCGCGTTTCATACTTCGACGACCGAGCTGGCCGAGCTGGCGTCGCGCATCCGGCCGTCGCTGCTGATCCTGACCCATCAGCTCTACTGGGGCGCCAGCGATGCAGAACTCGTCGCCGAAGTGGAGGCCGGCTATGCCGGGACGGTCAATTCGGGGCGGGACCTTGGCGTGTATTGAGAGGAGAGGGGGTCAACCGCCAGAGGGCGGGTCATTCTCCCCCGGGAAAAGAACGAGCTCCGCGCGGCTGGGATGCCACGCGGAGCTCGCAGGAAGACATGGAAACCAGGAGTCTCCGCTTGCCGAACCGGGCGTGTGAAACGCTCCGAGCGACCGCGGAATTCTCAAGCCCGACGCGAAAAAGCGTCAGGCGGTCCGGCGGCGGCGAAGGAGCAGGCCGCCCATCGCCAGGAGAGCCAGTGTCGCGGGCTCGGGCGTGGGGATCTGCTCGAGGACGAACGAAGCGCCGTCCTTGCCCGAGGCAAGGTCAACGCTGATGACCAGCTCGCCGTTCCCGGCGCCCGGGAAAAACGACGCATTGTTGAACACGACGCCGCCAACTGCGTCGAGGGCGGTCGCCTTGTTCGGATCACCGAAGACATTGCCGGGATCCGAGAAGGACGAGAAGGCGAACGGAAGCATCGAGAAGCCGGCCGAATCGGCGACATCGAACCAGGCGATGCCGTCGCTCAGCAGGTTCATGTGATAGTCCGTCCAGTCCGTGCCGGTCAGGTTCGTCACCGACTCGTCGAGAATGACGATGTTTGGCACGGTGACGGCGTCGCCGGCGACCTGCGTGAACGTGATGTCAATCCCCGGGAAGATGCCGGCCTCGTTGGGCGGCTGAGTGAAGTCCTTGGAAATCTCGATGGCGATGTAGTCGGAGCCGATTGAATCGACAACGACGCTCACCAGCGTCTCGTCGGCGAAGCTGGCCTGCCAGCCGCCTCCAAGGTTGACGGAAACGCCGGCCTGCGCGGCATTCGCGATAAGACCGACGGCCACACAGGCTGTGATGAATCGGAAAGTCTTCATTCTTCCTTCTCCTGGCTTCTTGCAGTTTTTTGGCAAATACAATCGTATTGCTTCAGATTCAGGTTTTAGCCGCCGTTTGCCGGTTTCCCTACAATCGGCTGCCGGGAAGTTTCAGCTCCCCACCGAACAGTTCCTCAAACAGAGCCGACCTGTCCCGACCGCATTTAACGGTCGGGACAGGATCGACGTTTACTCGAATTTACTGCCGCGACACGCCGCCCACGCGTCCCGACGGCCGGCCGTTCGGGCCGCCCGAGGACTGCGACTGGCAGGTGACATTCAGCAGGTACGCGCCCGACGCTCCGTTGAAGCCGGAGACGCGGATGTAGTAGGTGTTGCCGGCCGTGACCGCGAGGGTCAACTGCGACTGCAGGCCGTCTCCGCCGCAACCGGCGAAGTCGTCATTGCAGGCCAGCTGGCCACCGCCCGTGCAGGTGTTGAACACCGACAGAGTCGTGTCGAAGGCGCTACCGCACAGACTGATCGTGGCCGTGCCGGTGCAGTCCGCCGTCCAGCAGTGCCAGACGTCAATCGTGTCACTGAAGGCACAACTCGAGATGTCCGTGCCGGTGGCACCCTCCGACGAACCCGCGTACGGCACGCCCGACTGAACCGGCGTGCAGTTTTCGCACAGGTCGTTCGCCGGCAGACAGGTCGCCGGTGTGCAGACCGTTCCGTCGCCGCGGTACTGACCGCTCAGAGCGGCACAGTCGGCAGCCGTCGTCTGCTGGCAGGTCAAGCCGAAGCAGCAGGCGCCCGAGGTGACCGCGCCGTCCCGCGTCGGAAACTCCTTCAGCGTGAAGGAGGCCCGATCGTTGGCCAGGAGATCAACCGCGATCTGGAGCGGGGCCGCGCCACCGCCCGGAGCGAAGACCGCGCCGTTGGCGACGATGCCGTCGTAGGCGGCAAGGGCCTTGGCGTTGTTCATCGAACCAGTCGTGGCAAAGCCGCTGAACAGCCTGCTGGCGAACGGAGCGACCGCGAAGCCCGAGGCATCGACGTTGAACCATGCCTCATCGCCGTCGAACAGGACCCAGTGGAAGTCTCGCCAATCAACGCCGGTGTTGTTGAGGATCGTCTCACCGGCGATGTTGATGATGTTGGTCGTCTGGTTGTCCGGACAGACCTGGACGAAGTCGATCAAGATAGCCGGAATCTGGCCGCCGAAGCCGGGGCCTTCCTTGAAGTTTTTCTCGATCGAGATGTTCGTCGTATCCGTACCCTGGTTCACGTCGAGCGTGTTAATCACGACGTTGGCCGGGTGAGACACACTGGCGCACCAGCCGGAGAACTCGCCACCGCCATCGGTGATGGCAATGGTGCCCGGCGGGCAGGTGTCGCACTCTTCCTGGACACAGGGCGACGATCCGCCACCGCTGAAGTGCAGCGACCACGAGACAAACGTTCCGAGGTCGGAGCCCGCGGTGTCTGCGACGGTCATGATCCACGGTCCCGCCGCATCCTGCCCGGCAAACGCGCTGAGCAGCTGATCCGGGATGTAGTTCGGCGGCGAAGTCAGACCGGTCGTGCACTGGCTCTCGATCGTCAGGCCTGCCTGATCGTCGAGAATGATGTTGTTGTAATTGTCCGCACTGCAGCCGAACGGGCTGCCAATGTGGCAATCGTTTAGACCATCGCCCGGCTTGCGGATGAGGCTGACGGATGTGGCGCCGTGAGTCAGCGTCACGCAGAGGTCACCCACCCACGTGTGGTTGATGGTCAGATCAACATTGAGGTCCTCGATCGTGAAGGAGTCGGGGACGTTGATGGTGTGCGAAACCCCGGCCGCGTTGTTGTCCGGAATCGCGGTGTTCGGGTTACCGACGTACTGCATGTTCGAACCGCCGACCGGCGAGCAATCGGTCTCGTCGCCGAGGTAGTCACCGCCGAGAGCGGCACAATCGTCCTCGGTGCGGATGATGCATTCGCCATCGATACAGCAGCCACCGACCGCGGCACAGAGAACCGTCGCGGTGCAGGGGACGCCGTTATCGCTCAGCGTCAGTGTGAACGAGCCGGTCGCGCCGCTGAAACCCTGAACCAGGATTCGGTAGAGGGCGCCCGCCTGCGAGCACCACGAGACCTGCGGCTGGAGGCCGCAGAAGTCATCGATGCCGGTGACACAGGTCAGGTTGTTGCACGGACCGCAGTACACGTTGAGCTTTGCGTCGTACGGCGTGCCGGTGCACATCGACGCGGTAATCGTGTTGCCGGTGCCGATCACGGTGTACCAGACGCCGGGGGCGCTGATGCTCGTGCCGCAGAGCGGCGCGGTGTCGATCGAGGTGCCAACCGTCGAACCCATCGTGACCGACGGGATCGCCAGCGGGCCGACCGGGTCATCGCAGTTGTCGCCCGGAGGCGCCGGCGGACACGGACAGACCAGATCGAGCTCGATCGGGCCGGTGTCGGCCGCGCTGAAAGAGGCGACCTGGATGTAGTAGGTCTGACCGACGGTCAGGCCGGTTACACAGAGCTGCGATCCGAGGCCGATCGGGCCACAGCTGAAGTCGTCGTTGCAGGCAAGCTCGGTCAGCGCGCCACAGGTCCCGCTGTAAACCGCCAGCAGGGTATCCGTCGAAGCGCTGTCGCAGAGGTTGACCTGGGCCGACGTGTCGGTGGCCACGAAGGTGTACCACAGGGTGCCGACACCCTGCATCGGACCGAAGAAGGCACAGCTGAACAGCGGGTCACCCGGATCGGTCGTGGCCGACGTGGTGTCACCCGTCGCCGTGCTGTTGCAGGCGATCGGCTCGGCGTCCGCGCAGTCGTCGTTATCCGGCGGCGGTGGAGCGCAGATCGAGTCATCGCCGAGGGCGAGGTTCAGGCAGAAGGCCAGGTCGTTGCCGTTTTCGGCATCGCCCGCGTCATAGCCGTTCGGGGGCGTACCGTCCTGAACGAGCCGACCGTTCGCGCCGGCGCCGTCAATCTCCCAGAACCAGGAGCAGCCGGGGGCCGTGGCATTGACGATCTCGACCCAGTAGCAGGTTCCTGCGGTGACGGGCACCGGGGCATGGGTCGCGCTGTACTCGAACTCAGGAACAAGGCCGGCGATCGAATTGCCGGTCGGGAACGGAGCGCTGACCGTCAGGCCCGCGCCGGTAAAGGTCGCGATGACCGCGCCCGGCAGATTGCCGGAGTCGGCATAGTAGCGAACCGTGAAGCTGCCCGCGCCCGAGCCGCTGCAGTCACCAAAGCCGTCGAAGTAGGTTCCCCACCAGCACAGGCCGGTGATCGAACCGTCCGCGGCAACCGTGAAGTCATCGGCCGAGGCGAAAATGCCGGCCGTGCTGTTGCGGGCATCGGCGACATTTCGCGTGTGGCAGTTCGCGCTGGGTTGCGTGCACGGCGAGGCGCCAAGGCACTCAATCGTGAACGCGCCGATGCCACCGCCCGCACCCGGGTAGTTCCCGATGCGGATCAGGTACTGCGAGCCGCTCGTCGCCGAGAAGCTCAGGCGCGACTGGAGACCGCAGGCATCGTCGTTACAGGCCAGGATCGTCGAGTCATCGGTCGGACAAGCCAGACCGTTGTAAACCGCGATTCGCGTGTCAACGGCGGTCAGACCGCACGTCGTCACACTTACCAGACCGTCGCAGTTGGCGGTCCAGCAGAACCAGACGTCGTTTTCAATCTGGTCTTCGCCGAAGGACAGGCACAGACCGTGCGCCGGGCCGTCCGTCGAAGCCGCACTGTTGTCGAAGCCGAAGGTACCCTCACCGGAGATCGCCTCGCAGTCGCCGCAGTTGTCATTGCCGGCGGGCGGAGGAGCACAGGTGGCGGGGTTACCAAGGGCAATATCAAGACAGAAGGCAAGATCGGCGAGAATGATGTCGCCGGGGCCTGCCGGCGTGGCGGGGGTCGCGTCCTGAATCGCGCGGCCGTTGCCCGGAGGCGAGATTTCCCAGAAGAACGAACAGCCGGGGGCGTTCGCGTTGGTAATCTCGACCCAGTAGCAGGAACCCGCAGCCACTGCGACTGCCGGGTGGGTCGCCGAATAGCCGTACTCGGGAATGAAGCCTGCGATCAGGTTGCCCGTCGCGGCGCGCGTCACGGTCAGGTTCGTTCCCTGCGTGAAGGTTGCCAGGAGAGCACCCGGAACATTGCCGCTGTCGGCGTAGTACTTGACCTGGAACGCATCCGGACCGGAGCCGCTGCAATCACCGCCGCCATCGAAGTAGGTTCCCCACCAGCACAGGCCGGTGACCGAGCCGCTCGCGGCCGGAGTGAAGTCGTCGGCGACGATGAAGATGCCGCGAGTGCTGTTGCGGGCGTCGCTCTGATCGCGACCCTGGCAATTCGCCGCGGACTGCGTGCAGACTTCCTGGGCCGGAGGCAGGCACTCGATGCGGATGTCGCCGGTGCCGCCGCCCGCGCCGGGGTAGTTTCCGATGCGGATCAGGTAGGTTGCGCCATTGGTCGCCGCGAACTGAACGCGCGACTGGAGGCTGCACGAGTCATCATTGCAAACGATCAGCTCAGCGTCCGTCGGGGGACAAACGCCGCAGCCGTTGTACACCGCGATGCGGGTATCAACGGATGTAAGTCCACAGGTTTCGACGCGAACGGTACCATCGCAATCCGAAGTCCAGCAATACCAGACGTCGTTCTCAATCTGGTCTTCGCCGAAGGCGAGGCAGGCGCCATGAGCGTTACCGTCCGTCGATGCGGCGGACGTGTCAAAGGTGTACACGCCGACGCCGGAGATTGCCTCGGCCGCGGAGCAGGCGTCATCGCCGCCGTTGCCGCCGCCGCCGCCACCGCCGCCGCCGCACGAGATCGTGAGCGTTCCGGCGCCAACCGCCGTGCTGAAGCCGCCGACGCGGATCAGGTACGTGTTGCCGGACGTCGCGGTCCAGCTTGCCTGGGACTGGAGTCCGTTGCCGCCGCAGCCGGCGAAGTCGTCGTTGCAGACGACGAGCGTCGTCGCCGGGCAGGCGCAGCCGTCGTAGACTGCCATGCGAGTGTCATAACCGCTGCCGCAAAGGCTGGCCGTCGCTGTACCGTCGCAGGTGGCGGTGTAGCAGAACCAGATGTCCTGGCCGAACGCGAGACCGAAGCCCTCGTCGCAGCCGGCCGGAAGGGCCGGGCCGTCGGTCGAAGCGCCGGTCGTGTTGAACGGGAATGAGCCGTCGCCCACTGCCTGGGCGTTGGCACAGTCGTCATTGGCCGGGCCGCCGCGCGGATCCACGACGGGATTGCTCTCGCCCTTCTGCCCGGTCGGGGCCCACTTCTGAATCGATCCGCTCTGAAGGAGTGCGGAGATCGAGTGATTCTGTGCCGTCGGAACGGCCGCGGGCGCGCTGCCGGCCACGTCGGTCAGGCTGTGCGACGTGACGGCCGGCATCGGCCGAAACGCGCTCTTGCTGTTCTCGACGACGCGGGCGCCGAGCTTACTGCCCAGATCGAGCTGGACAGTAATCGCCGGATTGTCGGGCAGGACCACATCCACCTGCGACTCGCCCAATCCCGGGATGTCGACGTTGAAGGTAACCTTTTCACCGGCAGTGATGAGGTATCGATTCCCATCGGCTGCGGGCTGCAGCTTTACGAGACCGGCCGCCGTGCTGAACGCGACGGAAGCGGTGTCGGTGTTTGCACCGGTCAGTACAACCTTGACCGTCTTATCGACGGCGAAGGCGGAACTGGCGGCGACGAGTACGCTGACAAGACAACAACATGTGGTCTTCCAAGCGATCCCTGACTTGCGGCCGTGCATAGTCATCTCCCTTTCATACTCAGCTTGCTGGTTTCGAGGGGAAACTTCATTGAGCACTTATCCGCCGCCGCGATACAGGAATATCCAGCGAGAAGTCTTGCAGATAACGCCGGCGCCGGTGTGGGAATTTCTGATGGCGCGGGACGCAGGCTCGTAGAAGTGTTTCCCTTCCTCCGGTTTTCTCAGACGCACTGGCCGGCTGCGGATTCCTGTCGCATCTGCGACAGACCCATGTCCGACAGCGGCCAAACCCTCTCCTTGCCCGAACGGATTTCGGGCCACTCACCGCCGAGTATCCTGAAAACGATCACAAAAGTCAAGGTTTAGCGATAACCAAAGCGAATAATAATTCGGCCGCACCTGACCATAACGACAGGGTCCCCAGACAGCTGCGCGCGGTAAATTGATTTAGCGAATGACGCACGGCTTGCCCGCGCGACAGTGGTGCGTAAGTAATTTGGCAATCTGGAGCGGTCGCCGCAGGTCGAGAGCCGGGCGCTCTACGTGGCGACGTCAGTCCAAGCAAGGGTGCCGCTCCATCGGGCGGAAGCTCATTTTCAGATCGAAATCGGGCAGGTTTTCTGCGAGTTCACCAATGTTTCTCGCGAGGCAACCCGTCTCGCCAAGCTCGATTCGCAGTTCGTCCGCCGCCATCTGGATGTGGGCTACGAGTCGATCAACAAGATGCGCGACCAGCTCATCCGGGTTCGAAGTCAGGGCCCCGGCATGTTCGAATAGCTGCCCAACACTATCCATGTCCGAGCCGCAAAGTGCGATCCTGGAACAGGTAACGGCCGTTGCGATGATTCGTGCAAACCGTTCAGTACTTGCCGGCTGCGGGAATTCACAGGCGTGGTGATATCGGACGGCTTCGCAGATATGCGCGTCGAGTTTCCAGTCGCTCAGGACTGCGAAGCCGACTTCTGAATGAGTCAGGCCCAACGTCTGGCGTTCCAGTGCTTCAATGTCGGAAGTAAGCACGTTGCCTATCTTCTTAAGTGCCGGCGCATAGGCTTCCCGGGCTCCATAGGCCAGGAGACCGATGCCTACGTCAACCAGGAGTCCGGCAGTCCCGGCGTCTTCCGCGAGTTCTGGAACGAGTTTACTCGCCAGGTCCCTTGCGGCCACGCTCGTGGCCAGTGCTCCCTGCCAGTATCGGACTGGTTCAAACCCCTTCGGGCACGCCTTCCCGAGCCCGCTGATGACGTGATCGTTGATGGCAACCGCGCGCACGCGTTTCACGCCGAGCCGGACACAGGCTTCCTTGACGGATGACGTAGGCTTGGCACCGGCATAGAGCGCACTGTTTGCCTGTCGAAGAACCTCCCCGGTCAATGCCGCGTCGCGCTGAATCGCGTCGGCGATCATCTGGAAATTGCAATTCGGATCGCGCGACAGCGCAAGCACGCGGGACACCACATGCGAAGGGGCGGGAATCCTTGGCGACTTTCTCACCGATTGAAGGATCTGTTCGGCGGATGGCATGTCCGGGCCCTATCGACAGGACGAAAAAAAGCAAGCTCGCAGGACAATTGACACACAGTCCGGGGACCGCCCCCGACCGGCTCAGCGGCGCGGTCTCTCGGGCCGCGCCGGCGTCACTCCTCCTGCGATCGGGCAAGGTACTCCCGGATCATCGGCTGATCGGGCTTAATCCGAAGGCTCGTGTTCCATGCTTCCCAGGCCATCTTGCGCCAGGCCGGACTCTGCTCGCGGTGGTACATCTTGATAAAGCTGGTGCCCAGGTTTGCATAGCAGTCGGCGTCGTCGGGGGTGATCCGCAGCAGTTGGCGGTAGATGCCGATCGCTTTCATCGGATCGCCGATCGCGTCGTGGCATGCGGCGAGATTAAAGAGCGCCTCAGTGCTGTCGGGCCGCAGCTTGACGGCCTGTTCGAAAGACCCGAGGGCCAGGCCGTACTGCCCGGTCACGGCAAGCTCGACGCCGCGGGCGTACACTTCGCGGAATCTCCGGTCGCGCTCGGCGGGTGTCATCGTTTCGGCATCATCGTATCGTTCGACGACGACTTCGGAACCGCCCGAGGCTTCCGGCCCGCTCCCGAACACGGAGCCCCACCGGGGCAATCCCTGGCACCCGGCGGCGAACGCGGACAAGCCGGCAACGCACACGGGCAACGCAAAGAATGGAGTCCGTCGCATCTTCATCACGTCACTCTCCCGAACCGGACGCCACCCGCCCCGCCGCGCGATCCGCCTCGACCGATCGCATCTTCATCGTTTCCGTGTCCGCCGGCGCGGGGGCCGGCTTCGGCGCCGCAAACCGATCAGGCAGCTCGGGCTCGGGCGGAACGTTGCGCTCGTCCGTCACCTCGGCCACCGGGGGGTCGCTGAACATCGGCTTGGGGGGCTCATACTCCGTGGGCACTTCAAAATGCAGCGGGACATCCTGGAGCCGTTCTATGTGCTTGAAGTGCGGCTTGTATGAATCGAACACCTCACGGTCGCGGTCGCTCACTTCCGTCGCCGATTCGACGTGGGCCGTCAGGAAGACCAGCAGATCGACCCGTTCGCTACTTGGATTCTCCTGCCGAAAGAAGATGTCGAGGCCGGGAAGATCGCCCAGGCCGGGCACCTTGTTGGCCTGATGAATCTTCCGGTCGCTGATGAGCCCGCCCAGAACGATCGTCTGTGAGTCGTTCATGATGACGCGCGTGTCCAGTTCGCGGGTGCGAATCCGCGCGACGCGCAGTCCGGTGGTGCCGACCACGTCGTCGCCCAGCGCGCTGGTCGACGGGTGAACCAGCATGCTGATACGCCCGTCCATCATGATCGTGGGCGTCACTTCGAGCTGCACGCCGACCGGGATGTACTCGCTGAAGGCCTCGGTGACCGTACCGAAGTCGGTGATGGTGGCCTGGAGGATCGGATAGCGCTCACCGACGAGAATGCTGGCGCTGTGATTGTTGTAGACAAGCAGGCGCGGGTTGGCGAGCAGGCGAATGGCGTTGTCGCTCTGGTTGGCCTGCACAAGGGCCGTCAGTTGGGAAAGGTCGATTGTCCCCAGGGCAAGCCCCGCGCTGACCTGCGCGTCGCCGCTGATGTTCCGCATGATCTGGTTTCCGCTCGCGAAACCGGCGCGGTTGTTGAGCGGCCACTGGTGATTGATGAGCGGCCCGTTGGCCAGGGCGCTGATGTTCCAGTCGATTCCCAGTTGCCGCTGGAGGTCGGTGCTCATCTCGACAATGCGGGCCTCGATCAGCACCTGGGGCGGGAGGCGGTCGAGATCGGCGATGAGGTTCGCAATCCGCTCGACGTTTTCCCTCACGTCGGTCACGACCAGCTTGCGCGAATTGCGCGGCTGTGACGCATTGGCATTCTGCATGGGGCCGGACAGCAATCCGCCGTTTCTCCCCTGCTGCGTCTGCTGGCTCGCGAAGCTGGACGTTGCCGTTCCTGCGGCTCCGTTCTCTGAAAAGTTGCCGGACAGGCTGCTGAGGCTCTGCACCCCGTAGCCCGCGTCACTGTTCTCGTTGAGGACCTTCATCTTTCCGTGCTTGGTTAGGGCGAACTCGAGCGCATCGCGCACCCGCTCGGCATCCTGAGAGCGCAGGTTGAAGACCCGTGTCACCACCGGCGGCGCCTCGGGCGGACCCGCATTCTCCGGAGGCCTGGACACCGAGATAACACCGTCGGAGAGGCTGTACGTGAATCCGTTGTTGACCGCGATGGCCTTCAAGGCGGTGTGGACGTCCACATCTTCCAGGTAGACCGAGACCTCGCCCTTGACCTCCGGGCCGATGACAAGGTTCAGGCCACCCTGTGCGGCCACCATGCGCAGGACCTCGCCGATCTCGCCCTTTGCGGCCTGGAGGGTGATGCGCTTGGGAGTTCGGGCCGCCGGCGCCATCACGTCCTGGGCCAGGGCCGATCCGGGGACCGCGAGTGCCACTGAAAGGACACAGAGCAGGTTTCTGAAGCCGGTGTTCATGGCGCCCCTTCCGCATGACGGACCGTCGGCATGTCGTTGCCCAGCTCGTAGACAAATCGCCATCCGCCGCTTTCAAGCGTGACGGACCCCTTGCGGATCGCCGTCACGCGCAGTCCCTTCTCGATTTCGTCACCCACTCCCAGGAATTGGCCGTCGACCATTGCCATCCATCGGTCGCCGCTCTTCGACACCGCGCTGAAGCGAAGCTTCGGAGCAGACGGGGGCGTGACATCGGCGGCCACCGGAGTTGCTTCGGGAGCCGGCGGTTCGGGTTCCCCGGCCTGAAGGGAAGCGAATGGATCGCGCCCCCAGGGCTGGTTTTCGATCGCGGCCTGTGCGACGAGCAGAGCCTTAAGGTCCTCCGGCGCGACCCTGCCCGCCGTTCCCGTCGGCGCGGCGATCGGCGCCGACTCGGAAGCGACAGGCGCAGATGCCTGCGCGGCGGAGGGCATATTGCGCGTCAGGGCGGCTACGCGCCAGACCAGCACGGGCACGGCCATCGCCAGGATCATCAGGATTTTCTTTCGTCTCTCGTGCATCATCCCTTCGCCAGTTCGACGGCGTCGGCGGGCGGCAGATACGCCTCCAGGGTGATATCCGCCGTCAGCGCCGGCAGGGGCCGGCCGTCTTCGCCGTTCATTCTGCTGATCCGAAAACCGATCACGCGCGCCGGCAGGCGCTGTCTCTTGCACAGTTCCATGTAGTCCGCGATCTGTCGGTAGGAGCCGATCACCTGAACGCGATACGCCGGATTCGTCGCCTGATTCTCCGCGCCGCGAAGGCCCATTGCCGGCGCGACCGGCTGAATCTCCTTCACGTCGAGCGCCGCCTTGCGTGCCGTGCTCATCAGTTCCGCCTGAACGAGGCCGGGCATGCAGGCCTCGCGAATCCGCCGGCGCAGGTCGTCCTGAAGGGCGAGGTCCTTGCGTGATTCGTCGGGCGGTGCGGTCGATGCGCACACGATCGAGGCCGCGTCGTTGAGCCGGTCCGCCAGCGTCACGACCTCGGCGATCCTTCTTTCCGTCGACCGGCTGCGATCCACCGCGAGCGCGGCAGCGCCGGCAACCGCGGCTATGCCGGCCGCTGCGGGCAGCCAACGCCTGAGGGAATCCTGGATTCGCAGATTGCGCATGGCTTACGCCCCCCTCTTGAGCCCGGACGCGTGCAAATCGAGACGCACGGACAGGCTGCCGGACGTTTCCGGCGTCGCGCCGGACGATTCGCGGTTGGCCGAGACGAGCTCCACGCGCTTGAAAAAAGCGCTTCGTTGGAGCAGGAGCAGGGTCTGGCGCACGACCTCGTCAAAGCTCCGGCCGCCGCGACCTGCGACGACCGAGGCGCGAATGGTCAGAACGGGTCCGGCCTCGGTGGACTCGGCGGCGTATTCCGTGGCCTGTAGCTCGCTGGGCAGCAGCAGGGACAGTTCCTTGAAGATCGCTATCCAGTGCGGCGAGGCCGCGCCGAATTCGGAAAAAGCCCGCTCCAGCTCTTGGATTTTGTGAACGCGCTGCGATTCGTGGCTTAATCTCGAGACGGACGTCTGCACCTGCGAGAGCTGCCGCTGACAGGCCGGCGTTGCGCCGTCGACCTGGCGTGCCATCCGATCAACACTCAGCGAAAACGCCACCACGGCTGCCGCAACCACCGGGCCGCCCATGGCAACCGCGCGGCGAATTCGGGCCATTCGCTGCTCCCGCCGCACCTGCACCGGCACAAGGTCCGGGGCTTCCTGGTGGTATCGCGCGGCGGCGGCGGCCAGGCCCAGGGCCGCACTCTGCGACTCCATCGAGCCGTCTCGATCCGTGCCGAGGGCCGCCAGCCACTGCGAGGCATCGACCTTTAGAGATGTCCGGGCCGCGAAGGCCGCAGCCAGCCCGCGTGTCGCCGCTCCAGGTCCGACAAGTTCGAGGCGCGTCACCGTTTGACCCGTCGTCGTGGCCGCGAAGCTGAGCCACTGCGTAAGCTGCTTGAGGAACTTCTGTAGGAAGGGCTCGAGCAGCGGGAGGACGCGGTCGCCCCGAACGCCGAGCGATGCGATTTCCTCCGACGGATCCGGGATGCCGACTTCCTGGCGCAGCCGGGCGGCCTTTTCTTCGTCGAGTTGAATGACCGCTTCGCCGGAGAGGATGGGCCGCATCAGCGCGGTTGTGATGTCGGCCAATCCGACCGGAATCTCCGCGCTGACGCAGATGTTCCGGCCGCTGAGGACGACCAGCGTGCTGCCTTTTTCGTCAACGTGCAGGACGGCGCGGCTGCCCCCTGCACCGGTGGCCTGGGCCGCGGCGGCCGCTCCGAGGATATCCGGCGCGGCGCAGATCCCCCGTACTTTCAGACGCAGCCGGTCGGCGACGTCCAGTGCCGCATCAATGACGCCCGACTGGGCCGCCGTGGCCTGAACGCGCACCGGCCCGCCCGATGCGCCGGTTCCCGAATCGCGCGTTCGAATGGCAACGACCGATTCTTCGATGGGAAAGTGAAGTTGCTGTCCCAGTTTGAGGTGCACGGCCTGGCGCAGCGCCTTTCCCGAGAGGGGCGGCATTTCGAGCATGTTGCAGGTGACCCAGGAACCGCCGAGGACGAAGAGAATCTCGGCGCCGCCCCGGCGCGCGGCTTTGACGTGTTCGAGCAGCGCGTCAATTACCGTTGGATCGCGAAGACACGAATCCTCCTTGTCCTTTTTGCGGGACCAGAAGGTACAGGCGTCGGTCAGGACGATCGTGTCCGATCGGGGCGCTGCGCAAACGACGCGGAGTTCCTCCGCGCCCGCCTGAAGAATGAGAATCCTGTTTCTCTTTGACATCCGTGTCTCTGCGGCGATCTGGCCGCCGCGAATTCGACGCCGGCGTCAGTCAGGCCCGGGACCAACAGCTGGCACTCGTGCATACTTATTGCGTGCGAAACTCGATAATCCTGCGAAAACCCGTCCACGGTTCCGCCGTCTGGCTGGGTCGGCCGATGGCCCGATAGACCGCCGGGCTGGCGCTGACCTGCTCGACCGCGAAAGCACCCGTGGAGAGTGCGGGATCGTCCGCCGCATTTCCGTTGTTCGATATCGTCCCGAGCGTCCCAGTACCTTCGTTATCAAAGTCCTGGCCGAAGCCGATCTCCCGGGCGGCCATCTCGACCCCGCTCTCGGCGGCATAAAGTGCGCCGGTGCTGATGTAATGCGACAATGAAGCGGTCGAAGCGGCCGATGTCACCTGGAACAGCCAGAGGACCAGCGTTCCGATAACAAGGAGCGCGGCTACGAACGCCACAAGCGCCGCGCCGCGCCGCTGCATGTCATGGGGCCGTTTCGACTTCATTCATGAAGCTCCGAAGGTAGGTGGCCGTTCGAAGCACGGCAGACTGGCCGCCGCGCGACAGGTGCAGCTCGATGCGGATCAGCCGTACGTTCTCGCGATCACTCTGCGACAGCGGCAGAGACGCGAGTGCCGTCCCCTCGCGATCAAAGTACGTGAACGCAAGCGCCGCGACGTCGTCGACGACAAGGTGCCACGCGCTGCCCCCGTCCTGGCTCATCTGAAGTTCATCGCCCTGCCTCCGAAACCCCGTCTCGCCGAAGCGCAGCTCGCTCGCCCCGGCCACGTCGATCTGGGCCTTGCCGTTCAGGCAGGGCGACGGCTGCCCCGGGCACTCGTCCTGCGGAATCTCGCGCACGTGGCGGACCATCAGCTCCATCGCGCCCGCCGCCACGTCGACGAGTTCGCTCCGCGCCGCAAGATCGCCGCGAATCTTTGACGCATTCCAGACCAGGGAGCCCGCGATCCCGCTGATAATCACGCCGACCGAGAGCGACACGATCAACTCAACAAGGGTGAATCCGCCTCGCGCCGGCCGTGTCCGGTACACGTGTCGCCCAGGTTGTGTGGAACTCCACATGAGCTTCCTCACGGCTGGAAATCCGCGAATACGCGTTCGATTTCCAGGGACTCGGCGTCCCACGCCACGGTAACGACGACCTTCTTGTACCCTTCGTCCGCAGCGGCCGGGCTCAGCTCGCGGTCGACGTACGCGACTCGAACCGTGCGACGGAAGCGCGGGAACCCGCTGACCGGGTCCTCGTCAGGAAACCCGGCAATCGTCGGCACAGTCAACTCCTCATAGCCCTCGGTATCGCGAAATCGCCGCGCAATGACCTCCTCCATTCGATCGATCGCGAGAAACGAGGCAACGGTCATGTCGGCGGGCTGGATGCTCTGCACCGCCGCCTCGGCGAAAGCGACGATCATCGGAGGCAGGGCGATCGACAGGATCACGATCGCCATGACGACCTCGATGATGGTCACACCCTGTTTTCGCGCGCGCCGCGTCATCCCGTTCGCTCCACGCAGCCGCCGACCGGATGAACCCTGATGACAACGCCGTTACTCAGGCTGATGACCCCGGTCGCAGCAAGCGGCGCTCCCGCGGTGTCGTAGGGCTTTCCCCAGGAGTCGAACTCAATTTCCGTTCCGCCGTGAACGTCGACACCGATCAGGCTCACGTTTGCAAACGGCCCCGTGCCGTAGTCAACCGGGGCCGATGACTGGTCGTAGGGCCGAACGAGCGGCACTCGGCCGGCCTTGCCGGGGTTCGCGCTGTTCTCGATGAAGATCTGGTAGCTCTGGGCGCCGGTGCTGAAGACGACCCAGGTTCGCAGTCCCGAGGCCATCGCCGTTCGCTGGGCGAAGCGAATATCCGCGGCGGTTCTTGCCGATGCCGCGCGGGCACGAACGGAGTCCATGTACCCGAGCGTAGGACCTCCCACGGCCACGGCCACGATGCCGAGCACCGCGACGACGGTGATCAACTCAATCAGGGTGAACGCGCGCCGACTGCTTGAAGTCGTTCGGCTTGTCATGGCGAAGACCCCCTCATTCTGATCGGACCCGGCCGGACGTTCCTTCACCTGCGCGAAAAAAAGCACGGCCGGGCGGCGCCCGACCGTGCGATCTGAATGTGTGCAGTCTTTCCCGCGGCGGGTCCGAGGGCGGACCATGGCTCGGTCGATTAGGACCTAGAAGCCGTTTTCGCCGATGCCCGTTGTGTTCGTGTTGGCCCAGAACTGACCGGTGGTCGCGTTGTAGGCCCAGCCGCCGGTATTGCCGACTACGGTACCCTTCGTCGTGCCGGCGACGACGTTGTTCTTGGTCGCGTCGGTGTCGAAGGGATTGTCACCGACGACATCCTGCATGACGACGCCGGTGGCGGTGAGGTCCGTCAGAGCCGGATAGCGAAGCACGCCCCCGCCGCTATTGGTCGCCGAGTATGCATAGTAATTGGCGATGGCCGCCCGGACGGCGCCCAGCATGCCCTTGCACGCCGCGATCTTCGCATCCTGGCGATAGTCCAGATAGACCGGCAGAGCGACGGCGGACAGGATACCGAGTATCACGATGACCGTGACCAGTTCGATCAGCGTAAAGCCCGCCCGCGCCGTTGCCATTTGATTCCGTCTCATTTTCATCACTCCTGTCTGAGTTTCAGGTATCCGTCGGTTATCCGCCCCATGCCGCTGCGGGCATGAGAGCCTTTTCCGGGCCGGCGTCATGCCGTGCCGACGAGTTTCAGCAGCTTCCACATCGGTAAAAAGATCGCCAGCGCAAAGAAAAGAACAACGGCGGCAAGACCGGTGACGAGCACCGGCTCCACGAGGGTCGATAACAACTTCACGCTTCGCGTCGTCTGCGTCGCATAATATTTCCGGAGATAGGCGAAGATCTGGTCCGTCCGCCCCGCATACTCGCCGATGGCGAGCATCCGCTTTACAAGCGGCGTAAACCATTGGGCCTCGGCGAAGGCCTCGGTCAGCGACCGCCCCCCTTCGACGGCGTGCAGCATGCCGCGGATGTCCTTCTGAACGGCGGAGTTTGTCATGCTGTCGGCGGCGACCCGAAGAGATTGCGTGATCGGCAGCGCGGCCTGCATGAGCAGATCGAGCAACTCGATAAACCGGACCATGTAAACGCCCAGAAGGAGGTTTCCGAATACGGGGAGCCTCAGCAGGCGGTGATCCAGCCAGGCCCTTGCGCGCGGAAGGGCCAGAATCCGACGCATGGACAGCACAAGCGCGACCAGAGCGCTCAACACGATCCAGTAGTGATGCGTAACGGCTCCGCTGACGGCGAGCAGGACGCGCGTCGGGAGCGGCAACTGGCCGGAGAACTTTTCGAACAATGCCGCGAACTGCGGCACCACAAAAACAAGCATGAAAACGGTCGCGACGATCAGAGCGCCGACGACCATGGCGGGATACAGAAGTGCCGAACGAATCTGCCCGCGCGTCTCGGCTTCCTCCTCCTGATACCGCGCCAGAGCCAGGAGGACTTCCGGCACCTTGCCCGCCGCCTCGCCGGCCGCCACGGTCCTTGTGTACAGTGGCGAAAAGAACTCCGGCTCGGCGTCGAGCGCGTCAGCGAGCGACCGCCCGCCCTCCACGCGACCGGCAATACGCAGTATCGCGCTCCGCAGTTCGGGCATGCGCGTCTGCTCGGCCACGGCCTTGAGGCCGGAGATGATGGGAATGCCGCTTTCAGCGATTGCCACGAGCTGGTGCGTGAAATCGAGAATGGCTCGCCGCCTGGCCCCGCCACCGCGCTTTCGTCCGCGATCGCCCTTCGCGGCCGGCGCGCCGGGCACCCTCGCAGCACCTCCCTTCCGGCCGGCACTTTCAACCTTGACGCTGACCGGCGTTTTCCCGCCCGATTCGAGCCGGGCGATCGCGGCCCGTTCGGACGGCGCCTCGAGAACCTGGCTGCCGAGCTTTCCCGTCGCGTCGGCGAATTGCACAATGAATCGCGGCATGTTCTCTCTCTCGGACCTGTTTTCGCATCGGCTGTCGCGCCGTCTTCAGCGCGCCGCGACGGCCGGCGAAACCCTCACGCTTCAGCATCTGCCCGCCACGCGTGCGACTTCCTCGACGGAGGTGATCCCGGCGCGGACCTTTGCAATGCCGTCGTCGACGAGAAAGTGAATACCCTTCGACCGGGCGGCCGCGCGGATCGTCTCGGTCGGTTCAAGCCTGACGATCATGGCGCTGAATTCCTCCGTGACTTCGAACAACTCGTATATCCCGCACCGGCCGAGGTATCCGCTGCCGATGCAGCGCCGGCAGCCCTTGCCGCGCATCGGCTGAAAATCCAGGTTTCCCGCCGTCAGGCCCAGCGCGCTGAGCATGTACTCCGGCGGATCGTCCGGCGCCTTGCAGTCCGGGCATATCCGCCGGCACAGTCGCTGGGCGAGCACCGCCAGAAGCGAAGATGAAATAAGGAATTCGGGAACGCCCAGATCGCGGAGCCGGGCGATTGACCCGATCGCATCGTTGGTGTGCACGGTTGACAGCAGCAGGTGTCCGGTCAGCGCCGACTGGACGGCGATCTGCGCCGTCTCCCGATCGCGTATTTCACCGACCATGATGACGTCGGGATCCTGCCGTAGGATCGACCGCAGCCCACTGGCAAAGGTGAGGTCGGCCTCCGGGTTTACCTGAACCTGCCGAATGCGGCTCGTGCGATACTCGACCGGGTCCTCGATGGTGACGATGTTCTTCTGGGGCGAGGTGATCGCCTTCATGACCGCATAGAGCGTGGTGGATTTTCCGGAGCCTGTCGGACCGGAGACGAGAATCATGCCGTGCGCATTGGTGATGATCCCCTTGAATCGCTCGAACATGTCGGGCTCCATGCCCAAGTCGTGGAGCCCGATCGCGTCGGACGCGTTTCGAAGAAGGCGCATCACGACGGATTCGCCGTACACGGAGGGCAGCACGGAGACGCGGATCATGACCTCCGTCTCGCCGTTGCGGTATTGAAACGCCCCGTCCTGCGGCGATCGCGTCCGGGAGATGTCCAGCTTGCTGATGACCTTGATGCGCGAAACGAGCGCCCGGTGCAGCCCAAGCGGCGGCGCGGCGACCTCGCGCAGCACGCCGTCGACGCGAATGCGAATCCGCAGGTCCTTTTCTCCCGGTTCGATGTGAATATCCGACGCGCTCTGGCGAAGCGCCTCGTTGACCAGATCATCCACCAGGCGGATGACGGGCCGCGTCTCGTCGCCGTCGACCGCTTCCGCAACCTCCAGCAGCGAATCGGCAACGGAGGACTGCTCAAGATAGCGACTCGCCCCGTAGGCCCGCTCGATCAGGCCGACGATCTCGCTGCGGCTCCCCACGCAGACATCCACTTCCTGCTTGGTGAGGCGGCGCACCTGGTCGATGCCCGCGAGGTCATTGGGATCCTCAACGACCATCGTAATCATGCCGTCCAGCACGAAAAGCGGAAACATCGTATGCCGCCGGGCGAGCGCCTCGTCGATCAGTTCCGCGTTCTGCAACCGGGGGATGAAATCGGACAGGTTGCAATACGGCGCGCCGAGGCGCATGGCGCGCAGCGCGTGCAAGTTCGTCTCGCTGAGCACGCGCCGCTTGCGGATTACCGTTTCGAGGTCCGTGTCCGACTCGCGGGCCTCGGCCTCGAACTCCTGAATCTGCGCCGGGGGAATCGCACCGACGGCCAGGAGCTGGTCGCGAAGTTCCTCGCTGGGGCTAAGCGCCACGGGTCGTTCCTCCCGAATCCATCGTCCGGCCCGTTGATTCTTCGGCTCGCGCTGCCGCCTTGACGAGCTGCTGCTCGTCCCGTCCTGCCGCGTCGACAAACTGGAGGCCGACGAGGTAGCTGGGCTTGTGGTCCATGAGGCTGCAACGCCGCACGATCACGCGGATCGTCAACGGTCGGGGCAGCTCAACGCCCTCTTCGTTTCTCCCCGTTACTGTCAGGATCATTCGGAGATTTCGCGGGAGAAACACGCTCGAACGCAGCCCGAGCCCCCCCTTGCTGACGTCCACGACCTTGAAGTCCGACAGTGCGTCGGGAAAGCTCATGCGAAACTGGTCCGCCTGGTCGGGATGCACTTCGACCGAGGCTTCGTAGCGCGTCTCATGGCGCACGAACAGCCGCGAGGGCGCGGATACTGTGTCGGTGCTGGGCATCTCGGCTCAGATATCGGGGAGGCAATCGCGCGAGTTGAGATCGCCCTGGAAGCGTCACGCCCGAGAACAATGCTTGGTTATTCGGACACGACGCGGTTTGTCAGCACGCCGATCCCGTCAACCTCGACGCTGATCTCATCGCCCGGCCGCAGGAAGACCGGCGGCGTTCGGGCCGCCCCGACGCCCGCCGGCGTACCGGTGAGGATGACCGTTCCGGGCAGGAGCGTGAACTGGTGCGAAATGTAGCTGACCAGGGCGGGCACGGAGAAGAGCATTTCGGCGGTACCGGAGTCCTGCATTACCTCGCCGTTCAAACGCGAGCGAATCCCAAGCCGCCCCCAATCCAGCTCGTCGGGCGTGACGATCGACGGGCCAAGGGGGCAGAAGGTGTCGAAGCTCTTTCCGCGCGCCCACTGCTTGTCACGGCGCTTCTGACAATCGCGCGCGGATACATCATTGGCACAGGTGAAGCCCAGCACGTGCTTCATCGCCTCGGACTCGGATACGTTCCTGGCCCGGCGGCCGATGGTTACGGCAAGCTCCGCCTCGAAGTCCACCTCATCCGGCGCGGATCTGGGCAGGACAATCGGCTCATCCGGCCCGATGACGGAGGTGGTCGCCTTAAGAAAAATCAGCGGCTCGGCGTCCAGCGTCTCAGCCTTCATCTCCCGGGCGTGTTCGCGGTAGTTTCGGCCGATGGCGATGATGTTCGGCGGGGCAACCGGCGCGAGGCGGCGCGAGACGGGAACCGGCGTCGACTCGAAATGCCACGCCGAAAACAGGCCCGGGATCAGCGGCTGCGCCGAGTTCGCATCGACGGGCCTGCCCCACCGGACGGCGCCGGCGTCGTCCATAAAACGAATGACGCGCACCTATGCGACTCCCGACGTGGCCTTGGGCTGGCTCTCCCGCGCGGCGACCGCGGGCGGGACAACGGGCGCGGGAACCGGCGCTTCGCGCCCCTCCGCGCCGCGAGCCCGTGCGCCGCCGCTGAAGAGCCAGCGCGACAGGTGTGCCCGCGCTCCCATGAACAGCGAGAGCATGGCCGGCACCACGACCAGCGTGAACAGGGTTGACATGAAAAGTCCGCCCAGCACGACGGCGCCAAGCCCGCGATACAGTTCCGCACCGGATCCGGGGCGAACAACGAGCGGAATCAGCCCGAACAGCGTCGTCAGCACGGTCATGAGGATCGGACGGATGCGCGTTCGGACGGACTCGTAGATGGCATCTTCGCGGGCCAGGCCGTAGCTCATGAAATTGAGCGTCTGGTGCACGATGAGAATGCCGTTGTTCACGACGATGCCCAGGAGGATGACAAAGCCGAGGATGGAGAGCATGTCAAGCTGTTGAATGGCCGCCGTCGGATCGCTCCAGGTCCAGTCGTTCATCAAGCCAAGACCGATGAACCCGCCGACAACGGCAAACGGCACCGTGAAAATGATGACGAACGGATATGCGAACGACTCGAACAGCCCGGCCATGAGCAGGTAACACACCAGGAATGACAGCGCGAGCAGCCAGCGCAATGACTCCCACGTGCTCTTCAGCTTGTCCGCGTTGCCGGCCAGCCCGACGATCACGTCCGGGCCGATCTTCGTTTTCACCGGCCCGTATCCGTCGCCGCGCATTGCTCCGACGATGTCATTCTCAATGATGCCGATGACCTCGGGAAGCGAAAGCCCCTCCGGCGGGCGCACCGTCAGCTTGACCGCGCGCTGCGTTTCAATGTGGCTGATCTGCTGCGGCGCGGTCGTGTTCACAATGTCGCAGACCGCTCCGATCGGCACGATCTGCCCCGTCGGCGAGTAGATGGGCGTTTCGGCGATCCGCGCCGTCGAGTTCCGACCCGTCGTCGGATCCTCCGTGCCGGCTATCTTGATTGCCAGGTCGATGCTCTTGCCGCCCTCGCGGTATTGGCCCACCACGCGCCCATCGCCGCAGGCCCGCACGAATGAACCGATGTCCGCGACCGTCAGTCCGACATCGCCGGCGCGCACGCGGTCAGGCACAAGCTGGTCCTCGCGCCGATCGAGCATGAAGTTGCTCGGGCTTGCCTCGGGACGGGCTCCGAACCGCTCCATGCAGGCCATGAGGATGTTTCGGGCCGCGCCGACCACGTTTTCGAGGCTGTCGCCGCGAATCTCAACCTCGACGCTGTTTCCGCTGCCCACGCGGAAGATCGAGTTCTGGAAGAAGATCGCAAACGCGTCAGGCACGGTGAAACCGGTGGAGTTCAGAACGTTTTCCAGCGGCCGCACGATGTCGGGATTCTTGCTGGAACAGCCCATGAAAACGCCGCCGCCAAACGCCACGTAAAAGAAGTTGTCGATCGGTGGCGGGGGCACGCGCCACTCCGCGATCTCCCGCTCGAGTTCGCGGATGCGCTGCCGCGCCTTCCGCCGCTCCTTTCGCGGCAGCGCACCGTCTTCGCTCTGTTGCCGCGCCGCGGCGATCTGCTGCTCGAAACCGGGAATGACCGTGGTTTCGACCATCTTTGACCAATCCGCCAGCAGCTTTTCATATTCCGGAGTGCCGACGTCGGCCTCCCAGAACGGACGGATGCCTACGCGCCCGGCCGCGGGGTCGCCTTCTTCGAGACTCTCGGCGATCCGCGTGAATTCGTTGACGTTGTAACCCGGCGGCGTGACCAGGAAACCGAAGATGAGGTTCTGGTTTCCGGCCGGCAGGTAGCTGGGTTCCGGTGCGATCACCCAGCTGATAAAAACCGAGGCGGTCGTCAACGTGACGATCACGGCGGCCCGGCGCGGTACCGTTCGGTTGATCCAGCGCACCGCCGACGCGACCGCATCCGCAAAGCGGCTGCTCTCGTCTTCCTTCACCTTGGGCCGGCCGAGAATCCGCGAGGCGAGCGGCGGAATCACCGTAATCGACACGAACAGGGACAGGCCGACGGCGCCGCTGATCGCGATCGCGATGTCGCGGAAGAGTTGTCCCGCCTCTTCCTGGACGAAGATGATCGGCAGAAAAACAATGACCGTGGTCAGGGTGTTCGCGAACAGCGCGCCCCAGACCTCGGAGGCCCCGTCGGATGCCGCCTGAACGCGCGATTTGCCCATCTCGCGATGCCGGAAGATGTTTTCCAGCACGACGATGGCGTTGTCGACCACCATGCCGGTCGCGAAGGCCAGCCCGGCGAGCATCACGACATTGATGTTCCGCCCGGCAAGGGGGATGACCAGAAACGTCCCGATGATCGATATGGGAATCGACACCGCCACGACCAGCGTCGCCGAAATGCTCCGCAGAAACGCGATGAGGATGGCGATCGCCAGCAGGCCCCCGAACCAGATATTGTCGGCGACGAGATCGATGGCCGAGTTGATGTACGTGGTTTCGTCGTAGACCTGTGTGAGCTCCAGCTTCAGGCCGCGGTGGGCCAGCACCTCGCGATTGACACGGGCGATCGCCTCCTTGAGGCCCTCCATGACCTCGATCACGTTCGTGCCCGTCTCCCGGTAGGCCGGCAGCGCCAGGACTTCCTTGCCCTCGCTGCGGACGAATCCGTACTTTCGCTTGAAGGTGTCCACCACCTCCGCGATGTGCCGGACGCGGATCGGCCCGCCGGGACCGGTCTTGATGACAGTCATTCGGACGTCGTCGAGCGTCTTGAACTGGCCCATCGTGCGGATGACGATGTCCCGCTTTCCCTGCGCGCTGTTGCCCGCGGAAACGTTCGTGTTCTGGCTCTGAAGCGCCGCCTGAAGCTCGGAAAAGGTCACGCCCGCCTGGGCCATCTTGTACGGATCGACGACGACCTGGATCTCGCGCTCGCGCCCGCCGAAGATGCCAATCGACGAGATGCCCTTGACGCGTTCCAGGATCGGCTTCACGTCCTCATCGACGAACGTGAACAACTCCGGCACGCTCAGACCGGTGTTTTCGCTGGACAGGATCATCCAGGCGATGGCCTCTTCTCCGAACGGGCGGCCGCTCTCGACAATGGGATTATCAAACTCATTGAGCGGAATCTGGTACTTGACGCGGCGCAGCGCGTCCGAGACGTCCTGCTTGGCGATGTCCTGATTGGTGCCGACCTCAAACTCGAGGGTGATCGAGCCGCTCCCCTGGTCCGACGTGCTGGTCATCTTGCGCAGGCTTGTCGTGCTCTTGAGGACCTCTTCCTGCGGCTCGATGATCTCCCGCTCCACTTCCTCAGGGCTCGCGCCTTCCCAGGTCGTGGTCACCGATACCACCGGCTCATCGAGATTCGGCGTGAGCTGCACCGGAACACGGATCGGCGAAGGCATGATCGACGGCGGGACGATCGTGAGCAGGCCGAACATTACCAGCAGGATCACGCATACCGCGACCTTGACCGGATTCTCTATGAATGTGTCGACAAGACGCATGATCTGCTGCTACGGCGTGGCGCCGACCTGGGCAGTTGTTTCAGGGCCGCCTTCCTTCCCGCCCTTCGCCGGCTCAGCCCCTTCTTCCGGCATGATGATCACCGCCGACGGCCCGAACATGTACTCGTTTCCGCGCACGACCACGCGGTCCTTGTCCTTAAGACCCGGTGCCTCGACCGCGACCTTGTCCTCGATCTCGGAAACGACCGTAACGGGAATCGGCGATGCCGCCGGACCCGAATCGCCGTCGCGGACGACAAAGATCATTCGCACCGGACCCCGCTCCACCACGGCATCCTTCGGGACGACCAGACGCTCCTGCCGTTTGCCGGCGGGAACCGCCGCCTTCACGAACATACCCGCGCGGATGCGCCCCCCCGGGTTCTCGATGTCGATCTCGATCGGAAACGTCCGCGCCCGCTCGTCGCCGTCGGGACTTACCCGCGTGATCCGGGCGGAAAAGTCTTCGCCGAGCGCATCGACCGTCACCAGCGCCGGATCGCCGACGGTGCAGTGATCCACGATCGACTCGGGCACGTTGATCCGCGCCCGGGCGACGGAAAGGTCCACCAATTCGACTATTGTGCCGCCGACGTCCACCCAGGAACCGATCTCGGTCTGCTTCGACACGATGCACCCGTCAAACGGAGCCCGGATTTCGGTCCGGCGAAGATTGTCCTCTAGGACTTTGATCACGGCGTCCTGGGCCATGAGCGCCCGCTCGGCCTGTTTGACCCGTCGCTCGGCGGCCCGGCAGTCCGCCGCGGCGTCGTTCATCTCTTTTTCCGTTGAGCGATCGCCCTCAAAAAGTCCGGCGATCCGCTTTCTTTCGAACTCCGCCTTGGAAAGCAGAGCCCTCCGCTCCTCGCAGATTTCAGCCAGTTCCTCGCGCCGGGCGACCGCCTCTTCGTGGGCCGCCACGCGAACCACGTCGCGCAGCTTGCAGAGCAGGTCTCCCTTCCTGACCGGGTCGCCGACATCTACCGGAAGTTCTTCAACGAGCCCCGCGACTTCCGTGGCAACGAGGGAACGCAGCCGCGGACGCACCGTGCCTGTAAGGCGCATCGTGGGCTCAACCGCCATCACGGCCGCCGGTGAAACCACGACTTTGGCCGGGCCACCCTGTGCGGACACATGCTGCGCAGGAAACACGACCACAATCATGGCGACAATAATCGAGCGAATCGAGCGAATTGGTGCAGCCCTCGGAGTTTGAGTCTTTCCCCTGGAGAGGGGGCTCGGCGAGCGATAATCCATGGGGTATGATAATCGAGTCCCCGGCATGCGGCAACGTATTGCCATCGTGACAGTTATCGAACACGCGCGACATCATTGGCCGATGCCGGTGCGTCACCTGGCGCGTCTCATAATCGTGTGGCCACCGCGCCCCGCGCGCCGCCGGATGGTCGGGATATACTTGTTAACAGGGAGCTTGCGCGAACGGAACGCCCGGCGGTCACAAAGTACGGGTCGCGGTCACTCCGCCTCCGAAAATCGCTCTGGAAACCACCGGCCCGCGCCGCGCACGGCCGTGTCGAAAATTGGCCTTGAACAGCCCGACGGACGCATCGGATTACGCTGAGGCGAACGCGCCTCCGGCGGCGAATCATGAACGATCCACGCGACGACATGCCGAGGGTTGATCCGGGCGGTGATAAACCGCTCGACGCGTCCGCCGCGCGGCGCGAGCCGTCGCTCGCCCCTGCCGTGGACGGAGAAACCGCCGCGCGCGCACAGCCGTTTTACCCCGGCCTTCCTTCCGGAACGGGAATCGGAAAGTACCGGATCCTGGAGCGAATCCGAACCTATCACAATGCCGTCGTCTACAAGGCCCGCGATCTGATGCTCGACCGGCTCGTCGCCGTCAAGCAGATGTCGCCGGGACTCATCGACAACCCCGTCGCGTGCGGAAACTTCCGCCGTGAAGCCCAGTTGCTCGCCCGCATCCCGAAGGACGCCCGGCACATTGTCAATATTCACGAGTTAATCGAAGACGAGGCCGGGCTGTTCATCGTCGAGGAGTTCGTCCACGGACACTGGCTCGAATCCCTCATCTTCAAACGCCTGGTCGATTACCGCCACGCCTATCGACTGCTCAAGACCGCGGCGATGGGACTGCGGACGCTGCACGCGCACATGATCGTTCACAGGGACATCCATCCCGGGAACATCATCGTGACCCGCGGCGGAGGCGCGAAGATCGCCAATCTCGCATCCGCCGCGCACGAGGGCGACCTCTCCGCCCCGCCGGTCATCACGCCGCGCTACGCCGCACCCGAGATGCTGCTCGAAAAGCGCTACGACAACCGCGTAGACATCTACGCGCTCGGGCTTGTCTTTTACGAGCTGTGCGTCGGCCGGGCGGCCTTTGAAAAGCATTTCGCGGAGATTGTCGCCAGTCCCTTCCCCGTGGGGCGGTGGATCGACTGGCAGACCGACCTTGCCGCGGCGCTACCCCATCCCGGCGCGCTCAACGCGCTTATCCCGCCGCGACTCGCGGGAATCCTGCAGCGCATGACCGCCAAGGATCTTGCACAGCGCTACACGACCGTCGACGAAATCCTCGACGACGTGGCGGCCCTGCTCACCGGCCGCGACGGCAGCACAGGCCGGCATCGGGAAATCGAGGTCGAGCCGGGACCAGGTCGTGCCACAACGCAGTCTCTATTCCCCGCGTCGTCGCCTGAAAACCAAGGCTCCTTCCCGCTTGCCACCCGCGCGCCCGGCTCCCCGACGCGCACCATCCGCGCCGTCAGCGAGGCCGCGGAATCGCCGAACGAGCGCATGGGCGATACCCGATCCTGGGAGTACCGCGAGGAGGCCGGGCGGACCGACGCCGAAAGTTTCACCACCCATGCCGCTCCTTATTATTCGAAGGCGGAACCGCCCGGACCCTGCGATCGTCCGTTTGAGCAGTATTACACGCTTCCCTCGGACATCCGGCGCCGACGCAGGCGGCCGCGCCGGAACCCGCCCTATGGCGCTACCCGGTACGGGGAACAGCGCCACGGCGCTGATTATGCCGGGCGCGACGTCCACGCCGGGGCTGGGCATCGCGGCCGCGCGGCCGAGGGGCGATTCGAGCGCAGCCGCGAGGCCCGTTCGCCACGCCCGATCGTATCCGTCGCCATTCCTGCGCCGCCGCCGGTCAAGGAAGTCCACAAAAAGCACTCCCCGCGAATTCTCCTCTGGACGCTCGGTGTGTTCCTGTTTCTCGCGGCCGGTCTCGCCGGAGGCGGCGCGATCTGGTACTACCAGTACGGTCCGGGCCTGCACAATCCGATCGAGGCCATTCTCGACCGCGGTATCGCCGAGTACGAAGCCGGCAACTACAGCGCGGCGGAGGCCGTCTTCGAGGAGGCACGCCGGACGAAGGCGAAGGGACAGACGGCGCCGGTCTGGCGCGAGCGGGCGCGGTTCTGGCTCGACATGGTGCATGCCCAGATCGCCCTCGAAAACAACAAGTTTGAGACCGTGCAGTCGCTCTTGCGCGACGCCCAGAAGCGCGGCGTGAACCCGGCCAAGGTCGATGAGCTTCAACAAAAAGCCTGGCAGAAGCGAGACGCGTTGCGCCTTGCGGAAGAAGGCATGGATGAACTGGCCCAGGGCAACCTTCCCGCCGTCGAGGCCAAGCTCGACGAGTACGCCGAGAAAGCTGCCGCCGCCGGCATGGATCCCGAGAAACTCAAGGACTCGCTCAGTTCCACGAAGAAGGACATGAAGTACCGCGAGTTCCTGAAGAAGGGACACGAGGCCCTGCGACAGGGCGAATTCCTGGAGGCCATCACCGCGTGCGAAAAGGCCGAGGAGTTGCAGATAACCGTCGCCACGCGTGAACTGCGAAGGGCCATTGAAAGCGCGCAATCCCGAAAGCAATGGGTTGATAAGGGCGACCAGGCGATGGTCGACCGCGATTTCGCGGAGGCCGAGCGCTGCTACAACCGGGCCATTTCCATCCTGCCCGGCGTGGAGCTCGAGCGAAAGTCGCGTCTTGCCCGTGCGTACGTGCTCATTGACGAGGCCAACGAGACGATCCGTGACGGAGACCTCCTCGAGGCGGAAAAGAAGCTCAAGAGTTCGCTGTGGAACGCGCCGACGCCCGAGGGGCAGACCCGTTACACGCGAATGACTCCGGCCTTCGACGCGGCGAGACTCGCCCGCCGGGCAGAGCTGGCCCTGGAAACCGGCAATCGCGAAGAGGCGATTCGCCTGTTTGAAGAGGCCATCCGGGGCCTCGAAGGCGCCGGCATCACCGGCAAGGCCATCGAACAGGTCAGAAAGAAGCTGGAATCCCAGACGAAAGCAGCCACGCAGCCCCACGATTAAACCCGAACCACGGGCGGTGACGCCGGCCCCATCACGGAGCTCCGCCCGATCCGCCCGTTGATTCGTTGGTCCCCGCCATTACACCAAATTAATCCTCCCGGACATTTGAACTTTCTCACCGCCTCGAGCCACAAGTAGGATGGGAAGGCGATGGACGAAAGGACCAGGGTACTGGAAGTGCTGTATTGCGGCGCCGGCCCGCGGCTGCTGCGCTACCTGCAACGCCACGCTACCGACGCCGGCGTGGCCGAGGAACTGCTCCAGGACACGTTCGTCGCAGCGGCGAAGGACTTTGACGGCCTTCAGGCGGCGATCAACCAGGAAGCCTGGCTGTTTGGAATTGCAAAAAACCTGCTCCGCAATCGCGCACGGCGGGCGCGGCTGCTCGGCCGCGCGACGCTCAACATGGAATTAACGGCCCCGCAGACTGTCATGGACCCGCGGATCGACGCCATGCGCGAGGAAATACAAAAGCTGCCTGAGGCCCAACGAGAAGCCATCACGATGCGACTGGTCGATGAACTGAGCTACGAGCAGATTGCCGAAGCAACCGGCGTGCCGACGGGCACGGTTCGGTCGCGCATACACCACGCGGTTCAGCGGCTGCGCCGCTGGGCGGCGGCGAGGTCCGATGGGACCGGCCGTCCTCGCAACGTCAGCGCCGCACATGCAAGGGAGAAGGGCGAATGAACCCGGCGACGCTTGAAAAGCTGCTGATCGATCGAAAACTCGGGGAATTGCCGGCAGAGACGACCGAACTCCTCGACGCGTACCTGGCGGGCCATGCCGAGGACGAAGCCGTCGCCCGGGAAATCGACCGCGTCCTGGAGACCGCTCATGCCGCGCTGAATCAGCCTGCCGATGCCGCGCTTCCGCCTTTTCCCCAAGATCGCATCGACCGCGCACTGAACCGGCCAAATCGGCGTCCGTCGGCAACATGGCTCCGGCCCCTTTCCCTGGCCGCCGCAATCGCCCTCGCGTTCATGCTGGGCATGAGAATGTCGGGGCAGGCCCCGACGGACGCGGACGAATTTCGCGATGTGGTTGTGGTGGCCCCGTCTCCGGAGGAATCATCCGGCCACGAGTTCTGGTCCGTTCGCAACTTCGTCGGCGGCGGATCCGTCCGCCCCGCCCGGAACACTAAGCGCATCACATGGACCTCGCCCCTGGCGAAGCCACAAGCAGGAGAATCACTATGAACACCATGCACAGAACAATTATCCTCGCGGCGCTTACAGCCCTTGCCGGGGGCTGCCTGCCCGAGAAGCGAATCTGCTGGTCGCCCGACGGCAGCCGCGCCGCCGTCGCCACGCCCACGGGACTGTACCTGATCGATGCCACCGGTAAGGCCCTACCGCCGCGACTTACCGGCACGCCCGCCCGCTGCGACTGGTTCCCGGACGGAAAGCGGCTGGCGGTGGTTCACACCGCCAGGGCCGGCAAGTGGTCGGATGCGGAGCCGCTCTTCGACAAGGCCGGGCGGGACCGAATCGAACGCCATGCCAAAGACGCGCATGAACGCCTGCTGGCCTACTCCGGTTCGCTCGACGATTTCAAACTCGACCCCCACGACGAGCTTTCGCCCGGCGATGAAGGCGCCGTGTTGCTGTGTCTCCGCGACCGGCACGCCGAAAAGCTGAAGGAGAAGCTGGGCGACAAATGGAGCGATCTCGAAAAGCTCCAGGCAACCGTCTGGAAGCTCTCGGTGTTCACCGTGGAGGCCGATGCGTTCAAGGAGCAAAAGGCGCTCTACCGCGGGCTTAACGAGATTCACGCCCCGGCGGTCTCGCCCAACGGCCGGAACATCGCGTTTCTCATGAACAGCTCGAAGCGCGAAGACAACACCATATCCCTGTTCGTTGTAACCGCCGAGGGAGGCGAGGCACGGCAGGTGGCCGAGTCGGTCGCCGTGGGCTACGACTGGAGCCCGGACAGCCGGAGCCTCGTCTTCATCCGCGGCACGACCGACGCGCCGCCGCGCGACGGCTCGATCGACCTTGGCTCACTGACCACCGTCGTGGTCTGCGATGAGGCCGGCGCCCTTCTGAAGGAGTGGGCCCAGCGCACCGATCGCGTCGGTGTTCTGTTCTCCCCCATGCTCGGGGCGAGATGGCTTCGCGACGGCCGCCTGATCTTCTCGTCGGTCGAAGTAACGCTGCCGGCGACCAGCCGGGACATGCCCCAAGCCTGGACGATGTTCGTGCTCGATCCGCGCATGCCCGCCAGCGTGACCCGGGTCCTGGGCCGCGATTTTTCCGAGGCGGTCGAGCCGAGCCTCGGCCTGTTTGAAACCAGTCCGGACGAGGCTCAGGTCCTCTTGCCCGGGCCGCAGGGAGCGCTGAGCCTCTATGAATTCGCCTCGGGCCAGACCCAATCGCTTGTGGACGTAATTGATGCCAAAGGTAAGTCGCTCAGCCTGCCGTGCTGGCGCAGCGCGCAGGAGGCCTGTTTTGTGGGCCGCCAACAAGGGAAGGACGGAAAGCCCTCCGCGCCAGAGGTCTGGCTCTGGAAGGCGGGAAAGGCGACATGCATCAGCGCCGACTGGCCGAAGGAGATGCGCGAAGGCTGGCTCGACAAGTAAACCCGTGGAGCCGTGTCGGCCGATGGGCGTCAGGGCGGCGTGTAATCGAGGCGCACGCGACGAACGTCAAACGGGAATGAGTTCACGAAGTACCCGTAGTCGTCCCCGAGGGCGTTGATGAAAAAGTACATCCCGCGCGGGCTGTAGACCTTCCCCATGTCGATCTTGGATTCCGCCTCGACGCGGTCGAACCGCGCGCCGTCTCCGTCCGGGTTGAACACAAGCACGCCGATGTCGTGCTTCGGCGCAAGACGGCCGGTCAGGTAGACGCGGCCCTCGCGGCCCACCAGGGCCCGGTCGGCGTCGAACAGCCGCGGGATTTCGCGGACGAACACGGGGGAGTCTCCGCTGATGTCGTACACGCGACACCGCGAACCGTCCCGGTCGGTCACGCAGAGATGCTTATTTGACACGGCCACCGCGTGCGGACCGCGGAACCCGGCCGACTCGTCCACGAGGCCGGTGAAGCGGCCCGACCCGTCAAGAATCTGGACCCGATCGTTGGCGAAATCCGCGACGTAGATTCGTCCCGACTCGTCGACCGCCACGTCCCAGGGCGCGTAAAACTCGCCGGGCTCATCGCTGGCGAACCCGGGCCACGCCTCCCGAGGCGGAATGAGTTCCGTCAGTTCGCCCGCGTCGTCGTAGAACGCGAGAAGGTGATTAACCGGGTCGGTGATGACGACCCGGCCATCCGCGTTAATGGCGATGCCTGCAAACGCAGGCCGGTAGCCCGGAAACCTCAGGTTTCGCACGCCGTAGGGCTGCGTGCCGACCTGGCCATCCCACCACAGGAGCTGCGTCGGCCCGTCGCCGGTGAGGGTGATGATGGCGTGGTCGCGATGAATCGCCAGCTTGAGCGCGTCCTTCTGACAGGCGAGAAAACCGGGCGAAGCCAGGGCGCTTTCGCGCCCCTCGCGATCCACCGTCGATACCGCGAAAAAAGTGTCCGCCGAATAGCCGGCGCGCGTGCCGGCCAGCGGCTGCCAGTACGCGCCGTCGTAGCGCAGCCAGCTCGTGGGATCCTCGCGCCGCTTCACCGCCACAAGCTGCCAGGGCGCGATGTCCTCGCCTCCAAGACTCGTGCGCCGAAAGACGCGAAACTCATCCACCTGCCGCGAGGGCCGCATCGATCCCATGTACCACACCGCCGTGGCCGGCGTCCGCGGCGGATCGCGAGGGTCCATCAGGATTGCCGTCGACGCCTGCGCTTCGGGCGTTTCGTGTGCCGCAAAGCGCGTGCGGATGTCGATGACCATCTCGTCCCGGCTACCCTGCAACGCGGCAAGGGCACAATCGACCACCCGCACGAAGTGGAACTCTTCCGGGCCGGTCCCATGCGCGAGCTTTAGCAGCAAGAGCCCGTTCGAACCGTCGGACGCGATCCGCCCGAACGGGTTGGCGCGCAGCGAATAACCGTTCGGCGTCGTGTATTCGGGCGTTTCCTGGTCGAGCAGCGTCAGGGAACCGAGGGCATCGGTCGGCGCCGAATAAAGGGGGTCACGCGCCCCCACGCCCGCGATCATTCCGGCGTATTCACCTTTACCGTGGAGCTGATAGGCATCGATCGTGACGGCCTCGAGCGGACGCCCGTTGTTGGCGCGAACCACGACCCGAATCTTACTTGGAAGGGCATAAAGGTATTCGCCCTGAAGCCCCCGGGGCCGGCCGACCACGCGATTCAGGTAGGCCGACTCGATCTCCGTCAGCCGAAAGCCCCCCGGCGTATGCATCAGTGTCCGCGGCCACGGATACAGATGTTGCCGATTGACATAGCGGCCGTTGCGATCCGTCGCCAGGCATTGATCGGGCCGGGTATCCAGCTTCATCAGATCCACGAGGCCCAGCTGGAGACACACGTTCTTGAGGCGTTCCCAGTCCACCTTCAGCGCGGCGTAGTTCAGTGAATCGTCGGACGGCGCGCGATCGAAGATCATGATCGCGGCGTACTCGGCGAGGCCGTCGGCCTTGCCGCCCTGGCGAAGGCCTGCCTCCCACTGCTCCCTCTGCGCGGCGTCCTCCGGATCATCCACGACGACGATTCGATCGCACCGTACGCGTTCCGTCACGCCCGCGGGGGTCGTCGGATAGACCGAACGCGCAAACAGGGCATTCAGACACCGGAGCTGGTACTGCACCCAGTCCTCGACGCAGAAGGAATCCACCGCGTTCGGCGAACTCCTGAACCGCTCAAGCACACTTCGTGCGACGACGACCGCGACCGCCTGTGCCCGAAGGGAGTCCTCAAAAGTGTTGTTCCATCGATTGATTTCCGGCGCGGCGTCGCTCGCGGCCAGTTCCACGCGAATGACCTTTGCGCCCTCCTGCCACGCCCACGTCGCGTCGATCGTGGTGGTCGCCCCCGGCTCAAGGGGACCGAGCCGCGCGCTCTTGATCTCATTGCCGTCGATCAGGATTCGACACGTCGTATCGGCCGACGCCCGCCACCCCGCGTTCAGCACGTTTACCCGAAACGTGACAGTCGCTCCCGGCCTGGGTGCCGAGGCGACCTTGCCCGGGTCTGTCGCGAGCCGGCTCACGCCGTCCTCTTGGATGACCTTTCCGTGGAGACTTTGATCGCGCGGAAGCCGCTCGATGAAGGCCACCGTCAGATCGGGCCGGTCCGGCTTCGCGCGGTGCCGGGCAAGGCGGCGGTACTCGATTCTCTCGACGTTTGTCGCGTCAATCGCCTCCGGCGTTCCATCTACCCCAAAAATCAGAACCTGATCGGCCCATTCCATTGCCTTTCCGAGGAGCATGGATCCGTCGGCCAGCGTTACGAGGTCGGCGAATGCCCGCCCACCGTGCTCGAATCGGTACCCCGACAGCCCGTCGGCGACACCGGCCGACAACGCGACGGTAGGCGCCGAAGCCGGTGCATCTGTTTGCGGAGCCTGTGCCGACAGCCGCACGGCCACGATGCCCGCATACAGGCACGCAAGACAACCGGCGACACGCGTGAGAAGGCGATTGGTTCTCATGGATTGAGATTGTCGCGGAATCGGGGTGCCCGATCAAACACGCGGGGGTTCACCACGAAATGATTACCGGCGTCTGCGCGCGTCGCGATACCCGCCGGACGGCGGCACGGGTCTGCGATGGTTTGCGTCATTGTGCCTTGAGCGCCATCAGGAGGCCGGCCTGCATTGCCTTGTCTTCGCCCGGTCCGTAGGTCCCGGCGTTCCATCGGAAGCCAAGCTGGTCCTCTTCCGTGCGAGGGATCAGGTGAAAGTGAAGGTGGAAGACGGCTTGCCCGCTGGATTCGCCGGTGTTCTGGAGCACGTTCAGCCCCGTCGCCCCGCTGACCTTCATCACCGCGCGGGCAAGCGGCGGCAGATGGCCGGACAGGCGCCCCAGCACGTCGGGAGGTACATCGAGAATACTCTGAAAATGCTGGCGCGGGATGAGCAGCGTGTGACCCGGAGCAAGCGGCGCGATGTCCAGAAAGGCGATGGCGTCAGGCGATTCAAAAACCCGAAGCGCGGGGATGCTCCCCGCCGCGATCTTGCAAAAGATGCAGGAATTGTCGCTCACGACCCCACCCCACTCTGCCGCCGGGCGGCGGGGATCACTCAGTCTTGGCTTCTCCGCCGCCGGTGTCGGGCCTGGCGGATGCCTCGGACTTCGATTTCTTCTTTCCGCCCTTGCCCTGGAGATAGCGGATGCGCTCGGCGGCCTTCTGGCGCCGGGGCATGGCGCTCTTGCGCGTCGAAGCGGTCACAGCCTCCTCGTTGCCCACAAGCTGAAGAATGGCGAGGTCGCTGTTGTCACCGATGCGATGCTTCGCCAGCCGGATGATGCGCGTGTACCCGCCCGGACGATCCTTGTAGCGCGGCGCGATCTCGGTAAACAGGCGATGAACGACCGACTTCGCCACGAAAGGAAACTTGTTCTTGTTGTACGCCGCGGGAACCTGGCCGGTGCGATGACGGCGGCCCGATCGATTCGCAAGGACTCGAGTGCGTTCCGCGCGAGACATCGCTTCGTACTTTTCCTGCTCTTCCTTGGAGAGCGCCGCGCGGTCGCCAAGCAGCGCGATCACCCGCTGCCGCGCGTGCAGCGTGTTTCTGCGGGCCAGCGTGATTAACCGCTCGACGAACGGGCGAATCTCCTTCGCCTTGATCAGCGTGGTCTCGATCTCGCCGTATTGAAAGAGGCTCTGCGCCATGTTGCGGCGCATCGCCTTGTGATGCGCCGGGGTGCGCGCCAGATGTCGTCCTGCTAGTCGATGTCTCATGGCTGTCTACCTGTCGTTTTACCATTCAGTCCGCGCAGGCGGACTTCCTGAGCCGGCACGGCTGTCCTTTCCCTTTCGACACGCCCGGCTCCAAACCCGCGGGAGCGGCACGTCGCGGTGCGCCCGGGCAACGTATCAGACCGGGTTTCCGGGTGTCGTCTCGGCGGACGGCCCGTTACTCGGCGGTGCAGCGAATGGATTCGAACCCATCGAACCCGCGACGCCGAATCGAACCGGCGCGCTGCCGAATTCAGAAACACCGCCGGAAGACTGATACTCGGATTCCTCCTCGTCGCCCCCTTCATCGTCGTCGCCCCCGTCCAGATCCACCGGGCCGCCGGTGTCGGACTTCAGGGCCAGGCCGTGATCGGCGAGCTTCCGCTTCACTTCGCGGAGTGAGGTCTTCCCGAAGCTCCGGAGCTTAAGCAGGTCGGCCTCTTCCTTCTGGATCAGCTCGCCGACCGTCGTGATGCTCGCCGAAACCAGGCAATTGCTCGCCCGGACGGAAAGATCAAGAAACGAGATCGGCTGCGAGAGAAGGCTCGGGTCGGCCTTGCCGCCCTGCGGTCCGCCGATCAGGTGATCGGAGTCTCCGCCGGGCATGCCGAGGGCCGTGCCGAGCTCGAAATACTGAACGAAGGCGTTCAGGTGCTTGCGGAGAATCTTCGCCGCCTCGACCAGCGCCATGTCGGGGGTGAGCGTTCCGTTGGTCCAGATTTCCATGACCAGCCGGTCGTAATTGGTCCGCTGTCCGACGCGGGTGTCTTCGACCCGGTACCGGACGCGCGTCACCGGAGAATAGACCGAGTCCACCGGAATGACGCCGATGACCTGGTCCTGCCCCTCGACCTTGTGATCGTCGGCCGTGGCGTATCCGCGACCGAGCCCGACGGTCATCTCCAGTTCGAGATTGGCGTCGTCGGTCAGGGTGCAGATGAGTTGATCCTTGTTGATGATCTCAATCGCGGGATCGCACTCGATCCTGTCCGCCCGGACCTGCGTCATTTTGCCGCGTTCGCCGCGCACCGAGAGCCGCATGGTCTTCGGCGTGTCCGTGGCGAGCCGCACGACAAGGGACTTGACGTTCAGGATGACGACGGTCACATCCTCCAGGACGCCGGGGAGGGTGGTGAACTCGTGGTCCGCCCCGGAGATCCTGACGTGTGTGACGGCGGCGCCTTCCAGGCTGGAGAGGAGGATCCGGCGCAGGCTGTTGCCCACCGTCGTGCCAAAGCCACGCTCAAAAGGCTCGACGCTGAACTTACCGTACGTCGGCGTGCTGGCGACCTCATCCCGAAGGACGCGGGTCGGCAACTCCAAACCTCGCCACCTAATTCGCATCGCACTTACCTCCCTGGGTATTGACGACCAGCCGCGCTCCGACCGGGCGAACGATTCGCGTCGCGCCGGCGGCGCTGGCGCACAAGGCGCCGGGGCGTCGCTCAATCTCAATTCCGAACAAATCATCGACTACAGAACTCAATGACGAGCTGTTCCTCGACCGGAATCTGCACGTCGTCCCGCGACGGCAGCGCCTCCACGACGGCTTCCAGCTTCGCCGGGTCCAGCCGAAGCCAGGGCTGAATGGCGCGGTTCGGGTCCGCATCGACAAATGCCCGAATGTATTTCTGACTGCGTTCACGGGTGTGAACGGCGATCCTGTCACCGGCCCGAACCAGGTAGCCCGGCTTGTTGACGACCCGGCCGTTCACCGTGAAATGCGTATGGCCAATGGCGATTCGCGCCGCTTTGCGCGAGGGGGCCAGGCCGAGCTTGCAGATGACGTTGTCGAGACGGCGTTCGAGCAGGCTCAAGAGCGCGGTCCCGGTGTTCCCAGTGGAGTGCTGCGCCTTCTCGAAGTAACGGCGGAACTGCTTCTCCCACAACCCGTAGTACCGCTTGACCTTCTGCGTCTCGCGCAGGCGCTTGCCGTACTCGCTGCTGACGCCACGGCGAAAGGCCCGGGAATTGCCGGGCGGTGAGTTTCGCGACGGCTTCTCCATGGGACACTTGGCGCTTTCGCAGCGCGAGCCCTTGAGCATCAGTTTGATGCCCTCACGGCGACACAGCCGACATACAGGATCCAGATGCCTTCCCATAACGCTTTCGCAACCTCTCGCTTGACTAGACCCGCCGCTTCCTCGCCGGCCGACAACCGTTGTGCGGCAGGGGTGTCACGTCCTCGATCGATACAATCCGCAGGCCGCCCGACTGGAGACCCGAAATCGCCGACTCCCGGCCGCTGCCGGGCCCTTTCACCTTCACCTCGACCTCGCTCAGACCGAACTTCCGCGCCGCCGAAGCCGCCGACTCGCCGGCCCGTTGCGCCGCGAACGGGGTGCTTTTGCGCGTCCCCTTGAAGCCGACCGTACCGGCCGACTGCCAGCACAGCGTTTCGCCGTTCATGTCCGTGATCGTGATCATCGTGTTGTTGAACGTGGCCTTCACGAAGGCCATGCCCTTGGCGACGTTTCGCCGAATCTTTTTCTTGCCTGCTGCCTTTGCCACGCGATCTCAACTCCTTCGGGGCCCCGAGGCCCGAATCCGGGCGGCGGTGTTTACCGCAGTTCCTTGACGCTCTTCTTGCCGGCGATCGTCTTCCGCGGTCCCTTGCGCGTACGCGCGTTCGTTCGCGTCCGTTGCCCGCGCACCGGAAGGCCCCGGCGATGCCGATGGCCGCGGTAACACTGGATGTCGCGCAGCCGGGCGATGTCCTGCGCGATCTTGCGACGAAGCTGTCCCTCGACCACGAAGTTTCGGTCGATGATCGCCGCGATCCGGCTGATTTCGTCTTCGGTCAGGTTCTTGGCCCGGACCTTGTCGTCGATGCCGGCTTCCTTCAGGATGTCCTTGCTGTTGCTCGGACCAATCCCGTAGATATAACGCAGCGCGATGTCGATGCGCTTTTCGTTCGGTATGTCCACACCCGCGATACGAGGCATCTCTTACGTCTCCTGATCCCGGCGGCCTAGCCCTGCCGCTGCTTGTGGCGCGGATTGGCCTTGCAGATCACGCGCACTACGCCCTTGCGCTTGACCAGCTTGCAGTTCTCGCATATCCGCCGCACGCTGCTGCGAACTTTCATGATGACTCACTCTCCCACATGCCGGCCGCCAGCTTCAAAAAAGAAGCCGGCCTCAAGCGGCACGAAGACCGCACCGGGCCCTATCGCCCGTCGGTCAGAATATCCACACCCGTCGGCGTAATCGCCACCGTGTGCTCAAAATGGGCCGACCACTTCGCGTCACGCGTGACCTGCGGCCAGCCTGTCCAGTCCCCCGGCCTCACCTCGCGCGTGCCGGCGTTCACCATCGGCTCCACAGCGATCACCAGGCCCGGTTCGAGGCGAAAATCGCCCTTGCGGCTCTTGCGATCGGCATAGTTCGGCACCTTCGGTTCTTCGTGCATCTGCTGCCCGATGCCGTGGCCGACGAATTCCCGCACCACCGAAAAACCGGCGTCCTCCACGAGGGCCTGTATCCGCGACGCGATCTCGCTCCACATCCGGCCGGGCCGCATTTCGGCAATGGCCAGCTCCAGCGCCGCCTCGGTCACGCCGAGCAACCGCTGTGTCTCACGGCTGACACGCCCGACCGGAATCGTCGTGGCCGAGTCTCCGCAATACCCGCGAAGCCGCACGCCGCAATCGACGCTGATGATGTCGCCTTCCTTCAGCACCCGGTCACCCGGGATGCCGTGAACCACTTCTTCGTTCACGCTGGCGCAGATCGCCGCGGGAAACGGAAATTTCGTATTCGGCGTCTGGACGCCCCGGAAGAGCGCCTGACCGCCCGCCGCGTTGATGATCTCATCCGCCACGCGGCCCAGTTCGCCCGTCGTTACGCCGGGCTTCACGATCTCCCGCAGCCGGCCCAGCACGTCGTACACAACACGGCCGGCCGCCCGCATCAGCTCGATCTCGCGGGGACTCTTCAGGACGACGTCTCGTAGTCCGCCGGAGCGAGCGGCTGTAGCCACGTTCGAATCTCTCATGCCGTCCGACAGACTTTCTCGATTAACGCCGTCACCTGGTCCACGCCGCCGGTCGCATCGACGTTCTTCAATATCCCGGCTTCCGTGTAATACTTCACCAGCGGCTTGGTCTCCGCGTGATACGTCCGCAGCCTCTGCGACACAACGTCCGGCTCGTCGTCCTTTCGCCGGGTGAGCGGAGTCCCGCAGTCGTCGCACACGCCGCTCTTCTTCGGCGGCGAAAACGTCTCGTGAAACGGCCGGCCGTCCTTCGGACACGACCACCGGCCAGTCAGCCTCGCTGTCACTTCCACGTCGTCAATCACCATGTTGACGACAATCCGGATTCTAGCGCCACGGGCGGCCAGCCGCTGGTCGAGCCCCTCTGCCTGAGCCACCGTTCGCGGAAACCCGTCAAGCAAAAAGCCCTTCGCCGCCTCGGGCTTGGCGATGTGAACCATCATCATCGCCAGGATCAGGTCGTCCGGCACAAGAACGCCCCGATCCATGTAATCCTGTGCCTTGCGTCCCAGCTCGGTCTGGGCCTTCCGCTCCGCCCGGAGAATATCACCGCTGGACAGATGCAGAAGCCCGAAGGCCTTCGCGATCCGGACGGCCTGTGTGCCTTTGCCCGCGCCGGGCGGACCCAGAAGGACCAGGTTCACGCATAGGCCCCCTTGATTCGCGCGCCGCCCGAGTCACCCAGGAAACCGCCGTAGTTCCGCATGATCAGGTTCGCCTCGACCCGCTGCACAAGATCCAGGCCGACGCTGACAACGATCAGGAGGCCCGTGCCGCCGAGGAACGACGAGACGTCCATGGGGATCTGCATGGCCGAGGCGATGATCTGCGGGATCAGCGCGATGGCGGCAAGGAAACCCGCACCGACAAACGTGATCCGCGTCATCACCGTCTCGAGATAGTCCGCCGTGCGCTTGCCGGGGCGCAGGCCGGGGATAAAGCTGCCGTAGTCGCGGAGGTTGTTGGCCATCTCCTTCGGCTGGAACTGAACGGTCGTCCAGAAGTAGGCAAAGAAATACACGAGGGCGACGAAGGAAATGGCGTACAGGAAGCTCGACCGGCTGAATTCGGTCGCGAGCATTCGCAGGAAACCGCTTTCAGGAAAAATGTTGGCGATCCAGTCGAGCATCAGGCTCGGAAAGATCATCAGACTGCTCGCGAAAATGATCGGCATGACGCCGCCGTGATTCACGCGCAAAGGCAGGTAATGGCGCTGGCCGCCCCACACGCGCCGGCCGCGCGTCTGCTTGGCCTGCTGAATCGGGATGCGCCGCTGGCCCTGGGTGATCAGAATCGACCCGGCTACCACGCCGATGAACGCCAGCACGAGGAACACGATCTTGGCCGGACCCATCTGGGCATCGCCACTTACGTCAATCGTCGCGTTCTGAGCGACCCACATCACCGCGTTGGGCATGCGGGCCAGAATGCCGGCCATGATGATAAGGCTGACGCCGTTGCCGATGCCGTACTCGTCAATCTGCTCGCCGAGCCACATGAGAAACACGGTCCCAGCCGTCATGGTCGAAAGTCCGATCAGCCAGAAGCAGAGCGACGGCCAGAAATTCGACGAGAAATCGCTGTATTCCGAATAGACAAGCCCGGACGCCTGAATATAGCGCAGCCAGAACGCGGCCTGAAGGACGCAGATTCCGACCGTGGCGTAGCGGGTGTATTCCTGGATCTTCTTGCGGCCGGCCTCGCCCTCCTGGCGGAGCTTCTCCAGCGCCGGAATCACGGTTCCGAGTAGCTGGAAAATGATCGACGCCGAGATGTAGGGCATGATCCCGAGCCCGAAGATGGTACTCTGCTGGAGATTGCCGCCGGTAAACATCGCGAACGCTTCGGTGAGCTGCTGAATGCCGCCCGGCTGGCCATCGCCGCCCATTCCCGAGAAGTGCGAGGCGAGGGACTCCTGGTCCACGCCCGGCAGCGGGACATAAAACCCGATGCGATAAATGGCGAGCATCCCCAGCGTGAACAGTATCTTGTTCCGCAGATCGGGCACTTTGAAAATGTTGAGAAATGCCTTGAACATCGCGTCTGGGTTCGTCTCTCAGTAAGCGTCTGCGATCGACCGGCAACCCAGCCGGCGACCGAATTCGCGGTTTACTCCTGTTTCGATCCGCCCTCCGAGGGCTCCGCCTTCTTCTTGGCTTTCTTTGCTCCCACCTCTGGCGCGGCACCTTCGCCCTTTGCCTTGGCCTTCTTGCCGCCCTCCGGCTTCGCGCCCTCGCCCTCGTCGGACTTCGGCAGCTTCCCGGTCACGGGTCCGCGCTTGATGAACTTCTTTCTGGGCTGCTCGCCAAGGCGCTTGACCGTCCCGCCGGCGGCTTCGATCTTCGCCGCCGCCGACTTGCTGAACCGCTGCGCCTCGATCGTCAGCTTCTTCTTGATCTCGCCGTCTCCCAGGACCTTGACCGGGCGCTTTGCGTCGCGAATCAGGCCCGCCTCTTCCAGCAGCGCCGCGGTCACATGAGTCCCGTTGTCGAACCGGGCCTCCAGATCGATCAGGTTCACCACCTGGTACTCGGTGCGAAAATTGAAATTGTTGAAGCCCACCTTCGGCAGGCGCCGGAACAGGGGAAACACGCCGCCCTCAGAGAGAAGTCCGCGCTCTTTCCGGCCGCCGCTGCGCGCGCCCTGACCCTTGTGGCCGTAGCCTGCCTGTTTGCCCTGACCGGTGCCGGGCCCGCGCCCGACGCGCTTGCGCTTCGGCTTCGCGCCCGCCCGGGTGGTAATCGTCGTGATGTTCATCGCGTCCTCAAATCCGCCTTAACTGGCCCTGGAAAGACTCACGCCGCGAAGCCGCTCGGTCGTCTCGCGATCTCGAAGCTGCTCCAGCGCCGAAAGGGTCGCCTTCACCAGGTTCTTGGGGCTCGTCGAGCCGTACACCTTTGTCAGACAATTTTTCAGGCCGGCAAGCTCCAGCAGCGCCCGAACGCTCGCGCCGGCGATAACGCCTGTACCGTCGCTCGCGGGCAGGAGCTTGACCCGGCTCGATCCGAAGCGTCCGAGGACCGCGTGCGGGATCGTCGAGCCGTGCAGAACCACGGGCCGCATGTTGCGAATGGCCTGCTTGCGACCTTTTTCCACCGCCGAGGGCACTTCGTTCGCCTTGCCGTATCCAACGCCGACGCGGCCGTTGCGATCTCCCACCGCGACCAGCGCGCCGAAGGAAAACCGCCGGCCACCCTTGACCACTTTGGAGCAGCGATAGACTTTTACGACGTTATCGTCGTAGGCCGGTCCTTCGCGCGCTTCCCGTTGTGCCTGTTGCTTCGCCATCCATCACTTCCAGAGAGCTAAAATACAAATGTCCTTGGCGGGGGTTTACCCGCCGGTTCAGAATTCCAATCCGGTCTTGCGGGCCGCCTCCGCGAGGGCCTTGATGCGTCCGTGATACCTGCGGCCGTTCCGGTCGAACGCCACCTTGCGAATGCCGTGCATCCGCGCCTGTTCGGCCAGGTGCTGTCCGACGATCTCCGCGGCCTTGCAGTTGCCGCCGTCCTTGATCTGGCCGGAGAGGGCCTTCGTGTTCGTCCCGGTCGCGCACAGCGTCCGACCGGAGATGTCGTCGATCAGCTGCGCCGTGATGTTCTTGTGACTGCGGAACACGGTCAGGCGCGGCCGCTCCGGCGTGCCCATCAACCGGTGCCGAATCCGCTTCTTGCGCTGCGCCAGTCTTGACTTTTTCAGTTCCAGTTCGTTCATCTTCGCTATCCTGCCACTCTGTAAACCCTTGCCGAAGGGATCAGAATCAGGCGCCGCCGCCCGCTCCCGCAAACGCCTTGCCGGCCTTCCGCTTGATCTGCTCGCCCGCGTAACGGACGCCCTTGCCCTTGTACGGCTCGGGCGGTCGCGCATCCTTGATCGCCCGGGCAAACTGGCCGATCACCTGCTTGTCTGAGCCCGCGATCGAGAGCTTCGCCGGGTTGTCATCGCCCTTCGTCTGCGCCACCTCGATCGTCACCTTCACGCCCGCGGGGATCGGCAGCTTGATCGGGTGCGAATAGCCGACGGTCAGGTCAAGCGTCTTGCCGGAAACGGCACAGGCGTAGCCGGTGCCGTAGATCTCGAGCTTCTTTTCGTAGCCCTCGGAAACGCCGCGCACCATGTTGTTGATGAGCGCGCGGGTCGTCCCGTGCAGCGCCCGGTGCTGGGGAGAGTCCGAGTCGCGCGTCACGACGACGGGCTTTCCGGATTCCGCGGTCACCTTGACCCCCGCAGGGTACGCCCACGACTGGGTGCCCTTGGGTCCGGTCACGCTGACCTGGTTTCCCTTGATCTCCACCTTCACGCCGGAAGGCAGGGCGATTGGCTTTTTTCCGATACGGGACATGGCTCTTTTCACTCTCTTCGGCTTCGCCCCGGGGCGCCCGCTGCGGCGCCTGCGCGGCCGATCAAAAATACATCAGTAGGCGGTGCAGACCAGTTCTCCGCCGAGACGCTCCTGCCTGCACTTCCGATCACTCATGACCCCGCGGCTCGTGGAGACGATGGCGATTCCCAGCCCGTTGAGCACCTTTGGAATCTCGTCCACGGCGACGTACTTTCGGCAGCCGGCCTTGCTCTCGCGGCGGATGCTTCGGAGCACCTGCTCGCCGCGCGGTCCGTACTTGAGCGTGACCCGCAGGACATCCGTGGGCTTGCCCTCAATCCGTTCCACGTCGGCGATGTAACCTTCATCCTTCAGCACACGGCAGATTGCCAGCTTGAAATTGCTGTAGGGCATGGCTACATGCTTGGCGCGGTTATGAACCCCGTTGCGAATGCGGGTCAACAGATCGGCGATCGGATCAGTCCACATGCGATAACAGCCTCTTAAACGCTAACCTTCCGTTCTACTGCCAGGTCGAAGCCTCGGGCGGCCGGGTTCTACCAGCTCGCCTTTCGAACGCCCGGAATCTTGCCCTCGAGGGCGAGGTTCCTGAAGCACAGCCGGCACAGCCGAAACTTCCGGTACACGGCCCGCGAGCGGCCGCACACCTGGCACCGCGTGTAGGCGCGCGTGCTGAACTTCGGCTTCTTCGACGACTTGATCATCCAACACTTTCTGGCCATAACGTCTCGTCGCTTTCATCTCCGGTCGGCCCGGCGCTGCGCCAGGCCCGCCGGTTCATGATTCCTTTTCGTCCTTCCGGAACGGCAGTCCCATCAGCGTCAGCAGGCGCCGGCTTTCATGGTCGTTCTTCGCCGTCGTCACCATCGTGATGTTCATGCCCTGCTGAAACTCGACCTTGTCGGCGTCCACCTCGGGAAACACGGTCTGCTCGGAAAGCCCCATGTTGTAACTGCCTCGACCGTCAAAGCTGTTCGGGTTCAGACCGCGGAAGTCGCGGATACGCGGCACCGCGACGCTGATGAGGCGGTCGAGGAACTCGTACATTCGCGGACCGCGCAGCGTGACCTTCAGGCCGATCTGCTGCCCCTGGCGAAGCTTGAAGTTCGACACGCTCTTTCGCGCGCGGCAGACGATCGGCTTTTGGCCGACAATCTGCGTCAGCTCCTTCTGGGCCTGGTCGAGACGCTTCTTCTCGGCGGCCGCCTTGCCCAGGCCCATGGAGACCACAATCTTCTCCAGCTTCGGAATCGACAGGCGGTTGGCCCGCCCCAGTTCCTTCTGAAGGGCCGGAAGCACATCGTTGTTGTATTTCTCAAATAGCCGAGCCATGTCACTTTCACGCCGGGCTCTGACCGCCCGATCGCGTCCTTACACTTATGACTTCGCCTTCGCGGATCCCTTTACGTCCTCAAGGACCGTGCCGCCGACGGTGACACGCTTCTTTGACGATGTCTTGCCGCCGCTCTGTTCCACGTCAAACCGCACCCGCGCCCCCCGGCCGGTCTTCGGATCGACCGGCAGCACGTTGGAGACATGGATCGGGGCTTCCTTGCGGATGCGCCCGCCCTGCGGATTCGTCCGGCTGGGCCTCAGGTGCCGGTAGACCAGGTTCACGCCCTCGACCCAGACACGGTTTGTCTCCGGGTCGATGCGCAGAATCTTGCCCTGCTCGCCCCGGTGATCGCCGGAGATCACCTCGACCCGATCGCCCTTTCGTACCTTTGCGGCCATATCCGTTCTGTCCTCTCGATCGCCGGGTCCTATACGACTTCGCTCGCCAGCGACACGATCTTCATGAACCCCTTGTCGCGCAGCTCCCGGGCGACCGCGCCGAAGATGCGCGTGCCCTTTGGGTTCCTCTCGTCGTCGATGATGACGGCGGCATTGCTGTCAAACCGGACGTAGCTGCCGTCGCCGCGCCGCACCGGCGACTTCGTCCGCACGATGACACACTTGACCTTGCGCCGCGAACTGCGTTCCTTGCGGCTGTTGCCGACCAGGTAGTCGCTGTTCGGCAGGGCCTTCTTGACCGCGCAGACGACGATGTCGCCCACCGACGCCGTGCGTCGCGTGAAACCCTGTCGGCGGGTCGAACCGCCCAGAACGCGGATCACCAGGGCGCGCTTCGCGCCGGTGTTGTCCGCGATATCGACCATGCTTTCCGCCTGAATCATGTAACGACCGCTCCCTAGTTCGTGCCCGCCGCGCGGCGGATGACCCGCAACAGACGCCAGGACTTCGTCTTGCTGATCGGACGGCACTCCATGATCTCGACCACGTCGCCGACGTGTGCCTCGTTCTTCTCGTCGTGAACGTGCAGGACGCTCCGCCGCCGAAGGTACTTGCCGTACTTATCGTGCTTGACGAGCCGGTCGATCCGAACCTTGATCGTCTTGTTCCGCTTGTCGGTATCCACCACCGCGATGCGCGTGCGGCGGCCCCTTCGAGCGGTGTCCTGTGCCGTCTGTCCTGTCGTCATTTCCGATCCATCCTTCACGAGGGCCTCGCCCGCTCTACTTGGCCTTTCGAGCGGCCGTTCCGGCCGACTCGAGGTGATACTGCTTTTGCTCGATGTCCTTCTCGCCGCGCTCGTTCAGCACGGTAAAGATCCGGGCGATGTCCTTCTGCGTCTTGCGGAGCAGCGACGGATCCTCGAGCTTCTCCGTCACCCGCTGGCTGCGGAGGTCGAAAAGGTGCCGCCGCAGGCGATCCAGCTCGCCGTGCAGCTCCTCCGTCTTCATTTCGCGAATCTCGGTTATCTTCATGGCCGATCGCTCTATTCGTCCTCGTGTCCCGCCGATTCCGTTTCCGTCTCCGAAACGCCTTACAGACCGTGCCGCCGCTTCACGAAGCGGCAACGAAACGGCATCTTGTGCGCCACCCGAGACAGCGCCATCCGGGCCACCGTCTCGTCAACGCCGCCGATCTCGAACAGCACCGTTCCGGGCTTCACCACGGCGACCCAGTAGTCCGGCTCGCCCTTGCCCTTGCCCATGCGCGTCTCGAGCGGCTTCGACGAAACGCTCTTGTGCGGGAAGATGCGGATGAACACGCGGCCCTGCCGCTGCAAATAATGCGACGCCGTCATGCGCCCGGCCTCGATCTGCCGGCCGGAAATCCATCCCGCCTGGAGCACCTGCAACCCGAAGTCGCCGTACGCGACCGTGTTGCCGCGCGTCGCGTTGCCGCGCACTTTCCCGCGGTGGTGTTTTCGATACTTGACTCGTGCCGGCATCAATGCCATTTCACCAACTCCTCACGTTCGCTCATCCGGCGTCCGGACGCCTGTCATGCTCCCTGTTCCGGGTTTCGCGGCCCATGGGAACCGCCCGCCCCGCGGCCCCGACGGCGACCCGTCTCCGGCGGCGGCGTATCGGCCGCCTCGTCGCCGTTGAGAAACTCGCGGTAGTCGCCCCGATACAGCCAGACGCGGACGCCGATCGCTCCGTAGGTCGTAAAGCTCTGCGCAAAGCCGTATTCCACCCGCGCCTGGAGCGTCTGGAGCGGAATCGAACCGAGCTTCTGGGTCTCCATGCGCGACATTTCCGCGCCGCCCAGCCGGCCCTTGCAGATGATCTTGATGCCCTTCGCCCCCGCGGCGATCGCCGAGTCGCAGTGCATTTTCATCATGCGCCGGAAACTGCCGCGCTTCTTGAGCTGCTCGGCGATGTCCAGCGCAATGAGCTGGGCGTTGAGATCGGGATTCTTGATCTCCTTGATGTTGACGCTCACCTTGCGGTCGATCAGCTCTTCAAGCTCTTCCCGAAGCTTGTCCACCTCGGCACCCTTCGGACCGATGACCATGCCGGGGCGGGCCGTCGCGATCAGGACCTTGACCTCGTTTCGCGTGCGCTCGATCTCAACGCCGGCGCAGCCCGCAAAGGGCGCCGTGCGGTTCAGACGCCGGTCAATGTGCTGCCGGATCTTGTGATCTTCAATGAGGAACTCCGCGTAGGCCGCCTTGGGCGCGTACCAGCGCGAACGCCAGTCTTCCGTCACCCCGATGCGAAATCCGATTGGATGCGTCTTCTGTCCCATGCTCGCCTACTTCCTTGGTCCTTCCGCAACGGTCACGACAATGTGGCTTGTCCGCTTGTGGATCGGGTGCGCCCGGCCGCGATCCTTCGGCTGAAACCGCTTGATGATCGGGCCCGGATCCACCCGCGCCTCGTGCACGTACAGCCGCCGCACGTTCGCTTCCTTTTCGTCCGCGTCGGCCATCGCCGCCCGGAGCACCTTGTCCACCAGGACGCTGGCCCGCTTCCGCGTGAACTTGAGCAGCTCCAGCGCCTCGTCCACGTGCCGGTCCGCGATGAGCCCGGTCACCAGCCGCGCCTTCCGCGGGCTGATTCGGGCGTAGCGATGTATCGAAGTCCACTTTGCCATGACAAATACTCAGCCTGCTCCGTTACTTCTTGGCAGGGGCGGCCTCAGCCTCCACCTTCTTCACGCCGCTGTGGCCCTTCCAGGTCCGCGTCAGCGAGAACTCGCCCAGCTTGTGACCGACCATGTCTTCGGTCACGAAAACTTTCTTGAAGACCTTGCCGTTGTGAACCTCAAACGTGCGGCCCACGAACTCCGGCGGGATCGTGCAGCGCCGCGCCCAGGTTTTGATGGGCTCATGGCTGCCGGCCGAGATGGCCTTTTCGACCTTCTCGAAAAGCCGCGGATCAACGAACGGTCCCTTTTTTAAGCTTCGTCCCATAGGTCCCTAACCCCGGTCAAAAAATCTTCCGCTCCGCCGCCTACTTCCGCCGCGGAAGCGATACCTGTCCGTAGCGCACGCTCTTGCGGCGGCGCAGAATGCGTCGATTCGAGTTCTTCCGCGGATTGCGCGTCCGCCCGCCCTTGGCCAGCACGCCCGTCGGGCTGCACGGATGCCGGCCGCCGCCGCTCCGGCCTTCGCCGCCGCCCAGAGGATGTGCCACCGGGTTCTGGGCCGTGCCTCGAACGTGCGGGCGACGACCGAGATACCGGGTCCGCCCCGCCTTGCCCCAGATGATGTTCTTGAAATCCATGTTGCCGAGCTGGCCGATCGTCGCCCGGCAATCAGTCCGCACCTGCCGCATTTCGCCGGAAGGCAGCACGATCGTCGCCCATTCGCCTTCCTTGGCGACCAGCCGTGCGACGCTTCCCGCCGTGCGCACCAGCTTGCCGCCCTGTCCGGCGTTAAGCTCAATATTGTGAATGTCCATGCCGACCGGCATGTCCTTGATCGCCATCGCGCAGCCAAGCTTCGGCTCAGCCGTCGGCCCGCTCATCACCTTGTCCCCGGCCTTCAGGCCGTTCGGAGCAAGGATGTACCGCAGCTCGCCGTCACCGTACTTCAACAGGGCAATGAAGACGTTGCGGTTCGGATCGTATTCCACCCGCTCGACCGTGGCGGCCACCCCGTCCTTGTTCCGCCGGAAATCAACGACGCGGTAGCGGCGCTTGTGCCCGCCGCCGCGAAAACGCGAGGTCGTGAAGCCCTGGTTGTTGCGGCCGCCGGTCTTGGTCAGGGGCCGTGTCAGGCTCTTGACCGGACGCGAATGCTTCGACGTCAGTTCGGCGAAATCATTCACGCTCGACTGGCGTCGGCCGGGTGTCGTTTTCTTGTAGATTTTCACGCCCATGTCGCGTCAACCCCTGCACTGGCCGCCCCGTGGCGGCGCGTCACCTTAGAACAGATCAATGTGGTGTTCCGGCTTAAGAACGACCACCGCCTTCTTCCATTGCCGCGTCAGGCCGAACTTGAACCGATACCGCCGGCGCTTGCCCTTGTGCATGCACGTCCGCACCGAGGCCACCTTCACGCCGTAGATCTTCTCGATCGCGTCGCGTATCTCGATCTTGTTGGCCTGTGGATGCACTTCGAAACTGTACGCGCCCCCGCGGCCCGGCCGCGTCCGCGTCGCCGCGTGCGATTGCCGGCTCTGATGCGTCCCCTTCTCGGTGACAAGCGGCCGCTTGATTACGTGATAGATGTCCATCTCATTTCACCTCAGGCCTGCGCGGCCGCCGCTCGGCCGGCTTCGGCCGGGTCCTTGCGAAGCGCCTCGAACGCCTCCGGCGTGAACATCAGTCGCCGGGCGCGAAGCACGTCGTATGCGTTGATCTCCCAGACCGCCTTCATGCCGAACTTGGGAATGTTCCGGCCCGACAGCATCAGATTGCGGTCCGCCGTGGTCACCGCGAGCAGGGTTCCACGATCTCCCTTCGCGGCATGCAGCACCTGGGCCAGTTGCTTCGTCTTCGGTGCGTCGAACTTGAGCCCCTGGACGATCACTGCTTCGCCGGACTGCGCCTTGGCGAGGATCGCCGAGTTTCGGGCCAGCCGCCGCATGTTCCGCGGCAGCGTCTTCGAAAAATCACGCGGCTTCTTGGCGAAGGCATGACCGCCGCCCACCCGGACCGGCGTGCGCAGGTTACCCGCGCGGGCATTGCCCGTGCCCTTCTGCCGGTACAGCTTCCGCGAGGCCCCGTGCACCTCGGCGCGGCTCTTGGTTTTGAAGGTTCCCTGGCGCTGGTTCGCCCGGTACGTCACGATCGCCTGCTTGAGCAGGTCGTGCCGCACGCGGCCGCCGAGGAGGGCCGGGTCCAGCTTCTCGCTGCCGACCTTTTCGCCCTTCGTGTTGAGGACCGGTATTTCGATCATGTTCGCACGCCGTAACAAAAAGGGCCGCCCGGCCTGACGCCGCGCGACCCGAGGACCCGTTATCCCTTGGTTTTTGCCTTCGACACAATAAGGTAGCCGTTCTTCGGACCCGGAACGGCCCCCTGGATCAGGAGCAGGTTGCGATCCTTGTCGATCCCGACAAGGTGCTGGTTCCGGACCGTGCATCGCTCGTGGCCCATGTGGCCCGCCATGCGCTTGCCCTTCTTGATACAGCGGCCGTGTCCGCGGTTGCCGGAAGAACCGATGCCGCCCGCCGAGCGGTGCTTGCGCTCGGTGCCGTGCGAGCCGGGCTGGCCGCCGAAGTTGTGCCGCTTCATGACGCCCTGGAAACCCTTGCCGATCGAGGTCCCCACCACGTCCACGTACTTCACGCCCATCTGCTCGAAGATTTCGACCGTGACCGTCTCGCCGGCCTTCTTGTCGGTCGCGTCGATCAGGCGGATTTCGCGGACGAACTTCTGCGGAACGGCGCTCGCCTTGCGGGTGTGGCCGATCTGCGGGCGCGTCGACCGCGCGGGCCGGGCACTGTCGAAGCCGAGCTGAACGGCCTCGTAGCCGTCGGTCTCCTTCGTCTTGACCTGAAGGATCGGGCAGGGGCCCGCCTGCACGACGGTCACGGGCACGCTCGTGCCGTCTTCGGTGAAGACGCGGGTCATGCCGATTTTCTTTCCAAGGATGGCGGCGTTCATGGCGATACGATGTCCCTTAACCTTTTCGTGGGCCGGGTTCGCGCGATGAGGCTCACGCGACAAGATGTTCTTATTCAGTTATGCAACGAAGTCCGGACGCCGATATCGGTGCCAACGTCAGGTCACCGATCCTGCGTCACGCCTTGATTTTTACAAACACGCCTGCCGGCACTACCAGCCGATTCAATGCCTCTACCGTCCGCGCCGTCGGCTCGAAGATGTCAATCACACGCTTGTGCGTGCGCATCTCGAACTGCTCGCGGGACTTCTTGTCAATGTGCGGACTGCGAAGAACCGTGTACCGCTCGATTCGCGTCGGAAGCGGAATCGGCCCGCGAACACGTGCGTTCGTCCGCTTTGCGTGTTCCACGATCTCACGCGCCGACGAGTCCAGCGCCGTCGAATCGTAGGCTTCCATCCGAATGCGTATCCGATCAAGTGCCACAGGTCTTTACCCAATCCGCAATAGGGACAAAAAATACCCCGCACGTCCCGGGCGGAGCAAGACCAGACAGGGTATCACACCCCCCACCGTTGTCAAGCGAACCGCCGCAAGAAATCGGCTGACTCGTTTCGCTACGTTAACCTAAGCCCCTGAAACAACTTACGGCAAGGCCGCCGTCGATTCAGGCGCCGAAGGCCCGGTGGCTGATCGCATCGGGAAGCTGTTCCCGATCCAACACCGCGCGCAGGCCGGAAGCTAACGCGTGGATTCCCCGGCAGTTGCGAAATGCGCCGCGTCAGTCGATGTACCCGTGCTTTCGAAGCAGCTCCTGCTGAAGATTGAGCGGCATCGGCTCGTAGGTGTACGGTTCCATCGACCAGCTCGACCGGCCCTGCGTGAGCGTCCGGAGCTTCGTGGCATACTGGAACATCTCCGCCAGCGGGACCTTTGCGTGAATCACCCGATACTGCCCGCGCGATTCCGTGTCCTCGATGATGCCGCGGCGCGCGCTGAGGTCGCCGCTTACCATGCCGAAGTAATCGTCCGGCACGCTGACCTGAAGCTTCATCACCGGTTCGAGCATCACCGGACCCGCCGCCTTCACCGCCTCTTCAAACGCAATGCGCCCGGCGTTCTCAAACGCCAGTTCCGAGCTGTCCACTTCGTGCTCCTGCCCGTCGAGCAGCGTCGCACGGACATTGAGAATCTCGTACCCTGCGAGAACCCCCATCGGCAGCGCGTCGCGAACGCCGCGCTCCACTGCCGCGATGAACTCCGGCCGGATCGCCCCGCCGCGAATCGCGTCGTAAAACTCGAACTGCTCTTTCCCCTTCTCAAACGGAATCGGCTCGACGCGCAGCCGGACCACGGCGTACTGCCCGCGCCCGCCCGTCTGTCGGATGAATCGCCCTTCCGCCTCCGCCGCATGCGAGATCGCTTCGCGATACGCGACAAGCGGCTTGCCGACATTCACTGGAACGCCGAAGTCGTGTTCCAGTTTGTAGGTCAGCACCTCGAGATGCAGCTCACCCATGCCGCTGATGATCGTCTGCCCCGTCTCGGCGTTGAAGTGATGCTTGAATGTCGGGTCCTGACGCGCCAGCTTGCCCAGCGTTTCCAGCAGGGCGTCCTTGTCCTTCGTGTTCTTCGGCTCGACGGAAACGCTGATCACCGGCGTCGGAAACTCGATCTTCTCCAGCAGCGCCGGATCCTTCGCGTCGCAGAGCGTGTTGCCGGTCAGCGCGTCCTTCAGCCCGACACACGCCACGATTTCGCCCGCAGGCGCTTCGTCGATCTGCTCCCGCCGCTTCGCGAACATGCGGAACATCCGGCTGATGTTCTCCTTGGACTCCGTGTTTGCATTGAACACCCGCATGCCGCTCTTGAGGACGCCGCTGTACACGCGCACGTAGAACAAATCCAGCGGCTTCTCCGCCACGATCTTGAACACCAGCGCCGAAAGCGGCTCACTCGTCCGGGGCGCCCGGGTTATCCGCGTCGCATCCTTTAAGGAGCGGACCCCTTCCACCGGCGGGCGGTCCAGCGGCGACGGCAAGAAGGCCAGCACGCCGTCGAGCAGCGGCTGAACGCCGGTGTTCTTCAGCGCCGACCCACAGAAAACCGGTTGCAACGACCCGGAGATCGTCGCCTTTCGAAGCGCCCGCTTGATCTCCTCCTCCGTCAGCGGCGATTCGTCCAGGTATTTCTGCATTAACGCGTCGTCGGTCTCCGCGACCTTCTCCTCGAGGTGATGCCGCATCTGCCGCGCTGGCTCGATCAGCGCTGCGGGGATCTCCTCCTCCGTCACCTGGGTCCCCTGATTCCCGCCGAAGCGCAGGGCCTTCATGCGAATCAGGTCGATCACGCCGCTGAATGTCGATTCGGCGCCGATGGGAAGCTGCACGGGGACCGGGTGCGCCTCAAGACGCTTCTGAATGGACGCGACAGACATCTCGAAGTCCGCCCCGATCTTGTCCATCTTGTTGATGAAGCAGATCGCGGGGACGCGGTACTTTCGGGCCTGTCGCCATACCGTCTCCGACTGGGCCTCAACGCCCTCCTTGGCGTCAAAGACGATGATCGCGCCGTCCAGCACGCGCAGGCTGCGTTCCACTTCGGCCGTAAAATCGACGTGGCCGGGCGTGTCGATGAGGTTGATCTGGTGATCCCGCCAGGGACAGGTCACCGCCGCGCTGAAGATCGTGATGCCGCGTTCCTGTTCCTGCTCGTCGAAGTCCGTCGTCGTCGTGCCGTCGTCGACCTCGCCGATCTTATGGGTCCGCCCCGTGTAAAAGAGGATTCGCTCCGTTGTCGTGGTCTTCCCCGCGTCGATATGGGCGGCTACGCCGATGTTCCGCACCCGTGAGATATGTGAGCCTTCGATACCGGAGTCCCCGCTGGATTTGCTGGCCATGCTTTTCGTACCTGAGGGCAGAAGGTGTCGCTACGATAAGTGGGGAGAAGTCTAACGGAGTGATCGCACTTTTCCACCGAGCTGCGCCACGCATGTGTGGTGCGCGCTCGGGTGCATACCGGGTAAAACAAAAAGTGCCGCGACTGAGCGAATCAGCCGCGGCACTCTCGAATCACAGTTTGCCGTGATTATCGGGATCCAGCGATCCCGTAAATTACTTGCGTCGGCGAATCAGAGCCAGCGCGCCGATGGCCAGCAGGCCAAGGGTCGAGGGCTCGGGCGTAATGCTGACGGTCAGCAGGTAGTCGCCACCTTCGCTATGGTCACCCGTGAAACCGAAATCGGGGAAGCCCGACACGCCGAGGTAGTAGGTACCGGTCACCAAGCTCAGGAACCGGACCGCCGAGCCGCGTACCGGGCCGGCGCTGTTTCCGTCGGAGCCCGCGTCATCGCTGCCTGCCAGCAGCGCGAGACCAGGATCAAACGCGCCGAGCAGCGTGTCGGGTACGTTGCCGAACGGTGTAAGCGGCGTCGTGATCGCGGTCACGATGCAGCCTTCCGGAACGAAAACGCTGTAGAAGTCCACGTCGCCGGCGGCGAGGCTGCCCAAACCGACATCCGCGCTGAGCGAGCAGGTCGGATTGTTGAAGTCGCCATCGTCGCTGATCAAGGCGTTGGCGCCGGCAGGCGTGTTGTTCGCGCCGACGTCAAAGCCGACGAAAACGGCCTGAGCGGAGCTCGCGGCCATCAATACGATTGCTGATACCAGTGCTGTGATTCGCATTTCATCTCCTCCGATACTCAAGCCCGAACTGCGGGCATAGGTTGCTTCTGACCCTGTTCTGAGTCCCTCTCGACTCAAGGGTGAAGGTTACCAGAACCCACGCAAGCAAGTCAAGGTTCCGATCGACTATTTTCGTTGCGTTTTCGATTAATTATTGCCTCTCGTGTGAACGATTCACGAAAGACTTCTCCCTTCCATACACGTCCATAAAACTTTTAAAATCAAAGCTTTATGTGCCAGTTACGCGATTCAGAACCGACCCGCGGCATCCGACTCCTCAGCTCCCCATTCCTTGGCAGGAGCGTCTTTTTTCCGCCCACCAAGCCACTTTTTCTTGGGACCTGCTCCGTCGCAGCCGACCTGACGAAAGCGAGAGGGTCGCTAGGGAGCTACAAAAGCTGCCGGCAAGGGCCTGCGCGTCCGAATTCCCGATAAAATCAAAAACATTTGGAGGATTGACCCGTGATAACTCATTGGCTCCCTGCGATTCTTTCCGCCGCAACCGCCTGCATGTTCCCGGCTCGTCAGCCGGAAGGCAGGGAGTCTCTCGGGGCCATCAGGGCCGAATGCCTAAGTAAAGCCTCCGCCCACTCGACGGTCGCCGCGAAGATCCGCCTTAACACCGAAGTCATCTCGGGCCAGGTTTCCGTCGTGAGCGAGGCCAACGGTACCTACGAACACCAGCGAAAGGGAGCGAAGCTCCTCTTCCGCGTCGAGATGAAAAATCAGATTCGCACGAAGGCCGGCAAGCGCGTCGTGGATGATGAACAAGCGGTCCTAACGATCGGCGACGGCGTCCATGCCTATACCCTGACTCATCAGAAGGGGAAGGAACCCTCCGCAGTCAAATCCATGCCTGTCGCTTCGCAAACGCTCCTCGCCGACGAGCCGTTCTTTGAAGTCCTCGCGTCGAATTTCGAAGTCCGGGTGCTGCCCGATGAGAAAATCGACGCCCAGGACGTCTGGGTACTCGAAACCCGTCCCAGGACACCCAAGCCCGGCCAAGCCGCGAAGACCCTCCACTACATCCGAAAAGACTGTGCCCTCCGCGTCCGCAGCACTGGGCACGACGCAACCGGCCGGCGGATTCAGTTCTCCGGCCTTTCCGAAGTGAAGCTCGATCCCGAAATCGATCCGAGACGGTTCATCTTTGAAGCCCCGGATGGTGTCAAGGTAATGGACCTGACCGGAAAGCCGTGAGCGCAATATCGGGCCCATTCATGATCAGAACGCGCCCGTTCCCCGCGACCGCTGAAACCACGATTGACGCGCTGTCTTTCCACGTCGCGGCTCGCTCGTGAGACCGCTGGCTCCGCTGCGATATAGTGAATGGATACGGCCGAGAGCCGACTGCCCGCGCGCCCTCCGACCCGCGCCCCAGAAATCGCAAAGCCCGCCATGCGACAGACTTTCTCAGGATCCCTGCGCACCGCGCCCAAGGCGCGGCCCCTACCGCTCGGCCCCGCCGAGTGGATCAACCGCATTGTCTACCGGGGAACCGCATTTACGCTTGGCGAATGGCGCTGCGGGCCGAAACATCGATTGTGGTCCGAGGAGAACTACATCCGCGACGGGCACAACCTCGTCTTCCCCCGCACCTGCGTCTACATCCGCCCGGAGTCCGGCGCGCCGATGATTTCGACGCCGAACCAGACCAATTTCTACAACCTGGGCGAAAGTTACTACCGCCGCGTCATTAGTCCCGAGGGCGAGATTTCAGAGTACATCCTGGTCGAACCGTCCGTATTGCAGGACGCGATCCGCAGCATAGACCCCTCCGTGCAGCAGCGCCCCGACCGCCCCTTTCGCTTCACGCACGCCACCTGCGACTCGCGCACCTACCTGCTCCAGCGAATGCTCTTTCAACATGTCAACAGCGGGGGGCCGGTCGACCGCGTTTTCCTCGAGGAAACGGCCCTGCGTATCCTCCACAACATTGTCCATGCGGCGTATGCCATGCGCGGCCACAAGAGCCGCACCCCGCGAGAAGACACCGACCGCGCTCACGCCGATCTGGCCGACGCCGCGCGGAAATACATCGCCCTGCATTTCCGCGAGCCGATCCGCATTGACGAAATCGCCCGCGCCATTGGAACGTCGATGTTCCATCTGTGCCGGGTCTTTCACCGCCGGACCGGCATGCCGCTGCACCGCTTCCTCTCACGCATGCGGCTGCGCGCCGCCCTCGAATGCGCCACCGACAGCCGGCGCGACCTTACGGGCATCGCGCTGGACCACGGATTCGCCAGCCACAGCCATTTCACCGACAGTTTTCGGCGCGAATTCGGAATCCCTCCGAGCAGCCTGCGAAAGCTGGACTCCGCGGCGCTGGCCCGAAAGCTGTTCTGACCGCACGCCCCGCCGAACCCGTATGACCTCAATCCAGGTCCGCCGCGCGCAAGACCGCCCGGACCGGACTGGCGTCGAATCCCACCAGCGGAAGCGGCAGGGCGATGAGTTCGTATACGCCGTCGGGGACCTCGCTCAGAACGATCCCCTCGAGAATGGCCATGTCGTGCCGCAGGATCGCCCGGTGCGCCGGCAGATCCTTTGATGAAAACAGATCGACGCTCGGCGTATCGATCCCGACCGTTATCACCCGCCGCGCCGCCAGCCAATCAACCAGTTCCGGCGACAACGCCGCAAAATCATCGTTCCAATCCAGGGGATCGGGGTACGTTCCCGTCGAAACGAGCACGCGCGGCGCACCGATTTCACAGGAAACATGTTCCGGCATCACCCGGCTGCCTCGGCCGACTCCCACCGAGATCACCTGGCACGGTCCCAAGTAATGCGTCAGCGACCGATCGTGGATCGCCGGTCCATCGACGCCGTAGTGGTTGGGGCCGTCCGCGTGCGCACCGAGATGAACCGTCGCCCGCAGGGTGGACAGCGTAATGTTCGCCCCCGCCTTCATATCGAGCAGGATCTCCCGCGACAGGGGAGTATCCCCCGGCCAGACCGCGATGCCCGGAGCAATGGGCGGCGTGATGTCGTACAGCCGTGTCATGTTTCGATCCCTCGCCGAGTTGTTCGACCCCGCCCCGTCGCTGGTCGCCTCGTTTCCGATTGCAGGCTCCGCCGCACTTTCGCGGGGAAGCCCCACCGGCGTTTATCGTTGTCTCACCGATCGGTCGAGGAATATACTCCGTGCTCCGGACTGCCTCCACGACGAAGGAAAATCATGAAGCCGAACATTGCCATCCTCGGCGCCACCGGCGCTGTCGGGCAGGAATTCCTGCGAATCCTCAATGAGCGAAACACCCCCGTCGGCTCGCTGCGGCTACTGGCCTCCGCCCGCTCGGCGGGCACGAAAATTGAGTTCCGCGGCCAGACCTTGGCGGTCGAGGAGGTCGGCCCTCGCAGCTTTGACGGCGTGCACATCGCCCTTTTCTCCGCCGGTGCATCGTCAAGCAAACAGTGGGCCCCCGCGGCGATCGAGGCCGGCGCGCGCGTCGTCGACAACAGCTCCGCCTTTCGCATGGATCCCGCCGTGCCCCTCGTCATCCCCGAGGTGAATCCCGCCGCGATCGGCTCGGCCCGGCTCATAGCCAACCCGAACTGCTCCACGATCATCATGAACGTGCCGGTCTGGCCCCTGCACAAGGCCAACCGCGTTCGCCGCATGGTGATCGCCACCTACCAGGCTGCGAGCGGCGCGGGCTACCAGGCGATGCGCGAGCTTGAGAATCAGGCCCGCGACATTCTCGCCGGCCGGCCCGCCGTACCGAAGGTGCTGCCCCACCAGGCGGCGTTCAACGTCTTCTCGCACAACAGCGCCGTCGGCGAGGACGGTTACAACGTCGAGGAATCAAAGATGATTCACGAGACGCGAAAAATCTTCGGCGACGACGCCATTGCCATCACCGCGACCTGCGTTCGCGTGCCGGTGCTCCGGGCACACAGCGAAGCCATCAACATTACCTTCGAAGAGCCGATCGGTGCCGACGGCGTGCGCCGGCTGCTCTCCAGCGCTCCCGGCGTCAGGATCGTGGATGACCGCGCGAATAACTACTTTCCGATGCCGATCGAAGCGTCCGGCAAGGATGACGTCCTCGTCGGGCGGATCCGACAGGATGTCAGCCAGCCCGACGGCCGCGGGATCGATCTCTTCGTCAGCGGCGACCAGCTCCGCAAAGGCGCCGCGCTCAACGCCCTGCAGATTGCGGAATTGATGATCGGCAAGTCTCTGTGAGAGAAGTTGTCACATGAACCGCGAAGCCGCCCTGAACCTCCTCTGCGAATACGTCCAGTCCGACTCCCTCCGGAAGCACATGCTCGCCGTCGAGGCGGCCATGCGCCATTATGCCGCATTGCTCGGCGGTGACGCCGATCAGTTTGCCCTTGCCGGGCTTCTCCATGATTTCGACTACGAACGCTGGCCGAACCCGCCCGACCACACCCGCGAAGGCGCGAAAATACTGCGCCAGCGCGGCGTCGAAGAGGAGGTTATCGGCGCAATTCTCTCCCACGCCGACTGGAACCTCGACGAATACCCCCGCGACCGGCCCATCCGAAAGGCCCTCTTTGCCGTCGATGAGCTGTGCGGCTTCATAACCGCAGCCGCCCTCGTTCGGCCCACGCGCCTCGAGGGCATGGAGCCGGCGAGCATCCGCAAGAAAATGAAGACGCCCTCTTTTGCTGCCGCAGTCAAACGAGAAGACATTGTCTCCGGCGCGGAACTGCTCGGCCTCCCCTTGGACGACCACATCCGCAACTGCATCACCGCCCTGTCCAGCGTCGCCCCCGAACTGGGGCTGGCCGCCCGCCCGTGATACAATCACGCTTCTGTTCGATGTGCTCCCGGAGAGGAAATATGCCCCCGAGGTCGGTTCCCCCGTTCCGCGTTGCGTTACTGGCGGTTTCTCTGCTCGTACCCCTGCCGGCCCGCTCCGACGAAAGCGCCCCCCATTTCGCTGCCGACCGCCCCGTCGACATGAAGCACATTCGCCTCGACATGCGCATCGACCTCAAGGCGAAGTCCGCCCAGTCCCGTGCCACGCTCGACATGGCCGCCCTGCGCGACGTCCGCCACATCGCCCTCGACGCCGTCGATTTCAAAGTCCAGTCTGTCCGCATTCAGCAACAGGGCGGCGAGGCGATCCCGTGCGATTTCGACCACGACGGTGAAAAGCTCGTCCTGAACCTGCCCGAGCCGCTCCCTGCCGGCGCCGAGCTGACCGCCCTCATCGATTACGCCGTCACCGACCCCGACGCCGGGCTGCACTTCTTCGCCCCCTCCGACGATGAGCCCGACGCGCCCTATGTCGTCTGGTCCCAGGGCCAGGCCATCACCAACCGATACTGGGTGCCCTGCTTCGACCATCCGAACGAGATGCAGACGACCGAGATCATTGCCACGGCGGATGCGCCGAACATCGTCATCAGCAACGGGCGGCTCGTCTCGAAGAAGCCCAACCCGGACGGCACCACGACCTATCACTGGTCGCAGGAGCAGCCCCACGTCGTCTATCTCATGACCCTTGTCGTTGGCCAGTTTGTCAGCCAGACCGAGCACTGGCGCGGCCGGCCCGTCACCTATCATGTCCCCGAGGTTCACAAGGACAAGATCAAGAACTCGTTCGCCAGCACCACCCGGATGATGGAATTCTTCAGCCGGAAGATCGGCGTCGAGTACCCTTGGGACAAGTACGACCAGGTCTGCTGCTACAACTTCGGCGGCGGAATGGAAAACACCAGTGCCACAACATTGACCGAGGGCACCCTTCACGACGACCGGGCACACCTCGATCAGGACAGCGAGGGCCTCGTCGCGCACGAGCTGGCCCACCAGTGGTGGGGAGACCTCGTCACCTGCCGCGAATGGGCGCATATCTGGCTCAATGAAGGCTTCGCGACCTACTTCGAGGCCCTGTGGGCCGAACACTCCCAGGGCCCCGATGAATTCGCCGTCAACTTGCACCGCAAGGCCCGCGGCGCGATCGAGGGCGGCCGCGACAAGCCCATCGTCTGGCAAAACTACACCGACCCGGACCAACAGTTCGACGGCCGCGCCTACCCGAAGGGCGCGTGGGTGCTGCACATGATCCGCCGCCGCCTCGGCGATGATCTCTTCTGGAAAGTCATCAATACCTACTGCACGCGCCACCGGCACCAGAATGTCGAGACAATAGACCTTCGTCGTGCCATCGAAGATGTCACCGGCCGATCCTTCGGCCGCTTCTTCCACGACTGGACCGAGCGGCCCGGCGCGCCGGAAGTGACCGTCGAATACAAGTGGCAGCCGGACGACATGCTCGCCGCCCTCGACGTCCGCCAGACGCAGAAGGAAGACGCCTTCGCATTCCCGCTCACCTTTGAGTTTCGCTTTGAATCCGACGACCTGCCGCACGTTTTCACGGCGGATATCACGGACAAGCGGGAAAAGTTCTACGTCTCGCTGAAGCGCCGCCCGTCCATGGTACGGGTCGACCCCAATCAGGCCGTGCTGATGACCCTTCGCGAGAAAAAGAGCCGCGACCTCTGGATCGCCCAGCTAGAGGCCGACCCGAACCCCGTTCGGCGCATTCAGGCCGCCGAACATTTCGGCGAATCGCCGGACGCCGGCCACACGGACCTGTTGGCGAAACGATTGGCGATGGAGCCTTTCTGGGCCGTGCAGGAGGCCATCGCAGCGGCACTCGGCGCAAGCGATTCCCCCGCCGCGCGCGACGCCCTCCTGAAAGGCCTGACGCTTGAAAACCCCCGCGCCCGGCGAAAGGTTGTCGAAACCCTGGGCGGTTTCAGGGACGAGCCCGAGGTGGAGAAGGCCCTGTTCGCCCTCGTCCGGAAAGGAGACCCGAGCTACCGCGTCGAGGCCGAGGCCATCCGGGCATGGGCCGATGTCTGCGCCGGAAACCCCACGGATGAATTGACGAAACTACTGAGCCGCGACTCCGATCAGGAGATCATTCGCAGCGCCGTCCTTGAATCGCTCGGCGCGCACGGCGGCAAGGCCGTACTCGACACGCTTCTGGACTGGATGAAGCCCGGCCGCCCGATCGCCTGCCGCGCCGCGGCCGTCACCGCCGCGGCCTCGCTCCTCGAATCCGGCGAACTGGGCGATACCGCGCGTGAAAGGACGACCGACGCCATCGCCGCCTGCCTCCGCAAAACGACCCGCCGCCTCCAGGGCGCGGCCCTCCGCGCGCTGGAACAGCTCGGCCCCGACGCCAAAGATGCGCTCCCCGAGATCGACCGGCTCGCCCGGACCGGGCAACTCCGCACGCGCGCCGCCGCCAGACGGGCGGCCGAGACCATTCGCTCGGCCAGCCCCGCGGCCAGGCAGCCCGATGAGATCGCAAAACGCCTGAGCAAGCTGGAGCGGGAGAATGAATCCCTGCGCGAGCGGATTGAAGAGTTGGAGGCCAAGGGCAAAGCCGCGGCGGGAACAGCGGCGGCTCAGTGATCGGGGGCCAAGACTGTAGGGTGCGTCCTGGACGCACATTCTATTTCGTATCCAACCCATCTCCGCCAGGAACTGGTGCGTCCGGGATGCGCCCTACGAATTGATCCATCCGCCGAATTCAACAGGCGAATAGCCTGTTCCACACCGCACGTCAGGTCTTCATGCCCGCCACAAACTGCTGGAACAGATACTCCGAATCGTGCGGCCCCGGCGCCGCTTCCGGGTGGTACTGCACCGCGAAGAGACGTTTGGACTCGTGGGCGAATCCTTCGAGGCTGCGATCATACAAGTTAATGTGTGTCACCCGGCCGCCCGCCGCCTCCAGGCTCGCCACGTCCACCGCGAAACCGTGGTTCTGGCTGGTAATCTCCACGCGCCCCGTGTCCAGGTTTTGAACCGGGTGGTTCGCCCCGTGATGGCCGAACTTCAGCTTGTACGTCCGCGCCCCCAGCGCCAGGGCCAGCAGCTGGTTGCCAAGGCAGATGCCGAAGATCGGGAGCCGCCCGATCAGCTTTTTCAGCGTCCCGATCGCGTCGGTCACCGTCGCCGGATCGCCGGGGCCGTTGCCGACAAGCAGCCCGTCCGGACGGCTCTCGAGGATCGATTCCGCGCTTGCCGTCGGCGGCACGACGCGAACACTGCACCCCGCATCCGCAAGCAGCCGAAGGATGTTCTCCTTGATGCCGCAGTCCATGGCGACGACGTGCCGCGCCGCCCCGCCCGCCGGCGCGACGACCCGCTCACCCCGGGGCGACACGCGCTCGACGAGGTTCTGCCCCTCCATGCACGACGCCGCCCGCGCCCGCGCCACCAGCGCCGCCGGTTCCGACATTTCGGTCGAAATCACCCCCCGAAGGCTCCCGCGCTCCCGAAGCCGCCGCGTGAGCGACCGGGTGTCCGCGCCTGCCAGCCCGATGACGCCCGCGTCGCGCAGAAATTCGCCCAGCTCCCGGTCGGCCCGATGATTGCTCGATCGCCGCGCAAGCTCCTTGACGACGAATCCCGACAGGTGCGGCCTCGCCGCCTCGACGTCCTCCCGGTTCACCCCGTAGTTGCCGATGAGCGGCATCGTCAGGGTGACGATCTGCCCGCAGTACGACGGGTCCGTGATGATCTCCTGGTACCCGCTCATGGCGGTGTTGAAGACGACTTCGCCCTCGGCCGTCCCCTCGGCGCCGAACGCCTCGCCGGCGTACACCGTGCCGTCTTCAAGCGCGAGATGGCAGTGAATGCGCTTCATCACAGTCCTGCTCCGTAATCCTGCAGCGCCTTCACCCCCAGGGCCATCCCCGCCCCGCGCGCCTTGAGCGCCCGGATCGCCGCGACCGCCGCCTGCGCACCCGCCATCGTCGTGATCAGCGGCAGATTTCGTGCCGTCGCCGCGGCACGCCAGCGCCCCTCCTCCCATGCCGAGCCGTAGTGCACCGGCGTGTTGATGAGCAAATCCAGCACCCCGTGGTTGATCAGGTCCAGCAAAAACCCTTCCGGCGCGCCCGCTTGCTTGCTCACCACGACCGACGGGATCCCCGCCGCCTTCAGCGCCGCGTGCGTCCCGATCGTCGCAAAGAGCTTGAAGCCAAGTTCCCGCAGCTCCCGCGCCACCGGAATCACCCGCGGCTTGTCCGGGTCGTTCACGCTGACCAGCGCGTTGCCCGACGTCGGCAGCGAGAGCCCCGTGGCGATCGCCGCCTTGGCGAAGGCCAGGCCGAAGGATTCGTCGATGCCCATGACTTCGCCGGTGCTGCGCATCTCCGGGCCGAGGACGGCGTCCACGCCGTGGAATTTCTTGAACGGAAACACCGGCGCCTTGATCGCGGTCATCATCGGCCGCGGCCGCCGCCCCACGCCGTAGTCCCACAAGACGTCGCGAAGGGTCCGCCCCAGCATGACGCTCGTCGCCACCTTCGCCCACGGCACGCCCGTCGCCTTGCTCACAAAGGGAACCGTCCGCGACGCCCGCGGGTTGACCTCCAGCACATAATCCGCGCCCTCGGCAATCGCGAACTGAACGTTCATCAGCCCGCAGACGCCGATCGCCCGGGCAAGTAGCGCCGTCTGCCGCTCCAGCTCGCGCACCATCTCGGCCGACAGCGAATGCGGCGGAATCGCGCACGTGCTGTCGCCGCTGTGTATTCCTGCCTGCTCGATGTGCTCCATGATCCCGCAGACGACGCAGTCCCCCTTCGGGTCGCCCGGCTGCCGAAAATCGGCCACCGCGTCAACGTCGATCTCTGTCGCATCGAGGAGAAACTTGTCGATCAGTACCGGCGCGCCCCCTCCGCCCTCCGTCGACAGCCGGTCGGTCGCCTCGAATGCCCGCCCCACATACCGCTCGAGGTCGTCCCGGTTGTTGCAGAGCTCCATCGCCCGTCCGCCGAGGACGTAGCTCGGGCGGATCAGCACCGGGTATCCCAGCCGCTCTGCAATCTCGGCCGCCTCGTCGACGTCTCGCGCCGCCCCGCTCTCCGGCTGCCGAAGGCCGATCCCCGCGAGCAGCTTCTGAAACTCGTCCCGGTCCTCAGCAAGATGAATCGACTCGGGCGGCGTGCCGATGATCGGCGCGCCCGCCGCCTTGAGCCCTTCCGCGAGATTGAGCGGCGTCTGTCCGCCGAATTGCACCACGACACCACGAAGCTGGGCCTGCCGGGTGATCGCCCGAAGCACCCGGAGAACGTCCTCGCGCGTCAGCGGCTCGAAGAAGAGCACGTCCGACGTGTCGTAGTCGGTGCTGACCGTCTCCGGGTTGGAGTTGATCATCACCGTGCGGTAGCCGAGCCGCCGGGCTTCCATCGCCGCATGCACGCAGCAGTAGTCGAACTCGATGCCCTGGCCGATCCGGTTGGGCCCGCCGCCGAGCACGACCACGTGCGGCTTGGCCGCCAGCCGCAGCTCCTGCTCGACGCCGCGCACGGGCCGGCCGTTTTCCACGCGCAGGGTCGGCGCCTCGTACGTCGAGTAGTAATACGGCGTCGCCGCCTCGAACTCGGCCGCGCAGGTGTCCACCATGCGAAACGCGCTGTCGTCGTCGGCCGAGTCCAGGCCCCGTCCGTCGCCGACCGGCCCCTGAAGCGCGAATGCCAACTGTGAGGCACTATACCCGAGCAGCCGGGCCTGTTTCAGCAGGTCGGCCCCGAGCCCCACTCCGCCGTGCTCCAGCGCCGAACGGACCTGCGCCGCATGTTCCAGCAGCGTCCCCTCAAACTCCACGAGCTGCTTCATCTGGTCGAGAAACCACGGGTCGATCCGCGTCAGCTCGTTAACCTGCTCGATCGTCCAGCCCAGTTTGAACGCGTACCGGATGTAGTACGGGCGTCCCTGGCACGGCGTCGCCAGCTTGCTTCGCAGCACGCGCGGCTCGATCGGCCAGTGCGTTGCCGAAGACTCATCCACGTCCGGAGGCGCTTCGCCCTGCCGGCTGCCGAGAATGATCGCCTCCTCCGCGGATTCGCTCTCGACCACGGCCGTCGCCGCCGCGCCACTGCCTCCGATTGCCTTCGCCGACTGCGCCTCCTCGCGCTGCTCAAGGCTTCGGTACGCCCCCGCCTCGCCGCTCGCGTACCTGCGATGCGCCGCCCTCAGCCACCGGTCGTTGCGGTCCAGTCCGAACCCCGCCCGCTGAATCTCCATGCTCCGCATGCACTTCTGCAGCGCCTCTTTGAACGTCCGCCCGATCGCCATCGCCTCGCCGACGCTCTTCATCTGCGTCGTCAGCGTCTCATCCGCGTCGGGAAACTTCTCGAACGTCCACCGCGGCATTTTCACCACGCAATAGTCGATCGCGGGCTCGAAGCTGGCCGGCGTGCTCCCCGTGATGTCGTTCGGTATCTCGTCGAGCGTGTACCCCACCGCCAGCTTCGCCGCCACTTTCGCGATCGGATACCCCGTCGCCTTGCTCGCCAGCGCGCTGGATCGCGACACGCGCGGGTTCATCTCGATGATGCACTGCCGCCCGGTCCTCGGACAGACCGCGAACTGCACGTTGCTCCCGCCGCAGTCCACGCCGATCTCCCGCATCACCGCCTTGGCGGCGTCGCGCATCTGCTGATACTCCCGGTCGGTCAGCGTCTGCGCCGGCGCGACCGTGATGCTGTCGCCCGTATGCACCCCCATCGGGTCGATGTTTTCAATCGAGCAGACGATCACCACGTTGTCGTTCGCGTCGCGGATGACCTCCAGCTCGTATTCCTTCCACCCGTACAGGCTCTCCTCAATGAGAATCTCGCGGATGCGCGACCGTGCCAGCCCCCGCGCCGCGATCTCCTCGAACTGTTCCGCCGTCTCGACGAATCCGCCCCCCTCGCCCCCAAGCGTATAGGCCGGCCGGATGCAGCACGGCAGGCCGATGCGCGAGAGCACCTCCCGCGCCTCCTCCATCGAATGCGCCGTGCCGCTCCGGGGCACGTCGAGCCCGATCCGGAGCATCGCCTCTTTGAACAGCGTGCGATCCTCCGCCTTGGCGATCGCCTCCGGCGACGCGCCGATCATCTGCACGCCGTGCCTCGCAAGCATTCCCGACTCGTGCGCCTCCATGGCGCAGTTCAGCCCCGTCTGCCCGCCAAGCGTCGGCAACAGGGCGTCCACCGGCTGGCCCCGCGCCTTCTCCAACTCCAGGATCTTCTCCACGAACTGTGCGGTGATCGGTTCGACATATGTCCGGTCCGCCATTTCCGGATCGGTCATGATCGTTGCCGGGTTTGAGTTGAGCAGGACGACCCGAAAACCCTCCGCCCGAAGCGCCTTGCACGCCTGTGTCCCCGAATAATCGAACTCACACCCCTGGCCGATCACGATCGGCCCGGAACCGATGACCAGGATCGTCTTGATGTCGTCGCGCTTGGGCATCCCTGGCTCTTCCGCGACCTCCGCCGCCGAATCAGGCATTTCGGAATGTGAAGGTGCTCCGTCCCACTCCCGTGGGAGTCGAAGTATAGCAATTTGACGCCGGTTTCAAACGAGAATCCGTCCCGCGCCACGCGGCGCATCCGAAAATCGCCTGGCGCTTGTTGCCCACCGTGCAACGCGCTCCGTGCCCGACATGCTTTTCACAGGCTAAAATGCACGCCATGCCGCCGGAAGGACTGTCTCTGCACGACGAACGCGCGGGCTGGCTTGAAGGAGTCCGCCTTTTTAACGATGGCCACTTCTTCGAAGCCCACAATGCCTGGGAGGAAATATGGCATCGCGTCACCGACCGCCGCCGGGAAAAGTTCTACCGCGCCGTCATCCAGGCCGCCGTGACCCTGGAACTGCTCCGCCGCGGCCGGGCGGTCGGCGTCCGACAGGTTTACGTGTCCTGCCTGAAGCTCTTTGAAGGACTGCCCGAGACGTTCATGGGCCTGCACATCCCGGGCTTTGTCGCGAAGCTCCGCCACGCCATCGAACCCGTCATCGAAGACCTCGAAACGCGCACGACCCGAATCGATCCGACCCGCCTTTTCGCGATTGAACTTGAGTACGACGCGTTCGCCGATTCTCGAAACGGCGAGGCCGCCCGGATCGAGCGGGATCCCGCGGCGGGCTGCCCCGAAACAGACGGGGCCGCGCCACCGAAATGACGCAGCCCCGCACTATTCCCGATCCTTCGCGATGTCCGAAGACTGCGCCGGTCAGCGCCCGACGCCCAGCGGCGCAAGCACCGTGTCCGGCGTCGCCAGCGGAATCGCCGTCAGGTCCAGCGTCCCCAGCCGGGCGGCCGCCGGTCCGTAAAGCAGGTCCGCGTCCGGCACGGCCATCCAGCACAGCGGCGAGAAACCCTGGCCGAAGAAGCGCAACTGGCTGTCAAACGTGATCACCGGCGCCGGCGACTGCGCCCGGCTTACCACCTCGGCCATCGCCCCGAGCCCGGCCAGACTCTCGATGAACTCCCCGAAATTCGCCGGTCGCGGATAGTCCACGAGCTTGATTTCAGCGCTGGCGGGAATGTTCGCCATCTCTCGTGCCGCCGCTATGGCATCGTTCAGCCCGCCCAGCCGGTCGACCAGGCCGATCTCCAGCGCCTGTCGCCCCGTGTAGATCCGCCCTTCGGCGATCTTCCGCACCTCGTCCTTGGGCATCTTGCGGCCCGCCGCGACGCGATCCAGGAAAATCTCATAGAAATCCAGCAGGTACTTCTGAAGGAAATCGCGATCCTCCGGCAGGATGTCGGTGTAGCCCGCGCCGAAGAGCGAGCGCTTGCCCCGCTTGATCTCCCAGAGATCGATGTCGCTGCGGTTGATCGCCGACGCCTGGTTCTGAAGGATCGTCAGCACGCCGATCGAGCCCGTGATGGTCGTCGGCTCGGCAAAGATGAGCCGACCGGGACATGCGATGTAGTATCCGCCGGAGCCGGCCACCGTCCCCATGCTCACGACAACCGGCTTCTCCTCGTCGAGTTGCTTGAGCTTCCGCCAGATGACGTCCGACGCGTACCCGCTGCCGCCGGGGCTGTCGATCCGCAGCACGACCGCCTTGATCGTCTTGTTCTTGCGTATCTCCTCGATCGTCTTCACGAACTCGTCGCGCATGATCATCATCGACGAGTACCCCGCGCCGAGGTTGATATCAATGATCGGCCCCCGGGCATTCAGAATGGCGATCTTCGGGCCTACTTCCTTGTACTTGTCCTGCGCACGCTCGATCTCGCGGCCCCAGGCCGACAGAAAATCCTGAAGCGAGGTGATCCGCGCGAACGGCGATTCATGCTCCTCCACCTTGCGGAACTTGTGCTTCTTGGCCGAGCGCTCCGCAAAGTCCTCGTAGTACGCCAGCGTGTCCACCAGCCCCCGGTTCTTCGCGTCCTCTGCGTTGAACAGGGCGATGTCGATGATCTCCTTCACCTGTTCGGCCTTCAGCTTCCGGCCCTTGGCCACGAAGTCCACGTAGTCCCCGAACCAGCCGTCCATGATCGCGTTGAACTCTTCCTGGAAATACTTGTCCGGACTGCGCCGGCTCTGGAGCGCCGGATTCTTGTACTTCCCGGCCGTAATCACGTCGAACTCAAGGCCGCGCATCTGGTAATAACCCCGCATGAATGGGAACACCCGCCCCAGCCCCGGCAGCGCCAGCCCGCCGGTCGGCGCGCAGCCGATCTCGTCCGCCTGGCATGCCAGGATATAGCTCATCGGGTCGCCGCCGTTGAGGTAGGCAATGACCTTCTTGCCCTCCGCCTGCATCCGTCCGACCGCGGCGCGAATCTCTTCGACGTCCGCCATCGCCAGGTACGTACCCTCCAGGTTGAGCAGCACCGCGCCCACCTCGTCGTCCTTCGCCCATTTGTCGAAGCGGTCGCAAAGGTCGCGCACGGTTCGTGTCTTGCCCGGCAAGGGAAGATTCAGCATCCGCGCGGCGATCAGGTTCTGATCGATCTTGACCTCGATCAGCTTCTTAATCGGGCTCTTCTTCGCCGTGGCCTCCTCCTCGGGTTCCTCCTTGGCTTCCGCCTCGTCGTCCGAGTCGTCGTCCTCGTCGTCATCCTTCGCGGATGCCTTCTCGGACTTCTTTTCCTTCTTCGGTTCATCGCGGTCCAGCCCGCGCGCGACGGGCGAGAACGCGCCCGCCACGGAAAATGCAAACATGGCCGCGATCAGGGCTACCAGGCTTCGACGCATGACAGTGCTCCTCTTCAAGGGCAGATCCAATTATCCAGCCGCTCAGCGCCGGTTCGGCGCGCGATCCCCAACAGATCGACCGCGACGCTCACCGGCGCGCCAATTCCTTTTTCTTCTTCTCGGGCGCCTTGTCCTTCGGAGGCTTTCCTTCAGACCGCGGCACTCGGTGTATCTTTCCATCCTGGTCGATGTAAATCGTCGCGTAGTTCACGAAGGTCTCGGCGCGGTACTTCAGCCGCCACGAATCCTCGGCCCAGTCAATCTCGTAAAGCGTGTCGTCGATCTCGCCGGAATCCAGCGCCTCCAGCGCCACTTTCCGCTTGTCGCCCGTAAACACCGACACGAACCCCGCCAACAGGCCGTCGTCCCTCGGCCGAAGATTGAGCAGGTTCGGATGCGACCCGAAATCCACGTAGCCGTCCAGTTCCGCCACCGTCGCCGGCCACCGGCCGTAGTCCTTCTTGAACAGCCCGGCATGATGGTGCAACACGCGCAGATTGCGGCAGGCCATCCGCTCGCGCTCCGCCTCGGAACTCGGGTCCGACCCCGCCGACAGCGAGGCCGCCGCCACGGTCGGCACGTAAATGAACCCGAGCGGCGCGGGGCCGACGTGGCGCACGTCCAGACCGGCATACTCAATCCGAACGTTGATCAGAGAATCCAAAAGCGCGTCCTCCAGCTCTTCGCCACGCGGCGCGGACTGCCCGCCCTCGGCGCTGGCCGCCAAAAGGCTCAGGTACGGCTGCGCAAACGCATACAGCCGACGCCAGTTCAGTACAATCTGCCAGTGCGACTTCGACGTGTCGGGCAAGCGCTTCCACGCCGACCTCGGCTGCCGCTTCAACTCCTTCCATCGCCGCACCGCGTCGTCCGCCCCGGTCGATGTCTCGGCGATGATCAGCCGGTGCTTGCCGCCCTCGTCCTCCGCCTCGTCGAAAAAAAGCACCGTGCGGAAGTTCGCGATCGACAGTCCCCCGGCGCCGTCCGCGGATGGATCGCGCCAGAAGATCGTCTCGCCGTCGACCTCGTTCTCGTGCCACGCCGGCGGCAGGTCGTCGTCGCGGCGGCGGCCCGTGTCCTTCCGCATCGCCTTGCGAATGTCCTTGCGGATTCGATCGACCCGTCGGGCATTGAACTGGTAGTAAAGGTCAGGTATCGGAAGAAACCCCGTGCCCGGCATGACCGCGAACGCCATTTCACCGTCGGCACGCGGCCCGATCGTCCCCTGCTCCAGCCCGGCGATCGAATCGGCCAATCCCTCGCCCATGGCCAGGTGAACGGCGCCGACCGCATAAGCGTCCACCGGGCATTCGTACGTACCGGTTGTCTTTTTAAGGAGCGTCTTGATCCCCAGGCCGAGGAGCGGATTCCACCGCACGTTGAACCGCTCGCGCCACAGCCCGTCCTTGTCCACCGAGCCGGCGTAGCGAATACTGCTGATCATGGATATCTGGCCGAACAGCCCCTGCGCTTTTTCGTTCTCGTCTCCGGCGTCCAGGTTCAGCCGGCAATAAAGCAGCGAGCCGGATTTTTTCTCCGACGCGCCGCCCGGCTTCTGCCCAAACACCGTCTTCGGCGGCTCGACGTCCCTGGACGATGCCACGAGCGAGCCGGCGCCGTCCTTCCGAAACACGGCGAGCACGACGTCCGGCAATTCAAGCCGGCACGAACCGTCATCGTCCTCGCTCAGCTTCAGGTCGGCGAAGAGCGATTTCGCCCGCTCGTCTTCAATCAGCTCCCGCACCCGGTCGCGGAGATCATCAACCGGCCAGTCCAGCCGCAGCGCCCAGCGCGCGCGGCCTTCCTGATCCTGCGTGTAAGTACAAAGGCTCACAGACGTGTCGGGCCACGAGCCGATCTTCGCCAGGAGCGCAAGGATCGCGCCGACGTCAAACTCCTCGTCCGACTCGCGCTCCAGCTTCGGCAGCATCGCCGCGAATGCATCGCAGAGCCGCCCGGCCCGCGACGATTCGAAACCATCCACGAGCCCCACCACCGATGGGATATAAACCTCAACCTGCGGTGTGTTGGACGCCTCCGCCTCCTTCGATGTGGCGGCCGGCTTCGATGCGGCCGTGTTGGTCTCGCCCTTTGGCGGAGTCTTTTCCCGGTCTTCCTCCGGTGCGTCCTTGTCCGCCGTGGCCGAGTCTGCATCTTCCGGAGCGGTCGCTTCGGCTCGTCCGAAACCCGCGGCGATGAATTGGGCGAGCGCGGGCCGCGGCGCGGCCGGACCCAGGCCCGCGAGAAGCGCGGACCAGATGACCGTTTGGCCCGCCATCGATTTTCGCCGACAACCTGACGCCATCGTCGATCCTCCACGCGACGCGCTCGATAAGCCCCGACTTCCGAACGATTCGCCCATTAGCCGATCATGGATGCCCTGGTTCGCGCCCGACGATCCAGCGAGGGCGGAGCCCGTTCGGATGCCCCCGCCTCGAACGCATCCGGCTGCGCTACCGATGCCCCTGCATACGGGGGCGATAACATCTTAGCACCGCGCTTGCGGCGCGCGAAACCCGCCCGGCGGCGGAGTTTCCCCATCGAGTATTCGGCATGCCGGCGGACTTCGCCCAGCTAGAGCCGCCGAAAGATCGCTCGCCGTCGGCTGGGCAACCATTATGGGAACGCAGAAACGCGGCATTCCTCACTGGTATCTACGGAATCCGGACCGGGCATACCCAATGAACGATCGAATTCGACGCACGTCCGCGAGAGCAGGCAGCCCCCGAGAAGAAATGCATCACGCGCTGCCGGGCCGCGACAGAAACCCGACGCTGGATTGAAATATCTGTTCCCCCAGCCGCTCGTCGCGCGCGACCTCGCTTTCGGTGGAGAGGTCTTCGAGATTGGCATGGCACATCAGGCAGCGAACGGTCTCCAGGTGAAACCGCGTGTACGACAGCCACGGTTCCTCCAGAACTCCAAGGAGATAGGAGCCGATGGTGCCACGCTTAAGACAGCTCAGCCGCCGCTGCCGCCATATCTTTGAGATGGTCGCCTCCGCCGAAAGCTGCGAATCCTCCAAAACCGACCGATCGGTCCCGGCCGCTTCCGCAAGGAATTCCTGAAGCCGCCCCAGCGCCCGGAACTTGATGCCCGCGATCGCCTTTTCATCCCGTCCCACCAGATCGGCGATCTCCTTGTTCCGCATGCCCATGTAAAACAAGGCCTCGATGACCTGAAGGTCCTCCAGCTTGCCCCGGTCGCGCAGCTCCTCGATCAGCCGCCGAAGTATCGTCGCGAGCAGGTCCGCTTGGCGCTTCTCACGCTCATGCCCCGCCGCGACCCGGCTCGGTGTCTCGGGGTCCTCCGGCTCCAGCGTGCCCGGCGTGTCGTCGTCGATGTCGAAGCCGGTCGTAAACTCCCCCCGGCGCTGCCGGCGCGTCAGGATCTCGCCGATCTTGTATCGAAGAATGGCAAACAGATACGTCTCGAGCGAACGCGATTCGTCGTAGTGCTTCAGGCTTGTAACGAATCCGAGAAGCGTTTCCTGAACGGCGTCCTCGGCGTCGCCCGCCTCCTTCAGCCGGCTCCGCGCGAACGCCATGAGACGACCCTGGTAGCGATCGATGAGTTGATGCCACGCCCGCTGATCGCCCTTTCGGATCGCGGTCACAAGAAAACTGTCGGCATCGTCGGCCTGAACCAAGTTGTCCCACCTTCCCGATACTTCAACGCAGCCCCGCAGCGCGCGTCACGCGGACCCGGCGTCCGCGCCCCGGACGCGCTTTGCAGTATATCGGCATGGTGAAATCGCGGCAGCGCCGCCCCTTGCCACGGGGGCTGCCGGATGAATCGAAACAACGGGACCGGGTGATGGGACTGCGCGCCGCAAAGCGCGCGGCGCCCGGAACCGCCCGCGCGGCCGGTTCACGCCACCTGCACCGCGGCGGCCGACGGAACTTCCCGCCCGGAAAGCAGGCCCTGAAGCTCGCGAATCTCCGAGTAGAGCACGCCAAGCTGTTTCTGGTCCGGCTCGGAGAAGCCCGTGTCGAGGTCGATATAACAGGTAACGCGGTAGCCGCCGGTATCCAGTTCGTAGGCCGCGACGTTGAACCGCACCTTCCACTGCCGGATATCGCTCTGCCAGAACTGCGCCGGCCACGATCCCCGCTCAAACGACCAAAGCAGATCCGACTTCGTGACGAGCCGATAGCCGAAGACGCCCAGGTGCCGCTCGATCAGCCGCGCAAGGTTCGTGTTGGCGTCAATCTCGAACACGTGCCGCAACGGCAGCGTCAGCTTCTCTTCGCGCGGAGGCTTCGGCCGGAACTTCCGCTGCCGCAAAAGACCACTGACCAGCAGCGTCCCCGATACGACAAGGGTCAGGATGGCGACCGGCGGGCCCACTTCCTCGGCGTCGGCGCCCGTCATTGTCGAGAGGATCAGGACCAGGAACACCGATCCGATACCGAAGGCGATTCCCCCCGCCTTCATCAACCGGCCGGCGCTGCGCATTCCCGTCTTCTGAATCTCTTCCGGCGTCTCGTCCAGCCTGGGCCGATAGGGCGGCACCGGCACGCACCACACGAGGAGTCCCACAATGCCGCCCAGAAGTATGCCCGCCAGCAGGAAGGGGCGCGCCTCAGGAGGCGCGTCGAACATACCCATTCCGATCCCGCACGAAGCCGACATCGCCGCGCCGCCGAAGAAGATCGCCGGGCGGATCAGCCCGCGCCAGATGCCCTTCTTGTAGCCCGACCACGACCGCGTGAAGCAGAACAGGAAGAGCGCCATGCAGATCGTGCCGAGAATGCTGAACGCCCCGACCTCCATGTCCTCCTGAAGAAGCGGCGTCCCGTCCTTCGCGTACACCGCGTCGAAGAACATCGGCTTTTGAACAAGGTGCGGCGTCGCGTAGAGAATGATCCCGACGCACAGCGCGAAGGCCGAGGCGACGAGCCAGAATGTGCGTACGACCGTGCTGCGGCGCAGCCGAGGATCGGTCTCCGAGGCATCAGGCGCAAGGACGCTGCCCGCAGGCGGCTTCGTGGAACCCTGCTTCGGAATCGGCGGCGGACCGCCGCGACCGCCCCGCGCCGGTGTCGAAGCGAATCCCGGCGGCTGGACGACCACCGGCTCGGCCGATTCCGTCTCCGTCTCTTCTTCCTTCTCCTCAGAATTATCCGTGCGCGTCTTGGGCACAACCGCGCCTGGCGGTAGCGGCCATAGGCTCCCAATAGCCTGCACCACCAGTGACGCCCCGGCCACGATCACCGCCGTCTTGAACGCCTGCCCGTCGAGCAGGATCGCCCCGGCCACGAATCCGAACAGCCCGATCGAGAATGCCGACCCGAGCGACATGTTGCCCTTGCGGCCCTCAAAGAGCCGACCGGCCCAGTCGCCGAAAACCAGGCACAGGATCAGCGGGCCCGCCCAGTCCGCCACACCGCTTGCGCGAATCCGCGCCGCGGCCTTCGCCGCTCCCGCCGACGCGGATGTCACGACGTCCGGCGTCAGCGCCGACGCGATCTCACCCGTGATGAGAAGCCCCATCGCCCCGATCGCCGCGATGATCAGCCGCGGAACCCAGATGCCGACGACCTTGAGCCGGTCGTAGCTCAGCCAGCTTCCCACGAGCACGCCCTGAACGATGCTGGCGATGTTCAGAAAGACCAGCACCGCCATGACCCCCCGGCTCGTCGTCCGTCCAGCGAGCAGGCTCACGCCGAAGGAGATACCCAGCGCGAGCAGCACCGCGATCAGCACCCGCGGGCCGTGACCCTGCTGCGTCGTCCCGACCTGGTTGATCTGCTGGGCCAGCGCCGTCCCGTCGATGCGATCAGCGATTCTCCCCATGCCTCGACCGACCCGATTCTGAATGCGATAGAGCCGCCCCGGCGGAAGGCCGATCCGTGCCTCCGCCACGAGCCGGGTGTCGTCCCGCGGCCCTGTATTGCTGCTTCCGCCCACGCCGGTCAGCGTGGCAACCCCGCCCGACCCCGCCGCCTGTCGCGCGTGCATCTGTTTCGCGGCCCGCGCGGCGATTGTCGTCAGGCTGTCGGCCTCGAAGCTCGCCACCGACTCATCCAGCGACTGGACGGCGAAAAGCTCGGAAATCATCTCCTGGACCGTCTGGTACCGGTCCTTCGGGTCCTTGGCCAGTGCCTTCCGGATGACCTTCGGAAACGGCTCGGGCAGCTCGTCCACTTCCGGCTGCGCCGTCAGGTGCTTCATCAGCACTTCGCCCATCGTCGCCCCCGCGAAGGGCACGCGCCCGAGCAGCATCTCGTAAAGCATCACGCCCAGGGCATAGATGTCGATCGTCCGGTCGTAATTCCCGCTGCCCACCTCCGGCGCCATGTAATGTACCGTGCCGACGCTCACCGTCTGGCCCGAATGCTGGCTCGCCGACATCAGCTTCGCCAGCCCGTAGTCGCCGATCTTCACATAGCCGTCTTCATAGAAAATGTTGCCCGGCTTCAGATCGCGATGCACGATCCCCCGGTCGTGCAGGTAGGCCATCCCCTTGGCGATCTCCCGCAGAAAATACGCCGCCTTCTGCGGCCCCAGACCCCCCGGCTCCGCCATCATCAGGTCGCGCAGCGACGGCCCGTTGACGTACTCCATCACCACGAACCAGTCGTTCTCGTCGTTCTGCTTGATGTCGTGGATCGCAACAAGATACGGACTCTTGAGATTGAGGCAGTGCGACACGCCGCGCAGCTCGACGTCCGGGTTCTCACGGAGGTACTTCAGTGCCACCTCTTTGCCACCATCGCTGACGGCGTAGTACACCTCGCCGAAGCCGCCCCGCCCCACGCCGCGCTGGATCGTGAAGCCCGGAAGCGGCCGATCGCCCTGATTGAATGAAAAAGCCATCGCCTGCGCCCTCTTCGGGAATCTACCCGATCACGCGTCCCACGCCACTTCCGCCCGCGAAGCCGCTCACGCTCAGCCGCAACTCGCCCAGTGCCGTCACCACGCCCTGCGGGAGCACGATCGACTCGCCCGCCGGCCCCATCGGCTTCGCAAAAAGCTGCCCCATCCGCTCCGTCAGCACATATCCGCCCCCCCCCGAATTCAACACGATGTGACATTCCTTCGTGCCGCCCATGAGGATCGGCCCGCCCCACAGGATCACGCGCCGGCAGTCTCCCGACGCCGCGCGAACGCCCTCGCCAAGATCAATCATCGCCGTCGCGCTTTTCTGGCTCGGCCTCCGGAAGGTCAGCTTCGTCCGGCTCCCCAGCCGAATCCGGTCCCCGTCCTGAAGCAGCGCATGGTCCACCGGCCGCCCCGCCAGCTCCACGCCCTGTTTCGAAACGACGAAGTAATCCTCCCCCGCCCGGATGATCTCCGCGTGCCGCTCCGACAGATCGCTCAAAAGCTCCAGGTCCGCGCTGTGCGAGCCGGCCCGGCCGATCCCGATCCGGTCTCCGCGAATCAGCAGGAAGCTGCCGACGCCGTCGATCCGCAGCAGGATCCGCTTCGGCAGGATCCCCGCGCCCGCAGCATCGTCCCGCGGAATCGGCGGCGGCCCGGCCCACGCCGGACCCGGCCGAATTGAAAGTGTCTCTCGCGTGTCACCCGGCATCGTCTTCACCGCCGAAGGAACCTCCCGGCCCGCCGCCAGCCCCAGCGGCCCCTCCAATAGCGCCCGCCGATGCTGATCCAGCGCCGCCAGCCGCTCGCGCACGTCACGAATCCATTCCGCCTCCAGCCCCGTCTGGGTCAGCCGCCCGAGTAGCACCCCCGCCTTCGTGTAATGATCGTCCGCCAGCGCCTGCGCTGCCGCCTCCGCAAGACCCAGTGCCTCCTCCAGCTCCACCCGCTCTCGCCGCGCGCCGCCAAGGTCCTCCAGCATGCCCACCTGCTGCCGAGAACGCACCAGTTTGCCGGCGCGAAAGTCTTCCGCCGCGCCCTGAAGCGCCTTTTCAACCAGGAGCGATTCCATTTCCGCCAGCCCCTCGAGCTTGTTATGCAGCGACCGCGCTTTGCGAAGATGTCGCACTGCCACCGCGAGATTGCCCTCTCCGGCCGCCTCCCGCGCCGCATCAAGCGACGCCTGCGCCCGCTCCACCTGGCCCCGGATCGCCGCCGAAAGCGCGCCCGCCACCGTATTCTCCATCGGCGCCTGCTGCCGCGCCTCGACCGCCCCCGCGATGCTGCCCGCCGCAAGATGCCGATGTGCATCCTGCAACGCTGCGTCCTGAATCTTCCGCTGCGCCTCGTAATGACGCCGCGCTTCGGCTCCCCGCACCTTCCACTCCGCGACCTTCTCGCTCGCGCCACCGCACCGCCCCGCCCGCTCAAAATCCCGATCCGCCGCGTCGAACCGATACGCCAACAGGTGTTCCTGCCCGCGCCGAAGAAGCTTCTCGCCAAGCTCCGCAAGCAGCGTGCGCCCCGTACGATGATCCGCCACGTCCGGGCTGCATGCGATGTCGAACGCTTCGTCGAGCAGCCCCTTGGCCAGGGCCTCCTCCGCAGCCTTCAGACGGACAGATGCCAATCTTCCGAACATCGCACCACTCCTCGTCACAGGGCGCCTGTGAACCCCGCGGGCCAAGCCCTGACTTTCCCATCCCGCTTCCGCCGGCCGCCCAGGATTCCCGGCACCTTCGCCGCCGCCTTCCCATAAACCCTTGTGGCCGGGCAACCTATTGTGAGCGGGCATCGCGATCTTACCATTTCAGCGGATCCCTGACGCGGCCTGCCTGCCAAGACCCGGCCGCCGAAGGCCCCGTTCTCGGCTATCCGAAGCTACCGGGCTGAAGGGGTATTGCACCCGGCCGGGCGATTATTCGCGCCGCCGCCGCGAATTAACGCCCCAGGGTTAACCCCAGCCCCTAACCCCTGCCGCTCCGGCGTGTCTAACCGCCTGTCCGATGACTGCGTCCCACGCAGCGTAACTCGGACGACGGCCAAGACGCCTCTTCACGTCGCTCAATAAGAATTCGCGCACGTCCTCGCGAGTTGAGCCGAGTGAGAAGACGCGACCGGCCGGGCGATGAGGGAGAACCGAAAATGAAACGCAGACTTGCAAAAGTCCTGTTGAGTGCGGCGCTGCTGGTCGTGCTTGTCCCGCTCATGGGCTCGGACTGCGACGACGACTATTACGGCTACGGCTTCGGCGGCGGCTTCGACTGGCTGCCCACCTGGGGCGGCTGGGGCGGAGGCGGCTACTACGAGGAAAGCTATTACGAAGAGTCGTACTACGGCGGATACGGCGGCGGCTACTATGAGGAATACTACGGGGACTACTACGACGATTACTACGACGATTACTACGACGACTGGTGGAAAACGAAGAACGCCGGCAAGTAACCGTCCCTGATCGATCGCCCTCCCACCCGATCGCGTGCGTCTCGGAGAACCGGGTCATCGCCGAAAGGCAATGGACCCGGTTTCTCTTTTTTTACGCGCGCCGAATCGCGCCCGCGTCAACGCACTCCGCCGCCGCGCGACATCCGCGTTTTGACTTTTTCCGCCGCGGCTCTATCGTTTCCACCTTTCCGGACCGCCCCTATCATCCTTCCGCAAGGAGCCGCCCGTGGCCGTCCCGCTCTCCATCCTGTCTCCCGAAGTAAAGCACCATTGCGGGCTCTTCGGAGTCTTCGGCCACCCGGACGCCGCCGAATTGACCTACCTCGGCATTTATGCACAGCAGCATCGCGGACAGGAGGCCGCCGGGATATGCAGCGTCCGCGCCGGACGCATCGTGCGCCACGCCGCCCTCGGACTCGTCACCCAGGTCTTCAACGAAGAATCCATCGCCGCCCTCCGATCTGATTTCGCCATTGGCCATGTCCGCTACTCGACCACCGGCTCGTGCAGCGACGTCAACTGCCAGCCTCTCCTCGTCCAGTACGGCGGCGGACAGGTCGCCGTCGCACACAACGGAAACCTCATTAACGCCCTTCAGCTCCGCCACGACCGCGAAGCCCGCGGCGCGATCTTCCAGACCACCAGCGATACCGAGGTCATCCTCCACCTGCTCGCCAGCCCCGAACATGCCGACGCGCCGGACCCCATCGCCTCCGTCCTCCGCACCCTCCAGGGCGCCTACTGCCTCCTCTTTATCTTCCCGGACCGCATCGAGGCCGCCCGCGACCCCTTCGGTCTCCGGCCCCTGTGCATCGGCCGGCTCGAAAGCGGCGCGCACATCGTGGCCAGCGAGACCTGCGCCCTCGACATCGTCGACGCCGAGTATGTCCGCGACGTCGCCCCCGGCGAGATCGTCACCCTCTCGAAAGCCGGCCTGACCGGCCGCATGTTCGCCCCCCCCGGCTCCGTCCGTCGCGCCCACTGCATCTTTGAACACGTCTATTTCGCCGACCCGTCCAGCAACGTGTTCGGGCAGAACGTCCATGCCTTCCGCGTGGCACTTGGCCGGCGCCTCGCTCGCGAGGCCCCCGCCGACGCCGATCTGGTCATCCCCGTGCCCAACTGCGCCCGCTGCGCCGCCATCGGCTACAGCGACGAAAGCGGCCTCCCGCGCGAACGCGGCTTCACCACCAACCACTTCAGCGGCCGAAGCTTCATCATGCCCACCCAGCACCAGCGCGACCTCACCGTCAAGATGAAGCTCAACGTCATCCGCGACGCCGTCCGCGGAAAAAGACTCGTCGTCGTCGAGGACTCCGTTGTCCGAGGCACCACCACCCGCGGAAAAATGGGTGCCCTCCGAAAGGCCGGCGCGCGGGAAATACACCTCCGCGTCGCCAGCCCCCCCATACGCCACCCCTGCTACTTCGGTATCGACTTCCCCGACCAGAACCAGCTCATCGCCACCGGGCGTACCATCGAGGAGATCCGGGCGTATCTCGAAGTGGATTCCCTCGAATACCTCTCTCTTGAGGGAATGCTCGCCTGCGCCGGCCAGGCCCCCGGCGACTACTGCACCGCCTGCTTCTCCGGGCAGTACCCCATGTCCGTCAGCGAGCCGCTCGACAAGTTCAGCTTCGAACCACGCCCCGCCGGCACCCGCCACTGACCCCTGCCCGAACCGACTCATCACGCGGATCAACCCGTCCCCTCGGCCGAAGAGCCCATGGCGAATTCCTTAAAAGATGACAGGCTCACGCCTCATTGGCAGTCCATCACTTCATGGACACCTTGCCCAGCCCGCCGCGTCTGTGGGCCGTCACCATAGCGAGCCTTACTTTCTTCCAATTGGCCGCCGGCACCGAGGCCATTCTCATCCGCCACGACCGCGACGACGCCCAATACCGCGCCGAACCGGCACATTTTCCTTTCCTCGCCGAAGTCGCCGCAGCCCAAGGTACTCTCATCGCCCCGGACTGGATTATCACTTCGGCGCACGTCGCCGAGGGCGTCAGCCCCGTGTCCGGCACCGTGCGGATCGCCGGACGCGAACTTCGCGTGCGACGCATCGTTTTTCACCCGACATGGATCGGTGACCTGCCCCCCGGCCTTGCGGAGCCGGAATGGGTTGACCTGGCGATGATCCAGCTTGCCGCCCCACTGACCGACGTCAATCCCGCACAACTTTATACCGGCGATGATGAAGACGGGCAGGAAGTCATGCTTGTCGGACGCGGCCAGACGGGCGACGGCCGAACCGGACCCAGGCTAAATGACCGAAAGCTCCGGGTCGCCACCAATATTGTCTCTCGAACGGACCACAGGCTGCTTTACTTTGCGTTTGACGCTCCGCCCGACGGTACGAGGCTCGAGGGCATCGGCGGACCCGGCGACAGCGGCGGGCCGGCATTAATGAGTAAGGGCGACGTCGTCTTCGTTTTGGGCGTCTGCTACCGCAACGACGGTCAGGGCAACGACGATGTCGCATTCAGGTATGGCACGAGCGACGTGTATGTCCGCCTCTCGACTCATCTCGGCTGGATTTGTCGGATATTGTCGAACGCAATGGGAGATACGATATGGCATTCGGTCGCGGACGCCGGGTGGCCCAATGGAGAGCTCGGCGAGGCCGCGGAACAGTACTTTTCCGCGTTCGCATCCGGCAGCCGCGATCGGATGATCGCCTACGAAATGAAATGGCGAGCCAAAGAGTCGCTTCGGGGCCTATCGGCCGAAATTCGAGCCGAGAAATGGCTGACGCAGTTTCGCAGATGGCGTACCTTGGTGCCTGTGTACTGGCATCAACCGACACCGTCAATGCTCGTCATCCTGGCCCGCTCCGGCGGACAGTGGCGGAGTGTTCGCTTGGAAATGCAGGGTCCCGTCCCGCGACGTGTGCGCGAAATCGTCATCGCACGCGAGCGCGAAACCGACATTCCCGGCTGATGGTGTTATGCGGTCCGAGTGGCAAGCCACACCGACCATTCTGGAGCTTCGACATGAGATCGGCCGAATTCATCATGACCGGGCTTTCTGTTTTGTTGCCTTTTGCGGCATCACCTGCCTGCAACCAGAACCGGGGCGCTCCGAGTTCCGCGGCCGGTTCCCGGCAAGCCGAAACGAAGCCAACCGATCGGCAGTCGGTCGCCGATTCGCCGGCAGCGCAGGAGGGACATGCACATACGCATCCTCGCCGTATGCCGGGCGACGGCTGGAAAGAAACGGCGCCGGGCGCCGAAGACGGTGGTGTTCCGCGGACCCCCGAGAGAGATGAACCGAAGGCGCTGACTCGTCAGGAACAGTTGCGGTACAACCGCGTCGCCCGACGGCTCGTGGAAGCTATCAACGCCCAGGACAAGCCGACCTATCGAAGCCTCCACACGAACAAGGGCTGGGCCGGCGCGATCGACTGGTGGCAGGATATGTTCTCCCGACAGATTCTGCGATTTGGGAGGATCGAACGCGCCTATCCGCCGAAGCGCGGTCTGTTCCGCGTCGGCAACATGGGCATGGGCGGAGATGCCCGAAACGGCGCCACGTTCCTCGTTGTGTTCCAGGACCAGGTTGGGGGCCTGCTTTCATTCGAACTGAACGACCAGGACAAGATCATCCACACATCCGTTTTCATCAAGGAAGAACTCGCCGCACACCCGGACCTGGGGCAGGAACCCCTCTATCAGATCGACGAATAGGGATTTAACCGATCACATTCCGGTGCCCTGAGCCTTCGCAAGCCGGGCACTCGCCCCGCACCCGCCCGCCCCCCACAGAGTCCCGGGCGCCCGCGAACGGGGATTCCCGGCGCGACCGTGCCACACGCGTTGTCACCCAACCAGCGTCACAGCCCTGCATCAACCCCCTGTTCCCGAAGGGACCGCGTGTGTGTATTCCTGTTCCCTGTTCGCTGTTCCCTATCTCCATTTTGAGGTTTCGACTTTTCGACTCTTCAACGTTTCGGCGTTCCGCACCCGCGCGCACGCAGAGCAAGGAGGAAGGTCATAACGCGCGAAGCCCGCCCGGCGACCGCGCGGATGCCCCCGCGCCGCTCGCCTCGCCCGCTCCGCGCCCGGAGGACGCCCGTATGTCTCTCTCTCGAAATCCGCAACTCACCGTTCGCGCCCCGCCCCGCCCCAAACCTGAATGCATTCAGGTTGTTCAGGTTTCATTCAGCCTTCCTGCGCAAG
>QEVG01000042.1 GCA_003576905.1 Planctomycetota bacterium | reverse complement strand
CTCCGGGCGCGGAGCGGGCGGGGCGAGCGGCGCGGGGGCGTCCGCGCGATCGCCGGCTCGTTCTCGCGGGTTATGACCTTCCTCCTTGCTCGCCGTGCGCGCCTTCTTGAAACGTCGAAACGGGGGTCGCGAAAGACACGGAGGCACGAAGAGTGGTGTGCGCGGGCGCGAAACGTCGAACATTCAAGAAGGGAACAGGGAACAGGGAACAAAAAAACCGCATGCGCGGTCCCTTCGGGACCGGGAGAGGGCGGGGGTCGGAGGCACTGGGCGAGTGACAGCGTGTGTGGCACGGTCGCGCCGGGAATCCCCGCTCGCTGGTGCTCGGGGCTGTGCGGGGCGGGGGCCAGGGGGCAGGGAGGAAACAGACTGCCCTTACGGCGGGGACGCGCAACACCCCGCGCCCGAGCCTGTCGAACAGGGCGGGGCCCGGACGCCCGCGCGCGAAAAGAGTTGACGCGCCGGGGGTGAAAACGGGATCATGGCAATGGTGAATAGCTTCCGGAACGGTCCGGCGCGAGCATTGACGAAGGTGGCAAGAACCCCGAAAACGTCAGTAATAGGTGACTGTTCCGAACGGTCAGCGCCGCCAGGGCCGGAGTCAATGCCGGAGGTAACAGAACGAGTATGGGAGAGGCGAAAAAAATTCCGCTAGGAGCCGGTAGGCGTGGGAGTGGGAGTGGGAGGCTGGTGGCTCTGCCGTCCCGTCGAAATCGAATGGCCCGGCTTGATTTGTTGGCCCCCTCGGAGAAGATTGTTGCGCCCTGCAGAGACCTCACCAACTGCGAGACGGATTGGCCTAATCATTTAGGCAGCGCATAAACGGAACCGGAGTGGTCATCCATGAAGCGGGATTGGGAACTCGTCCGAAAGTTGCTGTTCTTTTTTGACGAAAAGGCTTGATTCAAAACATGTGGATGTTCCTCCCATCCCAGGGTTTGAGGAGGATGTGATCAAGTACCATCTCGTCTTGCTCCATGATGCGGGATATCTTCGTTGTGAACCGGTCAGGTCCAGCACCAGTGATCGCGTTATATACGTTCGCCCCTTTGATCTGACGTGGCAGGGTCATGAGTTTCTCGACAAGATTCGTAACCCTCGCATCTGGGATGAGGTCATCGCCAGCATCAAAGAGCAGGGGTTTGCGTCGGCATCTGTCGAACTTCTTAAGATGCTAGCGGATGCTGCGATCCGCAAACATTTTCCGGGCGGGTAATATCACAAATAGAGTTTGATGCAACCACGTTGGCCGTCTCGCGCGGGTCCACGAGAGCGGGTCCAGAATGTCGCAGGGCTTCCAATTCCACCATGAAGCCGTCATCATTTGGATGCTCGCCCGCGAAAATGACTCGAGACAGCAAGCGGAGACACCGCGAAGCTATGCCGGGGCGCAGCAGCATTGTACTCGAATCGGATTCGAGCCGTCATTCGCAGCCGGTCTTTCGGGTGGTCAACTCAGGCGGCGCGGTAGTAATGGCGGAGCAATCCGCCCAGGAACCGCTGGCAGCGGACACGGCCGACGTATTTGCTTTTCCGTCCTTCCTTCGGTGGTCCGGTTGACCTGCCCCCCTTTTATTTTTCGGTTGCCCTGAGAGCCGAGTTCACTGTCCGCTCCGCACCTTCCAGACTGCGGCCCTCCGGGCCGTTACGGACGCCAGGTCCCTTGAAACGTAGTCGAAACCGCACGCATCGCTTGCCCCGACCTCGTTCACCGCAAGAATAATTCCAGCCGAAAGCACAATGTACTGGGGAGGGAAAATGGACACGATGCGAAGACAGGCATTGCGGCCGAATCGATGTGGACGGCGGGCCAGGCACGTTTTCGCGGTCGCCGCGCTGGGAATCCTGGTTGCCGCCTGCAACTCGCAACTCCCGGTCGCTCCGCAACTCATCAATCAGGCGGACTCCTCGGCGGTGTCTCGTCCGTCGGATGTCCGCGCGGGCGATTACAACGGCGCGGTTGAATTCCAAGGCGTCCAGCGCACGTTCATTCTCCACGTTCCGCCGAACCACGACGGGCGCACGGCGCTTCCGCTCGTGGTCATGCTGCACGGCGGCTTCGGCAGCGCGGTCAACGCGGCCCGCGATTACGGCTGGCCGGCCAAGGCGGACGCGGAGGGATTTTACGCCTTGTTTCCCGACGGCCTGGGAACCGTGCAGACGTGGAACGCGGAACATTGCTGCGGCTTTGCGCTGGACAACAACGTAGACGATGTGGGGTTCCTCCGGGCGCTGATCGGGGGGCTTGGCCGATTGCTCCCGATCGACTCGAAACGGGTTTTCGCGACCGGCATGTCGAACGGTGCGATGTTGTCGTACCGGCTTGGCGCGGAGGCGTCGGACCTGTTCGCGGCCATCGCGCCGGTCGAAGGCACGATCGGCGGGCAAGTCGATGCGCGTTTTCCGGTCGTCCAGATCCCCACGCCGAAGGGGCCGATTCCGCTCATCATTTTTCACGGCACGGCGGACATGAGCGTTCTGTACAGCGGCGGCCCATCGCAATCGCCCGTTTCGGAAGGGCGGATCGATCTGTCGGTCGCCGAGGCCGTGCAATTCTGGATCAGCGCTAATCAAACCGCCACGACGCCCGTGACGGACACAAGCGCCAGCGGCAACGTGATCAAAGACACGTACGCGGCGATGGGGACGCGCGGGGACGTCGTGCTCTATACCATTGTCGGGCAGGGCCATGCCTGGGCCGGCGGGCTTAAGCCGTTTCCCGCGGCCGACCCGCCGAGCACGGAAATCTCCGCGACCGACGCGATCTGGGAGTTCTTCAAGAACCACGCCATGCCATAGGCCGGCGGCGGAGAAGAGCCAGGGCGCCCAAGCCCAGCAGGGTGAGCGTGCCGGGTTCGGGGACGCGGTAGCTGAGGGCGCTGACGTTGAGCCCGACGTCGCCGGACGGCGTCAGCTGGCCGTTGTTCTTATCCACCTTGTAAAGATCGCCGGCCACGCTCAGGAGGAGCGTCGAGCCGTCGGCGCTGAAGTCCATTCCGCCGATCGCGCCGAGCGAAACGCCGCTTGCGCCGACCAGGGTGGGCGCCGCGTTGGTCGTGCTGATCGTGTAGAGCGCTTCGGTGCCGCTGTCGTAGGCGTAGAGCAGCCCGCTGAGGGGATCCATGGCGATGCCGATGAGCTGCGAGAGCCCGGTTTCGCCGATCTCGGCGAAAGTGACAGCGCCGCCAAGATTATCAAAGACATAGATCGAGTCGCCGGAGGTCGAATCGCCGTCGTCGGTGCTGATAAAGAAGCGCGAATAGTCGTTGCTGAGCGTGGCGTCGCCGTCGCCGCTGTCACTGAAAGGCGTATTGAAGAGCTGGGCGTTGACGTTGTTGTCCCAGCGCCACAGGCCGCGGTCGCCGGGCTGATTGAGCGAGTCCGTGCTCACGTAATAGTAGAACTGTGACTCGCCGTAAAAATCCATGCCTCGGTTGAAATTGCCATCGACGAAGCCGAGGCCGACATTGGAGGCGCCGGGGTTGTTGAGGTCGAAGGCGGTGACGGGGTCTGGATCGCCCGCCGTTGAGATGACGCCCCAGTTCTGAGAGATGCCGGCGAGCGCCGAACCGGACGCCAGCAGGCATACGAGAGTGACGGTAGCGAACACACGTGTCATTTTCTTCCTCCTTTTCGGCCGGGATGTGCGGCCGATCCGTGCCAAGGGCATCGCGAACTCTTTGACCCGGAGCATGGCGCGAGCCCGATTTGATGTGTGCCCGTCAGCGTACCGAAACGCGCGTGCGGATGGAAACGCAATCACAGGTTTTTTTGATTTTTTCCTGTGCAATGCGCGGATTCGAGCGCCGCGAAGTCGCGCGCGTGTGCGATGGCGCGCAAAAACGCGGCGCGGCTGTCGGAGTCGACAGGCTGTCGGTGTCGACAGGGGCGGTGGCGGCGGGATGCGTCGCGGCTCCGAGTCGGTTGGGGCGGCGCGGCGCGAAGCGGACGCCGGTGAGTGCCGCGATTATGACACTTTCGCCCGCATCGGTCGGGCCGGCCGGCGGCCGGGCAGGATCCAAACGCGGAGTGCGCCGGCGCGGCGGGGCAAAAAGGGCGCGTCAATGTGCCGTCGCCACGCCGCCCATGCCGATTTTCCGGCTGAAAACCCGGTTTGCGCCGGGGGAAATCCGTCGTGCCGGTCCGCGGCAAGTTTTTCGGGAGGGGTGCCCGGCGGTATCATGGAAGTGTCGCGGGCCGGCGGCGAGCGAGCCGAAGAGGCAAAGCGTCCGCGGCAGATGGACGGTTGGGAGGGTGGAAACGATGGGCAGGGGTCTGCGCACCGCCCTGGCACTGGCCGGGCTGATGCTCGCACCGGCAAACGCCGCGCTGCGGGCGGGGGAAGATGAGCCGGAAGATGGCGGCCAGGCGCGCAGCGGCCTCCGGAGTGGAATCGTTGTCCCGCAGGCCTATCTTAAGGCGTCCAACACGCAGTCAGAGGATCGGTTCGGCCAGGCGGCCGCCGTCTCGGGCGACACGGCGGCTGTCGCCGCTCCGAAGGAGGACAGCGGCGCGCAGGGCGTGAATGGCAATCAGTCGGACAACAGCGCCGCGGACTCGGGCGCGGCGTACGTGTTTGTGCGCTCGTTCAGTGCGTGGGCGCAACAGGCCTATCTCAAGTCGCTCAACTCGGAGGCCGGCGACGGTTTTGGGGAGTCGATAGGGATTTCGGGGGACACCCTTGTCGTCGGTGCGTATCACGAGGACAGCGGCGCGGCCGGCAATCCGGCGGACAACAGCCGGTCTGGGGCGGGCGCGGCGTACGTTTTTGTGCGAAACGGAACGGCCTGGGGGCAGCAGGCCTACCTGAAGGCGTCGCACCCGGACATTGACGACTGGTATGGGAAGTCGGTGGCGGTGGATGGCGACACGGTGGCGGTGGGCGCGGTGTTTGAGGACAGCGCGGCGACGGGGGTGAACGGCAACGCGTCCGACAACAGCGTGAGCGGGTCGGGCGCGGTGTATGTGTATGTGCGAAACGGCACGACGTGGACGCAGCAGGCGTACATCAAAGCGTCGAACACCGGGGCGGGCGATGAGTTCGGCACGTCGGTGGCGCTGGACGGGGATACGCTCGTCGTCGGGGCGCAATATGAAGACAGCGCCGCGACGGGGGTGAACGGGGTTCAGACGGACAACTCGGCGAGCGCGTCGGGGGCGGCGTATGTTTTTGTCCGGAACGGCACGACGTGGAGCCAGCAGGCATATCTGAAGGCGTCAAACACCGGCGCGCAGGATAATTTCGGCGGGTCGGTCAGTATTTCCGGCGATACGGTGGTGGTCGGCGCGGCCACGGAGGACAGCGCCGCCACGGGCGCCGACGGCGACGGTTCGAACAACGCGGCCACGAATGCGGGCGCGGTGTATGTCTTTGTCCGCAGCGGCACGACGTGGACGCAGCAGGCGTACCTCAAGGCTTCCAATACGGACGCCGGCGACCGGTTCGGGTACTCGGTCGGCGTCTCGGGCGATGTGCTGGTGTCGGGCGCGTTTCTGGAGGACGGGGGCGACTCGGGAGTGAACGGCGACGAGTCGGACAACAGCATCAGCGGGGCCGGAGCGGCTTATGTGTTCGTACGCGATGGGACGACCTGGGACCAACTGGCGTATCTGAAGGCGTCGAATCCCGGCGGAGGCACGCCGACGGGAGACAACTTCGGCTTTCCCGTCGCGCTATCGGGGGGCACGATCGCGGCGGGCGCGACCCTTGAAGACAGCAACGCGGTCGGGGTCAACGGCAATGAGTCGAACAACAGCGCGACGAACGCCGGCGCGGCGTACGTGTTTGCGATCTGCCCGACGCTCGGGAATCTGAACTGCGACTGCGCGGTGGATATGGGCGACGTGGACGCGTTTGTGCAGGCGCTGCTCGATCCGGCGGAATATGCGCTGTGGAATCCGAACTGCGCCATTTCTCACGGGGACATGCAGCCGGACGGCAGCGTGGACGGAGCGGACGTGCAGGCGTTTCTTGATCTGCTTGTTCCGTGAATGCGCGGTCGGCTGACGTCGGGGGTTATGCCCGGCGGAGCGACGTGGCGAACAGGTCGACGGTTTTTTCGGGTCGCGCCGGTGTTGCGGGCGACAAAGGCGCGGGCGTTTGCGCCGAACGCGGTCGAGGCGGCGGGGTCGCTCAGGATCGGGCCAGCGTACAACAAGACAGGATTGCCGGGCGGGCGCTTGAAGGATGGGGAGATTGCCCCCGGGCCGAAATATCCAAGGTTGATACAGTTCCGTCTTGCGCCATGCTCACCCTTTCGACAGGTGGCAGCGGTGGTTCCTGCCTTTTGCAGGTCAGCGAACGGGTGTATGCTTGCGCACGCATTCAGACGACTCGCTTGCGGGCGGTCGCCCGTGCATCGATCCGTTCATGGGCCACTTCTCACACGGGGATCTGACCCATTCGCCATGTACTGGCAGAGCAATCTGCCCTGGGCCGGAGGCGAAGACGGCGGGTCGGCGAATCGTCGCAGTTCTCAAAGGAGGGTCATCATGGGATTGGCATCACAGCGCGATTGCGTTCGGGGGATGGTTTCTGTCTTTCTGCTTGCAGCCGCACCGGTTGCATCAGCCGCCACCATTTACGTTGACGATGACGCGCCGTCGGGCGGGGACGGAATGACGTGGGAGACGGCCTATACCGATCTTCAGGCGGCGTTGGCGGCGGCAGCTGCGGACGCAAACATTCACGAGATCAGGATTGCGCAGGGGACCTATCGCCCGACGGGGCCGGGCGGAGACCGGAACATCAAGTTCATTCCGCGCGGGGGGCTTTCGCTTCGCGGAGGCTACGCCGGTGTCGGCGAGGCGGACCCGGATGATCGGGACATTGACGGCTATAAGACCATTCTGAGCGGAGACCTGAACGAGGATGACGGGGCGGAGTTCGCGAACCGGGGGGACAACAGTTTTAGATTGCTGGAGATCACCGAGGGAGTAGTCACCATTGATGGCTTGAGCATTTATGGGGCGGAGGACACAGCGGCCTACATCCAGACCGTCTCCGTAGACATTGGTTCTTGCACGTTTCTTCAGAACCGGGGTCTTTACGGCGCCGCGCTTTCTATCGATGCTTACAGAGAACTGCCGTCGAGAATCCACGACTGCCGATTCTTTCGAAACTACTCAACCAGTGGCGGAGCGATGCTCGCACATGGGGCGGAGATCGTCCGGTGCGTTTTTGTTGAAAACCGGGCAGAGTTGGACGGGGGAGCGATTGGGGCGCAAGAGGGAAATTGGCTGACGGTTAGTGACTCGGTGTTTATTTCGAACTCTGCCTCGAACGCGGGAGGATGCGTTCTTGTTGGCGACGATGAGCATAAGACAGTGAGAGGGTGCATCTTTGCCGGCAATTCTGCTGGCGGCACTGGCGGAGTGGTGCATGGCACGGATGGCAGTATTGACCTCGTGAACTGCGCCTTTGTTGGAAATACGGCGAGTCAGGGTGGTGCACTATATTCTGGCTCACGTCTAATTAACTGTACGTTAGTCGAGAATCGCGCAATCGATGTAGGGGGCGCCTTTCTTCCTTATTGGGACGCAGTATCCTCCAGCTTGTTATGGGCAAATGAGGACAAGCAGGGGATAGACGAGCATGCACAAATTTTTGCAATCGAGCATCTCGACATCAACTATTCGACTGTCCAGGGCCTGACTGGTTCACTTGGCGGCGAGGGCAACATTGGAGCCGATCCATTGTTCAGTCCGGGCGCGACAGGTCATTGGTCAATGAACGCGGTGTTCGATCCGGAGTCGATGCAAACAACGCTGACCGATGCATCGGCGAACTGGACGGCGGGGCAGTGGGCCGGGGCGTTTCTGAATCCAGATACTTCGCAGGGGAGGCAATCATTGATTGTCTCTAACACGGCGAACCAGGTGACGGTATGGGGCGACTTCGCCGGCCTTGGTGCCACGGGTACTTCCTACAAGATCCTCGATATTCACCTGCAGCTTACCTCTCCCTGTATCGATGCCGGCGATCCCTACTTCACGCCTGACCCGCCGACGCAGACCGATCTGGACGGCGAACCTCGTATCATGGCATGCCGCGTAGATATCGGTGCGGATGAGGTCTATCACGACGGATCAATGTCGCCCGACACGGACTCGGATGGGGTCAGTGATTTCTGCGACAACTGCCCGCTGATCTCCAATGCCGATCAACTCGACAGCGACAGCGACGGGATGGGTGACGTCTGCGACAACTGCCCGCTAATCTCCAATGCCGATCAACTCGACAGCGACAGCGACGGGATCGGTGATGTTTGCGACAACTGTCCGACCAATTGGAACCCTGATCAGGGGGACGTCGACGTCGACGGCCTCGGGGACACTTGTGATGTCTGTCCGGGTGGTCCAATACTCAGTCAGAGCTCGAAAGTGACCGCGAGTGATGCTTCTGAACACGACGAATTCGGTGCTGCCGTGGCCATCAGCGGCGGTACTGCTGTTGTCGGTGCTCCGGGATTCGGCTATGGAGGAGCGGCATATGTACTTGTCGAGAGCGAGGGCACATGGATTGAGCAAGCCAGGCTTGGTGCCGGGACCGGTATTTGTCAAGGCGGAATCGCCGTCGACATCTGCGGTGATACAACTGTCGTGACGTCGATTTATCAGAACTCGGCTTATGTCTTTACCCGCAGCGGCGAGGTGTGGTCCTTGCAACAGATTCTCGCCCCATCGCCTGGCGCCTATACTGACAAGTTCGGCCAGTCTGTCGGCATCAATGGCGACACGCTCATTGCAGGTTCTCCCCTGAACGACGACGTCGCCGCAGATGCCGGATCTGCGTACGTCTTTGTGCGATCAGCATCCTCATGGTTCGAGCAGGCCAAACTCATTGCCCCAGACGGCTCGACCGGTGACAAATTTGGTAACGGCGTTGCAATCAGCGGAGAAACAGTAATTGTGGGGTCGCCGCTTGACGATGATGCCGGTCTCGATTCAGGTTCGGCCTACGTGTTTGTCCGCAGCGGTGAAACGTGGACACAGCAAGCCAAGCTCGTTGCCTTCGACGCGGCCGCCGGTGATCACTTTGGTACGTCGGTGGCGGTGGACGGGAATGTCGCTGTTGTGGGAGCGCCCTGGGCCAGAGGGCCCCGATCCGATTCCGGGGCCGCGTATGTCTTCACGCGAAATGGCAGTTCGTGGATGCTCGAGGCCAAGCTCATTTCGGTGGACTCGCCATGGGCAACCGGTTTCGGCTCTCCTGTCGCAATCTACAAAAACATGGTGATCGTCGGTGGTCCGGATGGCGACGATGAGGTCGGACCGAATTCCGGCGCGGCATTCGTATTTGTCCGCAGCGGGGTGACGTGGACCCAGCAGGCCAAACTGACTGCGCCGGACGCGGATTGGCGTGACGCCTTCAGTTGCGCACTGGATATCGGGCCAACCATAGCAATTGTTGGTGCACGCTATGACGACAGTTTCGGGTTCGAGTCCGGGGCCGCCTACATCTTTGAGGGAAATCTGTCTGATTCAGACTCCGACAGTTTGCCCGACGCGTGTGATAACTGTGTCGAGTACTCGAACTCGAATCAAGAAGACGCTGATGGGGACGGCATCGGTGACGCCTGCGACGGTTGTCCGAACCGGCGCATCGGTGACGTGAGCGGGGATGCGCTCGTCAACGGCGACGATATCGGCATGTTTGTGACGGTCCTGCTCACGCCTCGGGCGGTGCCGTACGACGAGCTCTGCGCCGCAAACATCAACAACGACTCGGTGGTGAACGGGTTGGATACGCAACTCTTCGTCAACCTGCTGCTGCACCCGTAGGGTCGCCGGGGCCCGCGCGCCTGGGAGGGGATCCGGCTCCGGTCTCTTTCGCCGTTGACTTCGTTTGCCCCGCCCGCCGGCGAGCGTTCCGCGCGATCTCGCTGATAGGGCAGGGCGTGGAGCCCTCGGCCGCGCCGGCGCGCGCTACGCGACGCTTGGCGGCACGGGTTTCGCGTGGGGCGTGCGGTTCCACATGGCGGATACGCGCCGCGGCGATACAAGATCGCGAATGAGCGGTACCGCAGAAGCTACTGGATCGCGGCAATCAGGAGGTCGATGGTTTTTTTTGTCGTGCCGGTGTTGCGGGCGACAAAGGCGCGGGCGTTTGCGCCGAACGCGGTCGAGGCGGCGGGGTCGCTCAGGAGGCGGTCCAGGGCGGGCGCCATATTGGCGGCATCTCGGACCTGAATCGCGCCCTGGCCTGAAAGAAGCCCGTGCACCGCCTCGGCGAAGTTTTCCATGTATGGTCCAAAGCACATCGGCTTGCCGAGACCCGCGACTTCCATCACGTCCGAGCCACCGAGGGGCACGAGCGACCGCCCGACAAACACAACGGTGGCGAGGCTATAGAACTTGCGCAGCTCTCCCATGGTGTCTCCGAGGAAGACAACAGGCCGGTCCGCGGGCGGGTCCTGGCGCGCGCCGTCGGGCATCCGGCTCCGGCGGCGGCATTCGTAACCGCGACTCTCGATCAGCCGTGCGACTTCGTCGAATCGCTCCGGCTTTCGGGGGATGATGGCGAGCTGAAGCCCGGCGATGCCGGGCCGCAGGGTCTCGAATGCTTCGAGCAGCATTTCCTCCTCGCCCGGCCCGGTGGAGCCTGCGACGACGAGGGGGCGCGTGCGGTCGATTCCCATGGCTGCGGCGAGTTCGTCGGCGCCTGCGATCTTGTCGGAGATTTCCGCCGTGTCGTATTTGAGGTTGCCGACGACGTGCACGCGGTCGGGGTCGACGCCGAGTTCGACGAATCGCCGGGCGTAGGTTTCGTCCTGTGCGGCGGTCCATGTGATGCGGGAGAACATGCCCCGCGCGATGGTCCGAATCACGGGTTTTCGAAAGCGGCGCATGGACTTTTCTTCCGTCACGCGGCCGTTGGCGATGCAGATGGGGACTCCAGCGCGGTGGGCGAGGGTGATGAAGTTGGGCCAGACCTCAAGCTCCATCAGGATAATGGCGCCTGGGCGGATTCGGCGGAAGACGCGCCGGACGACTGGCGAGAGGTCGAGCGGATAGCGGAAGACAATGCGGCCGGGATAGAGCTTCAGGGCGGCGGCATAGCCGGTGTCGGTGGTGGCGGAGACGACGACGTCGTGATCCGGGAGACGGCGGGTTATCTCGTCGACGAGGGTGCGGGTGGCGTTGACCTCGCCGAGGGAGACCGCGTGAATCCACACGCAGGGTTTATCGCCGGAGCGCAGGGGAACGCCGCCAAGGCGCTGGCCCCAGCCGCGCCGGTTCTTGCCGAGGACGATCATCTGGTAAAGGAGGAATGGCAGATAGAGCGCCGCCGCGGGGAGGTAAAGCAGGTCCATGAGCAGCGGCGGCATGGCGGGAATGATATGCGGTCATGGCGCGCCCGCAATCAGGCGCAGCGCGGGAGCGCGGTCGGCCAGACAAAGCGGTCCCTCACCGGGGCGCGGCGAGGCGGCGCTACTTCTTCATGCAGCACTGCTTGTACTTTTTTCCGCTGCCGCAGGGGCAGGGATCGTTTCGCCCGACCTCGGCCTTGGCCTTCTTGATCGGCTCGACGGGCGGGGGCAGGGGCTGCTCGTCCTCGCCGGGCAGGCCAGCCTGGTAGCGGCTTTTTTCTTCTCTTTTGCGTTCGTATCGCTTCTCGAACTTGTCCATCGCATGGGTTCCCACGGCGGTCCTCCTCCCAGCCGACTCGGCCGGGCAGCGGGATGGCGGGCACCCCGAAACCGCTCTCCCGAGTCTATCGGCTGGCCATGAAAGGTCATAGGCAAGGGAAGTGCCAGCGGGCCACGGCGAATGCAAAGAACCGGTGAGCAAAAGGCGAAGGTTCGGTTATGTGAGATAAGCTATTGTCAGATATGAAGCTATAATAATCGTTGACACGGGGTGGCTCCGGGGGTATCACATCGTCGCGCGATAAATGGGTGCCAAAGGGATGTGGCAAGAGTGGAAGTCACCCACCCGCGCGTGGGAGTCGCCGACATGACTCGACTGCTGAACCGCTTGATTCGGGCGGGCGTTCTGGCGTTTTTAGCGATCGCCGCCCTCGGCTCGGTCGGATGCGTGTAAGCCCTCCGCGGGGCGAGAAGAACGCGGCGCATTCGCCCGCCGAACGAGCTTCATACCTTGAACATCTCTAAGGTTTGCCGGTCGCCTGCGGGGCGATACGGCTGGCCGGTTCAACACTTCTCGGACGTTGCGGACTTAATCACGTGGGTGGATTCTGCGCCTTTTGCAGCCGGCAGGGGTGCCTGGGCGGGGTAGCATTTCGGGGCCGGCGCCGGGTATCGTCCCGGTACCGAGCCGTCGTTGAACACGAAGAGAAAAAAGGAAGCACCCCGCATGCGACTGTTTCAACCCCCTCAGGGCCGGGCAATCCGTCGAACCGAATGGGTGACGATTGAAAGATTGTCCGGGCTGGTCATCGCCGCGGCGGCGATGACGGGCTGCGCGCAGCCACCATACTCACACATTGACACGAGAGACATGGACACGAGCTTTCTTCGGCTTCACGCCGAGACGTACGGTTTCTCCGCCGGTCTTCCGACTTCGATGGAGATCACTCCGGACGGCGGCGCGGTGGTGTTTCTTCGGAGCGGTCCGCGCGACGTGGTTCGCAATCTTTACGAAATGAACACGGCGGACGGGACGGTGCGGGAGGTTGTGCGCGTCGCGGACCTGCTCGGCGGATCGGACGAGAAGCTGACGGACGAAGAAAAGGCGCGACGCGAGCGCATGCGCGAGATCGGCCGGGGGTTCACCTGGTTCAAGATGTCCGAGGATGGGAGCAAGCTGCTCGTGAGCCTGTCGGGCAGGCTCTACGTCGTGAACCGCGTGGACGGCACGGCGATCGTCCTGCCGGAAAGCGGCGCGGGTCCGGCAATGGACGCCCGGTTCTCCCCGGACGGGCGGTTTGTTTCGTGCGTGCGCGATTATGACGTTTATGTGACCGACCTGGCGACGCGGACGGAGCGGGCGGTGACGACTGGCGGGACGGAGGACGTATCGAACGGCGTGGCGGAGTTCGTGGCGCAGGAGGAGATGCATCGCTTCACCGGATACTGGTGGAGCGGCGATGCGCGGTGGATTGCGTTCGAGGAAGTCGACAACCGCGAGGTTGAGACGCTTTACATCGCCGATCCGAGACGGCCGGAACAGCCGCCGCGCGGGTGGCGCTATCCGCGGGCGGGAAAGAACAATGCGCGGACGCGGCTTGGAATTGTGCCGGTGACCGGGGGCGCGGCGACGTGGGTCGAGTGGGACCGCGAGAAGTACCCGTACATTGCATCTGTTCACTGGGGCAAGGACGCGCCGCTGACGGTGTATGTCCAGACGCGGGAGCAGCGCGAGGCCGTGCTGTACCGGGTCGATCCGGAGACGGGGCGGGTAAGCGAACTTTTGCGGGAGACCGATTCGGCATGGATCAATATTGACGGCGACATGCCGCGGTGGCTGGCCGCGGGGCAGGAGTTCTTGTGGACGTCGGAACGGAGCGGCGAGTGGGAACTTGAGTTGCGCGGGCGGGACGGTTCACTGAAAAGGACACTACGTCCGGCAGGGGCGCGGTTGTTCGGAGTCGTGTCGGTCCAACCGGAGCGGCGCGAGGTGATTGTGTCCGGCGCGGAGGACCCAACGCAGAAGCACGTCTATCGAGTCTCGCTGGATACGGGGGCAATGACGCGGTTGACTGAGGGGGTTGGCGTGCATGGGGGCCACTTTGCGAAGGACGGCAGTGCGTGGGTTCATACGGCCTCGATGCTGGACGGACGGATATCGTATGAACTGAAGAAACGCGACGCGGCGACGGGCCGGGCGCTGCCGTCGTCGGCGGAAGCTCCGCCGTTTTCGGCGAACGTGGAACTGACGACGGTCGATGCGGGCGGCCGGACCTATCACGCGGCGGTCATCCGCCCGCGCAACTTTGACAGATCGCGCAAATACCCGGTACTGGACTACGTGTACGGCGGGCCTGGGCATCCCGTGGTGTCTGCGTCGGGTCGGGCGTACCTCCGGCAGCAGTGGTTCGCGGACCAAGGGTTTGTGGTGGTGATGATTGACGGCCGGGGCACACCTCTTCGGGGCCGGGCATGGGAACGTGCGACGGCGTGGAACCTGATCGACATCCCGCTGTCGGACCAGGCGGAGGCGATCCAGGCGCTCGGGGCGAAGTACGCCGAGATGGACATGACCCGGGTCGGCATCTATGGCTGGTCATTCGGCGGATATTTCGCGGCGATGGCGGTGTGCAGACGGCCGGACGTGTTTCATGCGGCGGTGGCCGGCGCGCCGGTGATCGACTGGGAGGACTATGACACGCATTACACCGAGCGGTACATGGGTTTGCCGCAGGCGAATCCGGAAGGGTACCGGGCGTGCAACGTGCGGACCTACGCGGGAGACCTGAAGCGGCCGCTGATGCTGATTCACGGCACGACGGACGACAACGTCTATTTCACGCACACGCTGAAGATGGCGGAAGCACTTTTCCGGGCGGGCAAGGAGTATGACCTGCTTGTGCTGGCCGGCTTTACGCACATGGTCCCGGAGCCGGAGGTGACGATCCGGCTGTACGAGCGGATCGCGAGGTTTTTTAAGACGCAGTTGGGCTCATGAGGCCTTCCGGGGGAATCAGAAAATAAGTTTGAAGAGCAGATCGAGCCGTCCGGAGAGGATGAGCTTTCGGCCCGAGTAACGCATGACTTCGCGAATCTGCTGCCGGTAGGCGGGTTGGTAGCAGTGCGACCGGCAGTGCTTGCAGGCGGGCTTGGGTTTGAAGGGGCAATGGGCGCGCTTGACGAAGGCGTGGGCCAGCAGCCTGGCACACGCGCCGCACACCTCGGGGGGCTTGATTCCGAGTTCGGCGTAGTCGAATCCCTTGATGCGGGGGACGGACTTTTCGGCGTCGGCGTGCTTGTGCCGGCAGTAGATGCGAATGAACTGTGCCAGCGTTTTGAGGTCACGGGCGATCTTCGGGTCGGGCGAAGGGTTGGGGGCGTGGGGCATCGCGGCAATGGCTCCGTCGGTCCGGCGGTGGATCATAGGGGGCGGCCCGGCGTTCGCCGAGGGCGTGCATCGGGCTTATCACGGCGGACGGCGGCGGGGGCGCGCGTCATTGCGCGAGGACAAGGTACAGGAGCGGGGCGAGAGCGATCTTGATAATAAGGGCGATCGGATAGACGCTGGCGAAACTGACCGCGGGGGCGTCGATGTCGGTCATTTCCGACGCGGCGGTCAGGCCGGGTGGGCTGGTCATGATGGCGCTAAGGCTTCCGGCGGCGTAGAGGATGTTCCATCTGAACGCGAGGCGCATGACGAGCAGGGCGGTCGCGAGGGTCGCAAGGGTGACGAGCGCGGCGTAAAGGAAAAGGGCGTATCCCACTTCTCGGAGGATGGAGACAAAGTGTTGTCCCGCGACGGTCCCGGCGCCGGCGAGGAAGATGACGATCCCGAGTTCACGGGCGAAGTGCTTCGCGGCATTGGGGACGTAGATGCGCAACGGGCCGACGTGGCCGAGGTGGCCGATGACGAGTGCCACGAGAAACGCGCCGCCGCCGATGCCGAGTTGAAAGTGCAGACCGCCCGGGGCGGGGATGGGGATCCGCCCGACCGCGGCGCCGAGGGCGATTCCGGCGGCGAAGGGGATCATGCTGGTTTCGTCGAGGCGGCGTTCCTCCCGGCCGATGAGCTGGGCCACGGCGGCGACATCCGCGCGGGCGCCGACGAGGCGGAGGACGTCGCCGGGTTCAAGGACGGTGTCGCCGTGCGGGGTCATCTCAGTGTCACCGCGGCGCAGGCGGGTGGCGGTCACGCCGTGGGTCTCCCAGAGGTGAAGATCGCGGATGCGGCGGCCGAAGACGGTCCTGCGCGATACGACGATCAATTCGCTGGCGATCGGGCCCGCAGGGTCGAGGGGCGGCTCGGGGGCGATGGTTCCGATGATGGTCTCGAGCTTTGCCAGTTCCTGGGGCAGGCCGACGGTCACCGCGACGTCGCCCATGTGCATGACGGTGTCGGGCCGCGCGGGAACCGAGACGCCGTCGTGTTCCACGCGGCAGATCACCGCGTCGGTCATCCGGAGCGCCTTGAGCTCGGCGACGGTTACGCCGGCGCAGTTGGGATTGGTGACGCGAAAGGCGCAGCGCTCGAGGGCCGGGGCCAGGTCGGCCAGGCCGCGACGGTATTCCTCGGCGGCGCGGGTCACGGTTGTGCGCGTCAGGCGGGGCAGGAGCTGGATGGCCAGGACGCAGGCGATCACGCTGAAGGGGTAGCCGACGGCATAGCCTACGGCGGCCAATGGGGCGGCATCGGGACTGAGGCGGTTGAGGGCTTCGAGCAGGGCGGCGAGCGCGGGTGTGCAGGTCGTACCTCCGGAGAAAAGACCCGCGGCCAGCGCGGGAGAAAGACCGAGTCCGCGGGCGAGGACATAGGCAACGGCCGCACCAGTGAGGGTCGCGGAGGCCGCGACGCCGACGCAGACCCAGCCATGCGAGCGGAGGACCCGGAAGAAGCGCGAACCGGACTGGAGGCCGACCGAATAGACAAAGAGCACCAGACCGAATTCGGTGAGCGCCGGGGGAATCACGTGCTGGTAATGGCCGGCGACGAGTGCAAGGAAGAATACGCCGGCGGCGCTGAAGGAGAGGCTCCTGAATCGAATCGCGCCGAGCGCCATGCCGACGGCTATAAGTCCGAAGAGGAGAAAGAACGGAGCGTCGAGGAGTCGTGTCACGGGGCAGTTCGCTTGCGGTCACAGGTCCCGGTGCCCAGCAGCGCATGCGCTTGCGATCGCCGGATCACGGGTCGGACTCAGTCAATGATAGGGGAGCAAGGGTCTTCAGAGGAGGCCCAGATTCCGCAGTTCGTGCGGAGGGTGTTAGGGAAGGATTGCTCCGGTGTTTTATGATGCCGTGGAATTGTCACTGCCGGTAGCGATTCATAAAAGGTGTGCCCACAGGCGCGCGACAGCGGTCCGGCCATGGAATGATCGCGGGCGGTCACTCACGGCACCACCCTGGTTCGTTCACTTCGATCGGGCCGATGTCCGCAGTTTCGTACAGGGGCATCCCGGGCTTCGGGGTGGCCGCGTCGTATATCATGCGAGATCGGCAAATTGTATGCCGCGCGGCGGAATTCGTATGCCATTGCAGGCAGCCGGCAGTATAATTCGCTTGAGCGGGTATGGCGGGCATCCGATACGCAAGGCGTATGGGCCCGCATAACCTGCCGCCACGATAAAGGTTACAGGACCGTCGATGTCGCAATACCTCTCCATGCTTCCTTCACAGCAGATGCGGCTTGAGCAGCGGCTCAGCCCGCAGCTTGTGCAGTCGATGGAGATACTCCAGCTCCCCCTGATGGCCCTGGAGGCCAAGGTGCGGGAGGAAATGGAACAGAACCCGGTTCTGGAGGAACCGGAAGTGGAAGGGGTGGTTCGCGAGCCGGAACAGCGTGAAGAACCGCCGCCGTCGGAAGCGAGCCAGGCGGAGGCCGAGAGCTTTGAGCGGCTTGACCGACTGGGACGCGAGTACGAATTCGACCCCGGCGACCTGCCATACGGGCGGAGCAGCCTTTCGGGTGGGGGCGAGCGTGACGCGAAGATGGACGCGATGGCCAACACGGCCACGCGCGGCGAGTGCCTTCGCGAACAGCTCATGCGGCAGTGGGCATTGGTGGACGCGGAGGAGCCGGTGAAGCGCGCGGGCGAAGTCCTGATCGACTGGATGGACGAGGACGGCTACGTGCGCTCGGAGGCGGAGCATCATCAATACAAGGGCGACGGCGAGCCGATCGAGACGCGGCCGCTGATCATCCGGCGGATGGCGGAAGAGCGCCGGAAGCTGATGGAGGAGATTTCGTTGTCGCGGACGCCGCCGCTCGACCTGGGCGTTCTCGAAAAGGCAATTGCGCTGGTGCAGACGCTTGAGCCGATCGGGGTCGGGGCGCGGGACCTTTCGGAATGCCTGATGATTCAACTGAAGGCGAAGGGCCAGAACGACCCGTTCTACTGCGACCTGGTCGAGAATCATCTCGTCGAGCTGGGCAAGAACATGTACCCGCAGGTCGCGAAGGCGACGGGTCGGGGCATCGATGAGATCAAGGACGCGCTGAAGGTCATCGGGAAGCTGAATCATCATCCCGGCCTGCTGGCCCAGCCATCCGACGTACCGCGGATATCACCGGATATTCTCATTGACTACAGCGACGACGGAGACGGCTATACCGTGCGGCTGGCCCGCGGCAACACGCAGCGGCTGCGCGTGTCGGCACAGTACCGGGACATGCTTCAGGACAAGACGCTGGACAAGGAGACGCGGGAGTTCATCAAGAAGCGGCTCGAGTCGGCCAGCGTGCTGATCGACGCGATCCGCTACCGGCGCGAGCGGCTGTTGGAGATCGCCAAGGTGCTCCTGGAGCGGCAGCGGGAGTTCTTTGACTTCGGGCCGCAGTTTCTCAAGGTACTGCGGATGCGTGACCTGGCGGAGGAGTTTGGCTGCGATCCTTCGACGATCAGCCGGACGGTGGACGGGAAATATGTTCAGACGCCACGGGGTCTCTTTCCGCTCCGGCAGTTCTTTTCCGGCGGAACGACCGATGCCACCGGCGAGGCGGTAAGCTGGAACAGCATCAAGGCCAAGGTGAAGGAGATCGTCGACAAGGAGGACAAGGCCAATCCGCTGACCGACGACGAGATCATGCGCCTGGTCAACGAACAGGTCAGCGTGCCCATCGCGCGGCGAACCGTGGCCAAGTACCGCGCCCAGTTGGGCATCCCGTCGCAGCGCGAACGGCGCGTCTATTAGCCCGATCCGGGCGGATGCAGCGCGCGGCCGCGCGGGCACGGATCGGCCGGCTCTCTTCACCGCAGGCGCGACGTTCTGAAAGTCCTATCGGCATGGAGCTATCGGCCGGTATCCTGATCGGCGGCGCGAGCAGCCGCATGGGGCGTCCCAAGGCACTGCTGCGTGCCGGTAATGCGGCACTTATCGAACGCGTCTGTGCCGCGGCCGGCGCCGCCGCCGGTGAAACACTGCTTATCGGCGAGCCGCCCTTCGAGGTCCCCCAATCGCTCCGCCATCTCCCCGTGATTCCCGATGCGACGCCCGGCCTGGGGCCGATCGGCGGGCTGGAAGCGCTTCTGGCGGCGCGGCCGGATCGAGGCTGCCTGCTGCTGGCGTGCGACATGCCGAACGTGACGGCGGGGCTTCTGTCGCGGCTGGCTGATGGGATCGGCGAGGCGGAAGCCGCGGTTTTCGTGACAGCCGGCGGAAATGTCCGGCGGGCGCATCCTTGCTGCGGGCTTTATCGCGGGGGCATCCTGCCGAAAGTTCGATGGGCGATCGCGGCGCGGCGGCTCGGTATGATGAAGCTGCTGGAAGGGTTGCGGGTTTCGATGATAGAGCTATCGGAAGGGGAAGCGCGTGGCGTGGAGAACTGGAACAGGCCGGAGGATGCGGCGTCAGCCGGCGGGGCCCTGTAGCCGGGAGTGAGCGCGATGATCGTCGGTATCATGTCGGACAGCCACGGCGACGCGGCCGCGACGGCCAGGGCGGTGGCACTGCTCAAGTCGCTTGGGGCGGAGCACTATATTCACTGCGGCGATGTGTGCGGAGAGAACGTGCTTGCCGAGATGGCGGGCTACGCGTTCACTTTTGTATGGGGCAACTGTGACGACGTTTCACCGGCGATTCGAAAGTACGTGGAGGGTCTAGGGCTTCGGTGGCCTCAGCGGGACACGCGGATCGAACTGGCAGGGAAGCGCATCGCGGTATATCACGGGCACGAGCCGGGCTTCGCGACGGCGGCGGGCGGTAACGGGCTGGACTACCTCTTTTACGGGCACACCCACCGGTACGCCGACACGCGGTGCGGGGGTTGCCGGATGATCAACCCGGGCGCGTTGTACCGGGCCCGCCCGAGGACGTGTGCCCGGCTGGACCTCGTCAGTGGAGCGCTTCGCGTTCTGCGCATTGACACCGGGCGCGCGGTCCCGCTCGAGGATACCGCGATGACTCCTGGAGTTTGAACTTGTCTCCGGGCGGCTGGTGAGCGGGTATGGCCAAGATCCAAATCGACCCTGTTGGGCAGCACTTTCTTGATCGGCTGCGGCGGCGGCTTGCAGTCGAGTTCGCAATACACGCTGACCCTGGAGGCTGCCACCTTGTCGTTCGCGCGGCGGATCGCACCGGATTCGATGCCGCGCTTTGGCCGGCTGACGGCGGGTACATCGTCGGCTTTGAGGGATGACACGAGCAATTCATGGATGAGGAAGCCTCGCTTCGCTGTTTTGCCGCCGGAGTCTCGGGAAAGATCAGGCTTTGCGTGTATCGGCGGGGGACGACCGACTATCGGTAGCGAGTTGAAACCAGGGCGGGCGGCGCATGGCAGGTTGAGAGCGAAGTGGTGCTGCTGTTTATTCCGTTTTGGCGCAAACGGACGATACGGTACCTTCAGAACGGCGCCATCAGCTCTGTTTCGTGACTTGACGCGAAGGTATCGATTGGGGGCCGTGCGGCGTCAGTAGGCTCCGCGGCCGGAGAGCACGGCAGGGACGGTTTTGATCAGAATCTGCATGTCGAGCGAGAGCGAGCGATTGCGGATGTACCACACGTCGAGGGCGAGCCATTCCTCGTAGGGGATCTCCGTTCGACCGCTGACCTGCCAGAGGCAGGTGATGCCCGGCTTGACGGTGAAACGCAGCTTCTGCTCCGGGGTGTCGGTGCGGACTTCATCGAGCGGGAGCGGGCGCGGTCCGACGAGGCTCATGTTGCCCAGGAGAACATTAAGAAACTGCGGCAGTTCATCGATGCTCGACCGGCGCAGCCACCGGCCGACGGTAGTGACGCGCGGGTCGTTTTTCATCTTGAAGCAGGGGCCGGTCGGAAGCGAATTGAACTTGCGGAACAGCTCCTTGTCGTCATCCGCTCCCTGGTACATCGTGCGGAGCTTGTACATGGTGAAGGGGCGCTGGTGGAGCCCGGCGCGCTTTTGATGGAAGAAGGCCGGCCCGCGCGAGGTCAGCTTGATGGCGATCGCGGCCAGAAGAATGATGGGGGCGGCCAGGACGAGCGCGAGGGAGGCGAGGACGATGTCGATCGCACGGACGGCGATCGGATACCAGGGCCGAACGGCCGGCGCGCGGACCGCCTTCGGCGATGCGGGGCGAAAGCCGCGTTCGGCGTCGAGAACGGCCACCGCGGCGGCGGACTGTTTGGCCTGCTGCATGGCTTCTTTCTTTCCGAAGGGCCGCGCTGGGGCGGCTCTTCAACCCTTCCTCGTTCCTTGCCGCCGACCGGCGGCCATGCTTCATCGGACGCAGAGGCGGCCTGCGTCCGTTTCCGTTTCCCTTCTATCCCCTGGTGAGCTTCAGCGCCTCGGGCGTTGCCGATAACTCACGTCGCCGGGACACACGCCAGCGCAGGGTGTTCCACACGAAGAGTGGATTGCCCAGCAGATACCTGCGCCATTTGCCGAGCGGGTCGACGAGCAGCCGAAACAGCCATTCGCCGCCCATGCGGCACAGCCACGCCGGCGCGCGTTTCTCGGCTCCGGCCAGATAATCGAACAGGGCCCCCACGCACCATCTTACCGGCGTTTCAATCTCGCCCGCATGCCGCGCGAGCCAGAGTTCCTGCCGCGGGCTCGACATCCCCACGACGAGTACGTCGGGCCGGGCGGAGTTGATGTCAGTAATGACTTCGTCGGAGCAGTCCAGGGCGAAATGCCCGTGGTGCATACCGACGATGCGCAAACGCGGGATATCGGCGGTCAGCCGCGCGGCGGCCGCGGCGGCGATTCCATCGACGCCGCCGAGCAGGTAGAGCGACAAGCCGAGGTCGGCGCAGCGCCGTGCAAATGCGGGGAAGTAGTCGGCGGAGGTCATCCGCTCCGGAAGCCTTTTCGCCGCGTAGCGGCTGGCCCAGACGACGGACGCGCCGTCTGCGTAGAGGACTTCGGAATCGACGAGCGCGCGGCGAAAGTCGGGATCGCGAACGGCCATGTTCACAGTGTGGGCGTTGGCGTAGCACGCGGTGGTCTTCAGGCCGGCGCGGGCGCGCTGGGCCAGCAGCTCGATCAGCCCGTCGGTCCGAAGGGGACGGACGGGCAGGCCGAGGACTTCGACGGCCGGCGGGAGTTCAACTTGCGGCGGCGATGAAGTCACGCGTGGATCTCCGTCGACAGAGTTCCTGTCGATAAAGCGCTGCGTATCGGGCCACGGCGTCCTTTGCCAGGAACTTTTCATGAACGGTGCGGGCCGCGGCCTCTCCGAGGCGCGCGGCGAATGTCGGATCCGTCAGACAGCGCGCCAGGCCGGCCGCGAGCGCTGCCGCGTCTCCCGGTTCGGCGAGCAGTCCGTTCACTTCGTCGATGACGGCTTCGGGAATGCCGCCGACGAAGCTGGCGACGACGGGCTTTCGCATGGCCATGGCTTCGAGCAGGGCGTTGGGCATGCCTTCTGATTTTGACGGCAAGCAGACAACATCCGAAGCGGCGAGGGCGGGCCATACGTCCGGGCAGAAGCCGGCGAGTGTGACGACGTCGCGGAGACCCATGCGGTCAATTCGCTGCTCCAGCGCGGCGCGGTCGGGGCCTTCCCCGAGGACGACGATCCGAACATCCGAGACGCGCGTGCGGAGTTCGTCGGCGGCGTCGATCAAGACGTCGATGCCCTTTTCGTAGCTGAGGCGCGAGAGGGTCAGGACGAGCGGACGGCCGACGGCGTTGTGGGCGGCGCGAAATTCGGAGGCGGCCGCGGAGAAATCGCCCTCCGGCGGGTCAATGCCAGTGTGAATGACCGACACGTCCTGCGGGTCCATGTGCAGGCGCGTAATGCAGTCGAACGCGACGGCCTTTGAGACCGCGAGTGTGTGTGTCGGAAGCGCGGAACATACCGAGTCGAGCAGGCGGTCGGATCGCCGCTTTTTCTCGCGGCGGTATTCGCCCAGGGCATAACAGGTCGAAATGATCACGGGAACGGCCGCCCAGCGCGCGGCAAGCCCGGCCATCAGGTCGGCGCGAAGCAGGTGCGTATGAACGATCTGGGCATCGCATTGTTCAATGTAGTTTCGGGCGCGGAGGATGGCGCGCGGGTCGTGTTCGGCGGGTACGTCGAGGTTAAGCGTCTGGACGCCGAGGGCTTCGAGCTGAGCCTGGATCGGACCGCCCTCATAGAAGCAGGCGACGGACAGGCGAAACACTGATCGGTCGAGGTGTCGAGCGAGGTGCAGCAGCCACTTGGTATCGGTCTTTACCTTAAACGTCGAAACGAAATGGACGACCGAGGTCGGGCGCGTGCGGCTGATTGGCGAATAAAGGGCCTGCATGCTTCTAAGCTTCCCTGGCTGCTTAGCTTAGCGAAATTCGCGGCGGATTCCAAGCCTCCCGCGCAGCCGGTGGGAGTATCGGTTGGAAATGGGTGCGGCTGTTCGAACGACGGCACAATCGTCGTTCCGTGAGTTTGCCGTTCCCTGCTTAACTCTACGAAGCAACCGGGCGTCGGACAATTGCGGCGTATGATTATTGGCCCATAGAGAGGCCGAGAGAGGTCAGACGGCGGCGAATTCCGGCAAGCGGCGTGGACGATCGCGGTCGATTTGCGCCGACGAAGAAGGCGCGGCGGCGGTCGCCCGGAGGAGGTCTGCGAAAGCCTCGGACATTTTTTCGATACCGTAGCCGATGAGTACTTTCCGACGTGCCGCATCGGCAATGGCGGTTCGGAGGTCCGAATCGCGCGCGAGTTCTGCAATGGCTTCGGCCAGTTGGATGGGGTCGGCAGGCTCGATGAGCAAGCCGGTTTTTCGGTGTTCGAGGAACTCGGGCATGCAGCCGGAGTCGGGCCCGATAAAGGGTACACCCGCCGCGGCGGCTTCCAGCATGGTGACGCTGAAGCACTCCTGATCGCTGCACAGACAGGAAATGTCGATCGCGGGCAGGATTTCCACGATGTCGCTGCGGGGCCCCAACAGCCGGAGAACTTCGGGATCGAGACCGGAGGCGGCTGCGCATGATTGCACGGCGTCGCGGCCCGGTCCGTCGCCGATGACCAGGAAACGAAGTCGCGCGTCGCGCGGTGCGAGGTTGCGCGCGGCCTGGATAAAGACGTCGTGCCGCTTCTCTCTACGCAGATTGGCAATGATTGCGACGGCGATCTGGTCGTCGGCCAGGCCAAGCCGCCGGCGGGCCTCGGCGCGGGAAACGTCGTGCCGGCGGAAGCGATCGAGTTCGATGGCGTTCGGGATGACGGCGATTCGCCCGGCGGGCACGTACTCGTGGCGGATAAGCGCCTGGCGCTGGCGCTCGCCGAGGGCGACAAAAACCTGCACGAGGCGATAGAGGGCGCGGTTGGCGCGCTCGAAGTGATGCTGATTCGGCAGGGGGAACCAATGGGACCAGACGACGACCGGGGTGCCCGACAGCGCGGCGGCCAGGGTGGCCCAGAACATGCGGTCGCCGCCGCTGTGCGCGACGACGACGGCGTCGATGGCGCTGTCGGCGATGATTCCCCCTATGCGGCAAATGGCCGCGGCGTCCGTCCGGTGCTCAAGAATCTTTTCATACACGGGAATGCCTAAGCTGCGGCACTCCGGGGCAAGCGGTCCTCCGTCCTTGAGGCAGAGGATGTGGGGGCGGATGCCATGCGCGGAGAGGCGCTTGACAAGGGCTAACAGCATCAATTCCGCCCCGCCGGGTTCGAGCCGGTTGGTGACGAACAGGACGTTTCGCGGGGGCGTCGCGTTCCGGCCGCTGTTCGCGATGGTCAGGGGAGGGGTGGCGATGTCGGGCCGCGCGCCACGGCGGGGATTCGGCGTTCCGCGCGGAGTCCGGGCGGCGCAAAGATCGCGGAGGGATGCGGCCAATCCCTCGAGCATTCCCCACAGCGAGGAAAAGTGACCTCTTTGGCCGGGGCCAAGACTCCAGGCGAGGTGCATGCAGGCGACGACAAACAGGCTCCACGCGATAAGGAGCCGCTCGCCGACTCCGATCGTGCAGGTCTTGCCGAGGATATAGAGGTAGTTTCGGACGGTCATGTAGCCCAGCCGCCGGTTTTCGGTTCGGGCGGCGCCGTCGCGGCGATGCACGACGCGGGCGAGCTTCGACTCGAGCAGCCAGTACCTCGATGCGAGGCGGTAGCCCATTTCGCGATCCTCTCCCAGCGCGTATTCGACGAGATTCTCGTCGAACGGGTGCTCAAGGACGATTGTTCGGCGCAGGGCCATTGCCGCGCCTGAAAGCCAGCGGGCGCGGGTGGCGACCCAGGGGCGTTCAAGAATCCGCGGCGGCGGCCCCTTCGGCCCCGTGCGCGGAGCGATGCGCCACCACGCGGCGATTCGATATCCAAGCTGATACAGCCGCGCGGAACGCGAGCACTCGAAGCGCGGCTCTTCGATCGTGGCGGTCACGCCGGCTATGGCCGGATCCGCGAAGAGCGCCGCTACGCGTTCGATGCAGTCGGGCCGGCATGTGACGTCGTCATCGAGATAGAACAGCACGTCGCCCGTTGCAAGGCGGGCGGCGAGGTTGCGCCCCGGCGTCAGGCCGGGCCGCGCGTTCTTCTCGCAGAGGAAGCGGACGCCGAGGCGGGAGCAGTGCGCGGCCACGTCGTCCCGGACGGCGGCATCGAGATCACCATCGTCGATGAGGATCAGTTCGTCGGGTCGGCGCGACTGCGGCCAGATGGACGCGAGCGTTTCCGCCAGCGCCTGCGGGCGGTTTCGCGTGCAGATGACGACGGAGATGGAGGGCGTCCGGGTCACGCTTCGTCCCTCGGCAGGCCGGCGTTCAGGCCCCGTTCTTCCATCGGAGAATCTGCCGGACCGACGGCACATGGGACAGGGCGCCGAAGATGTAGCCGATGATTCGTCGGCGCTCCGCGCCGGTGAAAACGAGTTCGGTCTGGAAGCTGAGGATAATGAAGGCGATCATGCCGACGGTCAGAATCCAGGGGTTCAAACCGAGCAGGCCGGCAGCGGCGATGACAAGGTAGGTGCCGCGGTCGAGCTTGCAGCACTCATTATGGATGAGGACGAGGCAGAGAAGGAGTGCCGTAAAGATCGCGAACACCCCGCACCAGGCCGCGTTGCCCAGGCCCATCGGATCCGAGAACCCGGTCACAAAGAAGGGCGCGACGACGCGCGACAGGCCGCGCCAGATCTCGAAACCCTTGACGGTCTGGAGGCCCGGTCCGGCCAGCCAGAAGGCATAGAGCATGTTGCCGGCCACACCGATGGCCCAGGGCCAGAACATGTGGCGGGTCTTTTCGGTGAGCTGAAAGTGGATGGGCAGGAAGGCGAGGTATGCGCCGAGGAGGAAAAAGAGCAGGTGCAGGGGCAGGACATCGGCCCCCGGCGCATAGTCGCGCTGGAACATGCGAATGATCAGGTCCTTGCACAAGGCGAGGACGGTGCACAGGACGAGCAGGCCGAGGCCGGTTCCGCGAAAGGCGAGCGAGAGCTGGCGCTGTGCGGCTTCGCGGCCGCGCGTTTCCCACGTCTTGGTGACGATGGTCATGACGACGGTAACGACGGCGACCGCGCCGACGAGAATGAACTGGCCGATCTGGCGGACGGCGGAGAACACGGCGACGGCGTCGTGTCCGTTGACCTTGTTGAGGAACCAGGTGGGGTAATAGACGAGGGCCTGCCAGGTAATTCCGGCGAGCGTGGTCCAGACGGAAAAGCGGAGCAGTTTGACGACCCAGTCGTGCTCTTCGGGGGGGCTTTCCTCGGCGGTGCCCTCCGAGATGCTGCGGAACAGGCCGACTCCGAAGACGACAATCGGAATGAAGAGCGAAATGCCGTAGAGCGCCGTGAGCGTGAAGGCGCTGAGGTGGCCCGTGGTGATGGCGAAAACGCTGAGGACGAGAAAGATGATCCCGTGGACGAGTTCCATGAAGGACAGGGCCGTGAACATGCGCAGGCCCTTCATCACGGCGAGAAGGTAAAAGTAGGCGATGAGCAATCCGACCACCACGGCGGAGAGCCGGGCCAGTTCGGGGGCCTCTGCGCGAAACTCCGCGAAGACACGGGCGTCGGTGAAGACCTGGGCATAAAAGAACACGCCGAGCTTTTCGGCGAGCAGCCACATGACGGCAATGCTGACGCCGGTGATGGCGAGCAGGAGGCCGAAAGAGCGGCCGAAAAAGCGGCGCAGGGAGCCGCGCGATTCGTGCTGGGGAACATAGCGCGTGACGGCTTCGTTCAGCCCGAGGCTGCACAGGGGCGTGAGGACATTGAGGGCGAGGAGGATCATGTTGAGCAGGCCGAACTGCTGCTTGCTCATCCACCAGGTCAGGAGGAGTATCCGTCCGAAGTTGATGAGACGGAAAGCGACAGTCGCCGGCAGGTAAAGTCCGAGCGACTGGCTCAGCGCGGTGGACTCGAAAATGCGTCTGCGCAGGGTGCGTGGAAGCGCGGACGGATCGACGTCGTTCAGGGTCGATCCGGCAAATACGCGCGGCGCTGGATTATCCATGGTCGCCTTCACACGCCGGCTCCGGGTGAGCCGGCCCATCCACCCGCAGGGGGACGAAGGCCCGGCGCGGACCCGCGCGGCGGTCGGCGGGATGATAGCGGAGCGGGGCGTCCGCCGGGACCACGGGGCGGTGGGGCAGGGCGGCCGGTCCGACCCGGGGGCGGGAAGCCCGGCCGGGCACGGATCGGAACGGGCGACAGCAGGATGTTGAGAGCCACTGGAACGGCACTGAGTCCGAAGAACAGCGAGTTGGCAAAGGGGTTGTCGCTCGTTTCGCGGAAGGTACCGTCGATGAAGTAGGCGGCGGCGAGAATCCAGTAGAGAACGAGCAGGTCGCGGCTGATGAGGCCGGGCCCCTTGGGCGGGAGCTTTCGATAGAGCTGAATGGAGAAGCGCACGAGGAACACGGCCATGAGAATGTAGAGGCAGACGCCGATGATGCCGGTTTCGGCGGCGATGGAAAGGAGGTTGTTATGCTCGAGGGCCGTGGTACCGAACGCGTAAAACGGGCTGGACGGGTCGTTCGCGAAACTCGGGGCATAGTCGCGGAAATGGCCGAAGCCGATGCCGAAGAGCGGGTGTTCCTTGACGATTTCCCAGGTCATCTGGGCGAGGCCGATGCGGAGGAGCAGGGGCTCGGTGTCGGTCAGACCGCCGACATCGCGGTCGGCGGTGAGGAAGTTCTCCATGTTGATGACGGCGATCAGCAGGGTGGCGGCGAGAAGGACGGACACGGATACGACGCGGGTCGTGCGCCGGCGCGAATAAGCGGCCCAGATGAGCATGCAGAGCACGAAAGAGAGCCACACCGAGCGCGTCTTGGTCCAGAAGATCACCGGAACCATGAGCAGGTTCAGGCCATAGAGCATCCAGCGGCCGTGCAGGACGTTCCGTGCGAGCACAAGGTTGTTGAAGAAGCAATAGACGAGGGCCAGGCCCATCGCGGCCGACATGACGAAGGGACCGCGCACGCGGCCCCAGTGAATGCCGACGGTCGGATCGCTGATGAAGCGCGGCCAGATCAGGGCCTTCACTTCGAATCGTTCGCACCAGCCGGTGAAGGTCAGATAGACGGAAAGCCCTGCGAAGAACAGGGCCATGCGCTTGAAGTCGCGTTCGTTGTTGAAGGCATGCAGCACGAGCCCGAAGACGGCGAAGGGGAAGATGTACCCTCCGATCAGGCGGTAGTGGACGGAGACGACAGACCGCGTCTCGAAACCGCTGACCAGGGCCGAGAGGAAGAAATACGCGGCCACGAGGGCGATGAACCCGCTGACGGGCCAGGCATGACGCATGCGAAACCGGCCGACGCAGAGCATGGCGAAGAGCAGGAGCACGAGGACGACGATTCCAAGGCGCGGGATCGTCACGGCGAAGAAGAGCGGGACGTTGACGCGCCAGAACTCCTCGTGCAGAACGATGAGGGTGATGAACCACAGAAGAATCGCGGAGAGCAGGTCGCCCTTTATGGTGTAAAAGATAAACAGGACGCAGCCGCCGAGGGCCGCCCACATGAAGAGCAGGTAGACGGCGGGCACCCATTGGAGTGCGACGGCGCCGAACATGACCGCCATGATCGCGGTGATCGCCAGGAAGGCGTGCAGCGAGGCGCGGGGTGCGGTAAGGGTGGACACGGATCGCGATCCTTCATGCGTGGTAGTTGGTCAGCCGCCCGGTACCGACGGCCCGACCGGGGCCGTCCACGTCGCGCGCCGCGGCGCTGTCAGGTCATTCGATAGACCAGGGCCGGAATCGGGTCGTTTCGCTGATTGAGCACGAGACCGAGGCAGTTGACACCGGCGATATCCAGGCGTTTCTTGACTTCGGAGACGGTTTCGCGCGGGGTCTGTCCGGCGCGAACGACGAGGAGCGCACCGTCGACCATCGACCCGATGATCTGCGGATCGGGGAACGTCGACGGGCTGGACACGTCGATGATCACGTGGTCGTAGCGGTCCTTGAGCCGTGTCAGCATCGCCTTGACCTGGCGGCTCTTGAGGAGCCCCAGGGGCTGCTCGACGGGGGCGCCGGCGGAGAGCACGTGAATCGTCCCTCCGCCCTCGGTGGAAATGGTCTGCATCGCGCGATCGAGCGTGGCGCGGCCGGTCAGAACGTCGGTGACGCCGGGCTCGGCGGAGATGCCGAGCAGGTCGGCGACGTCCGGGTGGCGGAGGTTGAAGTCAACCAGGGCGATACGGACGTCGCGGTTGGCCTCGGCTCCGATCAGTGCCAGGCCGGTGGCGATCTGGGTCGCGCCGTCGCCGCGCCGTGCGGGCGTGACGATGACGGCCTTGGGAGGGGTCTGTTCCGCGGAGAAAAAGACGTTGCTCCAGAGCTGGGCCATTTCGGCCTCGGACTTCGGACGCACACGGACGGAAACCTGCGTGCCGGCGCGGGGGGCGGTCGCGGCCGCTTCGCGGCTCATGACGGGCGTATCGTCGAGGGCTGCATCGGCGGCCTCCAGTTCTGCCGCGGCCTTCATGGCCTCGGTCTCGCCGTTCAGGTGGCGGATCTCCTCGATGACGTCGTCGAGCTTCTCGACGCCGTCGTCCCAGTCGAGTTCGATCGGTTCGCCCTCGTCGGCCGGGGGCTTGGAGGAGGCCGGCGGCTGAGGCCGCTTTTTCGGCCCGGGCGGGGGCCAGATCTGCTCCGGCTTCGGCGGCTGACTGAGTTCGTCATCCGCGGAGTTGAAATCATGTCCCTGGTTTTCCGGCTTATCGGACACGGGGCACACTCCTCGCTCTATTTTACGCTCCGGGTGGGCACTGCGTCCGGATTATCGGCAGCACCCGTCCGGGGGTTTCGTTATTTCGACCTCGGCGGCGGCCTCACACGATCAGCCTTCGTCCGCGCCGCTTGATGGACCCGAGGACCGGCACGCCAAGGTACCGCTCCGCCTCGATGCTCGACCGCAGCGTGTGGTCGAAGTGGTCGGCGAGGAAGGCAAAGGCGATTCCGAGCAGCATCGACACGGCGACGGCCACGATGGTGTAGATGCCCGTCAGGGGCACGACCGGCTTGTCGGCCGCGGGGATCGACGCCGGGTCGAGCTTGTTGATGGTGACGGTTTCCCGTGCGTACAGCTTGTTGGACATCGCGTTCATGCGGTCGACCTGAAGCGTTTCGAGCTGCTTCTGGGCGACTTCAAACTCGTTCTTGAGCCGGGCATAGTCGGCGAGCTTGGCGTGGATTTCGTTCTGCTCTTCGCGGGTCTTCGTGACCAGCTCCTCGTACATGCGCTTCTGCTGGTCGCGCGCCTCGATGCTGGCCTCGAGGCCCCTGGCGTACGAGACGACGGCGTCGAGGAGGCGGCGCTTGTTGCGGGCGACCTCTTCGCGGATGTAGCGGACGTCCATGTTGCCGTCGGTGTACTGGGCCTCGAGTTCGGACTTCTTCTCCTCGAGGCGAGCCATGTTCTTCGAGAGCTCGAGGAAAAGGAGGTTCTCGCGGAAGAACTCGGTCGGAATAATGGACAGCGCCGAGTGAATTTCTGGTTCGCTCAGGCGGTCCAGCCCGCCGGATTCAAAGACCTTTTCGGGCAGCGTCTTCCTGAGGACGTCATAGACCGCCTTGTCGCGTGTCAGGTCCATGAACAGGCTGGCGTCGTTCTCGCGGACCTTGGTGAGGATGATCTGGGTTCCGTGCTCGGTGCCGCTCTTGAGGAGCTGTTCGAGCACGCCGATCATGTCGGAGTTGGTCTTGACGAAGTTCTGGTAGTCGTCGATGGCCTGGGCGAACTCCGTGTCGCGGAAGTCGCGGATGACGTCGTTGATGACGCGCACGGCGGGATCGCTGAGCTCCTGCTGGATCTCCTGGTAGCGCACCATGTACATGTCGGCGAGGATGTCGGCGGCATAGTGGGCCTTCATCGGGTCGCCGGCCTGGTCAACCGAGAGCTTGAAGGTTTCGGTCATGCCGACCTGCTCGCCGCCGGGTGTTTCGAGCTTGACCGCCTTTCGGAAGCGGAGGAAGTCCTTCTGGCGGTTGGTGAGGACGTTGTTGACGGCGGCGCGGAAGGCCTTTTCGTCGACGAATTCTCTAATCTTCTGATACGCGTCGGAGGTTTCGGTCTCGCCCTTGTCCTTCGCGGCGTACCACTGCTTCTGGAGCTTGTACCACCGGTCGCGCAGCGCGCCGTCCTCGACGAGGACGAAGGTCCGGGCGAGGACGTGGTCCGACATCACGATCTGCTGCTGGGCCTTGACGAACACTTCCAGGGTGCGCTCGCCGGCCGCATCGGTGCTGACGGGGCTGCGGTTGACCGGGCGCTTGAAGATCAGGCTTATGTCGCTCCGGTACTGCTTCTGAACGACGTACTCGCAGACGAGGTACGTACCGAGGCCGCCGATCAGCACAATGAGAACGAGAAGGACCCAGTGGCGAAAGAGGATCCGGACGATCTCCCGCAGCGATCTTGTTCCGTATGATTCGTTCATGGTCGTCACACCGTTGTTCGGGTCCGCGTTATGCGGTTCGGGTACTTTCCTCGTGCTACGCGCAGGTCCATTCCGCGATCCGGGCGCTCCTCACGGCCCAAACTGGGCATTGACATTCGGCGGGCCGATCAGGCGCGTCTTGACGGTCTGGGACGGCTCGTAAATGTTGTAGCCGAAGTTCATGCCGACCACGCCGCTGTACGGGAACACCGAGCGGATGCCCTTGGTAAAGAACTGGTCGATCCAGTCGTTGGCCAAGGCAAGCTGGGTCGGCGGAACCCAGATGATGTCGCCGTCGGCGAGGTAGGGATCCCAGCGCCAGATACTTCCCTTCGGCATAAGACCGAACTCGGTCGGTTGCGTGGCGTTGAGGACCTGCTCCATGTCGAAGACCAGCGCTTCGGGGACCGGCAGGTACTGGCGGCGAACGAGGAGGATCTTTGACCGCAGGGCGCGCGGCGTCGGCCCGCCCTGGTGGATGATGGCCTGGGCCAGGGTGAGCGGACGATTGGTTTCAAGCATGCCGGGGGCCCAGACCTCGCCCATGACATAGACGCGCTTCGGGGCGAATTCGAGTGTCTGGACTGTGACCTCGATCTCCTTCAGGTCTTCCTCCGAGTACCGCGCGTCGAGCATCTGCTTCGACTCGTGGACCGTCTTTCCGGCGACGAAGACTTCGCCGACATAGGGCAGGTCGATGGTGCCGTCGGGCTTGATCGGCACGAGGCGCGACTGCCCGCGCGGGGCGGTCGTAATGGCCTTCTTCAGCTCGGTGATCTTGACGTTGGCGGCCTCGACCACGACGGTGAGTTCCGGATTCTTGATGATCTTGCCGTAGTCCTGGCGCAGCTGCTGCTCGAGGTCCTGGGCGGTCCGGCCCGCGGCCCGGACGGGGCCGATGCCGACGCACCGGATGGTGCCGTCGCCCACAACGCTGACCTTCTGGTTGAACTTCTCCTGGTACGGGAAGCGGATCTTGATCACGTCCTCAAGAAAATCTCACCTGTTCGTCCTGAGCTTCTTCGCGATGGCGATGCACCCCGCGTGCTCGCGCACCGGCCAGCACATTCCCGACGTCGCG